>NZ_JBFTPT010000005.1:0-448781 GCF_056398625.1 Paenibacillus sp. 01T431
AACAGACCGTTCGAGACTACATCACTTACTATAACGCAATTCGTATTCAAACGAAACTAAAGAACCAGTCGCCGATTGATTACAGGCGACTGGCCGTTTAAACTTGAAGGTGTTTTGATCCCTGTCTCACAAATGGGGGTCAGTCCCGAGGACAGAATGCTTTTTTTTCGAATGCACCGATACGAATTTACTATGGAAAAATTGGACATCTACGAACTTTTATCGAAGAAAGAATTAATAATGATGGCAAGACACTTTTGGCCGAAAATTTCGAGTTTACATGGATAAAAGAAGGCGTCGTTGCAATTATTCTTAAAGGAGAAGAGCAAGATGATAAAACATTAGAAATTACTTTTCCTAATTGACTTATTTGTGATGAGAAATTCAACATTTTTTCAAAATACTCAGAATATCGCTTGAGCTAACGGCCCGGATACTTGAATTTGAATCATTTGGCGAATAATATTAGAATTAAAATTACTTAGATACTGGAGAATGTAACAATGCAAATTCGTGCAATTGAAGAAAAGGACAATCAAACAATAGAGCGAATTATTAGACGCTCATTGGAATCATTTAACCTAAACATTCCTGGAACAGCATATTTTGACCCTCAACTCAGCAATCTGGCACAATATTACAAGGAACAACCAAATTCAAAGTACTGGGTTGTAGTGAATGAACAAAACGAAGTGGTAGGCGGTGTGGGGATTGCACCTTTTGGGCAGAAACCGGGAATTTGTGAGTTGCAAAAGCTATACATTACACCGGAAGCTCAGGGTATGGGTCTGTCAAGTGATCTTATGAAAGTAGCACTCGACTTCGCCAAGGAATACTATACACATTGTTATTTAGAAACATTGAAGAAACTTCAAGCAGCAAATCTCCTCTACATCAAATTAGGTTTCCAACAACTTGAAAAACCATTAGATGGTTCAGAGCATAATGCTACAGACGCTTGGTTTATAAAAGAGTTATCGATTTTGGATTAGTGCATTATCCCGAAGGTGATGTTAGCACATGGCTGGAGATTTTTGGGACGATAGTTCAATTAACTTTCAGATTTAATTAATTTAAAATAAAAAAAGTGATTCAGCTATTGGAACACGTTAGCGTGAAAACAATGAGTAGTCTGCCGCAGCAGCTGCTCATTGTTTTTTCTGTTACTCTACGGTTGTTTTTCATGTAGTCAATCCTATGGATTTGCCTTCTAATTTCAACGAGACAACAAAGGAGCACGGGGCCTTCCTACTAGACTTGTCTTCTGTTCACTGAGCTGAGAAAGAACCTACAGTATTGTGCAGTAAATGTCGGGAAGGGAATTACCTTCTCTGCTATGCTTTGAGTAACGAGGGGAGGCGATATGATGGATGTGCTGGCGAAACTGAACAAAGCTTTAAGCTATATTGAGGAGAATCTTACTGATCATGTGGACTATCAGGAGGCAGCGAAAATTGCCTGCTGTTCAGAATATCATTTTACACGAATGTTCTCATTCCTTGCAGGCATTACACTGTCGGAATACATCCGCCGAAGACGCCTAACTTTGGCAGCACTCGAGCTAAGCCACAGTGACATCAAGATCATCGATGCTGCGATAAAATACGGATATACCTCGCCGGATTCCTTTGCTAGGGCTTTCCAAAGCATGCATGGGATTAATCCCTCGGAAGCCCGAATCCATGGACAGTCCCTCAAAGCCTTCCCTCGGATGACGTTTCAACTGACTATCAAAGGAGGAAGTGAAATGAACTACCGAATTGAAGACAAAGAGGCTTTTCGCATCGTGGGAATCAAAAAAAGAGTGCCAATCGTATTTCAAGGGGTGAACCCGGAGATTGCATCGATGTTTGAAGGACTCACTCCAGAAATGATTGATAAGATTAAGAGTTATTCGAATGTTCAACCTTCAGGACTAATCAGTGCTTCCACGAATTTTAGTGAAGAGCGGTTTGAGGAGAAAGGAGAGCTCGATCATTACATTGGGGCGGCCACAACGAAAGATGGGGATGGCTTCGCCCAGTTGGAGGTGCAAGCCTCTACATGGGCTGTATTCACAGCCGTCGGCCCTTTTCCAAGTACGCTTCAAGAGATCTGGGGGCGCATTTATTCCGAATGGTTTCCATCCGCGGAATATGAGCTAAACAATGGGCCGGAAATGCTCTGGAATGAGCATAAAGATGTAGCATCACCGCAATTTAAAAGCGAAATATGGATACCCATCATAAAGAAGTAAGCGGCGGGAGCGTTTAATGAAGCAACAGAGAACTATAGTTAAATGATAGACAGTGATGGGCAGGTACTTCGGTAGCCTGCTCATTTCATTATTCTAACGGGAAAGATAGTGGAATTATTCCTTGGGGCAAACGTAAGATATGAATATCAATTTTGTGAAAAAAAGGGGTGATTTGGTGGTTATATTAGGAATTTTTGCAATTGTATTTTCGATTTTCTTCATATTTTTATTAATTTTTGGACTTATACAGTGCAGGAAAAATAACTTCATTGCAGGCTTTTACTTCTTTCTTATTATTTTAATATTGAAGATCTATGATTTTATTGCACCTTTTACAATAAGTCGACTCATTAATTCTTATGATGCGAACCGTACTACATTACCGCTTGGAATGACATTTGGAGAGATGATCACAATACTGAATATCATCCCTAGAATCATAGAAGTTGTTGCTTTTATCTTTCTAGTTGTCGGACTGTATCGAGTGTGGAGATCTAAGACACTAAAGCTATGAAACTGAGATAAGTGATTGTGCTAACGGGGAGGATCGTTTATTGAATGTGCGGAATACTTATAATGTTAGGTGTTTATGCAGTTCGCAAGAAGCATGATCTGATCAAAAAATAAGTTTTGTTTCAAGGAGGAAAAACATGGATTACACTTCACCATTTGAAGCGGCGTTAAAGGTGAAACGATGGCCTAAAGCTACAATAGCGACGGGTCGTCGACATACCGTTGGTCTCAAATCGGACGGAACGGTGACGGCAGTGGGTGATAATAAATATGGCCAATGTGAGGTGAGCGGCTGGAGCGATATTGTGGCGATTGCGGCAGGTAATGTTCATATGGCGACGAACACGGGTAATTCTCATACAATCGGGCTTAAATCTGATGGCACGGTGGTTGCTGTGGGTTGGAATAAGCATGACCAATGCAATGTAGATGACTGGAGCGATATTGTAGCGGTTGCGGCGGGATGGCGTCGTAGCGTGGGGCTTAAATCTGATGGCACGGTGGTGGCTGTGGGCCGAAATAATGAAGGCCAATGCAATGTAAGCGGCTGGAGTGATATGGTGGGAGTATCAGCTGGTGACTGGCATACCGTCGGGCTTAAATCGGACGGCTCGGTGATGATTGTGGGTAATAATCAGTATGGCCAATGTAATGCAAGCGACTGGCACGACATAGTGGCGGCAGCGGCAGGTTACCTTCATACCGTCGGGCTTAAATCTGACGGAACGGTGATGGCTGTGGGTTTGAATAAGCATGACCAATGCAATGTAAGCAGCTGGAGCAGTATTGTGGCGATAGCAGCGGGAAGTAATCATACAATCGGGCTTAAATCTAACGGCACGGTGGTCGCTCTGGGTAGGAATGAACATGGCCAATGCAATGTAAGTGGCTGGCGCGATATAGTGGCGGTAGCGGCGGGCTGCGCTCATACGCTCGGTCTTAAATCGGACGGCACGGTGGTTGCTGCAGGTGATAATGAATTTGCCCAATGCGATGTAAGCAGCTGGCGTGGCATTCAACTGCCGGGCAATTAGTTTCAATTTTGATAATACATATAAAGTTTTAAGTCGGTGGGACGTCTGCGTGGAATGTTTCATGCACCCTTGTGTGATAAAATTAGGGTATGATTATGGAGAAATATGAGAGAATGCAGGTGAGAGATTGAAATATATTTTCATTAAACGATTTGGAATATTAGTAGCAAGTCTTTGCATCTGGTTTATCATTCACACTACTTTCGTGATAATAGATGGGTTGAATGATAAATTGAAACCAGTTGAGGCAGCTGTAGTATTAGGAAATAAAGTAGAAGTTAATGGACAGCCTTCTGAGCGGTTAAAAGCAAGATTAGATAAGTCCGTAGAGCTTTATAAAGGGGGCTACTTTACTTTTATTATTGTAAGTGGCGGTATTGGTAAGGAAGGTTTCGATGAAGCAAAGGTTATGAAATCATACTTAATAGATAAAGGATTACCGGAAGATAAAATTATAGAGGATAATAATGGGTACAACTCATATATGACCGCCCAAAATACCAGCAAGATAATGGATGAATTAGATTTAGAGTCTGTGATGGTTATTACTCAATACTTTCATATATCTAGAACAAAATTAGCGTTTAGAAAAATGGATATTAAAGAAGTGTACTCAGCTCATGCCAAAGTCTTTGAGTTTAGAGATATTTACTCCTTAATACGAGAATTCCCAGCATATTATAAGTATCTCTTAAAATAATGAAATAAATAAAATGATAACCTTACCTGCATACAAGTAGGACGGAATCAGCTTCACATCTCGATAACTAACGGGCAGATTAACGCTATAAGCTTCTTAGGATTAGTAAGCTTAAATAAAAGAAGTATTCTCATGTGAATTCTCTAAAGTAAATAAATACAAATTCCACATCAGTTAATCCATTTTCTATAAATCTTTTTAATAGTATATTGAGGTAAATAAAGTGATTATTCACTTTGATAAATCCGAAATTCCTTTGTCGGTATCATTTTATGGCTTCGTAAGGATGGCAAAACCATCGAAGTATGGGAGTTTAAAACAGATGTTCTGGCGTAGTTAGTTTTATGAAAGGAAGGTATAGGGGTGAGTATTTATTACGCTTCAAGCAAAGAGGATATCACTAAGGATGCACTCCAAGAGTTATTTCTTTCGGTAGAATGGGAGTCTGGCAAGTATCCAAACGAGCTTTTACAAGCAATTGGAGGGTCTCATTCAATTGTTACCGCTTGGGAAGAAGGAAAGCTTGTCGGTTTAATAAATGCTTTGTCAGATGGTGTATTAACGGTATATTTTCATTATATGCTTATTAATCCGAGTTATCAGAATATAGGTATAGGTAAGGAAATGATGAATATAATGCTTGATAGATATAAAGGGTGTAAAACAAAAGTATTAATTTCTTATCCTCATGCAGTGGATTTCTATAATAAATTTGGCTTTAATACAGAGGATGGAGCTACACCAATGTTTATCTCAGAGTTGATATGATTGAACTAACAATGAACAATAGTTCAATAATTAAAGGGCTGCCGTTAATTAACGGACAGAATAATTTAATTACTTCACTAATACTTTAAGTATGGAGAATATGCGTAGTTTGTACAAGAGACGTTATATGAAAGGAAAGTAATACTTAAACTAAGGAGCGAATAGGTGTGATCATTCAATCTATCACAATATTATGGGATAAAAAGGTCAGAGGAGCTCCACACTCTACTTTGAGGAATAGATTTAGCAAGTCGTTCTCAATTCCAGATATGTTGATAAATTACATTGGAAGCACTACGATTCCTTTTCAGGAAATACTAATTACTCAAAATGAAAATGGATTTGAAATTGAAAGTAATAAAGTCGAGTATCTTGACTCACATCGAAATGATTGGAAGATAGCTAGTACTGAAATACAAAACAAGGATGACAAACTACAAGTATATTTTAAGTATTCTGATTCTTGTGGCAAACCTGTTCGTTATGATTCAAGATATCAATACTTATCTGAAAATGCGTTTATACTTCAAAGTAGTGAATATGGAAGGATTATCTATAACGGTAGATTAGTACACGAAGATACAGGAGATTGGATTTATCAGTTAAAGATATTGAATATTTATAATGGTCATAGTGATGACAAAGAGATTTTAACAAAGGAATCACCTTCGAAAGCTTATAAACAAATAGAAGTGCTTTTTTAGTATTTCACGAAGGCATTCCTATCATATAACATCATATTCACGCTTCGAGCCATTCGGATCTCGGTCCGGCAGAATTTAGAAGTTGATTCGAAGATGGTATTGGCAGCAGCAGGGAATTGGAATCAGACGAACATACCCTCACCGCATCACAGTTAGTTCAATAAAATAGCGACAGTCTAGGACTCTTTGTTTTCTCGTCCTTGGCTGTCGCTATTTCAATTTCTAAGTTCAGTCCAAAACTTATTTTATGGAGTCTAACGGTATGACAACTCGAAAAATCGGGTGGAATAAAGACATCCATTCTAATACTATTTATTCTTTTTACATATCGAATCATGACTGCTGCTTTTTCTTACCATGGAATTGAAAATTTATGACGCGTGCTTTTCCAATTCAACGTACCGGTCACGACTAGAGCAGCGAAATAAAGAAACAAGGAACAGAAGATTGAAATGATTACGCACCATAACTGCGGCATACCGTGGCTGACTAGCTGGTTATAGGTCAAGTGTCCGCAGATTGCCATTAGCATCATGCAGATCCCAACCTTGATATAAGGACGAATGCTCCCATAAAATCCGATCGAACTCGAGATGGAAAAAAAGTTCAATAGCGTTTGTATCAAAATGCCAATACCGATGCCGAACGCAACACCAACGATTCCTAATTGACTGCCTAACACGAAGACCGAGACACCCTTAAATACAGTAGCTATTACGTAATTCCATAGAGCTGCTTTCGCGCGACCGAGGCCAAGTAGAATCGCATGAAGTGGAGCATCGAAATAATGTAGAAAAAACATAGGCGCAAGTATTTTTAGAAGTAATCCTGCTTCAGGCGCATTATAGACTTGTGTCGTTAGTGGAGTTGCCCATTCGTACAGGATAACGGTTGCTGGCGCACCGATCAGAAGTCCCAATATCATAGCTTGATTCATCCGCTCATGTATGAGCAAACTGTTCTTGTTCACCGTGGCCTCACCAATCGCGGGAATAAGAGCGGTGGATAAGGATTGCGTGATAAAGCTCGGCATGAATAATAGCGGAAACACATAGCCGGCCAGCAGACCGAATTGCTTCGTGGCTAAAGCTGTGCCGATGCCGTACAGGCCCAGGCTGGTTGTAATAAGAAGCGGCTGGAAGGCGTTGTATAACGAATGAATGATACCATGACCAGTCGTCGGAAGTCCGATTTGCAGCAGCTCGGCGAGTGTGCTTCTTCCTTGCTTCAGATGGCTCGCCCAAGTCTCGCCCGATACCTTCGATTCACCATATAGCTTATAGCTTGTCATCAGAAATAAGAGGCTTATCGCTTCGCTGACGACAGAGGCAGCCATTGCACCAGCAGCTGCGTAAGCAATTCCGTAAGGCAGCAATAGGTGTACCAACGCTAGCACACAAGCGATTTGAACCGTATGCTCCAGCACATCGGAAGCTGCAATGGTCTTCATCTGCTGCATTCCCCGAAAATACCCCTTTAATACGGCGGAGACTGCGATAATCGGTGCGATGGGTGTAATCGCTAGCATGGCGTAATAAGCCCGCTGGTCGCTTAACAGAATTGACGCGATCCACTCTGATCCAAGTAACGATATGGTCGTTAGCGCTACGCTCAAAACGCCCGTAACTGCGAGCGAGACATACAGAATGCGCCTCACTTTCATCCGTTCGCCGCGTGCCTGGGCCTCTGCGACCAACTTGGAAATTGCCACCGGTAATCCAAGCTCCGTAATCGTAATGACGAGCGGAACAAGCGGATGCGCCATCATCAAGATGCCGATTCCCTCTGCGCCCAGTACGCGAGCTATATACATGCCGCTGATAAAACCTAGAATACGATTGATGAAAGCAGCAACAGACAAAACCAGAGTACCTCTCATAAACGATTGGCCGAGTTGTGACATGACTTGTGTCCTCCTGTTAATCTAATACATAAATGTATTCAAAAAATTGAAAAGCATGCGAACAAGCTCAAGACGCTAGCCAGGCGCCAGTGGTGTCATAAGAAAATAAAGTCTTAGGCAGACGATGCTTCATTAAGCTAACAGGTAAATAATCATCAGGACGAGGCTGCCGAAATAAATCGGCAGCCTCGTTGAGCTAACGGGCAGTTTATCAGGGTGGACAAGAAAAGTGAGCTGCACGATCAGTCTCACAAGTGGTATCCATGGTTACCACTTCATGGTTACGTGCTAAATAAGCGTCTTACAAAATTGTAAGGTAGATGTAAGGCAAAGCGATAGCTTAGGCCAGTTTGGCAGGATTATATTGGAATAAACAAAAATAGAAGTTTTTTAAAAGGAGAATCGAGATGAGGCTGTTTGAACTGTTGCTTTTATTGTCAAACATCGGCTTGTTTGCATTAACAGTCCTATTAAGAAAAGGACGGCGTAAAATTTCAGTATTCGTTGCAAGCGGGATCGCCACACTTTTACTAGTCATTCATTGGACGGTGGAAGGATACAGAGTTCAGCTATTCTTCCCGTATTGCATAACGATCATTTTTTTAGCCATTTCAGGTTATAGCTATTTTAAAAAAAACGTCCCAAAAAAAATCCCGCGATTCTTGTTGGGTTCAGCTAATACCGCTATAGGGCTAATGCTGGTCGTTACAGCGGGTCTCATGTATGCTTTTCCTGTATTTAAACTGCCTGAACCGACAGGCGAATTTAAGGTAGGAACGCAAACTTATCATTTTGTGGATACAGAGAGGGAAGAGATTTTTGACGAAGCCAGAGATGGTAAGAGAGAATTGATGGTTCAGGTATGGTATCCGGCTCAAGGTGGCACCGGGAAGTACGCTCCCTTTATTCCCGATCCCCAGATTTTACGTTATATGGCCGGGAATTATGGCCTTCCCGGGTTTACTCTTCAACACCTGAAGTACGTATCCAGTCATGCTTATTCGGGGGCCGAAGTTTCTTCGGCACAGGCTTCATACCCGCTGATCCTTGCCAATCCCGGGTTCGGCTCTTCCAGGTTCCTCCATACGTCGCAAGCCGAAAATCTCGCGAGTCACGGATATATCGTGGCAGTGATCGACCACACCTACAATACATTTGCAACCGAGTTTCCGGATGGTCGAATCACGACCAGCACAACCAACGACTTATTCTCGCCCGACCATGATTACCGGACGGAAAGCGGAAATCGCGACAAGTTGGGAAAAGTTTTAACCGACGATGTGGCGTTTACGCTGGACCAATTCGAGCTCATCCAATCGGGGCAGATTCCAAGTCATCTAAAAGGGAGGATTGATCTCGGACATGTCGGGGTGTTCGGTCATTCCATCGGAGGAGCGACGGCCTATGACGCTACTTACGATCCACGAATAACGGTTGGAATAGACTTGGATGGAGCGCTTTATCGACTGCGTGAGAGAGAGGGTCTGCGTAAGCCGTTTTTGTTCATGAACTCGCAAAGCGAATTCGAAAGATTAAAAATGGTGAAGGATAACCACGCCTATACGGAGGCAGAGCTTAAACGTATGGGCAACACAAGAGAGTGGATGGATCAAGTAACGGAAGATAAAAAGGTAGAGCTTGAACGGATGCGCGAAACGGTTGACGTAGGGGGACAATTCCTCTATATCGACAATACGGAGCATTTGAATTTTACCGACGTACAGTTCATTTCTCCGATTTTCAAAATTCTGGGAGTTACAGGGAAGATTGCGCCTGAAAGAGTGAACTCCGTTATCAATGCCTATATGCTGGATTTCTTCGGTATTTATCTAAAAAATCAAGGCGGAATCTTAATGAAAGGACCGGATAGCCGCTTTCCGGAGGTGAAGTTCGTAACCTCGCTGCTTTAATTCCGATATCAGGTCTCATATTAAGCGTTAAGGGCTGCCACATGGCAGCCCTACGCTGCGCTAACGGGCAGTAAGGACCAATAAATAGGAAAATATAAATGATCATTTTTCTCTTTTTTTGGATTATAAATTCAGAGTATCATTGACTAGATAAATGGTCAGTTCCTTACTTATATCAAAAAAAATCTTCGGAGGTGCAAACCGGACACGTTCATTTAATAACACAGCGTCAGTTTGACTTCGATTCCTCTCAAAAGACTGCATTTTTTAGGGTCAGTATCATACAGCGTCAAAAGGACTTTAGCATTCGCCGCTTCCAAAACTGCTTTCTTGAAATTTTGAAATCGGGCATTCAACGATGACGTCAACTTTACTGATTGCGGTGGCGAACCGCTAGAAGCCTTGTGTCGGCGAAACGACAAGCGCACCTGCCGCACAAGTCTTGTCCAATATCGACCGGAAGGAGCATCAAGAAAATGCTACTGTTGTTCACTCCGTTTCTTCTCCTAGCGTTCACCGCCCTCATTCGGGCGGTGTTTACGTTCGCGCGAAAAGCTGGGGAAAGCGAACAAGGCGAAGGATTGACGTTAACCCGGCTCGTAGACGGCATTCTACTTTCGATCGCCTCGTTTCTCCTGATCGTTGGCTTCATATTTGATGTGAAAGGGGTACCAGGAGGAGCGCCGTTGAAAATGTACTCAGAAACCGGAGAGCCATTATATGCATACGCATCTCTGTCCCACAAGCATAGTGCCGTACTTTGCGTAGACTGGTTGCTCGGCTTCTTTTCCTATTGGGCGCTGAGAATCTATCATAGGAAGCTTTCTCCAATTGTATATACTTGCTGCAACGTCTTTTTGGTTCTTTGCATTTCGCTGACCGCAGTCTATTTCATTCATACCGGCTTTTCCAATTACGATTTTAATGAGATCTTCTCCGTGTTGCTTCTTCAAACCGGGAGCTTAACGTCTTGCCTGCTGTATCTGGCGCAGCTCAAGCGCTCATTGGACGTATGGAAGGCGTTCGGAAGGGAGGAAGATGCGGAGACGATGCCCGCCTGGCAGCGGCCTCTGCATCGCTTCATCATCATGCGTCGCCGGGCAATTCCGGCGCTATGGATCGCACTGCTATTCCCCGTTCAGCTTGTTGTTCAATTGCTTCTAGTCTTGTTCGGGCAGCGGCCGGATGGTGTAGTTCGGGCGTTTCTGGATACGAGCGGCTTCTACTTATCGAGGCTGCCGGCGCCACCGCCGGAAATGGTGTCGGGGGATGGCCATTATTTGTGCACCGTCGCCGCTCTGGGACATCGATCCCTAGTCAAGCCGCTTAGGCCGGGAACCAGGCACGGCATGTCTATTACAGTGAATCGCCAGCTGATGATCGCTAACGCGTTCGAAAATGTGCTGGAACAGTACATGCCCGCCGGCCACCGGACGATTCGCCGACTATACGACAAATACGGCTATCCGGTAAGTCGGCAGATTCGCACGAAGACAGCAGCTGATGTGATCTATGTGGCGATGAAGCCGCTGGAATGGTTCTTTCTGCTCGTTCTGTATACCGTCGACATTCGCCCGGAAGACCGGATTCAAGTGCAATACAGTGGATTCGGTAAAAAGAGTAGTCGACCGGACGCCGAATTGACAGGGTAACGCTGAACATAAAGTATCGGAATGGAAAACAATATTATTTACTCAGCAATGAATCATGAGGCATTAATTTATTCAAGCGGATTTAAGCTAACGGATAACGTTAGTTCAATTAAGAACAAAGGCAATCGACCAAAATGATCGGTTGTCTTTTCTACACTAACGGTCGTAAACAAATATAATTTTGCAAAAGAATGATGATACTCTAAGTTTTTATCCACGTCCAAAATTAAAAGATCGGATATAGATCGTTTAACTAACTGGACAGGTTAGTTGGATAAAAACAAAAGAACCTCGGACACAGCTTATTTCAAGCAGTGCCCGAGGTTCTTAGTATTGGAATTGTCCTTAAGCGGCGACGTCGCGTCTCGTAAACAGTAACCAAGCTAAGAATTGGAATACGATGTAGTAGGCGACAAGTATCATAATCGAGAACGTCAACGTCATTTCCGGTCTTAGCGGCGTCGCACCTTGCATATATTGCGTCAGGTCGATGTTGGAGAAGAGCAAATACTTGACCCAGCTATAGCCGCTGAGAAGCGCCGATAGCGTATTGCCGACCAGCATGAACAGAAGCGAGAAGGCTATGGCCATCGAGGAGCTGCGGAACGTGGACGAAATCATGAAAGCCATCGTAACGTACATGAGCATGGATACGATCGAGAAAGCGTATTTCTCCAACGAATTCAACAAATAGGAACTTTCTTGGATAACTCCGCCATCGGTAATCGATATTTTCGCTTGGCTTGTTCCTTCGAAGCCTTCGAGAATACCGCCGGCCGCGTAAGCAGACGCAAATGTCAATATGAGCAGCAGAAGCGCGAACCCAAGCGTGGCGATGTATTTGCTGATCATAATTTTCGTGCGCGAAGCCGGACCGACAAGCAGCAGCTTGATCGTGCCCCAAGTAAATTCGGCCGCAATCATATCGGCAGCGATAATGACGGTTAGAATCGTCGCTAAAATAATTAAGTATGATGATGTATCTACATAATTCCACAATGACAATTCGTTAGGATTTGTATTTTGTTCCAAATAATATTCATTGAGCTTGATTTCGTTAGTGAAGTATGTTTTGTCCTCCTCCGAGAGTTCTTTGTTTTCTTGAAGCTCCTGCTGCATGTTGCTATTCCGTTCGGTCAGGTTGTTTTGCCAGTCGATCGTATTATTTTTGCCTGATTCCCACTTCATGATGCCGCTCATCAATGCGATTGTAAAAACGAGGAAGGCGATCATAAGCCATGTACGAGGACGACGATATATTTTCATATTTTCGTTTCGAATTAGATTAGACAGACTAGACAACCATCTCACCTCCGGTAATTTCCAAGAACTGTTCTTCAAGCGACTTCTGCGCCACTTGAATGCCGAGCACGTCAATCTCCGAGCTTACAAGCAGCCTTGTAATATCGGGGATGGCAGCTTTGTCAGCCGCAATTTCGAGCTGATTGCCTTTCACCGTAATGCGGGATGCATCGAAGATGGCGGATAGCAGCTGCTGAGCGGCAAGTAAATCGCCGACTTCGATAACAATCTTCGACTGTATCGAATCGCGAGTTTCCTGCAAAGAGCGAATATCGATGAGCTTGCCGGCTTGTATTATCGCAACCCGGTCGCACATAAGCTCCATTTCGGACAGAAGATGGGAAGAGACGATGACGGAGATGCCTTCTTCTCTCGTCAGCTTGCGCAAATAATCGCGCAGTTCTCGAATGCCTGCAGGGTCGAGCCCGTTTGTCGGCTCATCAAGGATGAGCAACGATGGACGATGCAGAATCGCTTGGGCAACGCCAAGCCGCTGCCTCATGCCGAGAGAGTAACGCTTAACCTTCTCGTGAATACGGTTCTGAAGTCCGAGAAGCTTAACGACCTCATTAATCCGTTCCTTCGTAATGCCTTTATGCCGACGGGCAAAATGAACAAGGTTTTGATAACCGGTCAAAAATTTATACATTTCCGGGTTTTCTACGATCGCTCCTACATGCGTCATAGCAAGCTCGAAGTGCTCGCGGACGGATATGCCTTTAATTAGGGCCTCGCCCTTCGACATCGATATCAAGCCAACGATCATCCGTATTGTTGTCGTCTTGCCGGCACCGTTCGGTCCGAGAAATCCGAATACTTCGCCTGCGGGTATATCGAAACTAAGATTGTCGACGATCTTACGTCCGCCAATCGATTTGGTCACGTTGCGAAGCTTCAAAACGGCTTCTGTCATGCGTTAAAACCTCCTAGTATTATCTTACATATGGAACTATACTGGAAGTTGCTTTGTCATAAAATAGACCTTTGATCAGGATTTCTCCCCTGCTTAGGTCGAGTATGAACGTTTTTCAAAGCATTTTTTAAACAAGTACTTAAAAATATGCTTGATAAAATAACTATGGATTATTTACAACATAATGAGGTATCTCTCGGATTTGTACTAGAGGGTATAGGTGCACTTTCTGATCATTACCCTGACTAGACAAAACCCGAAAGATGATCACTCTTTCTAAAGTGTCTATCTTTCGGGTTGCAGTTTAGCCACGGCAGCTGTTAATCTAACGGGCAGGTTACGCTAATGAGTATTCGTTCCATAACCGTGATCCGATATCTTGCCAAAATTGCATTAGAAGGAATCCCTGTTGTCAATAGAGAAGTCATTTAAATCAAATATGCTCGTTGCAGGGAGCTAGAATAGGAATGAAAAAGATCTTCATTATTGGAGTTGTAGCTAGTGGTAAGACGACATTGGCTAAACGCTTATCGCAGAAAGTTAGTGTACCTTGTTATGAACTTGACTCCATAGTCCATCATCAAACACCCATGGGACGATATAAACGTTCAGCAGAAGAACAAATTGAGGTTATAAAGGAAATAGATATACACGGTACATGGATATTTGAAGGAACAGATAGAGAGTCCTATCAATGTTTGTATGAAATGGCCGATACAATCATATTTCTTGATACTCCATTGTGGACGCGAAGGATAAGAATCCTAAAGAGATTTCTTAAGCAAAATCTTGGTATTGAAAAGTGTCATTATAAGCCAGACATCCTGATGTTGAAGATGATGTATAAATGGACAAAGGATTTTGAACAAAATAGAAGCGGTTTCGAAGCCAAGTTGAAAAAATACAAAGAGAAAGTGATTAGGTTAAGAAATAATAACAACCTGGACTTTACCTGAACGAATATGACTAAGGGATGGGGGACGTTAGTTGAACACCGAAGGGGCTGCCGCGTGGTAGCTCATCGTTAACAAGATACTGTTGTAAAATGAATACATTAATTGATCTAAAACAGTTGGTGTTTGTGATCTTTATAAGGAGTTTTATGAGAAAACTAAGAAAACACCTGTTGAATCTAGCTTTTGGTGAGTTAGTAGCGGCTATTTCTTTTTTTGTTGTATTTAAACTGTATCTAGATTTAGGATTCGCAAGCTTGCTTGCGTTTTCATTTCTTGTGTTGCAATTAATTCAAGGTGTGCTGTATTGGGTATTTAGATCTCAATCATTAGGTAAAGAGAAATCATTGTTAATGCGGAAAATCCTAATCATGCTTAGAAGAATTAATTTTCTTTTGGCTGTGATAATTGTTATTTTGTTGTTAATGCTTGCACAGAATAAAAGAGACTTATTTTTTGGTATGTTGATTTATGTTTTTTCCGTGATAGAATACATAAATTACTATTGGTATCGTTTAAGCTATGGGAAGTCGGGTTTCAATATTAAATTGCTTATTCAAGCTGGTTTAAAGCCTTCGATTATTCATAAATTAATAAAAAGAAAATAATTCTCTAAACTATCGGATAATAAGAATTCATTCACAAAGGGCTACCGCTATAAGCGATAGCCTTTTCAGCTAAATGTCCGGATAGCGGTTGTTATCGACATGTTCCAGATCAATCGATGTATTAGTATATAATGATAATTGAATAGGAGGGCGTTATCTAAATGGTATATATAGAAACAGGAATAAAACTATTTGTGTTTATAATAGTTATTTCTTTATTCTTTAGTTTGGTACGGTTCCTTGTCCAAAAATATCTAAGTGATTTCTTTCAAGGTTTCTCTGAAAAAACAATAAAAGTATTTAGGTTACTTAAAGGAAAGATTCAAAAAACAGGCTGACCATATGATTAGCGTTTTGAGAAACCGATCTATTTTAAGCATATGCCCAATAATGCTGAGCGTAGAAAAAACGTCAAATTGTTGGCGCTGCGCTATTTATCTGGCAGGGTATGTAAATCAATTTGCGAAAATTTCAAAAAACATAAGGGAAGAGGCAACATAGCTTTTTGAAACTAGGATAAAGGTTAACACAAAGGAAACCGCCTAGTATTTGACATATGACTTTGCCATATGTTAGCATAAATTTAACTTATACGAACGGAGGGGTTACGTGTGTTGATCTAATTCTTCGATACTTTTTGCACAATGAATTGGTTTGTGGTTTAAGACTATTTTGTGTGCATCGTAATCGAAGATTAGTTTGCCTTCACGGTAACCTAGTTTAGTTTTATATCATTGGGGAGAGGGGGAACCCTACCTTTATGCCATATAAACTAGATACAAAGGAAATGGATTGAACCTTTTATGATCTACCCGATGATTGGACTGATAGTCTTCCATAGGGTAATCATAATACTGTGTTCATTCTCAAATTCTTTTTCGATTACAGTATGCGCACAGGCCTATGGCCTGTGTTTTTTTATTTTGTAAGAAATATTGGAGGGTTCCATATGAACGAACAACTAATAAAAGTAGATGGGATTAATATATGTGCAGACAGTTTCGGAAATCCAGATCATCCGGCCATCTTGCTAATTATGGGGGCTCAATCCTCCTTGATTTGGTGGGAAGAAGAATTTTGTCAGCGTTTGGCAGATGCAGGACGTTTTATCATTCGTTATGATAACCGAGATGTTGGACGTTCAACAACTTATGAGCCTGGTCAACCGGGTTATACTTTTGAAGATATGGCAGATGATGCAATAAGAGTATTGGATGCTTATAAGATTGAGCAAGCTCATATCATAGGCATGTCCATGGGCGGTATGTTGACTCAAATGATCGCTCTGCGGCATCCGGAGAGGGTTAAAACCATTACCCTCGTTTCAACGTCCAATTTTGCTCCGCATCTCCCTCCGATGGAGGAAAGGGTTATGGAGTTTTTCTCGAATATGGGGGCTGTAGATTGGACGAACAAACAATCGGTAGTCGAATTTGCCATTAATAGATCAAAGATTCTGGTCGGTTCAAAGCATGTTTTTGATGAGAAGAGCATTGGCGCATTGGCGGAAAAAGAATTTGTTAGAAGCAACAATATCGCCAGCATGGGTAATCACGCCTTATTGGCAGGTGGGGAATCCTATCTGGTTAGGACGAGTGAAATCATTGCACCTACTCTGATTGTACACGGTACTGAAGATCCCATTATCCCTTATAAACATGGAGAAAATCTTGCTAATGAAATTCCGGATGCGGTTTTACTGACATTGGAGGGTACTGGACATGAACTTCATTATGATGACTGGGATATAATAATTACTTCTATTTCCAAGCACACATCAATATGAAATTAATACAAGCCGATTTATCGTATGGTTAAAGGCTTATTTCATGTTTTCTCTATGCGGATCTTCTCCATTTGAAGTTATGTTATACTTGTTAGGAAAAGGGGGTGCTTACTGATGGAAAATCTCTTAAGATTATCTGGTACTTCTTCCACTCATGCAAAGCCTGTTATTGGAAAAGCGTTACTTTGCGTGGGGCGAAACATTTTATAGCGCTGAATAAGCTTTTCTAATATTTTGGCTTTGCACCTTATTTTTAATTGTCAAAATAAGGAGCGGGCGAAGTTGAAATATATTAATGCAACAAAGATATTGCCTGAAGAGCTAATTATGGAAATTCAAAAGTATGTTCAAGGAGAGGCTCTTTACATTCCTAAGCAAGAAAAGGAATATAAAAACTGGGGAAGCTTGAGCGGTGGTAGACAATTACTGGATCAGCGAAATGCCGCTATTAGAAATGCTTTTATGAGTAAGAGTAGTATCGAGCAGCTTTCGAAGGAATATTTCCTCTCCATAGATACGATTAAGAGAATTGTGTATTCACATAATGAATAAAGAATAACGGGCACTGGTGAGAATTTCTCATCAGTGCCTTTTTTGTGTTAACAATGAATCTAAGCCATTGTTGACATATGAATAGCTGTCTACATTATTTAAAATAGGTTTAGCATGTGAGAGTGTACATGATAGTTGGAAATTAGCTGACGAAAGAAAGTTAGAAAGGGCTCTGATTTGTGCATAAAACGATGAGCAGCACATCATAATGAATGATGTGTATAAATAGAAAGCGAGGAAATTAAAAATCATGAGTGAGCAAAAAAACAGAAGCAGACATTTAGTTGATCAAGAAATTATCAGCGCTGTTGATTTATTTCCAACAACTGATCTTTCTGAATCAATGTTAATAGAATCGCGCACAAATCAAGCAAAAATGCTGCCGCAAATAGATGTTACGCAGTTGTTCCCAGTTACTTTTGAAGAAAAAACAGTACCAAGTTATTTTGGAGGCCCAGATATTCGCATAGAGATCATTAAACCAATCCAGCCAAAGCACAAGAAGTTGCCATTATTTTATTCTATTCACGGCGGCGGTATGGTTATGGGAAGTCCGATTGGTGATCGTACAGCTAATGCTTCGCTTGCTTCCCAGCATGGTTTTTGCTGTGTATCTGTCTATTATCGCTTGGCACCAGAGCATGCTCAGCCTAGTCAGCTACAGGATTGTTATTCGGGCCTTAAATGGTGTATTGAGCATGCTAAGGAATTAGCGATCGATTCTCAAAAAGTGGCCATATCCGGCAGCAGCGCAGGTGGAGGATTAGCAGCGGGTCTAGCCATTTACATTCGTGACCAAAAGGAATTTGATATTCATCATCTAAGGCTGCGTAATCCAATGCTTGATGACCGTACAAGTTTTGCGCCAGAACATCCCTATGCGGGTGAGTTTGTTTGGACAAAAGGAAGCAATTATTTTGGCTGGAAATCTGTTTTAGGGCATGAACCCGGTCATGAAGAGGTTAGTGAGTATTACGTGCCTGCGCGTGCAAAATCACTAGCCGGTTTGCCACCCACTTATATAAGTATAGGCAGCATTGATTTATTCATCGATGAAGCCTTATTATTTGCAAAACAACTGGTCTTTGATGGTGTGTTAGTGGAATTACATGTATACCCTGGGTACCATCATTTGTCCCCGATGTTTCCAGATGCTCATTTTTCAATAGAAGGCTTCAAATCCAGTGAATGGGCTTTGCTGAAGGCGCTGAATTTACTTTAAAGCGGAACGAATTTATGGCGAAGCCAATAGGGAACCAAAAAAGTCGAAATTTTGACCCAATCAAACTGAAAATAAACCTCTCTGCAGGATGCTGCGGGGAGGTTTTTTTGCTCATTCTTGTTATTAAGCTAACGAGCAGGATAGTTCAGTATATCTAACGAATTTTTAAATTACTAATTGTTATCGAGATTCTTTAGATGGAAAGATGGCACTTCAACCCTCATATGCCTAAGAACGGCGAACGATTGATTAAATATGCAATTGCAAATGGGTGGGATTATTATTTAGATAAGAAGCCGCTGATAGTCGAACAAGGTCATGGCAAACAAGAACGCATTAGAATACAACAATAGGGCTGGCATAGTATAACCATGAGGGGTGAGTAAAATACATGTATATAATCTCGGCTGTATTGTATTTCCTGACGCATCACCCGTTCTGGTCATTGTTGATAATCTTATTTTTCAGCTTTGCCATGGGGATCTTCTTATCGATATGGCGTAATCATGGAAAATGGTTTTTCATACTGCCGTCTTTGGGGCTTCTGGCAGCAATTCTCAACATTTTTATCACGCATTATCTAAACTCATTATTTCTTAACGCAGTTGGAACGGAAAGTACTGCAATCATTGTTTACGCAGAGGAAACTAACTCCCTTTACAATGATCAATATGTTTGGAAGTACGAAGCGGTCCTCAAAACCTCCGAGGGGCAAGATATGGAGGCGAGTTTCACTACCATGTCCGCCAGTATTTATCCGCTGCGTAATGCCATTCTTATTCCGCCTAAGGATGAAGTTTTCGTCGCCAAGTATGTTCCAGGTTTCGAACGTAATCTCCTCATCATGAGCGATAAGTCAGAATACGGGAAGAAATGGATAATCAATAAGGATTTGAAACCGATTATAAAAGCTGAAGCCAAGCTTGCAACAAACTCCGGCAACTCAAAATTCATTTCGCAATACCGCCAAGCGCTTCAAGCGTTCATCGAAAAACACCGCAATGGGCCAGATTCAGCCCTAATTCGTCAGTATGAGCAAAAACTCGAAGTACTTGAGGCGATGGAACGTGAGAGACAATCTGAATAGTATTGAAGGGTTCTAATTATTTTTATAACAAGGCTGGCTACGGATATATTGGTTGTTGAGATAACGGGATACAATAGTTGAAATATAAAAAATGTGAGCAGACACTGTGGTGGCCTGCTCATTTTATTAAAAGGGACTTGACTATAACACTAGTGTCATACTTTATGATGAACTAAGAATACAAAGAAAGGAGGTTGAGCTATGAAAATGAAAATAAGTCAAATAGCGAAACAGACCGGCACTAGTATTCGATCCTTAAGACATTACGAGAAAAAAGGGTTGATAACCGCTTCTCGTCTCGACAATAATTATCGCGAATTTGATGATTCTATTGTCGAAGTCATTCATACGATTCAACTCTATCTTAATTTAGGACTTACAACGGATCAGATAAAAGATATTATGTATTGCCAATATCCCGATAACGACGAATTCGGCGAAAAAGATGAGTATTGTGATGAATTACTTCAAATCTATGAAACAAAACTGGATGAAGTTATTCGACAACAGAATGTTTTAGCAGATGCGGAATTAAGCTTGAAAAAGCAAATCAATTTAATGAAAAACCACCAAGATAAAAGAAATCAAGGAGGCTGAGCCATGACGGTTTTAGTAACAGGAGCAACCGGAAATGTGGGTCGCTATATCGTTGAAGAACTCGTCCGAACAGGTCATAATGTGCGTGCGTTGACGCGTAACCCGGCAAAAGCAAATTTCCCCAAAGAGGTTGAGGTCGTATATGGCGATCTTGCTTCTCCAGAGTCTCTTGTGCC
This sequence comes from Paenibacillus sp. 01T431, assembly GCF_056398625.1. Classification (NCBI taxonomy): domain Bacteria; kingdom Bacillati; phylum Bacillota; class Bacilli; order Caryophanales; family Paenibacillaceae; genus Paenibacillus; species Paenibacillus sp. 01T431. The sequence goes on from NZ_JBFTPT010000005.1 coordinate 20,617, forward strand.
CGTGCTGAAGGGCGTTACAAGCATGCACTTAATCACTTTTAACAGTGAAGGTTTTGGCCCGCTGCAGACTGGACCCGAAATTGTTGAACTGGCCAAGAAAGCTGGAGTAGAACGAGTCACAGTATTGTGGAGCGGTGTGAACGGACCCGTGGAGCAGGCCGTGGAAGCGAGCGGCTTGGAGTGGACCTTTCTCCAGCCGCCTCCAGAGTTTATGTCCAATACACTTATCTGGGCAGAGTCCATTCGCTCGGAAGGCATTGTGAAGGAGCCGTTTGCTGATTCTTTGGATGCGATGATTCACCCGGCCGACATCGCTAGTGTCGCTGCAACCGCACTGACCAATACCGGTCATGCAGGTAAAATCTATACGTTGACTGGACCTGAAGTGTTAACGATACCAGAAAAGGTTCGCACGATCAGTACTGCAATCGGGAAGGATATCCAATTCGTCGTGCTCACCGAAGAGCAAGCGCGCGAACGCATGCGGAATATGGGAGCTCAAGAGGATGTTATTAACTTTGTAATAGGCTGGCATGCCAACCCTCCTAAATCTGCGTATACAGTGGTTCCTACCGTCGAACAGGTCACTGGCCGCCCAGCACGCACCTTTGCCCAGTGGGTGTCTGAGCATGTGCAATATTTTAAAAATCAATAATTTGAGATGTTACAAAGCAGCAACTATAACGGAATGAGAAGATATTTTATTAGAGAGAACTTCTCTGCAGGGTACTGCGGGGAAGTTTTTTTGCTTATTCTTGTTTTTTACTGTCGGGCAGTATGGTTCCAATATGTGTTAAAATTGGGTAACAAAAAAATAAAACTAACAATTTTTCCTGAGGTGATTCAGTACAATGAGCTTAAACCCTTATGAGGTAAAAACAAAAGAGGATATGCTTCATTTTGTAGCTTCTTTAATGAGCGATTTGGATACAAATAAAAATGATTGGGAAAATCCGAATTTGGAATCATTTTTAGAAGGGATGAAGGCGTGGCTTGAAGATTCAGGGACTAATCTTGAGCCAGATTGGCGTACTTTCGCAATTATTCTCTCTGCCGGAAAATCCTACGAGTGATGATTATTTATTAGTCCAATTTTGATAGATTAATTTACTTTGAGAGCACCTTAATGCAATGATCACAAACTTTTTAAATAAGACGTTATAATGGAAGGAAATTTAATACGTATCACTATACTCCCACATCGGCAGCTAGTTCCTTGATCCATATGATGGATCAGTCTGTTATGCATGAACAAAATCATATATTGTAAAATAAGGTAAAGATATATTTGGAGGAAAACAATTTGACTTTTGAACTGGTTATGATTATTGTTTTATTTCTTTTAAATATTCCAATATATAAATTTCTGTTCCGTATTTTCTTTGTGGATGAAAATGATTATAACGAATCTATTCGGCATACGTTCACTCCTAACATAATCTCATTTTTTAGAGGGGAATACTGGAAGGATAGAATTAACACAGCGAGACTTCAGTTTTTTATACTTTTTTGCATAGGAATAGTTGTGTTGGAATACATCGTTTTGAATAAGCTAATCGATGTTTTTCGTTAGCTTGATTGAACGATCAACAATTGTAAATTGTTCACTTTCCATATTTGGAGGCGATTACTGTGGCTATCGGAGATTATCAGTTTATTCTATTTCCATTTGGAAATGAACCAACTACAGGAACCGAATCAGAAAAGGCTGAAGAGATATCTGTCAGAACTAATGTTTATAATGGAGAGGGTAGTGTAACAGAAGCATTACGAATATGTAGGTTGTTATGCGCTTCCTTGAATTTGAATTGCTGGAGCATGAAACTTCGTAAACTAGTTGATTTGAATAATGAAGATGATGTGAAATCTACAATAAATCATTTTAATAAGCTTAGAAATAAGGATTAATTCCCTAAAACTTGTTTAACTAACAGGGAACATTAGTTAAATAACTTAAATGGATGAGTAGGCGCTTCAATGGCTTGCTCATTTTATTATTAATGGGAGGAAAGCATGAATAGGTTTTGAGGAGATTTTTTGAAATTTACCAAATAATTCAATGAAATAATGAAATGCAAATTGGGGGATTCTCAATGAACATGGACGAAAAATTGTTTCATTATTATCTTGAACTCAAAAGTCCCGAAGCTGGCGAGTGGAACTCATCACCACCTTGCATCCACACTGAATTGGTGACAAGAGATTACGTTAGAAAAGCATTCCCCATTACAGATGAAATGCAAGTATGCAATGTCGGTATCGGTACAGGGGATTGGGATGACTACCTTGGATATTGGTTAAAGGGAAAGGGGAATTTAACGAGTATTGATATAGACACTGAAATATGTGAAATATTCTCGTATAGGCAACAGAAGGAAAGACATCCGAATCCTTCAGAAGTTTTGTGCAAAAATATTTTTGATTCGGATTTGCCTATAGAAAAATATGATCTTGTGACATTAATAGGATCTGCTATACATGAGACTGGGGATTTTAAAAAATGCCTGGATTCATGTTTTAGATTGTTAAAGCATGGGGGATATCTAATGTTTATGTCGAGCTTAAAATACTCAATAGAATTGGTTTATGAATACATAAGAAATAGTAGCTGTTTCCTAGAACAAAAGGATGTATACGAAGTTTTTCCTGAATATTCTTTTTACATTTGTAAAATCAAAAAATGATTTAACTGACGGTACAAGATAGCATATGAAAATCAGGACGAGGCTGTTGCATGAAATAGCAGCCTCGTTGAGCTATCGTCCAAGATAGTTTCAATATGAATTAGAATGAGAAAGAACGCCGATTGAAGTTGAATTTTAAATTCATTGATGAAAGGCAGTGGCATAATTGGGGACAGACATTCATGTATATATCGAGCAGAAAACAATTAAGATTGATAATCCTTTGATTACTGAATGGATCAGTGTAGATGAATGGATATATAACCCTTACTTTGAGGTAAAAGAAGTTCGAAAAAGATACTGGACAGATAGAAATTATCTACTGTTTGCGGTTTTAGCTAATGTAAGAAATCTATATAATATTCAACCAATATCGCTGCCAAAGGGACTTCCTGATGATGCTAGCCCAGAGGTAAAGAATCAAAGTGATGAAGAAAATGGGGACGCTCACACAAGAAGTTGGCTCACTTTAAAAGAACTCCTCCAATATGATTGGCAACAAACAATAGAAGATGACAACGAAGAAATCTTTACTTTTGAAGAGTTGGTTATCCCTTTTGTGAGTGACTTTATCCCACGTCTAAGTAAAATTGACGAACCTGATAATGTACGCATGGTCTTTTGGTTCGACAATTAGTAGCGTTTAAAACTAACGGGACACTAAAGTTGACCAAAGAAGAACAGTTTACTAATGCCGTTGCTCCTTTGTTATCAAGCTATAACGGGTAGGTTAGCGTAAATATAACCATAATTTAGCGGTTAACAATATATGAATAAAACTCAATGAGTATGTAATGCGGTGCCTGCTCATTTTATTAAGCTAATGGGTAGATCAGAAAATTAATGGTAACTGAAACTATGATCGAATAATAATGAAAGCATATTTAATGAGGTGGGTTATGTTCGAGCTGAGTAGGAACGAATTTGCTAAAGTATTACCGATGTTTTCAAAAATCCAAAATAAAGCAGTCTTTGCCTTTTCTGTAATTGAACATGTGCAAAATGGAAGGATATTTGTAAACAGTAGATTAGACCCGTCTGCTGCTTTTCTTACAAGTTGCGGTGGATTTTATTGTTTAGTTGGTAATGCCTCAGATTGCAGATTTAATGATGCTGTAGCGAACTTTCTAAATCATAAAGACAACCACATTGGGTTCTATGCATTGGCGATGTTCACAGACGAATGGGAAAGAGCTTTCCAGAAATATCAACTAGAACATTCAAATAAAATAAAACGTACTTATTTTCGATATAATGAGCAAAAGTTTATTGAAAACAGTAAAGACATACATATAAACATCGATGAAGGACTGCAATATGATGTGCTAAACGAAGATATCTCGAATAGATATCGCGAGGATTTCTATACATACTATAAGATAGTGTGGGATTCAAACGAGCATTTTAATGAGTGCGGCATCGGACATTTTATTACAAAAGAGAATAAAATCATAAGCGTTTGTTCATCCCCTTACGTTGGCGGAGGTTTTGCTGAGATTGATATTATTACAATTGAGGAACATAAATGTAGAGGACTCGCGACAAAAGTTGGTATCGAGTTTATCAATGAATGTCGGAGTAAAAGACTACTGCCAAACTGGAGTTGTCATTCAGATAATCAAGTATCGATATCTCTTGCAAATAAACTTGGATTTGATCAAATAGCAGAGCATCCGATGTATTGGTATAACATGTAGCGTGGCGAGAGCCCATTGACGTAGCGAGCGCTTTGAAGGCGAGGAAATCTCAGATATTTAAAGGTTGGCAGCTTGTTTAATATAGGGAAAAGAAATTGTAGAATATTTTGAGATTAGTCTCCATAGTATAGAAGGTGAATTTTATATTCTACAAATTGGCTTCGTTAAACTTGTTATTGGACGGTGACGAGATATGAAAAAAAGGTATTTATTAATAATGGTACTAATGACTTTTACTGTTCTTTCAATAACGGGCTGTGTACCTGGAGATGGTGTAAATAATGCTCAAAATCCTGCAGGTTTTTTCTGGGGGATATGGCATGGCTGGGTTGCTCCTATTTCAATTATTATTGGCATTTTCAATCACGATATTAGAGTATATGAAATCTACAACTCTGGCTGGTGGTACGATATAGGTTTTTACATTGCTGTCATCAGCGGCTTTGGAGGGATATCACTATCTCGACGAAAAAAAGTAAAACGAGAAGAATAGTTGTTTGTATAATTAGCTCGTTAATCTAACAGATATGGTGATTGAATAGCATAGAAGAATGAGCAGGCGCTGCGGTGGCCTGTTTTTTTTTTTATTAAGCTAACGGGCAAAATAGTTATAACCGAAAATTACTAACTACGCATTGAATTTATTAGTTATAATTATAACAATTATTCATTAAGTGGAGGTGTTTCTGTGCAAGAAATAGACTACAGCTCTTACTTTTGGCAAGACGAAGCTATACGATTGCGGGGAATTTCACTAGAAGATTGGGAAAGCTGTTATGTAAGTGGATATGACACTGCTGCGCGTCGATTGTTAGAATGTGCAACAGAATTGCCGCCTACAATTTCTGAAGCAAAAAGATTTGTTGAGGAAAATACGGACTTTTCATCAACGAACAGTAGAATTATGTTTACCATTGTAGACTTGAATGGTGTAAGCGTAGGCGGTATTAATTTAAATAGCATTGACGAGAGGAATGGAACATTTAGCATAGGCATCGTGATTGATAAGCCCTACCGAGGTAAAGGATATGGTACCAGGGCAGTACACATGCTCCTAAGATATGCTTTCTTCGAGCGTAGACTAAATAAATTCAATGATTATGTTCTTGAAGGAAATGAGCCATCGGCTAATATGCTAAGAAAAGTAGGCTGTGTTCAAGAAGGAATCAGGCGTCAAGTGTTTTACATAAACGGAAAATATCATGATTCCATCTTGTTCGGTTTAACGAAGGATGAGTATGTGAATTTTCTTCACAAGGACCATTAAAATACATAGCCTGGTTAAGCTAACGGAAGAATAGAGATTGATAAACATGTTAGTGCGCTTATTTAAAAATAAAGTTTAAACTCCTAAAAAATTTGAAATGTTAGAGAGGTAATTAATGAAAAATATAAATGTTGATGTTGTTGTAAGATTAATAAATGAACAATTCACAGAATGGTCTGAGTTAGAAATCAGACCTGTAAAATTTAGTGGGAATGATAATAGAACTTTTCATTTAGGTGAACATATGAGTGTAAGATTGCCAAGTGCAGTATCCTATGCACCTCAAGTGGAGAAAGAGCAAAAGTGGCTGCCATTGTTATCAAAAAAACTTTCTTTACCCATTTCCATGCCAATAGCAAAGGGAAATCCTAGTGAAGAATATCCTTGGCCATGGTCAATCAACAAATGGTTGGAAGGAGAGACATTGTCTCAGGAAAATTTAAATGATCTTAATCAATTTGCAATAGACTTGGGTTCTTTTTTAATTGAATTACAATCCATTGATGCTAGTGAAGGTCCGTTAGCTGGGGAGCATAATTTCTATAGAGGCGGATCTATAGCTGTATACGATGAAGAGTCAAGATATGCAATTGAGAATAATAAAGATGTTTTTAATGAACAGGTATTAAAAGAAATTTGGGAATTGGCCCTTGATTCTAAATGGGAAATGGAGCCGGTTTGGGTCCATGGTGATATTGCACCAGGAAATATACTCATTCAAGACGGAAAACTTTATGCAGTCATTGATTTCGGTATATTGGGAGTTGGTGATCCCGCTTGTGATGCTGCAATGGCTTGGACATTTTTTGATGAAGAGAGTAGAAAGATATTCAAAAGTGTATTAAATATGGATGAAGGAACTTGGAACCGAGCAAGAGGATGGGCGTTATGGAAGGCGTTAATAACCTACAATGGTAATAAAAATACTAACAAAGCTATTGCAGACGAATCATATAAAATTATTAATATAATCGTAGACGACTGCGAATCAGAGAAAATTAAAAAATAACTTTAGCTGCCGTTTAACAGAGACTTTGGTTTTCGTCGTGGAGTTTGTTTTATATGAGTGAAAATAAAAATGAGCAGGCGCTGCGGTGGCCTGCTCATTTTATTTAATTAACAGGCAAGCTAGTTCAATTGAGCAGCGTTATGAGTTATAAGGACGGACGTCAAAACAGTACAAGCTGTAGGTCTCAAATTGATAATCGAATTTCTTCTCCTACTTCTGATTTTGTTCGCCATAACAAGACTAATGATAAAATCACAATCACCAGACAAATCCAATACACCGATCGAAATCCTGTAAACTGGGCAATGATACCACTGCCGAGCGTTCCTGCCAGCCTACCAATAGTGGAGGCGTTGGTATATAGCGTTGTAGCTACTCCCGGTGAATCAGGCATCATATTCGTGAAATAGCTAAGTCCATTGCCCATCACGATTGCCACAAACGTTGCCTGCATAAGCTGCGCTATAATCAGTTGAATCGGATCGTTCGAAACACCTAAGGTGACGAAATAGAAAATAGCAATAATGCTGCCAAACATTAAAAGAGTATGATTTGATATCTTTCTACCATACACACCTAAGATCAGCATAATGGGAATTTCAAGGCCGGCACAAATACCGACCACTAATCCAACATCCGTATGCGTGCCTTGAAGCTCGTTCACAATAAAGAGCGGCGTGTTGATTAAATTCATCGCGTTAACCGTGAACAGAAGAATAAAAGCGATAAACGGCAGCCTGATCTGCCTGTTAATGAGCAAAGAGGTACCGACTGTGTTGCTCAACCCGGTTTTTTTTCGATTTGCTTTCCGGCTTGAAAGAAACAGGGATATAAGAGATGCTGTCGTAAGATAGATGGCGGATGTCACCAGAAAGAGACCGCTATACCCAATCGCCGCCAAAAGGAGAGTCCCTGCCAACGGTCCGATTAGAAAGCCTAGAGAGATCAGAGAACGTAATGCAGACATCGCTAACGTTTTGTCGTCGGATTTGCTTTCATTGGCAGATTCCTGTGCATAAGCATAAATTTGCGGTATGGAGGCAGCACCAAATCCACTCAATATACTGACCAAAATCAGCAGAATAAAGAAGTTATCGAATGTCAAATACGCAGCATACACCAAAGCAGACGAAAGCATTGCTGCAATCAATATCCATTTGCGGTCTAGACCGCTATCGGAACGTTTGGCAATGAGCGTGTTCACCAAGATACCGCTTAACGAACTTACTGCCATGAACACGCCGAATGCCCCGGTAGTCATCCCTAAATCTTCTGTGAAATACAGAGCTAGATAAGGCGTTGTAATCGATATTCCGATTCCGATCATCAGCATGCAGATGACGAATAAACGGTATCCTTTAATTTCGAACAATTTCTTTAATCGTGCGTGCAATCTTTAATCCTCCTTCTTCCCACCCAGGATAGCTAGATATCAAGTTTCCGGGTGCCGATCCATTTCACCATTTCAGGATCCCGATGTGAAAAGAACTGGCTCTGTTTCGTATCTAATGAAGCAATTGACTCCATATCTTTAGGGTCTAATTCGAAATCAAAGATATTGAAGTTTTCGATAATTCTTTCTTTACGAGCCGACTTTGGAATGACAACGACTTCTCTTTGTGTTAGCCAACGCAAAACAACCTGGGCAACGGATTTATTATGCTTTTCGGCTATAGCTACCAATAATACATTTTGAAACAAGTTATTTTTCCCTTCAGCAAATGGCGCCCAAGACTCGATCTGAACATTGTTCTCTTTCATGAAGGCTGCATTATCGATTTGCTGGTTGAAAGGGTGTGTTTCCACTTGGTTTACGGCAGGAACAACTTCATTATGAATAATCAAATCTATTAGCCGATCCTCATGAAAGTTACTTACGCCAATTGCACGGACCTTTCCTTCACGATAGAGCTCCTCCATAGCGCGCCAAGAGCCATGCACATCGCCAAAGGGCTGATGAATTAAATATAAATCCAGATAATCAAGCTGCAATCTTGTTAGTGATCGTTCAAATGCCCTCTTTGTGCGCTCATAACCTGTATCCTGTACCCAAAGCTTTGTAGTGATAAATAACTCTTCTCTTGCTATGCCACTCCGTTTTATTGCTCTGCCCACCGCTTCCTCATTTAAATAAGAGGCAGCCGTATCAATCAGGCGATAACCTGCTTTAATAGCTTCATGAACGCTTTCATCACATTCATTTGCATCTGGAATCTGAAAAACACCAAAACCGAGAGTAGGCATTTCAATACCATTGTTTAGAATTACTTTTTGCACGGTAAGACCTCCATTATTTTAGTGTGTAAGTGCAGGGAGCTGAAAAATAGCAATTTCCTTATCAAATGATTCATTGTATATTTGCCGATTACAACCTTATTATGCACTGGATTAAAAAGAGACAGTTATCCCATTCGTATCAAATGTTTGCCTAATCCTCTCACTACCGCTTATGTAACAAATGCATATGGTCTATAATTGAACTATAAAAATAACGTCGTTGGAGGGGCTAATGTCTGAAATAATCATGAAACAGCAGAATGAACTCGCCGAAATCATTAAGCGTTATTCTGGAAGAGACGGTGTACACCCTACCGCTATTCCATCCTTATTTTTCATCCATATCTCAAATGTTAATGAACCCAGGCATGGAGTTTACAAACCTTCCTTATGTATAGTTGTCCAAGGTGCGAAGGAAGTATGGCTGGCGGAGGAGCGCTATAGATACAGTCCTGCTGAGTATCTTGTTGCAACTGTTCACTTGCCGGTCACAGCCCAAGTTACTGAAGCGTCTCCCGACGCGCCGTATTTAGGTTTTAAACTTGAATTTACACCAAGCCAAATCTTAGAGGTTCTACATGAGTCTGAAAATCAAGTGAAATCGAAAATAGATCCGAATCGGGCAATGTTTGTCAGCCAGATGGAATCGACTTTGTTGGATGCGGTGCTCAGGTTAGCTCGTATGTTAGATAATCCCAAAGATATTCCGGTTCTTGCTCCATTAATTACGAAGGAGATTCTGTATAGGGTGCTGGAAGGTGAGAATGGAAGTGTTTTAAAACAAATTGTAATGGAGGGCAGCTCAATCCACCAAATTAGAGAGGTTATTGAGCATATCATGAATCATTATGAACGCAGTTTCCGGATTGAAGAGCTTGCCGAAATAGCGAATATGAGTGTCTCCTCGTTTCATAGGCATTTTAAAGAAGTAACGGCTATGAGCCCAATTCAGTTCCAAAAACAATTGAGACTGCAGGAAGCTCGTCGCCTGCTTTTAAACGAGTCAACAGATGCCACTGATGTCGCATTTCGAGTAGGCTATGAAAGCCCCTCGCAATTCAGCCGAGAGTATTCGCGAATGTTTGGCTTTCCTCCAAGACAGGATATAAAGCGGCAGAAAGCATAATAGGTTAGAAATAAATCCGCGACCAGATAGGTAGGGAAATCCTTAGAAAGTAGACGTGAGCCTAACATTTTTCTTTTTTGGGATTTTATTGATTAGTAGGTTGATGCTTTATTTCAACCATAATTAAAGAAAAAAGACTCCTCGAATTGAGAAATCTCCATTTGTAAAACACGTGCATATATTTACTTTTTTGAACTTGTATCCTTATGAAAGAATAGTATTATTAAGCAATACTATGAAAACTTACTTATAAAAATCTTCATTGAAATTAAATAATATGAATCCCAAATAAATATAATCATTAATATTCTCAGTTGCTGGTTAGCGAAGGTTGAACAATGACATTTTGCTTGTCATCTCTTTTTTTGCCATATCGTAATCGCTTCCTTAATGGTTCTTCATAAAAGCGATATATCACTGCGCTTAGTAATAATGAAAGTACTAGGCAAATCAGAAAGTTCACTATGCTGTTCAACTTTAGAAATTCGAAATAGCGTATGACTAATTGATGAATCATATAAAATGAAAAACTGATCTCCCCTAAGTACACTAATACTTTACTTGATAAAAGCTTAGACAGAATTCCTACCTCATGAGCAAAAGTATAAATCAAGATACACCATATTGGCACAAAATACACACCTCTAACTAGTCCAGTATCAAACCTAACAGATATTAGAAGGAATATTAAGAATAACAATACCGCGAATAATTCTAATAGGTTAAACATTTTTTTGTTTAAATTTTTCATTGGTCTATTAGCAAAAATCATCCCTAAAATTATACCTGTGGAGAACTCGAATAACCTAACAAACGGAAAAATATGCATTAACCAAACTTTAAAATGATCAGACTCATCTATTCTCATATTTAATATGAACAGAGTCAGCCAGATTATAAAAAGAAATAAGCAAGTTTTAAAAATGTGTTTGTTTATTTTGAGTTTTGTAAAAGTCCAGATTAAGAAAGGGAATGTTAAATAAAAAATAGCTTCAACTGATAAAGTCCAAGAAACTCCATTGAAATTAAAGTATGTGCTTTGAATGGGAATGAACGTTTGTATTAGTAAGAGATTTACAGCTGACATAAACGCTAATTTAATGAAGTACAACCCATCGGGTTTAAAATAAAGAATCACTAATGGTGATGCAATCAAAAATGTTAGTACATGAACAGGATATATTTTTGAGAATCTAGCTCTATAAAATTTTTTAATTTTCTCCTTACTCAAGTTTGTAAGCTTGGAATGATAATTGTATGCTAAAATAAATCCGGATAATACGAAAAAAAACTGTACTCCTGCTGAACCTAATTGATATTGTTTCAAAATACCTAAATGAAATATAAATACCATCAGCGCCGCAATAAACCTAAAAGAAGTTAATGAATTTAGCAAGAATGGTCACTCTCCTCATTCAACTGATGTTCTTTAAAGAGAACATGTTGAAATCTTATAACGAATATCTTTTTATTTCAAGTGTTATTTTGTCGTTTAATGAGATATAAATGTAAATTCTAACAAAAACCTTTGAAAGTAGACAAAAGCTCGACTTTCTTTAGTTCAGGATTTTTATGGTTGACATACGATAGTTTGATTATTAATTGCATCAATATTCAACCAGCAAGGTTTACTAGTTTGACCAACTAAGAAACACATTTATGAGCAGGCGCTGTGGCAGCCTGCTCATTTCATAAAGCTAACGGAAAGCTAACTAAACGAATTTGGAATATAATGAAAATATTAGTTTGATGCAGAGATGATATGAGTGCTAGGACTACCCAAAGGTAAAGTCTTTTTTTGCGGCTTGGACGGCAGAGTGGGAGAAGGAATTTATATGGGAGAAGACACAAATAGAAAATGAATTAGTGAACTTATTTTGGCAGTCCACCATATAGGCAGTACAGCTGTGAAAAACTTATCCGCGAAACCTATTATTGATATAGGAATTGAATTGAAAGAATTTCAACTTGGGAGTCAATGTGTCAACGGCTTAGAGAAACTTGGATATGCTTATGGGGGAACAAACATACTACCCGACAGACATTATATCAGTAAGGGTGACCCAAGAACTCATCAAATTCATATGTTTCAAACAGGCAGTTTGTATCTTGAGAAGCAACTTGCATTTCGAGATTATTTATTGGAAAATAACGCAGCACTAAACGAATATCAAGAGTTGAAAGTGAAACTCTCCCAGAAACACCAGACAGATAAACTGTTGTATGCGGATGAAAAAACTGAGTTTATTAATTCAATTTTGGACAGTTTAGGATTCGAGCCAAGTAAAACTAAGAATATTAAAAACTAAACAAAAGATTTGAAGAATCATTTAACTAATGAGGAAGTTAAGTAGAATGATGCATATTAATGAACATAGTTAAAAAAATATATTTTAGGAGTGTCGCTAATTGATTGGTCCAGATATAAAAAGTGTTTTCCCAATGAAGGATATCAGAAGCTTATGTTTTCTTAATAATATAGTGGTTAATCCAAATATTGAAGTTGGAGATTACACCTATTATGACGATAATAATAATCCGTTAGGCTTTGAGAAAAACGTACTTTATCATTTTGACTTTATCGGAGATAAGCTGAAAATCGGAAAATTTTGCGCTATAGCATCCAACGCCAAATTTATTATGAATGGTGGGAATCATAATACAAACTCGTTTACAACCTTTCCTTTTGGGGCATTTGGAGGAGAGTGGGAAGCCGGCCTAAAGAATCTAAGTGGTGGTTTCAAAGGGGATACAGTTATAGGGAACGATGTTTGGATAGGCTATAATGCTACAATTATGCCGGGGATTCATATTGGTGATGGAGCGATAATCGCAACAAACGCAGTTGTAACTAAAGATGTTCCGTCTTATTCCATTGTTGGAGGTAACCCAGCAAAATTAATCCGTTATAGATTTGACGAGGAGACTATTGATATTCTCAATACTTTGAAGTGGTGGAACTGGGAAGTTGAAAAAATAACTGAATATATTCCAATTTTGACAAGCAATAATACGGATGCTTTAAAAAAATTACTGAAGTCATTATAAGAATGGTGTTCTGCTAACAAGGTACGATAGTTGGACAAATAAGGAGCAGTTTGCTATGGCGACTGCTTCCTTTTTCATTAAGTAAGCTGGAAGTTAACGCAATTGTCAGGAAGAATCGTGGACCGTTTCACGTATTTTAAATGTATATATTTTGAAGAAACAGAGGTCTGTTCATAATGATAACCGCAAAAACGGAAAAAGATATTAAAATTGACTCTGATTACTTACAGTCACTATTACGGCGAGTTGTAGCTTCTCAAAATTTACAGTTATTATCGTGGAATTGCAATCCTCTTGGAAAAAACAAGGAAGAAAGTTCGGTTTATAGGATATCTTGTATAGCTCTGGACAACGATAGAAAGCAAAATTATACAATGATACTCAAGTTATTAAAACCTGATCCTTTGCGTAATCAAGTCAATCACTACTACTACTGGAAACGCGAAGCTCTGGTTTATCGTTCAGGGATTCTGAATCAATTGCCACTTGGTATAAGGGCTCCCTTATGCTATACAGTAGAAGAGCATCCGGATGAAAATGTCTGGATCTGGCTCGAGGATATAGTTATTGAAAATGTCCAAAGCGAATGGTCATTCAAGCACATGTGTAAAATATCCTACTTACTTGGCAAATACAATGGCGCATACATAACAGGGACACCTCTCCCAACTGAATCTTTTTTATGCCACAATTGGATGCGTTCTTGGGTGGAGGTGTGTGCTGCTTATGCTAAACCCATTGAGGAGCAAAAAGTTATTTGGGATTCTTACTTGATTGATTTTAATGGTAAGAGCTCTATGTGGGAGCTTTATCGTATCAATAGAGACCGAGTAAACAGCTTGCTGGAGACATTAGAATTACTGCCTCGTGTATTTGCCCATCAAGACGTACACTGGGATAACATTTTTATAGAGCAATTGAATGGAAATGATTCATTAATAGCGATTGATTGGCAGTTTGCAAGTATTTCAGGTGTAGGGGAAGAGCTTGGTCGAATGTTTGGATATGCGTTATTAAAAAAGAAAATTCCCGTTAACAAGGTAGCAGAGTATAAGGAAGAGTTATTTCTAAATTATATGCAAGGACTCAGAGATGACGGGTGGGATGGGGATTTCAAACTTGCCCGTTTCGGTTTTACTGCGAGCGCATCACTTAGGTTTATCATGGTTATTGATAAGATGCTTAGCAATTTAGAAGTAGACGATAAAATAAACCAAAAAGAAAAATCAAGTCATCAGTTGTTAGTCGCTCAGATACTGCTTGATTTGGCAGAAGAGTCTTGGAACCTAAGAAGTCAAATACTATAGTACTTTTCGGGGAAAGGGTGGGAAAAGAGTGACAGCATCACTTGATCGTTATCTCAATGACAAGTTTTTAGGACTAAAATTGGAATCCCCTCTATTTTATAACGCGGATGTAGGTATTCGATTTGAAATTGGTGACCCGAATCCTTTGGTTTCTGATGAAAAATACAGAGAACAAGTTCTCTATCGTACTACTCAACTATTTAAAAAAACGCACAGTGAAAGTGATGAAATATTTATTGTGTTATTTCTTAGTTTTAGAAGGAAGAGTAAGCCTTACAAGATTAAATTTTTTAAAAAAGGCGTTAAAAGCAAGGAAACTTTAAAAAAACTTAATTGTAACAGCATTACGATATCTGATGAAGAGGATGATGAATGGGTATCGTTCCGTTATGTGCTGAGTTGCAAAACATCAGATATTAAACCTGCAATGTTTCTCTTCGCGTATCATAGAATATTTTTCGTGAATACAACTCGTAATACGATTTTTTATTTATATGACAGCAGAGGTTTAGATATTGTTTCTAACACAACGGCACCTCTCCAGGAACTTTACATAAATTATAATCACTGGATATTAGATTACGATAGAGAGAGTATCGACTCCATCTTCAAGTCGTAAGTCATGTTAGGAGGATAATAGATGTTCAAACCTATAACAGATTATGACTTTAGGATATATTCAGACGACAAAAAATCATACATTAATTTTACACTTGAAGAGTATATACATAACCGCCTTCCTAGTCTATCCTGTACCATTGATGTGATTGATAACAAATTTTCAGGTTGTAATGCAGAAGTATGGTTTTCAATAGACGAGCTGATGCAATTTATTAATCAAGTTGAGAGTGGGAGAGTTTCAAAAAAATGCAGTTTACAATCAATGTCTCCGAATGAATTTACAATGTCATTTGAGCGAATCAATCACAAAGGAGACTTTTTGGTTACATATTCATTATCAACTTCAAGATACGATTCCAATGGGCATATAAATTCGACTCTAGCGGGAGAGTTTCATTTTAACCAAGAATTTATCGATTTAACTATTCAGGACCTAAAACGGTTTTCTTCAGTGACGAAGCTTCAAACGGATACCGATTTCAGATTTGCCACATAGAACCATAGCGAAATAATCGTTAGTTCTGCAATAATATACTATAGGAATTTCATTTTAAGATGTAGGCTATGAGAAGAGCTTGAAAGGAGTATTCTCATGGATTTTACATCTTTTTTAATTTACTGTACGATTGCTACGTTTACACCTGGACCTACCAATATCGTCATATTATCCACTGTGCATAATTTCGGTGTGAAAAAGGCAATGAAATATTCGTTTGGAGCAACAATTGGTTTTGCCTCACTACTTGTAATTTCTGCTTTGCTTAACACGATTCTCATAACGATTATACCGAAAATAATCATTGTGATGCAGATCATTGGAAGTGGTTATATGTTTTATCTTGTTTATCAAATTTACAAAATGGATGCATCAAACGGAGCATTAAACCAAACGGCTACTTTCGTTTCAGGATTTCTTATGCAGTTTTTAAATCCAAAGGTAGTATTATTTACATTGACTGTGATTCCAACCTTCATTATGCCTAGCTATAACACAAGTTCTGCAGTCACTTTAAGTATTCTAGCTATCACGTTAATTGGCTTTTTGGCATTTATGACATGGGTTGTCTTTGGTGCGATTTTCAAAGCGTTTTTACAAAAGTATAATAAGACATTTAATGTAGTGATGGCGTTATCTCTCGCTTACGCTGCAATCATGATCTGGATGTAGGCAAGTGATGAAGAGGTGAATCGAATGAACAAATTTATTTATCGAAAATCAGCGGGTATTACGGTGCTGTCAGCGAATATGACTGATTTTACGTATAAAAAGCATGCCCACCAAGAATATGCAATGGGTGTAACTATACGTGGAATCCAAAAATATAATTTGGATGGCACTTTACAATTATCCCACCAGAATGGTGTTATGTTTTTTAATCCGGAACAGGCTCATGATGGAATGGCGCAGGATAAGACAGGTCTAGATTATGTTATGATCTATATTGATCCGCAATTGTTTTTGGAGGTTATTGAGAAAAAGGATATCGTACGTTTTCCTAAACCTGTTGTGTATGATGATCGACTAAAACAAGGGATATTAAACCTTTCCTATGCAATATTAAGCGGAAAAGACGAGGCCGTATGCAGTGAATTATTCGTATCCCTCACCGATAGCCTCGTCCAAACGAAGTTTTCGACGGACAACAAAAAGGATACCGCACTAATTCACAAGGCAAAGGATATGCTTCATGCCAATCTGGAACAGGTATTGAAACTTGATGAGATTTGTAACGAGCTTCATTTATCAAAGTTTAAGTTTATTCGCTTCTTCAAGGAGAATACTGGCATTTCACCGTATCAATACTTTCTTAACTGCAAAATCGAACTTGCTAAACAGTTGATCGAAAAAAATAGAGATATTTACTCTGCAGTGGCTGCATGCGGTTTTGTGGATTTAACCCATTTAAATAAACATTTTAAAAGTGTATATGGCACAACTGCTTTCGAATATATGACATATCTAAATTAGAGGGGCGATAGGTGCCTATGACAGTAGGTGAGATAATCTATAACCACTGGGATTAGACCTGTTATTCTCAATCAAATATAACTTATTAAACATTAAAACGAGGCTGCCGGCACAATGAACTGCACCCTGTCAAGTAGACATTACAAATAATAAAAACTGTTAAACGGCCTTAGTCCTAAACTCCATTGGACTGAGGCCGTTTAGTTTTGCCTGTAATCGTTCGTAATTGTAAAATTGAATGTAGGCTTCAATGTCCTGTTCAAGCTCATCAAAAGTTCGGTATGTTTGCAAATAATATTTTTCGCACTTCAGGGTTCCCCAGAAGGATTCTATAGGACTGTTATCGATGCATCTCCCTACACGAGACATGCTATGCGTTAATTTTTTGCCAAATAACTTTTTGAACCGTAGAGAAGTGTATTGAAAGCCTCGGTCACTATGCAGCATCGGTCTGCTCCTGGGTGCTGCCTTTATCGCTTTTTTGACGGTTTGAAACACGAGGCTGTTGTTGTTCGAGTGCCCGAATACATGAGATACAACGGTATTGTCATGGAGGTCTAAGATGGCGCTTAAATACGCCTTTTGGCTATGACCATATTTGAATTCCGTTACATCTATTACCCATTTTTCGTTCGGCTTTGTCGCAGTGAATTCGCGGTTTAACAAGTTCTCAGCCACGTGCTGAGGCGTTGATGCTCCATATTTCTTACGCTTTCTGCGGCGAATCACTGACTGAATGCCTTGCAGTTGCATGAGGCGCTGGATGCGCTTGTGGTTAATCTGCTGCTCCGTTTCTTTGCGTAAGTGAAGGGTTAATCGACGGTACCCGTAGATACCACCTACCTTCTCATGCAGCGAGATCATCGCTCTTGTGAGTTTTTGGTTTTCTAGTTCACGGTCGCTAGGCTTATGGTTCAACCATTTGTAATAGCTGGAACGTGGAATTTCTGCAATTTCACACAGTACCTTTATGCCGAACTGCCCGTCTTGCTGTACAGATTGAATGGCAAGATAGATGTTTTCTTGACGTACTTGACTTAGCGTCGCCTTCTTTCGAGTTCCTCTAACTTTTTTAGAAATGCAATTTCTGCGCGTAGACGTTCATTTTCAGCCTGCATCTTCATCATGGCAAGCTTTTGGCGGTCTGTATCAGTTAACTCTTCTTCGGTCTTTTTACGTCCACGTCCATCCTGCAGCGCATCTTGCCCGCCGTCTTGGTATTTCTTCACCCACTGATATACCTGTTGGTAGGAAACCTGATGTTGCTCCGCAGTCTTCCTATAGTCATCGTTATTTGTCAGGCAATATTGAACAATCTCTATCCGTTCTTTCCATGTCGTAGAACGCCCTTTCGTCATAGCCATTGCTCCCCCTTTATAGGCTTTTAAGCTGCTATGACTATTATACTTCTTTACCCAGTTCGATAGCTGTGTTCTACTCGCAATCTTGTATTTATCAATGATGTCGTATTGGGATATTTCTCCCTTGAGGTAATCCAACACCGCCTGCAGCTTAAGTTCTGCGGTATAGCTGCGATTAATCGTTTGAATTTCTAACCCTTCCGAACCATAGACTCTATACCTTCGTTGCCATTTCGCCAATGTTGTTTTTGATAAGCCATATTTGTAGGTAGCGGCCATAAGGCCTAGTTCACCACTTTCAATCTCTCCGATAATGGTAAGTTTCTCTAATACGGAATATTTAACTTTAGACATGAAAATGCTCCCCTCATAGCAACAGGTTTTTTATTATTTCACCTGTCTACTATTTGGGGAGCATATCACAAATCGGCAGCCTCGTTGCGTTTACGAGCAGCTTAGTTGAGATGAAAATGTTTATTTTGGAAGATATACCATAAATTAAAACATTTTTGGATATCTAACGTCTATACAGTTATGGTTTTCAAAATTAAAGAAAGGAGTTCTTATAAAATTATGGAGGTGTTTAATTGAAAACACTATATCTAATACTAGGTGGAATCATTAATTCATTTTTAGCGCAGATGTTTCCATACATTATAAAAATCAGTGCATCATGTATATATGTAATAGGTTATTTTATGGGATTTCATGACGGTTCTGATATGAGAGGAGAAGAAGATGTAATAATCGTCCTCCTACCCATAACTCTTTTATTATTAACTTTATTTCTAGCTATTTTAATATTTAGCAATCGAACAATTTTCAGAAAAATAAAGATAAGAAAATCACGGTTCGTTTTGTTTAGTTTTGTATCTTTTGTACTTTTTTTTAGTTTAAGCATGATGATTTTTGACCCTCCTAATCTTACATAACGACTTGAGATAAAATTGATAATTATGGAGGTTTAAAAGTATGGATGAAATAGTAGGAGAATGGTCTGCAGATGCTTTATTTGCTCCGGGACCTAGTGATGAGATCATTTATTTTCTAGAACACGGAGATGGGTGGATAGAATACCTAAATTGGTCACTTTCCGCAATCGAAACATTTAGATGGTGGCGTAATGAGGAAGGGAGAATTAATATTAAGGGAGAAACCTTTCATTCAAACTCTGAGCCTCTGAGAAAGTCAAACAAAGTACATTCAAATTTATTAATAAATATTCAACAAGGAATTACCACATTAGATAAACCCATAACTATCCTTACAGTAGAAAACGATATCCTATATGAAACAAATAAATATGGTCTAGTGAATAAAACAATAGAAAAGGATTATTTGGCTAAAAGACTGCTGCTTTTAAATAAAAGATAGTTTAACTGTGAACGACAGTTTAAGTTAATGGGTAAAATAGTAAAAAACAATGAGTGGCTGGAGTGTATGCGTAAGGTGGCTAAGCATATCGTGGAGCGATGTGCAGCTTATCCGGTGCTAATCGCAGTGTTCGCCGAAAAAATCAACTAAGATGAATATCGCCAGTATGCTCAATCGATGTTAGGCATAAAAGAGGAATGAATGGAGAGGCTTTCGGAATATTCCGGAGGCCTTTTATTCTGTTTGTGTAAAGTGTCAAAATGTAAAAATCGACTGATTTCATAAAACAATGAGAACGATAGTCCAACAAGCACAAGAATGAGGAGAACAGCAAGAAATATTAGGATCATTAGTGAGCCAATTGGCATGGTAATATCTTGTGAGGGTATATCTATAAATTTGGTTGTATACAATGAAATTGTTAAGATAAAAAAGTAATTTGTAATAGAGTTTGTATTCAAACTGTACAATCCATAAAAATGCAGTACAATGGAACCTATGTTCAATAGATGAAAAAGTGATGACACGGTATTAGTCGGTGTCCATCAGCTTGGAGCGGGCACAAAAAGGGACAAGCTTAGAAAGTAATCCAGTAGATTTATTAATGATCTGCTTATTATTAAAAACATAATAGTAATTTGATGAAGAGGGGTATTCCTTGATGACAAATAGTGGACTGAATCTTAAGGTTGATGGATTTATAGGTAAATCTAAAAAGTGGAAAGAAGAATATAAGAAGTTGAGAAATATCGTACTTGACTGTGAGCTGACCGAAGAATATAAGTGGATGCATCCTTGTTACACATTTCAAAATAAAAACATAGTTTTAATCCACGGATTTAAAGAATATTGCGCACTTCTGTTTCACAAAGGTGTCTTGTTAAAAGATCCCAATGGCATCCTAATCCAACAAACTGAAAATGTACAGACGGCACGCCAAATTCGGTTCACCAGCGTTAAAGAAATAGTTGAAATGGAAGCTATCTTGAAATCCTATATTAATGAAGCCATCGAAGTTGAAAAAGCCGGTTTGGAAGTGGTTTTTAAAAAGAATACAGAATACACAATTCCTGATGAATTTCAAAACATATTAGATGAAATGCCTGCCTTGAAAACTGCTTTTGAAGCATTGACGCCGGGACGGCAAAGAGCGTACATTTTTTATTTTTCTGAACCCAAACAATCCAAAACTCGCGAGTCAAGGGTTGAAAAATATAAGCAGCAAATTTTGGATGGAAAGGGTTTAAATGATTAGGATGTGTATTTGTTTTCCTGTTCGAAAGAAATAGAAGAACCAAGTCGCTAAATACCATTTAGCTAATGGGACTTATAATGAAATCTATTGGCTTTTTAAACTAAACGGTAAAAGAGTGATTTTATGTTCATTGTTACTGTGGAGATGACTCAGGAGCGAAAAGATCAGCTGCTTAACTGGATTGACTCACATCAGAAGGCTACAATGGAAAATGATAAGGGAACTCTGGCAGGGCTGAAATGGATGGTTGATAAGTTGGATTTAACTGATCATCTCTACTCAGAGATGGCTGTAACAACTCCTTTTATTATTAACCAAACTATTATTGATGAATGCAAGAAGAAGTTTGAAGAAAATTGGATTCATGCGTTATGGAATAGCGGATTTGCTTTGGCAGTATTTGCGGTTATGGATCTATTTAACATTCAAATTGTGGAATTTCCAACTGCAAAAAGAAACTAAGAAAGAATTCTTATATAAAGCGTGGGCTTCGTGGTTAGAAGGTAAATTAAATTACTCAGCACTGGGTCTTTTAGTTGCCTATTTAGCGGGAATAGTTATCGTAATCATTACCTTTAGTATTAAGCGGTCTGATGAAGATTTTGAGTTCATGTTTATCTTTAACTTTTTATTATGGGGTGGAGTTTGATTTTGCGGATAAGAACGGATACCAGCGCTGCTCCGCCAGCATAGGTATTGTATAAAATATTCGATCTCGTCAAAAAGTTGGTTATAATAGGTTTATATAATTAAACGCATGAACGGAAGTGAAGTGTATGAGCCAAAATACTGAACATATTGTACAGCAATTTAAAGATTCCATTCCCTTGCTGGATGTTCTTACAGATGAAAAACGTCAAGCCATAATTTTGCTGCTTGCACAGCATAAAGCTGGACTTAATGTTAATACTATAGCGGATCAAATTGACTTGTCCCGGCCTGCCATCTCCCATCATTTGAAGGTATTAAGACAGTCTGGCTATGTTAGTTACGAGAAAAAGAGCGTAGAAAATTACTATGTCCTGACTCTCCGCAAACCATTAGAGCAACTTAAATCTTTAATTGACGCTATTGAAGCTCAGTGTAGCGGATCTTTGCAATCTTCAATGGAATAAAATGAATTTTTTCGCTTTATACGTTTATATGTTTAAACGAATGATCTTAAAGGGAGTGATAATAATGAAGGCTATAACGATAGAGAGATATGGGAAAAATGTACCCTTAATAATGACGGAACGACCAATGCCTACAATGGGAGAACATGATGTATTAGTAGAGATTTATGCGGCGAGCTTAAATCCTATCGATTTCAAAATAAAAGAAGGAAAAGTAAAATTACTGCTAACGTATGACTTTCCTTTAGTTCTCGGAAATGATTTTTCTGGAGTAGTAACCAAGGTTGGTGAACGCGTGAGCACATTTAAACCCGGTGATGAGGTTTATGGAAGACCTCGCAAAGACAGGATCGGAACGTTAGCTGAATATATTGCCATTCATGAAGATGATATTTCTCTTAAACCAGAAAACCTAAATTTTGAAGAAGCGGCATCAATCCCACTGGTCGGACTTACGACATACCAAGCCTTTTACGATATTTTGAACCTTCAAAAAGGACAAAAGATTTTGATTCATGCAGGATCTGGAGGGGTAGGAACATTTGCTATCCAACTGGCCAAATGGATGGGCGCTTATGTCGCCACAACAGCAAGTGATAAAGGCTATGATTTGGTCAACTCACTGGGGGCCGATCAAATCATTAATTATAAAACAGAGAATTTTGAAGAAATGCTTACAGGCTATGACGCGGTGTACGATACCTTAGGTGGGACAGCATTGGAAAAATCATTCCAGGTACTGAAACCAAACGGTAAAATAGTATCGGTCTCCGGCCTGCCCAATTCCAGATTCGGCAAGGAAGCAAAATTAGGCTGGTTGAAGACGGCCGTTCTATCCATTGTGAGCCGTAAAATTACAGCCCTAGAGAAGAAAAGCGGTACGAGATATCATTTCCTCTTTATGAAACCAAGCGGAGCTCAATTAAAGATCATTAAGAAGTTTATAGAAGAGGGTGACATTATTCCGGTTATTGATAAAGTCTTTGATTTTAAAGATACAGGGCAAGCCTTTCAATACCTTGAAAGCGGTAGGGCTAAAGGAAAGGTAGTCGTTAAAATAAAGTAAGTTTTACCAAGTAAAATAGTAGAATGACAAAAGGCAGCCGATATAGGCTGCCTTTTCCGCTTATATACATATTCATAAATAGTCTGTGGGAGGCATTATAGCACTTACCTCTTTGCGCTTCGCTTCTCATCCAACTGCTTCTGTATTTCTTTCCGCACCTCTTCGATACCTGCTTGTTTTAGCTCCTCGTTAAATTTGGGGAGGATTGTGTCAACATCGACTGTACCGGTCATAAGGCTTGGATAGTATTTTTTCCAAATCATCTCGATGTTATCGGTTTGGGCGGTCAGCTTAGATAGATCAGGCGTGAAGCCAAGAATGGTGGACTTGATTGCTTCAGCGTTGTATTTGCGGAATTGATCCCACTTATCGAGCGGTTCCGGGTTATCGCCGCCTATAGTTTTCAAGATAAACCAGTTACCCTGTGTATATTGTACTCCTGCATAGCTCGCTGGTGCATCCGGGATCGGGTTGCCTTGGCTGTCTTTGCCGGGAATGGGGATCGCTTGCCCATGTTCACCTAGCGTGTAATGCAATCCTTCAATTCCATAGTTAAATAGGTTTCGTATTTCAGGGTCTGTATTAAGCAGGTTCAGAAACTTAATAGACTCAACAGGATGCTTGGTGTTGGCATTAATAGCCATGATTCCGCCACGGACGGATTCCGTAGTGACGACACTATGGGTTACAGGATTCGATACAACCTTGTAGCCGCGATCCTTACTCCAATTCGTATCCGAGAGTGGGCCGCCGCCTGAGGATTTCCAGAATACCTGATCCCCACGCTTAAGTCCGCCAGGCTCCCGCAGTGCAGCATCCTTGTTAATGAAGCCCTCTTTATAATACCGTCGCATTGTGTCTAATATCTGCCGGGCTTCCTTTGTTTCAAAAATATTCACGACCTTAGAGTTAGGGTCCAGTGATTTCACCATTAACGGAACTTTATGATTCAAAATATACTCGTAGCCATAGAGAGCGAAGAAATTTTGTGAATCCCGATCTAATTCCATTGGTATATAGGATGGTTCATTCTGCTGAATCATCCGGAGCAATGGTTCTAGCGATTCCAGCGTATTATACTTGGTGATATCGATATTGTACTTTTTTACGATCGAAGCAGGGTACATCCAATGATCACGTACAGCCAGCTCTTTATTGGTCGGTACACCATAAATGCCTCCATCATTCATTCGTACCCCTTGCCAGAAGGTGGGGTCAATCGTGTCGTACAAATCCTTACCTAGACTCAAAAGATAGTCATCAAGTTTCAGCCATGCGCCGCGCATAGCGGTAGTTGCATAGTTGGGGGCAAAAGCAATGTCGAACGGGCTACCTGCGGATATGAGCGTGTTCAGCCGATCCTCATACTCCTGCCAACCCACCTTAATATAGGTGATGGTCACGCCAATTTTACGAGCCATAACCTCATTGATTTTATCATTTACGAGCTTCAGATCTTTGTCAGGCTCTCCAATTGTGTAATAGATCAGATTTACCGTGTCCCCATGATACTTATCATTGTTGTTTTTGCTAGCTTGCCGGGAGCAACCGGTTATATATGCTGTGAGCAACAGAATAATACTGAATGTTATGAAGATATATCTGTATCTAGAGTGCTTTTGCATCGATATCCGCCTTTCTGCCGAGTTCGTTGTTAACCTTTTCCCCGCAGATCAGAGGGAGATTTTCCGAAAAAGCTTTGAAAATGTGTATAGAAATAATTGAGATTGTTGTAGCCGACGGAAAGGGCGATAGAAGAAATCTTCTCATCTGTCGATTGAATTCGTTCTTGTGCGAGCAGCATACGGTAAGCCATTAGATATTCTGAAAATTTCATTTCGGATTCTTTAAGAAATAATTGTCCGAGATAGGTACTGTTCATCTGGAAACGTTCTGCCACTGATTTTAAAGTAATATTCTGAGCATACTCCGTCTTGATCATGAGCAAAATGCGGTTAACCAGCTTGGATAAGCTGTCATAACTTACACCGAGTACCGGGTCCTTGTTCAGGCTCTCGCAGCTAGCATTACCTATCGTACCATGGAGATCCTCAACAATAATTTTCTCAATTACTTGCTGCAGCTTTGTACGATCTAATGGCTTGAGCAGATAGTCTTTCACACCACAGCGAATGGCTTCTTGGGCATACTTGAATTCACTATAGCCGCTCATAATCACATATTTGGTAGGGATTTGGAGCTCATTAAGTCTATGAATCGTTTCATAACCAAGATCCTTGCCAACACAGACATCAAAAATAGCGACATCAGGCAGCAGGTCTACAACCTTGGACATGGCGGCTTCCGTAGATTCGCACGTATCTATTCGACTGAAACCGTATTGTTTCCAGTCGAGGATTCGCTTCATCCCCTCCAAAATCTGTGGTTCATCATCCATTATCAGCAGTTTGTACATGTTCAATCACCTCTTTTGGAATCCGTACAGAAATCTTAACTCCAGCTTCCTCATTATTTCCAATCTCTATAAAAAAGCTTTTCCCGTAAAAGAAGTGCAGCCTCGTGTAGACGTTGCGCAAACCGATACTCTCGGAAGAAGTATCATCCTGGTTGGACAGTGTGCTTCGCACTGCATTTAAACGCTCCGCCCCAATACCACGCCCATTATCCACAAATTCCAATACATAATAATCTTCGGCTTCCCAGCCGTTAACGATATACAAATTAAACTCATTGCTTGCGCTAAAGCCATGGATGAAAAAGTTTTCAGCCAAAGGCTGCATCCAGAACTTTACGGTAGGGATCGAGAGTAGCGCAGGATCTACATTGACCTGATAAAAAAAACGTTCTGGATATTTAAACTCCATAATTTCTAAATACTTTTGCAACAATTCCAGCTCACTTGAAATCGAAATAATATTTTCCTTTTTGACGATTTCGCGATAGAGCGCCCCTAAGGTAGCAATGGCATCAGCGGTATCTCTGTCCTGATTAACTAGAGCAGTGGAGCGGATGACCTCTAACGTATTATAGAGGAAATGTGGGTTGATTTGATTCTGAAGCGCTTTCATCTCGGTTTCTTGCTGCTTTAGTTTAAGTAAATATTCATTGCGGATATGCTTATCTAACTGCTGAATCATATCATCTAGTTCCCTTGCAATCATGCCGTATTCATTTCGACGATAACGGGCAGGGCGATTAGGTGTGAAATTAGCAGATTTCACGCGACCAATCGATTGAATAATGCGGTGCAGGAAGCGGAAATCATCCCGCATATTATACACAATTAGCAGTAGTACACTTATCATGGTCGTTATTACGATCAGAAAGATG
Organism: Paenibacillus sp. 01T431; assembly: GCF_056398625.1. Classification (NCBI taxonomy): domain Bacteria; kingdom Bacillati; phylum Bacillota; class Bacilli; order Caryophanales; family Paenibacillaceae; genus Paenibacillus; species Paenibacillus sp. 01T431. Next base: position 47,084 of record NZ_JBFTPT010000005.1, read on the forward strand.
GTAAGCAGCATCCTGGCATGCTGCTTAATCAGCATGGATAAATCAACGATGCTAACGAACTTGAAATTAAACTTGGTGGATGGAAATGTAATATAAAATATATGCTTGAACAAGCCCTGTGAAATAACGCCATGACTGCGTCCATTCGCCGCTGCGAGACGCGATAATTCCTCTAATTTCTGATCCTGCCCGCTGCCGATAAGGTAGACCTCACCAGAGGTACTGACTGCAGCAGCTTTTCCCAAACGATAATTTTGTATAGATTTAAAGACTTGATCGCTGCTGACCAAGAAGCGCAGCTCCCCTAATTCCTTAGAGCCCAGTGATGTATCCGATAGTTTCTTGCGATATACGAAGCCTTTTAGAATCGTATCGTGAAAAGCTTCGTCTGTATTTGGAAGACCGAATATGAAGCTTGCAATTCCGTTTTCGTTAAAGCGTACAACATTGCTATACTGATTGGTATGCAGACTAACCTGCGTAATTTCACCCTGCGCCCAGCTGTACAGGTAGGTTTTAATATCCTCTGGGAAGGATACCAACGGCTGTGAGAATTGGCTGTTTTGCAGACTATTGGTTAAATAGCCTTCAACACTGCTGTTCAAAAAGCTGCGAGCATCTTCCATTAGACTATGATTGGAGTATATACGCTGCATGTAAGCCTCAATTCGGTCAGCATCGTACTGCAGCTCATTCTCTACACCTGCGAACGCATTTGCAGCCTCTAAACGAGCATCACCAACCCACTGATTCAGCAGCATGACACAGGTCAGAATGCCAAGAGCGAGTCCGATAGTTACGACAAAGACGACATAGGCAATAAACTTGTAACGATAAATTTTGATTTGTAAAAAAGAGCTCATATGGCACCTCAATTGCAGCAGCTCGCCTTAAAGCAAGTGGTTTCCATACCACTTTATCATGATTAAGCGAAGCTTCATAGATAGCAAGAAATAAGCATCCCATACAGAGTGTCTCAATAGGGGATGCTTATTTAACTTACTTAACTTACTTGAAGTAGTTATTAATTTGCTCTTGAGCCGCTTTCATAATCGTGTCCATGCCAGCAGACTTTAATTCAGCAGTAATTTTCGGAATCATTTTCTCCGGATCGGATGCGCCTGTAATGAGTTCATATTTGTATTTATCCCATACGGATTGGCAATTTGCCACTTCAGTCTGAAGATTGCTGATGTCCAGTGCGAAACCTAGTACAGTGGAGGATGTCGCTGCGTCATTCAGCTTTTTAACTTGATCCCATTGATCCTCAGGAGCACCTTTGGTAACTGCTAGATTAAAGAATGTACCTTGGGAGTATGCAGCCAGCGGCCAAGTATCAGAAGTACGCTCGATAACCTTTTCGCCATCCACATTTTTGTAATCTACGTCTAACTCGCCGAATGCAAGCATATTGCGTAGTTTTGGATCAGTGTTGACTAATTCGAGGTACTTCAATGCTTCTTTCTTATATTTCGAATTCGCAGAAATCGCATTTAAGGAGCCTTGGATCGTGCTTGTTGTATAAATAGGGCCAAAGTGTTGAACCATATCATATTTTTCAACAGCATCATTGATTTGCCAGCTTACTTCTGCACCTGGAAAAGCCTGGGCTGCAAAGAATGGTCTGCCTTTTTCATTCTCTGTTTTAGTCGGAGCATCTGGGTTGATGATGCCATCTTGGTACCATTTATGCAGGAGCTTCAGATCGGCCATAACATCAGGCTGCTCAAGAACAGAAACAACCGTGCGTGATGCATCATCAGCTTTTACGCCAACTGGAGTGAAGCCTAGTGTTAAATCATCATAATTGTTAAAGAAACCATTCAAGCCTTCACCTTGCGTCATCGGCAATGGGTAGAAGCTTTTGCCTTCGCCGGACTTGATGTTGTGAAGAGGTTGATCAAGATCCTGCAGGGTTTTGATGTTGTTGATATCAATATTGTATTTTTGCACGTATTTATCATCGTACACCCAATATTGCGTTAGTGCCGAATCCTTATAAGTAGGAACGGAATAATATTTGCCGCCAATTTTCGTGCCATCCCAAACCTTTTCAGGAATCAATTTGTATAAGTCAGGCGCATCACTTTGAACTAAATCAGTGATATCGGCAAAAGCTCCCATAGCCACTTGCTTGCTGTATTTACCGCTGTTTGTGAACATAATGTCGAAGGGTTCGCCAGTATTCACAATTGTGTTGATTTTGGTATCCCATTCACCCCAGCTGGCTACTTTGATGTCAATTTTCACACCAATTTTTTCCGCTGTATATTCATTCATGGCATCAATCGCTTTGCCGAAGTTATTAGGCACTTGGCCGCCGATCGTCCACCAGATGAGCGTCGGAATATCCTTGCTTGGTGTTTCGCTGTCCTTTGGTGCGTCTGTCGTTGACGGAGCATTTGTTGCAGCAGGTGAGTTCGAGCCGGAGCAGGCTGCTAAGCCACTCACCAGTAGTGTGAGAATACAAAGCGTAGAGATAAACTTCCAAGATTTCTTCATTTCATTTCCCCCTTATTGAAGTTGTGTCACCGTAAGCGTTGTACAGTGATCTATCATAAACCAAGCAGGCTTGGTTTATTTCGTTGATTATCCTTTAACTGCGCCAATCGTTAACCCGGAAATGAAATATTTCTGGAAGAACGGATAGGCGAAGGCTACAGGCAGAACAATGATAATCGCTACAGCCATGCGGGCAGATTCCTTAGGCATCGTTGCGACGAGCACGGCATAGCTAACGCCCATACTTGCAGCGTTTTTGGCAAGCGCATCGACATTGCTCATCAAGCTGTTAAGCAGTGCCTGCAAAGAATATAGGTTCTGGTTGTTGATGTATAACATCGATTGAAACCAGTCATTCCAATAAGAGAAGCAGAGAAAGAGTCCAATGGTTGCAATGACCGGCAGGGAAATCGGCAGAATGATGGAGAAAAAGATTCGCAGCTGGCTCGCACCATCAATTTCAGCAGATTCAATCAGCCCGTCAGGAATCGTGCTTTTAAAGAAGGTTTTACAAATGATAACGTTAAAAGAAGAGACGGCAAGCGGCAGAATAAGTGCCCAGACGCTGTCTTTTAGTCCTAATAGATTAGTATTAATGAAGTAGCTGGAAACCAGACCGCCATTGAATATCATAGGAATGAAAACGACCCAAGTTAGAAAGCCCTTCAGTTTGTAGTTTGGGCGAGAAAGGACATAGCCCATGGAGGTGGTAAGAAATATACCGAGCACAGTACCAACCACCGTAACAAGAGCGGATACGCCGAGCGCTCGCAAAATCATCGTTCCTTGCTTGATCACATAAGCGTATGCTTCGCCTGATAATGCAACCGGCAATATATGATATCCTGTCTCACGTATGGAGTCCTCACTGGAAAGTGAAATGGACAGCACTACAATTACGGGTATGACGCAGATCAGCGCCAAGACGATAAAGATCAGGTTGAAAAATAGGTTTACAACGTTGCTTGTACGGTTGAATTTCTCAAGACCTGTTTCGTAAGTCTTTCTCGTTGACATGGTCTTACCTCCTTACATCATCGCGCTATCTGGATCGATTTTGCGAACAATCCAATTAGCGATTAGAATAGTTGCACAACCCAGAACGGACTGTACGAATGCGGCAGCAGCTGCCATTCCTAAGGTAGCGGATTTCAGTTGTTTATACACCATGACATCGATGGTGGTAGACACGTTAAACAATGAATTGGAATCTCGCGTGACCTGAAAGAACAAGCCGAAATCGGTGTAGAATATACGTCCAACTGATAGAATGAACAGCATGACGATAACGAGTTTGAGCATTGGCAATGTAATAAAACGTGTTTGCTGCCATATGGAAGCGCCATCAATTACAGCTGCTTCATAGTACGTGCTGTCAAGGCTTGTGATGGTTGCCAAATAAATGACCATGCCATAACCTAAGCCTTTCCATACATTTAAGAGAATTAGAATGTACGGCCAGTAAGCCGGCTCCATGTACCAGTTAACAGGATCGCCGCCCATGTTGACGAGCAATTGATTAAGAATCCCTTTATCAAAGCTTAGGAACGCCCAGCCTACAGCAGATACGACAACCCAAGATAAGAAATAAGGGAGGAACATCATCGTCTGATAGACTTTGCTTGCTTTGCGGCTGTGGAGCAGCCCGATCATAATAGCGAAGAGAACGGGCAACACAATACCTAGAACGATAAAAATAATGTTGTATCCAATGGTGTTTCGAATAATGATCCAAGCGTCATTTGACTTGAATAAGAACTCAAAGTTTTTGAAGCCTACCCAAGGACTATTAAATACATTGCTCAAAAACCCGCCGCTAATTTTGAAGTTTTTGAAGGCAATAATGATCCCGAACATAGGTAAGAAACAAAACAGGATGTACCATATCGTTGTAGGCAATGCCAAGAGGGTGAGTTCCGTATCCTGCTTGTGCCAACGAATTCGTAAGCGCTTTCTTTTATCTTGAAGTTCAACTGTCGATTTCATGCCTTTTACTCCTTTCGGTGTCTTCTCGGATGTGTTGCACTTGTTAAGCTCATTGTATAATAGGAGGATTTGATGCTTCTAGATAACAAACTTGATACTATAGTCAACAAACGTTAGATTCGATCATTCTGTTTTACAGAACTTTAAGAATGGACTCAAGAACAGGACATGGATGAGATGGACGCGCTGGGCACTTCCATCTCGGCATCTGCTGGTGTCCCTGCTATTGGTACCCTCGTACATGATAGCGACTTGCTCTTCATGCGTCTGTACCGGAATGGCAGGATGGCCGATACGATAATCAATGACTTGGATCTATTCAACGAGATGTTCGAGGGGAGTCGTCCCCGAAAACGGAACGGGCTGCCTTCAAAATGGGCTGAGGTTTGTTCACCTGGTGTGAACCCTGTGGAACTAAAGGCGATTTGGGAGAAAGAAAGGGTCTTTGCTGAAGACGCGCTGGCGCTGGCGGCGGAGCTGCTGGATATTCCAGCTGATGCGGCAATGCGGGGTTATGAGACGGATTCAGATTTTAACCAACATACGAAGGTACTTCATTTGCGAAACGCAAATTAAGGGATACCACAGAAATGTCCTTTCCCGATGGCTATATACAGATGATGAATCCAGAGACAGCTGCCAAGCTAGGCCTCATGCGTAAATGGATGGACAGTTTTTATCAAAATGGCTATTCGTTTCAGCTTTCGTTTACATGAAAAAGGGTGGGCAAATCCGATCTATTCATTGCATTTTTTCCGAGAGAGATTGGGAAAGGCCAGCTGGTTAAAAGCTTGCCAGTATTTATTGGTGTAAAACCGGATAAAGGTTCAAGTTAAAGAAAAAAGATTGGTACGGACAGGCGGCAAATGTAGTTAATGACGTCGTTCCTGATCATAGTTCCTTTTGAAATAACCGGGATTGACCCCAGTTATGGACTTGAAAGTTTTGGATAAGTGATGAACATCAGTGAAACCGCAATATTCACTCGTCTGCTGCAGGGACATGCCTTCCTTCAACAGCTCCTGAGCATGCTGGATACGCAAGTTCAGTAAGTATTGATAAGGTGTCATATTAAATTGTTTCTTGAATAGTACTGTGAATCGAGAGGGAGAAAGGTCTGCTCTTTTGGCCATATCACTAACATTGATAGGTTCTGAGATGCGAAACGCTAAATAGGACGTAATCCAGTTCAAGAAAGGACGACGAGATGACGAGGCAGCTTGTGGCTTCATGTAACTTTTGAAAATCACGGTCAGAAATTCATAAGCCAGCTGATTGGCTTCCATGATGCCTAGATAGGTTTGTGACTGCCAGCATTCGATGATCTTGAAGACGAGGTCACGCAGCTTAACGGAGTGCGGAGTTTCAAGTTTAAATGGAATGAGTAAGGAGTCGCATTCATGCAATCTAGGTTGTGTGTAGGTGGAGTAGGGGGACATGTCCAATTGTCCTGGTCGCGTGATAAAGCTCTTATCTTTCTCTGAATTATAAAAGAAATCCAGATGCACGTAAGGATTGATCGTATCGGTAATGCCTTTGATTGTATGTACATCTCCGGGCTGAAGCAAACAGAGATCTCCTGCTTTCAAGAGATGAACGTTACCGTTGACCTCGATTTCGAACGAACCCTCCTGCACGTAAAAAATGATATAATCCAGCAAATTGCGCTCGCCTAGGAAAAAGGGCGGACGGATCGCATAATCTGATTCGCGAACATAAGGAGCGATGGTGTAGCCCTCTAATTTCATCGTAATCTGCCTCTTTCATTATAAAATAATCGTTTTATACATAAAAAATAGATCTTATATATACAGGAATAAAGCTTATATTCCATTAAGATGAAGGTAGATTGTTGTTCAAGTATACCATGATCTTAAGGGAGGGTATAAGCGTGAAAAAGGCGTATAAGGGTACTAAAATGAGAGAAATAAGTTTTCCGCTTGGAGGAATCGGCAGCGGAAGCATCGGTCTTGCAGGCAATGGCCGGTTGGTGGACTGGGAAATATTCAACCGTCCGAACAAGAAGAGTTTCAACGGTTTTAGCCACTTCGCAATAAAGGCGGAGCGGGAGGGAAAAGTGCTGGATGCGCGGGTGTTGAACGGCGATTTGCAAGCGCCTTACGTCGGTGAGCATCTTCGCGGAGCACCGCTTCATAGCGGATACGGATTCGGACCAGAAAGCCAGACGATGGCGGGTATGCCGCATTTTCGGGAGGTGGAATTCAGGGGCGAATTCCCGTTGGCAGGCATGTCATTCGCGGAAATCGATTTCCCCGGGCGCGTCGAATTAGTGGCCTTTAATCCGTTCATACCGCTCCAAGAGGATGACTCAAGTCTTCCCGCGGCATTTTTTGAGTGGGAAATTGAAAATACAAATCATGAAACGATTGCGTACACGTTATGCCTCTCGGCTGGCAACCCCATTCCGACGGAAAAGGTAAATCACCGATACAGCATGATGGAAGGCACCGAAGGCGAATGCATACACATGATTAAGCTAAGCTCTGACCAGCATGACAATGCGCACGCTCAGTTCGGCGATATCACTCTGTCAACTGATGCACCAGATGTCAGCTACCAAGAATTCTGGTATCGCGGCGGCTGGTGCGACAATCTCGAGATGTTCTGGCATGATTTCACGCAGCAAGGACGTTTGCAAAATCGGCAGTATCCCGTGACTGAGCCGCCTTTGGTTCGCAAAGACACGGCATCACTTGCCGCTCATATTGAGCTGAAGCCCGGAGAAAAGAGAAAGATTCGGTTCACGATCAGTTGGAACTTTCCAAACGTGGAGAACTATTGGAATCCCAATCCGCTAGGCTCTAACAGCTGGAAAAATTATTACGCGACGCTGTTTGAGGATTCCAGCGCATGCGCGAAATATGCTTTTGATCATTGGGATCGTCTTTACAGTGCGACCGTTAGGTTCAAAGATGCGTTGTTCTCATCGACGGTGCCAGATGTCGTCAAGGATGCAGTGTCCGCAAATTTATCCGTGGTCAAAACGGCAACAACACTACGTCTAACCGATGGTTCCTTCTATGGATTCGAAGGCAGCATCGAAGATACTGGCTGTTGCGAAGGTTCCTGTACGCATGTATGGAATTATGCTTATGCACTGCCCTTCCTGTTCCCACGCCTAGAGCGCAGCATGCGGGATTTAGATTTTAAATACAACAAACGTGACGACGGGAGAATGTCATTCCGGTTAATGCTCCCGCTCGGACGCGAGCGGATGGATTCCCGTGCTTGCGCGGATGGCCAATTCGGCGGCGTTATTAAAGCTTATCGAGATTGGAAAATATCGGGCAATACAGAGTGGCTTACATCCGTCTGGCCAGAAATTAAGCAAAGCATTACGTACGCTTGGGCCGATACTAACGAGGACAAATGGGATCCAGATAAAACGGGCGTATTGTCAGGCAGGCAGCATCACACTCTTGACATGGAGCTATACGGACCGAATGCTTGGCTGTGCGGATTTTACTTAGCGGCCCTTAAAGCGGGAGCGGAGATGGCGGCATTCTTGGGTGATAGTGAAACTGCTGACGAATTTGACAGCCTGTTTCGATCGGGGAAACGATGGATCGACGAGCATCTGTTCAACGGTGAGTACTACGTGCAACAAGTCGATTTATCGGATAAATCGCTGCTCGATAAATTCGACACGGATACCGTCAGCACGTATTGGAACAATGAACGAGGGGAAATCAAATACCAGATTGGGGAAGGCTGCGTCATTGACCAAGTCATTGCACAATGGCACGCTAATTTATGCGGTTTGGGCGAAATTTTCGATAAGGAACAGATGCGTACAGCTTTGAAGTCGTTGTATCGGTATAATTTCAAATCCAGCATGAGGCGGGAAGCGAATACTTGGCGCTTGTACTCTCTTAACGACGAGGGCGGACTCGTGATCTGCACTTGGCCAGAGGGCCGACATAAGCCGGCGATTCCGCTGACTTATAACTCGGAGACGATGACCGGCTTCGAATACCAAGCGGCTGCGCACATGATTCAAGAGAGTTTCATCGATGAGGGGGTTTCCATTGTTCAAGCGATCCGGGAGCGTTACGACGGCGAGAAACGCAATCCGTGGAACGAGATCGAATGCGGCAGCAACTACGCGAGATCTATGGCAAGTTACTCCTTGCTGCAAGCCTTCAGCGGCTTCGAATATGACATGGTCGAAGGCATGATCGGATTCAAACCTGTTCAGTCGGATGTGGATAAGTTTCGAACGTTATGGTCGCTTGACATGGGCTGGGGCGTCTACGAGCAAAACGAGACACAGACTCAGCTGCAATTACTGGGCGGCAAGCTGGTCTTGAAATCGATTGGATTACCCAAAGATAGAATTGAAACGATTAAACAAATCGAATTAGGCGATGCTAGTTTGGCTTATATCATCGTAGAAGATAGGATTCATTTTGAACCGCCGATTATCATTGATGAGGGAAACATGCTTGTAATTAAGCATGCTTAGAGGCAAGAAGTTTAGCTTTAACCAGTCTGACAGAACGTATCCTAATTAAGTTACTCATCTCGGCCAGAGTGGCATTTGAATGTATGCTTCATATGCGTTTTAACATCTAGAAAAGCTCTAGTTTATGGGCATTTGCGAACTTAAGCCTATAACCACTGTTCTCAGAAACGGTGGTTTTTTGTTTTATATTAATTTTAATCATTAGGAATAGTAGCTCACTATTTTTGAATGAACTAAGAATGAAAAACACTTGAACAACTCAGTGAAAAGTATAATATGGAAATGAAGCTATATTTAATAAGAACTTGGGGACTGCGTGAAGCAAGCTGGTAAGGTATCGTTGTGCAAATAAAGGAGGGGCGTGCATGAGGATGAGTCAAGACGCTGCTGTTAAAAGCCAATGGGTGGTGGAGGTTCGATGAGGATTGACGATCAAGAGTATATTTCGAGCGAGCTTCTTTTAATTTTGGAAGCGGTTGCAGATCAACTGATTCCAGGAGATGCATGGCCGTCGGCGACCGATGGAGGAGTTATAGCATACCTGAAACGTATTGCTGCTCAGGATACCGCTGCCTGGACGGATCTAATAGAACCAGGACTTCGTGCATTGGAAGCAGAGGCATTAGCTCTCCATGACCAACCTTTTTCGGAACTATCGCCTCATGAGAAGGATCGATTGTTGCGCGACGTTGAGCATGATTCTTTTGGCGGCTGGCCTGTTTCATCCAAACGTTTCTTTGACACTTTATTGTGTCTGGTCGTTGAAGGATACTATGGAAGCCCGGAGCTTGGCGGGAATAGTGAAGGAAGATCATGGGAAATGATCGGGTTTCGTCCGGGGACTGTCCCGGAAAGCATTGACACGGTCCCAGAAATAGATTTACCGCAAAAAAACTTCGATCAGCTTTGGGAGCAATATGATGTGGTCATCATAGGTGCTGGCGCTGGCGGCTCGGTAGCGGCGGCTGTATTAGCTGAATCAGGGCTTCAAGTTCTCGTTATTGAGCGTGGAAGCTGGCTTCGTTACAGTCAGGTAGGCAGTGATCATTTGCGCAACCATCGTTTTAGCAAATATGGTCATAACACTGGACCAGGAATGGAAGGCAGCCCTCGTACGATTCTATTGGCGGGCGGAGATGAGCGAATTACGTCGCCTATTGATGGGGACTATCATAATAATGCAATGACGCTGGGTGGAGGGACACGGGTTTACGGAGCGCAGGCATGGCGATTTCATCCAGATGACTTCCGCATGGCGAGTCGCTATGGAATACCAGATGGGAGCTCGCTGAGCGATTGGCCGATTAGCTATGAAGAACTTGAACCGTATTACATGCAGGCGGAGTGGGAAGTTGGCGTCTCTGGTGATGGGAATGCCCATTCTGGACGCGGGAAGCGACGACAGGATTATCCAATGCCAGCGCTGTCACGTACGCTGGAGGCAGAACGTCTAGCAAGAGCAGCAGAAAAGTTGGGATGGGAAGCGGGTCCGGTGCCGCTGCTCATCAACTCCGTTGATAGGGATGGTCGGCCAGCTTGCGGCCGGTGCGGACAGTGTGTTGGATTTGCCTGCCCGACCAATAGCAAGAATGGCGGGCATAATACGATGTTAGTGAGGGCAATCGCAACTGGTAACTGCGACCTGATCTGTGATACCACTGTGGAGCGCATTGAAACCGAGGGTGGAAAACATGCTACCGGGGTTCGTCTCGTGCAGCAATTGGAGGGCTCAATCCAGCGACGGATAATACGTGCGGGGCATGTTGTAGTTGCCGCCGGAGCTATCGAAAGCGCACGCCTCCTTCTCAACTCGGCAACGGAATCAGAACCGGATGGAATAGGCAATCGGAGCGGACAAGTAGGAAGAAACCTTCAAGGCCATGTCTACTCTGGTGCTTACGGCCTCTTTGATGAACCGATTCAAGACGGTCTTGGTCCGGGAGTGAGCATTGCTACTTTCCGCTTTGACCATAGTAACGAGGGCATTATCGGGGGAGGGTTGCTTGCTAACGAGTTCACTCGGTTGCCGCTTATTCACTGGTATCGAGCGCTTGCCCCGAATGCGGCGCGATGGGGGAGCGCAGGCAAGGAAACCATGCGGCAGAGCTTCTTGCGCACCAGCCAAATTCAGGGGCCGATCCAAGAGATCCCGAGCGCGGAATCCCGAGTGCGGCTATCGAATGCGGTAAAGGATCGCTTTGGCATACCTGTTGCTCAGCTCTCGGGTAGCGTCCATCCTGAGTCGCTGCGAGCTTCAGCCATGCTGGGAGAGCAAGCAGAGAAGTGGCTCTGGGCTGCTGGGGCAAGTGAAGTTTGGCAAACTCGGGCAGGTGGCGGGCTTAGCGCCGGACAGCATCAGGCAGGTACACTTCGCATGGGCAATGACCCTTCTACTTCCGTCACTGATCCCTCTGGTCGTGTACATGGATACGACAATCTCTGGGTGAGCGACGGATCTGTTCACGTAACCAATGGCGGTGTTAACCCGGTGTTGACGATCATGGCTTTAGCTTTCCGTACTGCAGAGAACCTCGTGAAACAAGGGTAGCGAAAAATTAGAGAAGCATAGTAAAAAAACGAATCATAAAAGACTCGCTAAACCCTCGGATGGTCATCTTGCTATCAGAGAAGCGTAGTGGAAGAACTGCATCTGTGAAGTTCAAAAAAGGGAGGTAATCATGTCCATTATACGCCTTGCTACCCTGGAAGATATCGATGAACTTGTTCGAATGCGCTGGGAGTTCTCGGAAGAGGAGAACTGCGATATTACACTAAACTACGAGGAGTTCCATCAGACTTGTTATGAATTCTTAGTTAAAGCAATGAAAAGCGGAGACTGGTATATTTGGGTAGCAGAAGATTCAGGAAGCATAGTGTCACATATGTATCTTCAACTCATTCATAAGGTACCGAGACCCGGTAAATCCCCGGACCCTTATTATGGATACGTGACCAACGTATATACGCGACCTGCATTTAGAAATAAAGGAATTGGCAGCGACATTCAATTGGCCATGGAGCATTGGTCAAAAGAAAATAAAGTCGAGTTCCTTTTGGTTTGGCCGAGCAGCAATAGTGTGCAATTTTACTCCAAAAATGGTTTCTTTCGCTGCGATGAAGCGATGGAAAAGCATTTTTAATTTTATAATAAGAGCAGGAGCTGCGATAGCCTGCTCTTCTTTTTTTTGCTCGATCAGAAAATAATCAGATTTCTCTATTCGTATTCGTCCACATCCGCTAAGATGGGTTAGTACTTAAAAAGATTGATAGCGGGGGTTCAGCACCCCAATCGAAAAGGAGCACTAACCATGATTAAGCAAGTATTAGGATTACAACAGAAAGAAGGATCTGCTGAAAAGAAGGTTACCTGGCTGGAATTGTTTTATGATTTGCTTTTTGTAGCGGCAGTTTCAAAAGCAGCTCATGTGCTGCTGCATGTCGAGAATGGCACCATTCCAGTAGAATACTTAGGGAAATTTGTTCTAATCTTTGTTCCAATCTGGTGGGCTTGGGTGGGGCAGTCGCTTTTTGTAAATCGCTTCGGACAAGATGTCTTGTCTCACAGAATATTTCTGATTTTACAATTATTTTTTGTATTAATAATGACGGCTAGCTTATCGGTTGATTTTGATCAATATTATGTTTCATTTTTAATAGGCTATATTGGTTTAAGAGCTATGACGGCCATTCAATATTTAGCGGTACATAAGACAGAAGAAGCACATAAAAAAATCACTGCTCAGTATTTAGGGAGTCGCTTTTGGATTGGTTTGGTCATATCTGCATCATCATTATTTTTTGACTCGTGGATACGTTATGCCGTTTTGTATGCTGGAATAGCTGTAGACATATTGCTGCCTTTAATCGGTCGAAAATATTTAGTGAAAAGCCCGGTAAATACTCATCATTTATTAGAACGCTTCTCACTGTTTACCCTTATTCTGCTTGGCGAATCCGTAATCAGCATACTAGCTGTATTGCAGTCCAGCAACTGGACGTGGCAATCTATCTTATTTGCGTTAATTACTTTTGTGTTAATCATCGCTATGTGGTGGCAATATTTTGATAACGTCGAGAAGAAAGTAAACAAATCAATAGAGACTGCAGGACAAACGATTATTTATGGACATTTATTCATTTATTTATCGATGTGTATGATCGCAGCTTCGATTCAGTTGTTATTTTTGAAACAATTAGATTATTTATTTATGTTAGGTTATATGTTTGGATCTGTATTGCTCTACTTTTTTTCAACCTCATTAGTTTTCCATAAGTATAGACATGAACATCAAAGATTGGGCATATCACATTTAATGCTTTTCTTAGGGTTGCTAGTCGCTTTTTTTACAGTGGATTTGTTTCTTGTACTTCCCAATTACATAATCATTGGAGAAGTGATGGTGTTTTTTGTTGTATATGCAAAATTAACAACGCAAAACGTGAAAAAGCCATGAGCACGGATCATTGCTGAACGGTGCTCATGACTATCGACTTGTCTGCTGCTTGCTATGGGCTGATGATACCTTTGGCCCGAGCGTCTTTCAGCCACTGCGGGTATTCATTGAATAGTCGATCATACAGATCCTCGTCACTAACTTGGTCCAAATCATCCAGCGCAAAAAAATCGGCGTTATCGAGTACTCGTCCCCTCAAATCATCGAGCTTGCGCAGCACGCCGAAGTCGGCATTACCGAGGCCGACAAATTGCCAAAATATATTTTGACCGGAGCTATCAATAAGCAGCTTCGAAATTTTCTTCGTTTCATAGATGCCGCCATCACTGAAGAAGACTATATAGGTTGGCATTTTTGAAGGCTCTTCTTGTGTATACTTCTTGATTATATCGGCCATAACGAGAGGTTCATTATTACCAGCGCCGAGTCCACCAAATAGGCGAGGGGCCGGATATGTATTTTTAACGTAATTTTCGTATTCATTTTCGTTTACGCTCTTCATTCGTTGACTCTTCGAGGCAAAGAACCAGACATCCATCATGCCATCGTCATCCATGCTTGCAGCAACTGCAAGTACCCGCTCAAAGGCTCGCTGCACGACGCCTTTTTCGTAGAGAGCATACATGGATCCAGAGGCGTCGAATATAACAGCTACGCGTGCTTTTTGCTGATCGATATTTTTTTTGCGAAGCGATATAGCCACCTTTTGCTTCAACAAATCAATTTTGTTCAAATTAATTTTAGATGGCGCAGCACTTGCCGAGGAACTCGCTGCGCCTGAGCGTGCAGCTTTGATTTCGGATACAGCTTTTGAGCGTGCTTGATCGGCTTGAATCGTCGGAACTGCAGGGGATGGGGGACTGCTTGTATCTTCTTCCTCAGCAACGTTTACGCCATGAGCTTCTGCGAGCGGTTTCAAACCACCGTGGAAACCTTTGCCAACCGCACGAAGCTTAAAGCCGCTTGAATGCAGGTACAGCTCGGCGAGCACTAGTGAGGTTTCAGCATTTCCTTCTGTTATTTCATATACAACTTTATTCACCGAGGTTTCGGCAGTGATTTGGCATCCCTTTACATCTGCGAACGTTCCTGGTCCATCAAGGGTGATCGCAAATACGCATTTTTGAACCTTCGATGACTGGAGGGCTGTAAGATTAATGATAAATTCACTATTCCATTTGTCTTGTGGAGTGAATTGCACGATGCGCCCGGGATCCGCAGGCTGGTTATAAAATACGAAATAATCATCGGATGAAACTTTACCGTCAGAGCCTACCATAAAGCAGCTGACATCGAGCTCTGCTGGCGAATTCTTGCAGGAAATGGAAACCTTCACTGTGGCCGCCTCGCCAAGTGGAGCATTAGCGCCTGTTATTAATTTAATCGTAGAAGTACTCATACGTTCACTCTCCTTGTCTCGTACTGAGAATGTGAGGGATAACCTGCATATTATGGAAACCTTACGCTGTAATGGTTGAATTATATCATAGGTTTGAATAGAGAACTATTTTAATAGATAGGTGTAATTTAATAGATTATCCATGCTTAACAATCAATCTGATTAGCTTGGTTTGGTGTCCGGTGAGAATGGGTTTGGTTGTTGGAATTTAAAATGTTGATTCTATGTGCTTCCAAGCTTTGCTCATTCTTTCTATCCCGACTGTCAAATCATCGTCAGTGAGGTGGGAAAAGCCGAGGCTTATGCCAATCCGATTACGGTTCGTTCGATCTTTCACCCACTCGACGCCTGCTTCCCTGCAAGCCTTCTCAAAAGCATCATAATCCTCTTGTGCTCCTGTCCACCAACCGAATATATGCAAACCTGCATCTCCCTCAACCCAGCGAATCGGAATGGTCAATCGTTTCAACGCGTCGCGCAAAAGAGTGAATTTGTGGCTGTATATTCGCTTCATTCGTCTCAAATGCCGTTCATACAGCCCGCTATTCATGAACGAGGCGAGTGCCCGCTGCTCAAGAATTGCGCTTGGATGCGGCTCATATAACGCCTTTGCTCTAGCAAAGGGCACGACTAAAACTCTCGGCAGAACAACAAAACCAAGCCTTATATCCGTCATCATCGTTTTGGAAAATGTTCCTGTGTATATGACGAGATCAGCTGAAGTTTCCAAACTTTTGAGCGTCTCAATCGGTTTGCCTCGGTGGCGGAATTCACTGTCATATTCATCCTCGACGATAAATGCACTCTGATCAGCGGCCCATTGGAGCAGCTGCTGCCTTCGCTCCATGTTCAACACAGCCCCCGTTGGGTATTGGCGATTCGGTGTAACAAAAAGCAGCTTGGCATTCCACGGTTGCGGAACTAGTCCTTGATCGTCAACTTCACCTTCAATCAACATTGCTCCTGAAGCAAGCACAGCTTTCCGAATCCCATAATAACCGGGGCTTTCGGCTACGACGGCATCCCCAGAGCCTGCTAAAAGCTGTGTCAACAAGGCAATTGCTTGCATCGATCCGTTTACGATCGCAATTTGCTCCGAATTAGCAACAATACCCCGATAGCGCTGAAGATGCTTAGCGATGGCTTCGCGCAAAGTTTCCACACCAAGCGGCTTGTGTGCATCGATATTAGCTTTTTCTGTCATTTTCCTTGTTTCATCATACAGGCACCGATTCCAGTCTTCCTTCGAAAACGAGCTCATGTCGGTTATTCCCAGTTGAAAGGATATTTTCTCGGAACATTTTGAATGCTCTGAACCATCATTTACTAATGTCTGATGGCTATCCGTCCCATCAATGTGGGTATCTGTTTCCCTGACATGAACTGCCATGCCTGCAATCCGCTCCCCCCATTCAGACAATTGTATTTCTCTCTTGGCAAAAGGGAGCAAAGAAAGGTTCGTAGTCTGATAACTAACGTATGTTCCGCTGCCGGTCATGGGAGCCACATAGCCTTCAGCTGCGAGTGCTTCAAGTACATTCGAAACTGTACCGCGTGAAAATCCATACATCCTCGCTAGTTCCCGGCTAGAAGGAAGCTTATCCCCATGGACAAGCTTGCCTTCCATCAAAGCATCCCGCAGCGCATGGTACAACATCTCATATTTGGTGGTGTAACGTTCCTTATACGGCTCTAAAGCTAAATAAATAGTCATGTTTGCTTACCTGCCGTTTCTAAAGTGGTCTAATGAAATGGATCGAAAATGGATCTATTACTAATCCGATATGCATCATATAATGACAACAATCTCACATTTCAAGTAAACAAGCAATACGGAATCCACACCATAACAGAGATACTATTCTTATATAAAATCGGAGGTCACGGTAATGAATACAGAAAAAAACACATTGCAAGGAACGCGCGCAAAGCTGACCTTGTTGGAGGAGCATCATGCTGACATGCTGCTGGAAGCGGCAAAGGACACACCGATTTGGGGTGTGTCTTTGAAAGGGATTTCTTCGTTAGCTGATGCCGAGCAGTATATTGGGCAAGCCAAAAAAGAAGAGGCAGCGGGAACCTGCATTCCTTTTGTTATATGGGATCAGGTACAGAATAAAATTGTTGGGAGTACCCGATTTTTCGATATTTCAGCAGAGCATCGCGGTTTGGAAATCGGCTACACCTGGATGAACCCCAGCGTTTGGCGGACAAGGGTGAATACCGAATGCAAATATTTGCTGCTGCGCGAAGCATTCGACAATCACAACATGATCAGAGTACAGCTTAAAGCGGATCTTCGTAATACGAGGTCACAGGCAGCTATTGAGCGCATCGGTGGCATTCGAGAAGGGGTGCTGCGCAACCATCGCGTGTTAAGTGACGGCTATATTCGCGATACAGTAATGTACAGCATTACGAATCAGGAATGGCCGTCGGTTAAGGCAAGGCTGGAGTCTTATCTCTCTAAATAAAAATGGTAAACAAATAATTTCTTGACAGCTCACTTCGAGTCGGTATACATTTGTATACATAAACCGTTTGTATACAAATGTATACAACTTGAGGAGGAGTAACGATGCGCGAGGGAAGACACGGACACATAGGGCATCACGAACACAGAGGACACAGAGATCGGGGACTTGAACACGACGGTAGAAGACATGAGCGTACTATAAGCGCTCAAACCTTTCGCCGAGGCAGAGCGATTGCATTCCTGGAGAGACTTCAAACGAAGCGCTCAACTTTACTGCATCAACTGAATCAGCCAGAATACGACGCCATCAAACTAGTTATAAGCGGTGAATTAAAAGCTACGGATGCGATTATTCAGGAGTTTATCCAGTCGTTTGAGCTTCGCGAAGCAGCTCCTGAAAGCGACAATAACAGGATTGGAGAAGATGAAAAAAATGACAGTAACTGAAGCAATCAGAGCCCGTAGAAGTATCAAATCATTCAGTTCTCAGCCCATTTCCGAAAGTGATTTGATTTCTTGGCTAGAGACTGCCAGCTATGCGCCAAACCATCGCTTTAACGAGCCTTGGGAGCTCCTGTTTATTGGACCAGAAACAAGAACTAAATTAAATCATAAAACGGACTTTGGCAAAGCGCCTGTCGTTATTGGAGTATTGTCTAAACCAGGTTCGACTTCATTTGAACGCGACGAGAATGTTATGGCTGTCTCATGTTTTGTACAGAACTTCTTATTAGCCGCTCATGAAGCTGGTGTTGGTATGTATTGGGCTTCTCTGGGGGCTTTGGCTCATAACCGCACCATTTTAGATGTGCCGGAAGATTACGATGTTATTGGTGTATTTGGAATTGGTTATCCAGCAGAAGTTCCAAATACTAAGCCAAGAACATCAATTGCTTCCAAGATTACGTATCTCTCTTAAAAATAAACCTCTCTACAGTATTGCTTGTCTGTGGGGAGTTTTTTTGTCATTAGTGAATGATCTAAAGCAAGAAATATTCACTTTGACTAACCAATTCGTAACGTTATATTTAAAGCAATTCCACAAATTGAATTTCAAACAACAAATAATTAATATATAAAGGTTGTGATTCCATGCTAACGCCAGTCACCCTTCGAGGGAATCTAGTCCATCTCGAACCAATGACAATGGACCACGTCGATGATCTCTGCTCCGCAGCCTCGGAAGATCGGTCACTTTATACGTATACGAATGTGCCAAATGGGCGGGTGGATACCGAACGATACATAGAGTGTGCATTAATGTCCTACGAGAAAGGCCGTGCAGTGCCATTTGTGGTCCGTCATATTGAAACAGGGCGTATTGTAGGAACTACAAGATTTCTGGATTTAGAAGTTTTCTCATGGCCGCCTCCATGGCCTCCAGGCGTTGCGAGTGGACCATCGCCTTCGGATGAGAAACCGCCAACCGTGGCCGAAATCGGCAGCACTTGGTATGCAGCATCAGTTATTCGTTCAGGAGTTAATACACAATCTAAGCTTCTTCTGCTTACCCATGCGTTTGAAACGTGGAAGGCGACTAGAATTTCGCTCAAAACAGATGCTCGCAATTTGCGTTCTCGTTCAGCGATATTACGGCTTGGTGCTGCTTTTGAAGGTATTCGAAGGGCACATGTCCCTGCAAGTGATGGGGGTATTAGAGATACAGCTTATTATTCGATACTTGCCGAGGAATGGCCAGGGGTGCGAGCCAATCTTCAAGAACGGCTTCAAAGAGGATTAAATCGTTGATATTTTAGCAAATGTCGCATGTGAAAATAAACTGAACAAATAATATGCTGAAAAACGAGTTCCCAAACGATCAATTCAGCATATCTGAACTTGAAAAACAGTACATTCAGATGAAGGCAAGCAAGATAGGAGGGAAACGAATGTGGAAACCGTATCAAGAAATACTGAATCATGAGGCGGATTTTAGGGTTAAATATAGGTTCTATTCTCATGAAGAAGGGGGCAGGAAGAAGCCTGTATTTCAAGGTTTACGCACTGATTTCTTTTATGATCTTAAGGATAGCAAGGAAGGTGTTTTTTCTGCTATATTTCCAGAGTTTGAAGACGAACATGGAAATATTATATTAAATGATGCTAGACCTGTACCAATAGAAGGTACTGCCAAAATGTGGATTATTTTCTCTCAAATGAGAAGAGAAGTTCATGTGAATAATATTAAAATCGGATTGATAGGTTATTTCATGGATGGTCCGAAGAAAGTAGCGATTGCGGAAATTATTGAGATTTTAGGGCTGCATTCTAATGCGGAATTCATAAAATAACAAATGATCTTCAATTGAAAAGTGATTTTTTAAAATATAACCTCTCTAGCGTGAAGGTACACGGTGTAGAGGTTTTTTGTGTTTTTTGTAGTCAAGAGTGTTGAACAAAAAGAGTGAGCTAATTTGTTGAGAAAATTTGACTTTAATGATACTCTAAATTTAGGCAGTGCCTAATTATTTTAGTTGCTGCCTAATGTGGTGTCGAGGGGTGTTTAACTTGCTTGAATGGATGCTCAGAAAAATGATGGCTGATCGAGGAATATGGACGGGTGCAGCACTGGCTCGCCTGCTAGAGGATAAGGCTAACTATAACCTTTCTGCTCCTTCAATCAGTGCTCTAATATCAGGGAAACCGAAGCAAATGAAGGCTGAAACGTTAGATGCACTTTGTACTGCTTTAGAATGTAAACCTAATGATCTATGGGTACATACCCCAACTTTGCAAGTAAAGGAGGCTTAGTTTGTGACTATAAAAGCAATTCTGCCTTTTGGTGATCCTGTTCTTCGAAAGAAAGCTAAGCCAATTGAAAGTATTACTCCGAAAATTTTAAAGCTTTTGGATGATTTGGCTGAAACACTCTACGATTCGAATGATGGGGCTGGTCTAGCTGCTCCTCAAATAGGCATTCTAAGAAGAGTGATTGTTATGGATTGTGGCGATGGGCTAATTGAACTGATTAACCCGGAGATCGTCTGTCAAAGCGGTGAACAAGTTGGCTCTGAAGGGTGTTTATCTCTTCCTGGATATTATGGCATAGTTAAAAGGTCACAACATGTGAAAGTGAAAACGTTAACTAGATCAGGTGAAGAGCTCGTTATTGAAGCAGAGGGTTTTCTGGCGAGATGCATACAACATGAGGTGGACCACTTAAATGGTACGCTTTATATAGATCTTATCCAAGAGAATTCTTTTTTTGTAGAGGGGACGAATGAACGGGCAGATCTTATCGAGGCATGCAAGTTATCCTATACGAATTTGTAATAGAGGATTGTTAAAATTCAAAGTTATTTCAACCTAAAACGAGCCACTAGAAGCGATTCTAGGGCTCGTTATTTTTTTGGATATGACCTTCAAGTTGCGGGTTATCGTTAAGACAGGCTATTTGGTATTACAAGTGCTGAATCAGTTGCTTAACGAGCTTCTCCAAGTAAAGCTGGTCAACCTCGTCAAAACGATTAAGCTCAGGGCTATCTATGTCGAGAACGCCGAACAACTCGTCGTTTATAATAATTGGAATAACGATTTCGGATTGGGATGCGGCATCACATGCGATATGTCCCGGAAACTCATGCACATTTCCAACTCTGACAGTCACTCTTTGGCTGGCAGCTTTCCCGCAAACGCCCCGATGTAGAGGAATGCGGACGCAAGCGGGTAATCCTTGAAAAGGTCCTAGGACTAGTTCTTCGCCCCGATACACGTAAAATCCAACCCAATTAATACGATCTAAAAATTGATTAAGCAATGCCGATGCATTGGAAAGGTTGGCAATTACATCAGATTCACCCTCCAGCAAAGCTTGAAGCTGCCGGATGGCCAAATCGTATTTTTGCTCCTTTGATCCTTCGTATTGTTCTGGATGAAACATCGTTCGACTCCTTTATTGTAAATGGGATTAGTTTATCATTTTTTGTTGTACATCACATTTTAGCATACTCCCTAATAAGATTTAAACATTTCGAAATAACAGGCAAATGAAGCAGTGGAAATCAAATGGATTAATTTTCAATGGGAGAACGCATACTAACAAAAAGGAGTGATTTTTATGGAAAATAATAAAGACAATCCAAAAAAAGACTACAAGCCAGACATTACGAATTACGATTATGTTTGGGGCAGTGACCAAGATGAATATGTGAAAAACGACCAACCAGCTGACGAAGCAACAAAGCAAGAAATTGAACTTTCGGAAAAATGATTTAATGGCACGTATATTTAAATCAGGAAGAAAAAAAGTCCCTATCTTTAGGGACTTTTTTTGCTATTCACACCGATGGTCATCGGTCATAAAAATCATTCAAATTGATCAACGATTAAAGATGATTTCGCCAATTTTTCGGTATCCTATGGAGTTGGGGTGAATCAAATCCTTAGACCAAAAGGTATTGTCTTCAGCCATTGGATGATTCCAGAAATCGATAGGCATTAATTTGTACTCGCTGCTAAGTGAACGAACGACTTCATTTGCTTGTAGCAGCTGTTCTTTTATTACTCGTTTTTTTTCATCAGGCAAAGGCAATCTAGCTGTAAAGTCGGGAAGATTTCCGATTATAACAGCAGCACCTGACTTGCTTAACCCATCTATCATGAGCTCCATTTCCGACTTATACTCATTGAAGTTCCAGCGGCCTTTTAAAATATCATTTGCGCCTGCGATTAGGCTGACTAAATCAGGCTCTAGTGCTAGAGCCTCTTCCAGCTGCTTTAAGCGAATCTCTTTGGTTATCAATCCACGTTTAGCCAAATTGGTGTATTTTAATGCGGGCTCATGCAGCTCGGCGAAGTGATGGACCCAGCTCTTTAATGGGGTCTCCTCAACTTCATCACCAATACCTTCCGTAAAGCTATCACCCATAGCTACAAAGTGTTTCCACATATCGGGCACCTCTTTCTATTTTATGTATACCTATAGTATAAGACATCGATGTAATGGAGTCGAAGACTAGATGAATCAAGCTATTGATTTATCTAGTCTTTTTTCTGTCCAAATGTTAAAAACGTCAATGTTGAAAGCACATGAAATCGCTTAACATTAAACTAGTGTTTGTATTGCATTTTAGCACAATCTTCTAAATAATGAAAAAGTGTATACGGTGAAGCTGCATCATCTGCAAGTGGAAACAAAAAACGAGTCTAAGCTGCTGCTTCATGGCAATCTTAGCAAAAATGGAGGCGGTACTTATCCGTACAGGGTTTAGCAGAATAAAGAGCTCACTGTTGCTTCGTTTCGCGTTATTGCTGGCATTGTTGCTGATTCCGATTATCTTGATTGGGAACAACTTTTATTCTGGAGGCAGGGAGCTGCTGCGAAGGGAAATATCCAACTCGATGGAGTCGAGGGTTGATGCGAATATACGTGCGATGGAGAAGGAAGTCGAACGGATTCAACTGCTGCAGTTTGAATTAATTAACGACGAATCGCTGAACAAGCTGGCGGTTATTCCAGACTACATGAATCAATATGACAAAAGCCAAGCTATATTAATGGTACAGGACAGGCTGTTTGCACTAAAAAACAGCAGCGTATATATATCGGATGTGTCCGTACATATTCCCTCCCTTAACCGTACGATTTCCGCTATGCAGGGAACGGGCGCGATGATGCATGAGCAATTTAATGCTACTAGTGAGCTGGCTAGAAAAAGTCCGGGAAAAGCGATCTATTTCCTCAATCATATTCCGTATATTGTACTTGTTCACGAGGTGCGTGGTTTGTACGAAGCGGAAAATGCGATGTATTCCATTATTGTGGAGCTCTCACCGAATGAGCTAAGCAAATCACTTTCCTCTTTAGAGAGCAGCGAGAATAGCGGCTCCGTTCTAAGCGATCCGAACGGAGATTTTATTATTCGCACTCATCATTATGAGAATCCCTATTTGGATCAGTACATCGATCAATATAAATCGGGTGCACCTAATGAATACGAGAATATTAGGAGTGTCGGCGAGGGAGATGATAGAGTGCTCGTATCCTCTCGGTTCTCTGAGCTTCTCGGGTTCTCGCTCATTCATTTTGTTCCTGAGAAACATATGTTCAATAATTTACATCGTTACCAGCAGCTGTTCTGGGTGTTAATTGCCGTATTCCTCTTCTTTATTATTGTTTTGTGTCTTTCCTTGTACCGTATGATCCATCGGCCGTTGCTTGCGCTTCTGCGCGCATTTAGGAAGATGGAGAAAGGCGAATTGGACGTAACGATTACCGAGAACAGCCGCAGCGAGTTCGGATATTTGCTCCAGGGCTTTAATAAAATGTCCCGTTATATGAGGGATTTGATTGAACAAGTATATACGCACAAAATATTAGTTCAACGAGCTGAGCTGAAGCATCTACAATCACAAATTAACCCGCATTTTCTATATAACAGCTATTTCACGCTGTATAACATGATTGCGGTAGAAGATCATGACAGTGCTAAGCAGTTCGCTTCACAGATGGGCAGCTATTTACAGTACATTACCCGCAATTCCTCAGATGAAGTACCGCTTTTCGAGGAGGCCAAGCATGCCACAATTTATGCTGAAATTCAGGGTAGGCGCTTTCGTCTGCGGATGAAGGCCAAGTGCGGCGAAGTTCCAACCGCTTATCGGGAGGTTAAGGTACCGCGCCTTATTCTTCAGCCCTTAATCGAAAACGCTTTCGAGCATGTATTTGATCATATAGAGGAAGGCGGACTTCTGTCTATCACTTTCGAAGAAGCAGAGGATTGTTTGTTCATTCGTGTGGAAGACAATGGCCTATTATTGGATCAGGAACGGCTGGAGACGCTAGAGAAGCTGCTGAGAACGGATGAAAGTACGATTGAAACGACCGGCCTTCTAAACATACACCGAAGATTGCGGATGAAATACGGGGAGCGAGGCGGACTTGTTGTGGAGCGCAGCCGCCTTGGAGGATTGGAAGTTCGTTTGACCATATGGAAGGAGGACAAGGAGTATGCTTAGATTGTTAATTGTTGATGACGAGCCCGATATTGCAGACGGCCTCTATACGCTGCTGCAGGAACGTTTTCCGATCGAGTTCGAATTATATAAGGCTTATTCTGGAAAGAGCGCTCTCGAATGGTTAAGGAGGGGAAGATTTGACATCGTAATGACCGATATTCGGATGCCTGTTCTAAGCGGTCTGGAGCTTCACAAGCATATTCGCAGGTTATGGCCTAGATGCAAAGTTGTTTTTTTGACAGGGCATAGCGAATTTGATTATGTATACGAGGCTATCCATTATGACAATACCAGCTATCTTCTTAAGACGGAGGGCCATGAGAAAATTTTGGATACGATTGGCAAGCTGGCAGAGGATATCGCTGGAGAACAGCAGATTGAAGGTCTTATGGGCAAAGCGATGCAGCAGATGGAGCAAACGCTGCCGCTGCTTCAAAACGAGCTGTTAAGCGAACTGCTCTATGATGAATCATTTGATAGGCGCAGCAGATCCAATCAATTCGAGGAGCTCGGTATTCCGCTCGATCCGAAGCGTCCAGTTCTCCTTATGATGGCTAAACTGATCGGATTGGATTCTGGATCGCGGCAGTCTGGAAAAGCGCGGCTGCACGCAGGGATGAAGGTAATCGAGGAGCAGTATGGTTATTCCCACCTGCATATGAAGTATATATTTGTGGACAAGGAAACAATGGTCTGGTTCATACAACCGGCAGCCAGTCATCTAAGCGAACCGATTGAACTTGAACAATCTGCTTTGTGGAGCGACACTCGACTAGCGGTTAGGGAATATGCGGAGAATGCAGAGGCTGCCTTTCAGCTCTCTTTCCATATTTCACTATTTTTTCTGCTGGACAGGTCTCCTTGCGAGTGGGATGACATTGCCGACCGATGGGCGATGCTGGAGCATGAGTATCATCGTCAATCCGGTGATCGAAACGGTGTTGTTCAAGTTGAATTCGACGAGTCCGAGCTTTACCTTGCGAAGATGCTGCGCAAAACGGATTTGTTTGGCGAATATTTAGCAAACGGCCAAGCCGAAGCATTCGATTCGGCCTGGGCTCGCTTCAAAGCTGAGCCTATGCGAATGGAATCGGTTTACTCTGCGCTATCGCTTGTTTTCCTGCGCCATATTCATCGTTTTAATTTGCAGGAGCGCCTATCGGTACGCATTGATTTGTCGGTATTAATGCAGCCGGCAGCTGATCAAGTGAATCTGGCATCATATATGGATTATTATTATCGACTTGCAATGACGATTTTTGAGATGCAGCAGCAGGACCAGGCTGAACGCCGCGACCGAACCATTGATCTTGTGAAGAGCTATATTCACGATCACCTAGGAGAGGATCTCTCTTTGGTGCGTTTATCTGAGATTGTACAATGGAATCCGTCTTATTTATCCAGAGCTTTCAAAAAGGTGACAGGTACGAACGTGCTCACTTATATCCATGAGGCTAAGCTGAAAGAAGCGATGCGGATGCTGCTTCAACCAGATCTGAAAATTCATGAAATAAGTGCCGCGCTTGGCTTTATTTCACCGCCCCATTTTACACGATTCTTCAAGAAAGCAAGTGGTTATACCCCACAGGATTACCGATCGCTGGAAGAACGATGATGGATGGGCTTGCTCGGCAAATTTTTGCACAAAGGTAAAAAATAGATAAGCAGAAGTAAAGAAATGGCCTGTTACGTAAGTCGATGTAGCGGGCTTATACTTTATTCATGCAAGTGATAGCGTTTACAACAAAAGGGGGATTGAACATGCAACACAAAAGCTTGAAGCGATATTTAATTCTCGCTACAGCAGTCATGCTTCTCTTAACATCAGCATGCAGCACTACGAATAACGGTGCGAGTGGAAACAAGGGCAAGCAAGAAAACACTGCAAACACAGGCGACAGCAAGGGCGCAGCGAATTCGACAGACAAACCAGCCGATGGTGTTCCGCTGGGCAAATATGAGCCTGCAATTGAGGTGACAACCGTAAGATCGCTGCCGCCGTCGATCAAGTTCGAGAAGGGCGACAGCATAGACAACAATATTTGGTATCGCTCTTATGAAGAGGAGCTGGGTATTAAGCTGATCAATAAGTGGAGCGTTCCACAGACACAGTGGCAGCAAAAAATGAATGTGACCATCGCATCTGGCGATATTCCTGATATTTTGACGGTGTCAGCTAATGAGCTGAAGCGCCTTGTCGATGCCGATATGGTCGAGGACATGACGGAAGTATTTGAGAAATACGCTTCGGAGAAAACGAAGCAAGTCATAAGTAATGATGGAGGCAACGGAATGAAGGCCTCCACCTTCGAAGGCAAATTGCTTGCGCTGCCTGGTGTTACCTTCACAGGTACCGGTGCGCAGATGTTATGGATTAGACAAGATTGGCTGAAGAAGCTTAATTTGCCTGAGCCCAAATCGATGGAGGACGTATATCGCATTGCCGAGGCGTTTGCGAGTCAAGATCCTGATGGCAACAACCAGAAGGACACGCTAGGGCTGGGTGGAATCAATAAGGATCTGAATTCCTTAATGGGCTTCTTCGAGAGCTTCCATGCCTATCCAGGCCGCTGGGTCAAAGATGATTCTGGACAGCTCGTCTACGGAGATATACAACCAGGACTCAAGCCGGCGCTGCAGAAGCTGCAGGATCTGTTCAAAGCAGGTCTGATCGATCCAGAGTTTGCGGTCAAGGATCAGGCTAAAGCATACGAATTAATTGCCGGTAACAAAACGGGCATGTTCTACTCAGGCGAGGGTGCCGTGTGGTGGCCTTTGACGGATCATTATAAGAAGGAAAAGTCGGATTGGAAGCCGTATCCGCTCATTTCCTTTGACGACCAGCCAGCAAGTACCTCAGGCGGCATTCCGGTTGGGAATTATTATGTCGTTCGCAAAGGGTTCGAGCATCCGGAAGCGCTCGTGAAGCTGCTTAATTTTGCAGTAGAGAAGCAATACGGTCCGGAAGGACGTCTGGATGCTTATTGGTACGGGGGAGAAAACAAGGAAATTAATGTTGCGGCATTTGCAGCTGTTATCATAAGTGATCCACTGGAGCTGATAAATATTCACCGCGGTGTTCAGGAATCGGTTGATGCAGGGAAGTATGTAGATAATCCGATTGCCGATGTAAAGCATCATTATGACCTCTACCAGTTGTGGTTATCGGGAAAATTTATAGACAGCAACGAGGAAGGGCAGGCCTGGTCTTCCTATAAATGGGCTGGACCAGGAGGCGGTATGAATGTAGTCAGCGACTACGTGAAGGATAACAAGTATCTGGTTGATGAATATTCGGGACCAAGCACGCCAACGATGACAGCCAAGAAAAGCACACTGGATAAGATGAAGCTGGAAGTGTTCACGAAAATTATTATGGGGCAATCGGATGTAAGCGAGTTCGATAAGTTTGTAGCGGATTGGAAGAAATTTGGCGGAGATGCAATTACGGCTGAAGTAAACGAATGGTATAAGGCTAAACAATAACCTGAGAAGGGAGAGGAAGCAGCTCGAATGGCTTGCTTCCTTTCTTACTCTATCAGCTTAGAAAGGAATGATCATGTTGCAAGCGGCGACCGTCAAAAGAAGACGATTTTGGAAGAAGCATCTACCTCTGCATCTTATGCTGGTGCCCGGAATTCTATTGTTAATCATGTTTCATTATATCCCTATGGCAGGAATCGTCATTGCCTTCCAGAATTTCATTCCTGCTAAAGGCTTCTTCGATTCCAAATGGGTGGGTTGGAACAATTTCGAGTTTATGCTCCAAATGCCTGGGATTGGCCAAGTATTATGGAACACCATTTTTATTGCTTTTCTGAAAATCATCTTCGGTCAAATTGCCCCTATTGTGACGGCATTGCTGCTTAATGAAGTGCGGAAATCATCGATCAAGAGATCGGTGCAGACTCTTATTTATTTGCCGCATTTCCTATCGTGGGTCATTCTTGGCGGCATTCTGATCGATATTCTCTCACCATCACAGGGACTACTGAATGAAGTGATTAGCTGGTTTGGAATGGAACCGCTATTTTTTCTTGGCAATGATAAGCTGTTTCCTTATGTGCTCGTTGTCACGGATGTGTGGAAGGAATTCGGGTTTGGCACGATTGTTTATCTCGCTGCGCTTACAAGCATTAATCCTACATTATACGAAGCCGCCATTATGGATGGGGCAGGCAGATGGAAACAAACGATTCATGTGACATTGCCAGGCATGCTTCCCATCATCGTGCTGCTCGCGACACTCGGGCTTGGGGGCGTGCTGAATGCTGGCTTCGACCAAGTATTCAATTTGTATAACCCGCTTGTTTATCGTACGGGAGATATTCTGGACACTTTTGTGTATCGACTAGGTCTTATAGATGCTCAATATGCGGTTGCAACAGCCGTTGGCTTGTTCAAATCGGTGGTCTCTTTGATTTTTGTAGGAGCATCGTACTGGCTGGCTTATCGTATAGCTGGATACCGTATTTTTTAAGGAAAGGAGAGACCGTTATGGACATCAATGATTCACTGGGACGGAAAGTTTTTCTTATCTGCAATAATGTTTTTCTTATTACGTTAGCTGTTGTTTGTTTGCTTCCTCTCATTAATATATTGGCTCTGTCGTTTAGCTCAAGCTCGGCGGCGACGGCTGGGGCGGTCAAGCTATGGCCAGTTGATTTTACGCTGAGCTCCTACAGGTACGCACTGTCCAAACCGGAGTTTTTACAGTCGCTTTTTGTTTCTATTGTGCGGGTTGTTCTCGGAACGATCATTAGTTTGTTGGTGGTTGTTATATCCGCTTATCCGTTGTCGAAGGAGCGGACGGACTTTCCGATGCGAACCTTCTATGTGTGGTTTTTCTTTGTAACCATTTTATTTAGCGGGGGATTAATCCCAACCTACATGGTCATTCGAAATTACCATATGCTTGATACGATCTGGGCACTTGTACTTCCAGGCGCTGTGGCGGTGTTCAACATCGTGCTGCTGCTGAATTTCTTTCGCGGAACACCAAAAGAAATTCAGGAAGCTGCACTTGTTGATGGATGTACAGAGTGGCAGCTGCTCTGGAAAATGATGGTTCCCATCTCGATTCCTGCACTGGCGACAATTTTGTTGTTTACATGCGTAGGCCAGTGGAATGCCTGGTTTGATGGACTGATCTATATGAACTCGCCTACGAATTATCCATTGCAGACGTATCTGCAGACACTAGTTGTAAGCACGGAGTTATTTACCGCAGGCGGAAACCTGACAGCGGAAGATATGAAGGCGCTTGCTGAGGTATCAGACCGTACGACCAAAGCCTCGCAAATTTTTCTTGCAGCACTGCCTGTGCTTGTTCTCTATCCTTTTTTGCAAAAGTATTTCATGAAAGGCATCGTACTTGGCAGCGTGAAAGGATAGATTCAAGAATTATTATGACTTCATATCGGGAGGAATGGTTTGTGATGAAGATGAAGCTGTTGCTTGTGCTCTTTTTGATAGCAACTTTTTTGAATGTTGGGGAGGCGCATGCTGTGAATCAGGAAAATAAGCAGAGCACTTCAAAAATCGTTACTTGGGATACGCCAGCTTGGCAGCAAAAAAACAATAGTTTTTCGGTTTGGATAAGAGAGAGCGGCCAGAAAACGTGGAAGGAGCTTTATGTTTATAACGTAAAGAACGGTGAGCAGAAGGAGCAAGATGTACCTACGGATGCAGCTATGGTTAACGTAGACTTTACAGGTACAGTTGAGTTTAAGGTAACTTATAACACGGATAAAATAAAAGATTATGAAATACGCCCTTCGGCTTATGGAATAAATGCTAAAAAAACAGAAGGAAATACATTAATCTTTTCGCTCACGCAAAATAATAAAGCTCCATTAAAGCCCACCATTATGGTGAATGGCAGCTGGAGTGAGGGCAATTTGCACATCCTTTCAAACACGCCTGAGAATGATGCGCCTTCACAGAATGCCGCAAACGTTTATGTCATAAATCCTGGCGACCCGATCCCGCTATATTTGCCGACCGGAAAAGATACGTATTATTTTAAGCCGGGCAAGCATGAGCTGCCAAAAGGGATGTGGGTTGAGCTTGACCTTGAGGAAACCGTTCAACTGGAAAAGTTTGATTTGGTGCAGCAGCTAACCGACTCCCAGTGGTTTGCAAAAGGACCTCAACGTTTTATTATTGAGGCCAAGGAGAAAGTCGACGACCCGTATGTACAAATATACGATGGGTATGAGAACAATAGGGAAGGAACAGTCACCGATGTATTGCGTAACGTGAAGGCGAGATTTGTAAAGCTTGTCCTACTAGGTAATACCGGATCAAGTCATTATGTAATGACATCATTGGCAAGCGAATTTAAGCTTTATAAAAAGGGAGACGATTCTACAAATATTGCAAAGGGCAAAGCGGTAAATGGGGCATTCCCCAGTTACTCCAATATGACTGATGGCAATGATTCTACTCATTATATGTCGTCTACCGGTTATGGCAATTGGCATGCAGGAGAAGCGTTTTATATCAGTCAGAGCGATACGACTGTTTATTTGGCACCAGGCTCGCTTGTCAAAGGGTCAATTTCTGCAGATGATCTGAGCAACATTACAATTAAAGGCCGAGGTATCATGTACGGTGGTGATCTTTTGCGGCCTAGAAATTACGCTGAGGGACGAAGCGGGGCGATATGGATTACGAGAAGCACTAATTCAAAGGTAGAAGGCATTACACTGATCGATTATCCGATGTGGTCAGTCGTTATGAACTTTACGGATCAAACGTCGATCAAAAACATAAATTTTTTCGGTTCGATGGTTAATGCTGATGGCATTCACCTCTCAGGCAGCAAAAATGCGCAGGTTTCAGGCGTATTCATAAGAACGACGGACGATAATTTTGTCATTTATCATTATGGTGAGAGTTCAAATATAACGGTGAAGGATTCTATATTCTGGGCAGATAATGCTCGTCCTATTTTGCTAGGCTTGGGAGATACGCCAAATGCGACGATCGATAAGGTTAACTTTGAGAATATCTATATTTTGAATCAACGAGGCGTATGGGATCTGAATAAATATAATGGTGCGATTCAAATTTGGGCAACAGGAGGAAACAAGATAAGCAATATTGCCTTTAAAAATATTCATATCGATGAGTTCGAAGCTCCGGGGGACTCTATGCTTTTTCAAATCAAGACAGATGAGATGGCTGCTGGAATTGCGCCTGGTTCTGTGAGCAACGTCTCCTTTAACAACATTATCTACCGCGGCAAGCTTCCACGAAAATCTCTTATTAGCGGCGTTGACGACAGCCATAATGTGAGCGGGATCGTATTTAACCGTTTTAAAATAAACAATACGTTATTGTCTTCTACTAACATGAAACAGTTTATCGAATTTAAGGGGAAGTATTCGGATATAAAATTTAAATAGTATCAAAAAAACGGAAAATAAGCTGCTGACCTGCCTGTTATGGGCAGGTTTTTTTGTGTTTGCTAGGAAGGATGCATGCGTTCACGGAAAGCGGTAGGGCTGATTTTCTCATATTGTTTAAATAGTTTACTGAAATAAAAGGTGTCCGAGATTCCGACATCTTGAGAGATTTCTTGTACCGATCGATTTGTACTTTTTAATAAAAACTTGGCTTTTTGAATTTTTAACATGTTCGTATATTTGATGATGTTTGTACCTGAATATTTCTTAAAGATTTGACACAAATATTCATACGTACGATCCATGCTGCGTTCTATTTCTTCTTTTGACAGGTTGTCGGTGTATGCTTCATCTAATAGACGAACCAATTTCCGATAAATAACAAATGATTCGGGAATGTAACGCTGATTTTTGGATTCGACTAAAATAGATAAAGCAATGGATTCCAAGATTTGCGCAAATTGCAGTGTTGAGCGAAAACGAAAGTATACTTCTGGTTTTGAGAAGGTCTCCAGCAGCTTTTCGAATTGGGAAAGAAGTTCATAAGGACGAGGGAATTGAAAATGCCTAGGCAGGATCAATTCATCGACATGCTCATATTCAAAGGTACGTAAATCCTGGTGCTCCAGCAGCGAATAATCGATGCCAGATGCCAAGTCTCCGACTTCCTTCAGAGAAGGCGTGCAGGAAAATTGAACCCAGAAGAAATTGGCTTTGGGGTTCGTTTTTTTCCAGCTGTAATGCCGCTCCCACGGTTTTAAAATGAAGATATCTCCGGAGTTCAGCTCCAGCTGTTCGGATTCCACTTGCAGATAAATGGGTCCTTCGGCAACGACCATCAGTTCAAAAAAAGGATTGGAATGCTCCATCATATAGAGGTTATCATTGCCCTGTTGTATGCCAGCCCATCTCACATCAAGGCTCGCGAGCCTCGACATCGTAAAAAAAGACATGAAATCCCTCCCGTACCTATTAAATATGATCAATTAATTATAGGAGATTATGGTACCTCTGACAACACTGCGAACATACGAATATGAACCGATAGAATCGATGAAATGGAACGGTTTTTTTTAACATTATTTATTTTTAAACCTTAACAATGTCGATGTTTCTCGTACTGTTTCGTTGATAAACTCATTGATGTAACCACTATGAGAATAAGAGGTGCAACGATGAAAATTTCATTAGACCAGTATAAGAACAAAGTGCGCGGATGTTGGATCGGGAAAAACGTCGGAGGGACGCTCGGAGCGCCATTTGAATGCAAACGCGGGGTGCTCGATGTCACTTATTACACCCATGATCTGACGCAAGGAGTCCTTCCTAACGATGATTTGGATTTGCAATTGGTGTGGTTGAATGCAGCAGAGAAACACGGGAAAATGATTAATTCACGAATATTGGGCGAATATTGGCTGTCTTATATCGTTCCTAACTGGGCCGAATACGGTGCAGGGAAAAACAATATGCGGATGGGAATCGTGCCGCCGTTATCCGGTTATGTAAACAATAAATTCCGTGACAGCAATGGGGCTTTTATTCGCTCGGAGATATGGGCATGTCTCGCACCCGGCCATCCGGATATCGCTGTGAAATATGCTTTTGAAGATGCGGTTGTCGATCACAGTCACGAGGGTGTCTATGCGGAAGTGTTCTTCGCAGCCATCCAAAGCGCCGCTTTCGTAGAGAGCGATACGTACAAGTTAATCGACATCGGACTTTCATACCTTCCAGATGATTGCGGATCTGCAAAAGCGGTTCGGACAGTTATAGAATGTTATCGTTCGGGTATGAGCTGGCAGGAAGCTCGAATTCGTGTGCTGACTGAGCTTCCTGGCAGCTTCGGCATTATCGGGATGACTCCGGAACTGTTGACGGATGAAGTTCCTGTCGGGGAAATGGGCTGGGATGCGCCAAGCAACGTTGGAATTACTATCATCGGCTGGCTTTACGGAGAAGGCGACTTTGGCAAAAGCATTTGTATCGCGAATAATTGCGGTGAAGATACCGATTGTACAGCGGCAACACTTGGCGCCATTATGGGGATTATTGGCGAGCCTGAGCGTGTGCCGTCGGAATGGCTGGAGCCTATTGGGGACGAGATCAAAACCTTATGCATCAATCTGGGAGATCAAGGCTTAAAGATCCCGAAGACGGTGACGGAACTTACGGATCGCATCTTAAAGCTGACACCGATTTTTCTTGGAAGCGAATATTGTGACTATGTAAATGCGGAACGCGGATATACGATCGAGACTAAAGAGGATAAGGATTTATATAATCATCCGAAAAGAGTAAACTGCTGGGTTTATCGTGAAACCTCCGATTTGTTCAAGCAAAGCCCATTTATGGTCCACTACGACTTTCAAATCTTTTCGGTCTATTTGGATTATCGGAATGAACCCTTTGTATCGGAGGCTCAGCCAAAAAGGTTCCGCCTTGTCTTGGACAACCAGCTGTTTATACAGCAGTGGTTAAACGTCAAATGGCATTTGCCGGAGGGTTGGACCGTGTCTCCAGGACCGAATATTAGCGTACCACTTGAGCAGTATCACTGCAATGTTGGCTATAATGAGCTTTTCTTCGAGTTGACGCCTAATGCATTAAAGGAGCCGCGGTATGATCTGATCGTCGAGATCACATCGGCTGGTCGGCCTACGAAGGGTCTAATTCCCATCGTTTTATTGAATGTGCCCCAAGCTGCCGAAGAAGAAACTGTATCTCTTGTGGAGGATCGTTCAAATGCTCCTGCCGCCCACATGATCCGATCAGTTATTTAGTTAAGCTAAGCGGGTGAATCCTAATCCTACATTTTACTATTGTTTGTAGCGTATTTTAGGGGGGGAAAGTTTTGAACACAAATTCATTCAATGAAACAAATGCCACAAGGATACCGCCCAAAATATTCACATTCAGCGATGCTTGGACGGAATGGCTGCAAGGTAGCAAGTTCCCGATTGCTTTCTTCGGAGATAGTACTGTGGACGGTGCGAATACGTCGGGTTGGGTTGCCAATACGATTGGTTTGGACAGCACGTCACCGAACACTTTCTCGAAGAAGCTGGAGGAGTTGCTTAGGCAAGCTGCACATAATAATATTTTACGTATTTATAATTCGGGATTTAGCGGTACAAATGCAAGTTGGGCGGTAACCATTCTAGAGATGCAGTTCGGAGCAGCATCCGACTATCATGACGTACAAATGATCGGAATCGGCTTCGGTATTAACGATCGGCTTCTCTACAAAAATGAAAAAGCTTATCGGGACGGATTCAAAGCTTCGATCAAGCAGATTATTAATTGGTGCTACACAAAAAATATTCAGCCGTTTCTACTGACGACCCAAGCGATTGTCGAACCCGGGGTAAAGACCGAATATGCAGAAGATTACAAGATGAGAACGAGTGAACATATCGCTTGTATAGCTAACGAGGTCAAAAGAGAACTTGCAGAAGAGTACGCTCTTCAGCTCATTGACATGAACAAGTATACGGAGTTGTTTTTACAATATTGCTCTATCAGTACGCAACGGATTATTTCAGATCGACTGCACTTTGGAGACATTGGACATCAGTATGAAGCGGAAGTACTCTTCTCCTGCCTATCCCCTCGTACAATCGTCGTAGATGGCTATACCAAAATTGATTATTCGAGTCAAAAAATTAAGGACAGTGTACCAGATGACTGGTTGTCCATGCCGAAGGTGCTGACGGATTGTTTCAAAGTTTACGTTGACTATACGAAGGCAGATATGGGGGACATGATTATCATGTCTGCATCGGTTTTTGTTAACGCCAAGCGGAAGCTGACGTTGAAGGCTTTTAGGGGGAGCTCGCCGGATACCTATGTGAAAATAAATGGAGTTCCTCTAAGGTTAACTGGCTCTGAAACAATCATCGATCAGTTGGATCAAGGGTTGTATAACCTGGAAGTGTTTACAGGGGCGTCATTGAAGGCGGACTTTAAAGGCTTCATTCTAGAATAGAGTAAGTGTTGACATACCTATAACAGCTTGGAGGCTAAACAAATGACAACTCCGACAGTGATTTGGCCAAAAGGTGCACCTCATATTATTAGTGGAGAACCGCAAGGAGACCCAACATTAACTCCTTATTTGGTTCAAAGTGCTGTTCCTACAGCAGCTATTATTGTATGTCCAGGCGGTGCCTATGGCATGCTGGCAGATCATGAAGGTGAGCCGATCGCCCACTGGTTTAACAGTATAGGCATTTCTGCTTTCGTGCTGAAGTATCGGTTGGCGCCTTACAAGCATCCTGTTCCAATGCTTGACGCTCAGCGTGCCATCCGTTATGTACGTCATCATGCAAAAGACTGGAATATTGATGCGGAACGAGTAGGTGTGATAGGTTTTTCCGCAGGCGGTCATCTTGTGTCCACAGTTGGAACACATTACGACAGAGGGCGAATGGGGGATCTTGATCCAATTGAGAGGGAAAGCAGTCGTCCTGACTTGCTTATCTTATGTTATCCCGTTATCAGTTTTGGAGAGTTCCGTCATCATCATTCCATGGTCAATTTGCTTGGGGAATTTTCTTCTGAGGAGCAAAGACGTGACTTATCCAATGAGCTGCAAGTAACGGCGGATACACCACCTGTTTTTCTGTGGCATACGGCAGACGATGAGGCCGTTTCGGTGGAGAACAGCCTTCTCTTCGCACAAGCATTAAATAGGCATCATGTTCCTTGTGAACTGCATATGTTCGAGAGTGGTCCGCACGGTATGGGATTAGCCGAGAACGATGCAAGTGTCGGAACGTGGACATTGCTGTGCAGGGAATGGTTGAAAAAACGAGGCTGGAGAGTAGCGGGAAAAGCTCCATAAATATAGTTTACAACGTTGAAAACAAGCAACAGCTCCTATCGAATGATGATAAGGAGCTGTTGCTTGTTTTTAGTTGATTTCTAATAGATGGTGGCCGAGCTTGAAAAGGATCATGGTATTGTAGTACGCACCGCCTACTCTTATAGACTTGATTTTCTCATTAATTAAACATTATTATATATAAAGTATACGAATATAATAGTGATAATGAAATAAAACCATGGGAGGATTATATGAAAAATTTTATTATTTTTGGAGCGAGTAAAGGACTCGGTGAAGCATTCGTTAAAGGATTGCCGGAAGCGGGAGATAACGTATGGATAGTTTCCAGAAGCTGTCCGAATGGTTTGGGACTTAACGACGGTGTTCATCGCTATTGGATTGAAGCTGATCTAGCGTTGAATGAAGCAAGCGATAGAATTGCGAGTAGATTACATGATGTCGTCATAGACGTATTCATATATAATGTTGGGATATGGGAAAGCAAAGGATTTATGGATGACTATGATTTTGAGAAAGATGATCCTAACGAAATCGTTAATATTATAAATGTAAATGTAACATCCGCAATTACTTGCATCCAGAAGCTGCTGCCGAATTTAAAAAAATCAAACAACGCAAAAATTTTCTTCATCGGATCTACATCAGGTCTCGAAAATAATGACAGTACACAAATTTCATTTGTTGCCTCGAAATTCGGATTGCGTGGAATAAGCAATTCTTTGCGGGAGCATGTGAAGAAGTACGGAATAGGTGTAACCTGTATAAACCCAGGCGAAATTGCAACTCAGATCCCATACGAAGATGGAATAGAGAAGGTTTTATCGAATTATAATGGGACACAGATCCCCCTTCAGGATATTGTATCCTTGGTAAAATGTGTAATGAATCTCTCAAGGGCTTCCTGTGTGAAAGAAATAAATATTCCAGCCATGCTCAGCTCGAGTGTATGATTGTACGGACAAAGCATGTTAATGGGAGAAAAGAGATGACAAATCAAGATGAATATTGGAATTGATGCTGGCGGGACACTTATCAAAGTTGCATATATGAAAAATGATCTGCTCAAATTTAAAAAGTTTCCTATTGCTGATTTGGAGCAAGTGGCTTCTTGGATAAACGGATTAGATAACATTAAGATCTGTACGACAGGTGGTAAAGCCACTTTTTTGAGATCGTTATTAAGTCAAAAAGCTGAACAAATCGTTGAATTTGAAGCAACATCGAGTGGTGTGCGACATCTTCTTGCAACAAGTGGAATAACGGAGGAGTCATACATATTAACGAATGTTGGCACCGGAACTTCAATTCACCATATAGACAAAAGCGAGCAGCAGCGCGTCGGCGGTACCGGGGTCGGCGGCGGCACCATGATGGGGCTATCACAGCTGCTTACAGGATTAAATGACTATGACAGCATTGTACCTTTAGCAGCAAAAGGTATACGAGATCGTATAGATTTAAAGGTAAGTCAAATTTATAAGGGGACAGTGCCCCCTATACCAGGAGATTTAACAGCCAGCAACTTCGGGAATGTTGACCCTATGGTATCGAAAGCAGATTTGGAAAAAGAAGAACTACTAGCTTCTGTCATTGGAATGGTAGGGGAAACGGTGGCGACCGTTAGTGTTCTTGCGGCTGGACAATGCGGCGTATCCTCTGTCGTATTCATCGGTTCGTCGTTTATTCGAAATGAATTTCTTAAAGAAGTGGTACAAAGCTATACGAGGCTTAGAGGGGCAAATCCCATATTTCTCGAAAATGGGGAGTATTCAGGTGCCATTGGCGCTTTGCTGCATGTGAGTAAATAAAAACAGCTAGCAAGTAGAGTATTCAAGGAAATGATAGTTCAACGAGACATCTATGATAGCGCTAACAAAAGTGCTTGCCAGTCCTCTGAAGTTGCAGTAAGTTAGTAGTATAAAGGAGGAATGAAATGATGGAACGGACTACTCTTCATTTACCCAGAAGTCAGCCGGAAGCACAAGGAATACCCTCCGCTGCTGTAATTGCCTTTTTAAATACTGTAAAAGAAAAAAAGCTGGAACTGCATAGTTTTATGCTGCTTAGACATGGACAGGTAGTATCAGAGGGATGGTGGAAGCCTTATGCATCAGATATTCCTCATATGCTGTTCTCGCTTAGCAAGAGCTTTACCTCAACTGCCATGGGTCTCGCTGCTGCTGAAGGGAAATTGTCGTTAAACGATGCGGTTGTATCGTTTTTTCCGGAAGATGTTCCAGCCGAGATAAATTCTAATTTAGCTGCGATGGAAATCCGTCATTTGCTAATGATGGGAACAGGCCATGATCAGGACACAACAAGTAAGCTTCAGCAGTGTGAAGATGGAAATTGGGTCAAGGCGTTTCTGGATGCTCCTGTTGAGCATGCACCTGGTACACATTTTGTCTATAACAGTGGGGCTACATATATGCTGGCAGCCATACTGCAGAAGGTGACTGGTCAAACGCTCCTTGAATATTTGCAGCCGCGGTTGTTTGAACCGCTTGGCATTGAAGGTGCGACATGGGAATCTTGTCCTCGGGGAATCCATGTTGGTGGGTGGGGGCTAAACATTACCACGGAGGATATTGCTAAGTTTGGCCAGTTATATTTGCAGAAAGGCTTGTGGAATGAACAGCGTCTGCTACCGGAAGATTGGGTTGATGAAGCAACGTCAGCACAAATATCCAATGGAGACGGTGGAGTGAGTGACTGGGCGCAAGGTTATGGCTACCAGTTCTGGCGATGTCGGCACGGAGTGTACCGCGGTGACGGTGCATTCGGTCAATTTTGTATCGTCATGCCGGAGCAAAATGCGGTGCTGGCAATGACAAGCGGTACAAATGATTTGCAAGGTATTCTGGATGTGGTCTGGGATCACTTGCTCCCAGCAATGGAATCTTCGTCACTTCCTGCAAATCAGGATGCATATTCGAAGCTTGCGGATGAATTGCAGCAGCTAGCGCTACCGCTGCCGCAGCTGCCGCCGGATTCACCATTGGAAGCCATCATTGACGGCATTGAATATACGCTCGAACAAAACGAACCGCTTTGGAAAAGCATTTCTATATCCTTCGAGGCTAATAAAGCCGTCGTCCTTCTGAGCAAGGAGGATATTGAATATACGATTAAGCTTGGTCGAAGTGCCTGGGTAGAGGGAACGACGCCTCTGTTTCAGGGAGAATATCAGCGCTTCTTTGGCAGCTTTGCCTGGGAGCAGGAAAACACGCTTCAGTTGACCTTGAGGTTAATTGAAACGCCTTTCTCTATTCATGTCCACATCCTATTTGATGGAGACAACATTGTATTAAGTCAAAACTCAAATGTATTAGCTGAAAAGTCTGAAATTCGTGGACGGAAAACGGAAGTGAAATAGTTAAAAGCCGCATTAAATGCGGCTTTTTTTTTTGAGATAACTGTGATTAACGTAACATTATTGATAAGTTGTTTGATATTTATCTTTTATGCTAGTTTCGGGAACAATCCGCCTTGTATGCTGTCCCCAGCTGCTAGACCCAATCCTTCCGTACAGCTGTGCGGCTTTCCGCTAAATATTGTGCCATCCGGCATGAAAATAATAGCAAGCGCGCGTCGCGGTTTATCGGTATGATTGGCATTCGCATAATGGAACGTCAACCCGTCATGAAAGGTACAGCTTCCGGCTTTCATACGCACGACCACCGCAGTGTTTCTATCCACGTCTTGAGCTCCTGCATCGGCAAATATATCATTTGGAGCAACTAAGTCGATGCTTTTTAAATTTTTTATTTTTTGCGATTTTGGAACAAACATCATACAGCCGTTGTTCTCATCCACATCATCCAATGCGATCCAAATAGAGAATGCTCCGCTTTCCTGCATCGGCCAATATGGCCAATCTTGATGCCAAGGCGTTGGCTTGGAATCATTCGGCATCTTCAAGAGGGCATGATCATGAAATAAACGGATTCCTTCAAAACCAGTAAGCTGCTTGCCCATATCTGCAAAACGATTGCCTAACACGAACCGGGCCATCCCGCCATGATCTCTCCATGTGTTTACACGCTGATTCAGCACTTTGAAGTAAGAGCCGCCAGCTTGGTCCGTCTGAATGGAGCGCCCTGTAGTATCACTCATTGCTTCTTCCAAATACGTCCTCAGTTCTTGCAGCTCGTCCTCGGAAAGTACATTATCCACTTGAACAAAACCGTTTTCCCGATAAAAAATGATTTGCTTTTCAGTCAAAACCCTCTTATCATTCAACATAACCATTCTCCCTTTTATATAAAGTTCTTAGGTTTACTTTACGATAGGGAGCCGTTCGAATTCTTGGATGATCTACAAATAAAGTAGGACGATCTGCTAAGGAGGATGGACTTGAAATGTCTATTCTAAATGGAAATGCATTTTTCGAGGACAGAGAGTTTCCTTTTTTTATACAGCGCTATCAAATTAAAAAAGGTGAGGTCATTCCAGCGCATACACATGATTTTGTTGAGCTTGTGTATGTGGCTAAGGGCGGAGCGCTGCATGAAATGGCCGATCAAAGATATCCGCTTGCAACCGGTGATGTATTTGTCATCGAGCCGCAAACCTATCATGGCTACTTTAATACCGATGGGGAAGAAACGATCGTATACAATCTCCTATTTGAAAAGCAACTGCTTCAGAAGGAATTGGGCGTCCTGCTGCAAATACCAGCCTTCATTAATTTCTTTTATCTCGCTCCTTTTCTAAGGAAAAATGCCTCTTTTGTACCGTATATATCATTGAACGAACATCAGCGGGGGCAATTGGAATTTCTTCTCCAAAAAATTCACAAGGAGTTTTATGAAAAGCCGGTAGGTTATCAGCTCGTCATAAAAACAAATTGGATCGAGTGTTTGGTATTGTTAAGTCGTTATCAGGATAACAACGAGAACAATAATAATAGTCCGCTGCCGAAAGAGGAATGGATGAGTTCTATTTTGCATTTCGTAGAACAAAATTATCGCCAGCCGTTATCGTTGAATCAGCTATCCCAAACCTGCGGCATGAGCGTATCATCCTTCACGGCAAAATTTAAGAAAGCGACAGGCATGAGCCTCATGGACTACAAGCATTCCCTTCAAGTCAGGCATGCTTGTGAATTGTTGAAGGATCATCGCAACAAGGTTGTACATGTCGCATATAGTTCCGGATTTCAAGATGTCAGCTTCTTCAATCGGATTTTTCGCAAACACATGAGGATGACGCCAAGACAATTCCGCAATGGATTGTAGCGTTATTATGGCCGAATTGGTTGAATATCTGGAAGCAAGAGTGTAAGGTTAATGATGCTGGACTAACTGGCTGATCAGCATAAGAACAATAGTGGAGGTAACTTTATGAGTCAACGCTATAGAATTACAAGGACAATGCAAGAGCAGAACCATTCAGAGCAAAACATATCTTTGGAAGAGTGCAAAAGTTATTTTGCTGCCAAACCTGATTTTTCGTATACATCGGTTTTCACTGTAAAAGGGGAAACCACGATGTCTATTGATGGTGATTTTTTTATGTGGAGCTATGGCGATATCACAATCCCGTTCAGGCATTATCAGGGAGATATATATGTGTCTGGAACTAATGAAGCCGTGATCCCTAAGATGATTGAGGTTGCGAGCGAATTGGGTGCGGACGTGGTGGAAGGGTAAGAAGCAATATTTTATGTAATATCGTGAAAAATAAAGCCTCCTATCCGTAAAGTGATTTTACTGGCAGGAGGCTTTTTTTAATTGATGATTGAATGGATAACTTTATTGTACAATCGTTTTTGCAATAAAGGCCAGATCAACAATATCGATGACGCCATCATGGTTGATATCTGCTTTTTTGATCGCATTCCAATCAGGGCTAGTTGAATTTTTGCCATAGCTGGCTGCTGCAATACCAAGATCACCAACGGTCACTTTTCCATCTGAATTCGTGTCTCCTGATGTTGGGACATGGACTGCGTTTTTAAATGCTTGCAGTGCTTGATTCAAGGCGGTAACCGCTTGATCAATTTCCGCTTGGTTTACAGCTTTATCGGCTGCTGCTTTGGCTGTATTAATCGCTACTTGCAAAGCGGCTTTGGAACCAACAGGGTATTGTCCTGGCGAACTGCCTTCTACAGCTGCTTGAACGGCTGCCTCTGATTGTGCAATTAAGGCGTTCAAAGCTTCTTTGTTCAGCTCAATCGTGCTCGTGACTTTAACATTATGCGTGACAGGAGCAAGTGTCGTCTCCACGCCTGCTGAATTGGCAAGCTTCGCTTGCGAGAGTGTAATACTCGTATTAGATGACTCTTTAATCGCTTTCCAGTTTAATTTAAGCAATTCTCCATCGGCGATGACAGCATGATCTGCACCTTGACTTGCAAGCAAAATCCGAATTTGTCCGGGAACGTCCGTTTTAGAATCAATAACGATAAGACCATTCTTTATGGACTCCGCCGAAACAAATGCGAGCTTGTCGGCATCATAATCAAATGTGAGATCCTGAGCATAAATGGCATCCTCTGATTTAGTCGACACATGCGTTAACCCGTAATTTACTTCGAGGCTTTCACCTAATGAAAGGTGTGAAGCACCTGTAAGTGTCCCCGTTAATTCGTCTTCAGCAGGGGGATTGAGGTTAGGAACATCGGCTTTATACATCGTCAAAAAGTCCAAATTCACATTGCCAATCGAACCATTATCAATACGATAACTGATCACATTTTTGCCAGCCTTTAAGCGTAAACGCTCAGAAGCGGTAAACCATTCATCCCAGCTGATCGCCGTTTTATCTGGGCCAATCGTTTTTACTTGTATGCCATTTACATATACATTGATGTTTGCTCTTGCGGGCAACTGTGTCGTAGGATTATTTGTAGATTCACCATCGACCTGCACACCATAAGCGTATCTAACACCCACGATGTAATCACCATCTTCAGCTGCATTCACTACAAAACTGGCTTCTGCACCAGCTTTTTTGGGCAGGTTAATATAACCCGTTCCTTGATAATTTGCATGACTGTTGTCTTTCGTAATCTCACCATAAAGAATAGCATCTTCAGCTTGATACATATCTCCGAGTCCTAAATCACCAGAAGGCAAGTCCTGCCATTCATATGGCGATACAGGGATACCGAAATGAGGTGTTCCATCTGCATTCCAACCAAATTTTTGAATATTGACCTGCCGCCACCAGTTGCGCCCAGTATCTTGATATACGCGCGAATGATAAATCATCCAATCTTCCTTGCCATCTGCCGATTTGACAAAACCTGCTCTGGCAGGGCCGGAAACATCATCTGTAGCAACGAAAACATCATTTGTGCGCGTCCAAGAATCCGGGTTCAAAAAATCGCCATCGGTATTCA
Source organism: Paenibacillus sp. 01T431 (assembly GCF_056398625.1). Classification (NCBI taxonomy): domain Bacteria; kingdom Bacillati; phylum Bacillota; class Bacilli; order Caryophanales; family Paenibacillaceae; genus Paenibacillus; species Paenibacillus sp. 01T431. Next base: position 90,953 of record NZ_JBFTPT010000005.1, read on the forward strand.
TAAAATAAGATAAACGATAGCCATTTGATGCATAATCACCTTCGGACATGGTAATAAATGCTTTCCCATCCTTTTGCAATACACGAGGGCCTTCACCGCCGCCGCCTGGCAGGAAGGAGCGGTCTGCTGTAATTGTATAGGGGTTATCCATTGGAGCAATTGCAGGGCCAATGGGTTCGCCGGAGCCTAAAGTGCCCCAAACTGCATACAGTTGTCCTTTGTAGTCGAAGACCGTGAAATCATTGGCTTGTTTATAAACACCGTTTTCACCTGCATATATGGCGCCTTTATCTACGTACGCTCCTTGCGGGTCGTCCGTCACAGATTCCAAAACCGTTGCCATATGCTTGTAATCAAACTCTTTTAAGTCAGCGCAATAATAGATATACCATTTGCCATCAAAGAAGAAGAGCTCAGGTGCAAAAATCCGAGTTTGTGTTCCTTGGGAATCGAATACCATAATTTTTTCGCCTTGGTCTAACAGGGTACGAGACTTGGATACATAAACTTTATTGTTGGAGTCTAAATTGCTTGAAGAAACAAAGTAATAAAAACCATCTTTGTACGTTACAAAGGGGTCCTGTCCTTGATACAGCGGGTTGTTAAATTTATCAGATACGGAGGAGCTAGTAACTCCCATTTCTTTCATAAAGTCAGAACGGGCAATCGATACGGTCTTTATTGCATCATCGAGCAAAGCAACCTTATCTAAATCACTAATTTCTTTGTCATCAATAGTGGCAAGAAGCTCTGTCGCAGTTATTTTAGCAGCGTTTAAGTTGTTTACTACGCTTTCTGCTACTTTGTCTGCAAAGTTTTCTGTTAAGTAATCTACCTTTTGAATTTCTGCGGTCAAATCAGCTTTCTTAGTCGTGAGTACACGATCTGTAGGCAAATAAAGTGCTGATTCTGGCACGACCTCTCTGCTTTGGCTAGCGCTTTCCCATTCCATCTTAAGCCAAGTGCCTCCCCAGCCTTGCAAGTATTCAACTTTAATATCGTAATGTTTGCCTGCTTCTAATGAAATAGAGGTGCTAACTTGTGGTTTTTCCCATGCTTGCTGCCAGAAGTCAATGATCAATGCTCCATTAACCCATAGTCTGAAACCATCATCACCAACCATATGGAAGGTGTAGTCTTCTGAATATTTTGGAACGATTGTACCTGTAAAACGTGCTGTATTAAAATCGGGGGTTCCTGAGAGCTGATTGAAAATGCTTGCAAAAGAATCGCCGTTTAGATTGGAGACCGCTCTTTCTCCTCGAAAATCATTAAAATTAAAAATAGTAATATCTTCACGATTGTTAGGGTTCTTTTCACATTTAAAAAACTCGCCCAGCAATCCGTGACCGTCCACTACTGCATCAGCAGCACGAGCATTTGCGGGTATAACAATCGTGCCTGCAAACACAAACATGGCCAAAAGTATTCCTAGTACTCTTTTCATCGTTAAGCCTCCTGATTTCTCATTCTTATCATGCAAAGTAGGGAAGTATTGCTCCATAGCTGCTTCTCAAATTACCTCCTTTTCTCGTCCTATTGATTGCTTCAAACTTACCATTTTTTATCGATTATAGATTTGTAAAATACGGGCTTTTTTTGCGTTTTTCTGCCCTTTTATTTATCAGATGGAGGGTATGTGTTAAAGTATGGAATATTAGCGAAAGGTGGAGTAATGATGGAAATCGAAATTGATCAGAAGGGGAATTCCAAAGTTGCAATTATAGAGAGCACAGAAATTGTTATAAGCGACGTGCAAGGGGCACTGGACTTGATGGCAACTGTGAATTATACAGATGGCTGCCATAAACTATTGATCCACAAAGCGAATATAACAGAGGAATTTTTTGATTTAAAAACAAAGCTTGCCGGGGAGATTTTGCAGAAGTACACGAATTATCAAGTTAAAATCGCAATCGTTGGAGATTTTGATGGTTATGAAAGCAAAAGCTTGAAGGATTTTATTTATGAATGCAATAAGGGGAAGCAGGTTTTCTTTCTAAAAGATAAACAAGCTGCACTCGACGCACTGCACAATGTCAATTAATGCTATAAAGAAAAAGGCAGCCAAGGGTAATTGGCTGCCTTTTTCTCATGAAACAGCTAATTGCTTCTGTTTCTTATTGCTACCGTGCCATCCGGATACGAGAACACCGAGTAATACAAGCGCTGCGCCGATATAACCTTTGAATGGCAATATTTCATTGATGAATACAAACCCGAACAAGGCTGCAAACAGCGGTTCGAGCGAAAAAATAAGCCCGGTTCGGATAGGAGTCGTATATTTCTGAGCTAAGGGCTGAACCACATAGCCAAATGCACTGCACACGATACTTAATACGAGTACGGCTACCCATCCTTCTGATGTATTAGGAAGTTTGGGCGTTTCGAATAGAAAAGAGAAGAACAAGCCATAAGCACCTGCGAATCCCAATTGTAAGATGCCTAAGTTCAATGTATTCGTTGTTTTCGCCGCAGAATCGGTAATTAGAATATGTATGGCATACAATAGAGCCCCCATCATACATAAGAAATCTCCCGGATATATTCGCAGCTCGCTGTTTAATGTAAGAAATCCAATACCTATAATAGCAAGGCAAACCCCAATGACGAGGCTAAGCTTAAGTTTTTTCTTGAACACGGTGACATAAATTAAAGGGACAAATATAACGGTTAAGCTAATTAAAAATCCGGCGTTAGAAGTTGTGGTCGTTTTTAGACCAAACATAATGCCTGTAAATACACCAAATAATAATAATCCAAGCAATGCTGCATATTTTAACGTCTTCAGATCGGTTTGACGCAAGCTTTTGTGGAAGAGGGCGGCCGATAAAAGGAACGCAAACCCGCAGCGAAGAGCAATCAAATTAAATTCTTCAATTGAATTCAGCCCCAGCTTCATAAAAATGTAGGATGAACCCCAACATAACGTAATCATTAAAATAAGAAAATCGGCTTTCAGCGGCTTCAATCTGTACCATCCTTTGTTTAGCAAGTGTTAGTAATCGAACTGGGTGGATACCAAGTACTAACACAGTATACTAAGGAAGGATTAACAAGTATATTGAATGTTTGTTATGATATACATTAGTAAACCTCATGTTAAAGGCGGGCTATCGATGAGTATTAATAAATACGAAGTTTTCATGAAAGTAGTTGAACAAGGGAGTCTGACAAAAGCTGCTGATCTGCTAGGATTCACGCAATCGGGCGTAAGTCATATGATCAAAAGCTTGGAAATAGAATTGGGTTTTGCCCTCCTGCTCCGAGGACGGTCGGGGATAAAATTAACGGCAAATGGAGAGCAGATGCTAAAGCCAATTCGTGAAATATTAAACTGGAACGAACAGTTGAAACAGGTCGTGTCATCAATCCATGGTTTGGAGGCAGGTACGATCCGTATAGGCACCTTCACCAGCGTATCGGTTCATTGGCTTCCTGGCATGATTAAGCAGTTTCAGAAAGAGTATCCGACCATTGAAATTAAGCTGATGGAAGGCGACTATCAGGAAATAGAAAGCTGGATTGAAGAAGGTCAAATTGACTGTGGCTTCATATCTATTCCAACTCGCGGCACATTTGAGGTTATTCCTCTAAAGAAGGACCGAATGCTGGCTATTTTACCGCTGGATCATCCTCTAAGTGAGCTGTCCTATTTGCCATTAGCCAAACTCGAAAATGAACCGTTCATCATTTCGAGCGAAGGTTCTGATTATGATGTCAGGCGGGTTCTAGATCACGCATCGATTAAACCCAATATTAAGTTTTCGTTAGGGGATGATTTTGCGATTATTGCCATGGTGGAGAATGGGCTTGGCGTCAGTATCCTCCCTGAGCTTGTTCTTCAAGGGCGCGACCATAAGGTGTGCGTGATGGAACTAGAGGAGCGCAGCTACCGTTCACTCGGAATTGCCGTCCAATCCATGAAAAATGCATCACCCTCCGCAAGGCGATTCGTAAATTATGTCCAGCAATGGTTGGAGAATTGGGAGCAATAAGAACTGGGCTGACCGCACGAAAGAACAGGAAGATAGTAGAGTTTAAAGGGATTTCATAGTAAAATATACTAAAAATTAAATAACCAAGGGGGTTGCTGAATGTGATCATTGAGACGGAACGGTTAATTTTAAGAGATTTTGTAACCAATGATTTCGAAGATATACATGTGTATGCATCGAATCCGGTCGTAGTGAAGTACATGTTATGGGGACCAAACTCGAAAGAGGATACACAAAGCTATATGAATATGATAGCCGATATGCAAAAGCAACAGCCTCGACTTGGTTATGAACTCGCAGTGGTCATGAAAGAGAACAATCAGTTGATCGGTGGTTGTGGAATTCACATCATCAAACCTTCACAAGGAGAGCTTGGTTATTGCTTTAATCATAACTATTGGGGAAGTGGCTTCGCATCAGAGGCTGCGGCTGCCTTGCTTGAATTTGGATTCCGTGAGCTCAATCTTCATCGAATATATGCAACCTGTCGCCCAGATAATATTGGATCGGCTAAAGTGCTGCAAAAAATAGGGATGAAATATGAAGGACATATTAGGGAGCATATGCGCCATAACGAAAAATGGCATGATTCCTATCAATATTCCATTTTAGAAAATGAATATGTCTAGAAGGCTGCTGACTATAGTATTAGCTGTATTGTTAATGATGCTTGTTTTCTATTTTGTAAATGGTCGTGATCAGGCTAGTCAGAGAGAGATTAACGATGCAATGGATATCGTTCGTCAGGATTGTAAGTTATGGTGTCTCGACTCTTTAACTACTTTTCAATATGTGGGCAAATATAATGGTCCTTCACGTAAACGAAATTTAGTTATTGAATTGGAAAGAAAAAAAGATAAGCTGCCAGAAGCTAGTTATTATGTCACTCCAGGTACGAAGAATTTTATGAAAATTATACACAACTGGCGAACAGCAGCCATTGATGATGGCAGCGCTGCTAAAGCTAAGGAATATAGTGATTTAGACTATACACTTATCAAAGAGAAAAATAGGCTTAATCTAACTTCACAAATCATGCACATAAGCACAAATAGTGAAGAATTAGCTATGTATCGTGGTAAATTGATAACGTTATTCGGTACTCCTTTAATTGAGACGGATGATGATGAAAATGCTTATTCGTATTTATTTGAGGCTAAGGATCATGCAAACAACAAGTGGTTGTTTACAGCGTATCAGGGCCCTTCGGGTTTTGCCATCGGAGGCGACCCTAATCAGAAAGATAGTAAAGCCGCAGCCGTTGCATTTGTAGACGACCTAAGTAAGCTCGATCCTGCTGACTATGAACGTATTTTAACTAACCACGATTTTGATTCTAAAGTCATATATGGCTGTAAACAAAAAAAGTGTTATTCGAAATGAGCGATGGGTGTAAGGCTAAAATGTGAGGTGACAATGATCATGGTTAGTGAAGAGGATAAAGCAATCATTAATAATTATGTTGCTGCTTATAATTCATTAGATGTAGCGGGAATGGTTAAGTTTTTGCATAACGATATTATATTCAGGAATGTTTCCAATGGCGAAATTAACACTGAAACCAGAGGTATACAAGAGTTTATACAATTGGCGGAAAAATCCTCAAAGATGTTCTCTAGCCGCTGTCAGACAATCATGAGCTATCATGCTGTAGAGGACAAAGTAGAAGTGCAAATTGATTATGAAGGAATACTAGCTGTTGATTTGCCTAACGGATTAGGCGCAGGAGACAAAATACAGTTAAAAGGGAAATCAATATTTGGGCTGGTAGATGGAAAAATTTCTATGATAGAAGATTATAGTTGAAGATAATTGCTAACAGAATAACATTCATTGGAGGTGCTTCACCGTGAAGACAATAGGTCTGATAGGCGGCATGAGCTGGGAGTCATCTGTGCTCTATTACCAAACGATTAATCAAAAGGTAAAAGAAAAGTTAGGGAAACTTCATTCTGCAAAAAGTATCATGTATTCAGTAGATTTCGAAGAAATCAAGACTCTCCAGGAACAGGGGAAGTGGGACGAAGCAACTGAGATCATGATTGATTGTGCACAAAAACTAGAATTAGCCGGAGCAGAGTTCATTATTATATGTACGAATACGATGCACAAAATGGCCAAAGAAGTAGAGGATGCGGTATCCATCCCACTGCTTCACATCGCAGATGCGACAGCAAATGAAATAATTAAAGATGGAATAAAGAAGGTTGCTTTGCTTGGTACGGCTTTTACAATGGAACAGCAATTTTACAAGGGAAGACTAAGCGAAAAGTTTGGGCTTGATGTCATTATTCCTAATGAGTCAGAACGAAAGATTATACATGATATCGTCTATGAAGAGCTTTGCCTTGGAATTATAAACGAACAATCCAGAGAATCATATTTAAAGATCATTAATCGTCTTAGTGAGCAGGGAGCAGAAGCTATTATTCTTGGGTGTACAGAAATAACACTGCTTGTATCGCAAGAAAATTGCAGTGTGCCTTTATATGATACAGCAAGAATTCATGCGGAGTGTGCAGTTGATTTTTCTTTAAGTGAGGAAATTTCTCGCTAACGTTCAGAGTTGATATCATCAACTTATGACATTGGTATGGCTTATTCGCGACTATCTAGTGCATATGGAACATCATATAAACAATCAGATATTAAATTAATGCAAATGGATGAAATGAAATAGGCGACCGCTAATGGTCGCCTTTTATTATACGATCTACTTGATCTTACAAATCTCTTTATCCATAAGCATTTTAATAAATAATCCGCCTTGAACGGTACGGTTTTGGAAGCCTACCATCTTTGCAGTGCTTGTTGAATACCAGTCGCTCATTGGAACGCGGCTCTCGGTTTTATCATACGCATGCCAGAGGCGGTCTACAATGGAATTGAAATCTTCCTTGTTGTCGCAGAGTGTCGCACTCCAAACGATCCAATCCGATTTGGTGTAAGTGTCACGATTATCAAGCATGAGGCCAAACTCACCAGAATGTTTCTCCAAATAGGCTTTAGTCTCAGCTTTAAATGTATCTTTAGGGAACAATTCGAGACCGAATAATTGATCCCATACCGCATTGTATTTCATGCTGAAGGAATCAGGACGGTCAAATGCTAAACGATAGGTTCCGTCTTCATTAGCAGCCATGACGAGCCAGTTATCTATCATTCCTTTTGCAACATTCATTAATTCCTCTGACTTTTTCTCGTCTCCAGCCATACGGTTTAGAATCGCAAAGCTTGCAATACCCATAATAGCCTTAATCGATAAGTTACAGTTATGCGCGAGATGCCCTGCAAAATCATCCGTACACAGCTGGTTGTCAGGATCTACACCATTGTTGATTAAATAATTGCACCATTTCTCAAGATGGTCCCAGTTCTCTTTGGCAAAAGATACATCATTCTCCGTGACCGCAACAGCAGCTGTGCAAATCAGCATATTTCCACATTCTTCAACGGGCATTTGCCAAGTTGGGCATGTGCCGTGACTATAGACTTGGCCGTTAACGAGTGGATAGGTTCCCGCATCGTGTGGTGCAAAATCATAATACCAAATATCAGTAGCAGCGTATTTAAAAATAGGGCGCAGCATCCCTTTAACGAGCTCTGGGTTGTAAATCAAAAATTGCGGTATGGATGGATACGTAACGTCTACCGTAGCTGCACAGCCATTGCTGAAATTTTCTTTGGATATAAAGAGAACGTTTCCATCGGTATCCGCACAAACCTTATGACCTGCAATTGCTTGTCTGTAGGCTAAGGATACTAGTTCCGCGTACTTCTCATTGCCTGATTCTGCAGCTTCTGCAAATAGAGTGGATGAGAACTGTTCACACTTTTCAAATAGGTTGTCGTACTCAGATAGAGCCTGCTTCAAGGCATCTTCGATGGTTTCACCGTCTTTTTTCCAATAAGCATTAAGCGGCTCATTAAAATACTCAATCGCTTTGATATCATCATATGCAACAGCAAAAAGCGCATTTGCGTTTTCGCCTGTATTTACAGGGATCGACAGCTCAATGTTATGGCTTACCGTACCGTATTCATGTGTATTGGCTACATCGATGACAGAAGCCTTTTCATGATTAGAAGCGAGGTATAAATAACCCCAGTTAATTCTAAGATCATCACCAGCTTTATTTAAAACATTTTGAAATTTGCTTCCAATCTTGCCGCATGTAAAACCTGGCTCGCTAATATCTTTGTAATCGACTGGGAATTCATATTTAAAGTTTTGACATAACTCATCATCGACATTTATTTTTATAGTCACATCATGTGCTTCGCCATTGTTAGATTCGGCTTGTACATGAATATAAGACACGGGTCTAGACATAAGCTTTAAATCATCCAATAAAAGAGGGGTAGTAAACGTAACGAGTAAATGGATTTCATCAGATGTAAAACGATATTTGCTGGATAATGCATTAATATCTACACTTGTTTGTTTCATTTTTATACCAATGTCATTACCGCCCATAAAACAATATTCTTTTCCGTTAACCACAGCGGTACCGATTAATTTATGAGGTTGGCCCGTCCAATGTTTGGTATCAGCTTCATTCAGTTCGTTAGCCATAGACCAAACAGAAAAATAAGGATCTACAGTTATAAGTGGGACAGCTGGAGCTCGCATAATCATAGTAATTCCTCCTAAGTTAGATGAAAATGAATGAAATGCAAAACGATTGAATAATGTTATCTGTTGCTGTAATATACAATTTATCATACAAATTACGGTCTGATAATAGAAGTTATCACAATAGATGTGAGGAATATCACAATGAAAGAAACTGTTTATAGCTTTTGGCATCTGCTAGATCCTAAACTTCCATTGAACATCGTAATGGCAGGAATTTCTTATTGCGACAAGAATTATATCATCGAGAGAAAAGGTGAAAATTTATTTTCATTCGAGTATATAATGGATGGAAGCGGTGTGTTGGAGATAGAATCCCAAACGCTGTATCCTCAGAAAAATGATGTATATCTCTTAACTAAAAATAGTTATCATAAGTATTATTCCAGCGAGGAAAATCCGTGGGTTAAAATATGGGTCGTTTTTAATGGGGATTTTGCTGAAAGTTTATTTAAGCATTACTTGCCAGAAGACACCTATATTGTGAAAGATTGCAACATTCTTTCTTATATGAATGAAATTATTAATATTGCGTCTGCCAATCAAAAAAACTACTCTGATATTACAGATGAGATTTCAGTTATTGTGTTAAAAATCATATTGCATTTAAAAAACCATTTGGAAAATAAAGTGCTCTCTATTCCTGAGCGTATTAAACAATGTTTGGATTTAAACATCGAGAATGCTATCGATATTAACGATGTTTCATTGCAGCTTGGTTATTCGAAAAATTACATTATTAAATTATTCCGAGAATGTTATGGTATAACGCCGTATACTTATTTTCGCAATCGCAAAATAGAGCTCGCCAAGCAATATTTGCTTAACACGAATCTAAACATCAACGAGATATCTACAAAGCTGAATTTTGCCGACCAGCATTATTTCTCTTCATCATTTAAAGCCATTGCAGGCATTACTCCTTCGGAATATAGAAAAAACAGAACTAATCAATTTATAGAGGCGGAGGGGTACTCTTGAACATCTACATAGTCAGACACTGCAAGGCAGAAGGGCAATTGCCAAGTGCTAAGCTTACTGAAGAAGGTTATCTGCAAGCTGAGCGAGTAGCTGAATTTCTGCATGGCAAACATATCGAGCATATCATTTCGAGTCCGTTCCTAAGGGCCATTCAATCTATTTCTCCATTAGCTGAAAAAATTCAGGTAAACTGTCATGTGGATGACCGTTTGTCAGAACGGGTTTTATGTGGCGAAAGCAATGTTAACTGGCTTGAAATGCTTCGTCATACTTTTACAGATCTGGAGATATGTTATGAAGGCGGCGAATCCAGTACTTCTGCGATGAATCGTGCCTTAGCGGTAATAACCGATGTGAGAAATAGCCAGTTTAGCAATGTGGCTATCGTTACCCATGGAAACTTGATGTCCTTGCTGCTTAAGCATTATGATACTAAATTCGGTTTTGAGGAATGGGCAGCCTTGTCTAATCCTGATGTCTATCATTTGCAGTTTGAAGGTGAATTGCCAATTATACAGCGAATTTGGAATGGCTGAGCTAGATTAATAATAGTACAAGGAGGCGATAGGTTTGTACGAATATATGTATGTTGAAACGTCATTGGGCGGGTTTTTCTCCGAGGCAAAACATCGGGAAACGATCGATGAATATGCAAAAGAAGGATGGAGATTAGTGCAGGTTTTACCGACACATTATAATGGTCACGGAAAACCAACGGCGTATGAAATTATTTTCGAACGTTTCATATCAAATAGGGACGCAAACACGTAAAAGTGTCGCGTCCCTATTTTTTTCTGTCATTCATAAAACAAAGTTATATTCTACTTCCAGTATTTCTCGATAATTGCATCACGGCCAGAATATACTCTTGATTCCTTATAGAACTTTGGATTTTTACGGTGATAGTTCTGGTGATACTCTTCCGCTGGATAGAATACTTCCGCTTCTTGAATCTCTATTACAATCGGCTTGTCAAAACGGCCGCTCTTTCCAAGCTCTTCCTTGGATAATTGAGCAAGCTGGCGCTGTTCTTCTGTGTGATAAAAGATGGCAGCACGGTATTGGCTCTTGCGGTCATTGCCTTGTCCTACAGCATCTGTAGGGTCAATTTGCGGCCAATAAAGCTCAAGCAATTTTTCATATGGGAAGATGTCCGAATCATAAGTGATTTGTACGACTTCCAAATGACCGGTTTCACCAGTCAATACTTGCTCATAAGTAGGGTTCTCTAGCGTTCCGCCCATATAGCCGGACAGAATGCCATGTATGCCGGGCTGTTCTTCAAAAGGACTTACCATACACCAGAAACAGCCCCCGGCAAACGTTGCTTTTTGTATCATTTGCTCTCCCCATTTCCTTAACTAATTAATAAAGCGTTCGTATGAACACTTATTATAAGCTTGATCATTTAATCAGTCTATTGCTTTGGTGGCTTCATTAGAGACATTGTCTAGAAATTCCAAAGCTTTTGCAGTAAACTAATTGAATCTAATTATATCTATTTATAATCAAATAGTACATGACATTCATTTGGAAGTAGGGGATTACTTATGATTTTTGTTTTTGATTTAGATGGAACCATCTGCTTTAAAGGACAGCCTGTTTCAGAAAAGATTTTAAGTGGTTTGGAGGAATTAACTCAAGCAGGGCATGAAGTTATTTTTGCTTCCGCTCGTCCCATTCGAGATATGCTTCCTGTTCTTCATCAACGTTTTCACAACTTTTCTCTTATAGGAGGAAATGGTTCTCTTATTTCTAAGGATGGCAGCATGATCGCTATAGAAACTTTTAATGAAGATTTACGCCTTAACATGCTGAAGCATATTGAAGCGCATCAAGCGACATATTTGATTGATAGCCATTGGGATTATGCCTACACCGGTTCTTTAGATCATCCGATATTAAAAAATGTTGATGCCTCCAAGCTTGCTAAGCTTGTTGCAGTAGAGTCGCTGGAGACCATCGTAAAAATACTAATCCTTACCGCGAATGATATGGAAGTTTTGGAACAAAAGCTTGCAAGCCTAGAAGTTGTTATTCACAGGCATCGTAATGAAGGTGTCATTGATATTAGTCCAACTAATATTCATAAATGGAGTGCCCTGCAAAAATTAGGGGTGGAAGCCAAACAATTTATTGCATTTGGGAACGATGCCAACGACATTTCGATGTTTCAAAACGCGAAACATGCGGTTATGATTGGCCATCATGATGAGCTGGCTCCTTATGCATCGGAAGTGATTCCGCTCGCGGGCAATTGCGAAGAACAGATCGTAGAGAAACTGAAGGAGCTTGCTGGCAAGCATGTTCCAATGAATTCATAAATGCTTTTGAGTGATAAGATTTTATTAGAGAACAGCAACATAAGGAGCTCATTATGGAGGAACAATGGATAATTGCAAAACATGATCCAGAATGGAAAAATCGATTTAATGATATCGCTCTAAAAATAAGAAATGCTTTGGGAGATTTGGTCGTTCGTATTGACCATGTTGGCTCAACTTCGATTGTTGGTTTAGATGCGAAGCCCATTATTGATATTCAATTATCCGTTATTGATTTTGAAACGATCATAAATCATAAGAGTGAGATGGAGAAAATAGGCTTCGTATATCGAGAAGAAAACGCAGATAAAACGAAAAAGTATTTTCGAGAAATACCGGGCAGTCGAAGAACGCATATTCATGTACGGCAGTCAGGTAGTTTTTCAGAACAATTAACTTTATTGTTTAGAGATTATTTGCGTGCGCACCCTGAGGACTGTTTTAGATACGCTCGGGAGAAACATCGATTGTTTGAGCTTTATAAGGATGAACGCTCCAAGTATGTAGAAGGCAAAGGGCCAATCGTTTGGGATATCATTCAGAAAGCACATATTTGGTCGCAAGAAGCGGGTTGGAAACCATCGGCTTCAGATATGTGAAGGAGTAACTTCTTATTAAGAAGGGAGGAGCAGCATGCAAGCGCAGCTCCTCCTTTCCTACATGTATAGAATTTTATGTTCTTACATACCCGATTCTTTAACTAGGCGCTTGACCATTGCATGAAGATTCAGCGATTTTAAACTTAAGCTCAGCTCATGATTAAAAAAGAGGATCAAACCCGACTTGTTGTCTGGATTAAACATCGTTATCGTGAGCACTCCGGGATCAGAGCCGTTGTGTCCGATAACCTTGCCCTTGCTGACACCTTTCAAGTAAAGACTATCCAGCGCTGAATAGTTCCATCCGAGTGCCTGATTGCCATTATCCGACTGAGGTTTGAACATCTCATCAAATGTGGCATGCGATAGGATGGTTCCGTTCTCGGCCTTCCCGCCGTTCATGATGGCAAGATAGAACTTAGCAAATTCGGTAGTCGTTGTCTTCAGCGTACCGTCTGGATAAGTCGGGAACGAATAGGGCATCAGCGGTTTATGTTTTGCATCATATTGCACGGCAAGTACGTCATTGCTTAATAAATCTTTATGCAGCCATTTGGTATGCTTCATGCCCACCGGGTCAAAGATATGCTGCTGCGTATATTCCGGAAAAGGTGTTTTGGTAATCTCTTCGACTAAATAGCCGAGTAAACCATATCCGACATTGCTGTAGTTGAACGCCGAACCAGGTTTATCTTTCGTAAAGTTTTTTTCTTCGTCGTACCATTTTTCTCCCGGAACGAGAAATTCCTTCATGAACTGCGCGAGTGTAACCGTTGAGTCGCCACCACCGCTGTTCGAAGTGTAGAGGCTGTCGTACAGCTTCCAATTGTTATCAATTCCTGAAGTATGGTTTAACAGCATGCGGAATGTAATGGGAGTGTCTGGAAATTTAGGATGAACAATACTTATCGGCAAAAACGTATTTATGTCATCATCCAGCTGAATGGTTCCTTTCTCAACAAGCTGCATGACGGCCGTGGCAGTCACTGTTTTGGAAACGGAAGCAATCTGAAATACCGTGTCATTTGTGATCGGTATATCTTTTTCTTTATCGGCGTCTCCGTAATTAATAATGCGATCAATTTGATTGTCTTTGATTATTGCGATGGATACACCTGTCATGCCTGATTTCTTCATTTTGACCTGGACGAATTTCTCAAGATCCTTAGGGTTAGAGAAATCAACCTGAATGAAAGTAATCGTTGCGAAAGCAATTATAAGTGCTCCCAAAATAAGTCCAATGATTTTCCAAACCCGACCCTTCTTCCTTTTCTTCTCCATCATGACGCCACCTTCCGCCGTTTCTCAGGCCGACTATTTATAACATTTCTTAACTTTACCAGATATAGTAAAAAATAAATTCGCACCGCAGTCGAGTTTGTTGCCTCGACTTTAGACTAGTTCGTACTGGAGGTTTGAATGAATGAAATGATTATCTTGAAAGTAATCAACTAGAATCCCATGTAAGAAGAAAATAAAGTGTTAGACTGGAAAATAAAGTAGTAGACTAGAAAAATAGAGTATTAGACTGAGGATGGCCACTTAATTAACGGGCCGGATAGCTAAATGACTTCGCGAATGCTTTTTGAGACGGAATATTCACGAACTTTGAATATCACGTTATGTGAAATCACTGTAATATAATAAATCAACAATTCAAGGAGGATTATATGAACACCATCGTCTATATGGTTAGGCATGCTGAATCACCATACGATGAAGGAACTGAAAGAACAAGAGGACTCACCACAAAGGGCAAGAGCGATGTTGAAAAAGTTACAGAAATTCTTAAAGAAGAAGGAATAGATATTATTATATCTAGCCCATATAACCGAGCAATCTTGAGTGTTGAGGGATTGGCACAAAACTTGGGATTGGATATCGAAACATTTGAAGATCTCAGAGAAAGGCAGTTTGCTGAAGAAATTATTGAAAATTTAATGTCCGTTATTAGAGAGAAATTTTATGATTTTGATTATGCTTTACCGGGTGGGGAGTCTAATTCTGATTGCCAGAATAGATCGATATCAGTGATAAAAAACATATTAAAAGAACACTCTGGGAAAAAAATAGCGATTGGAACACATGGTCTTGTAATGACTTTGATGATCAATTATTTTGATTCAAGTTATGGTTTGGATTTTTTAAATCAATTAAAGAAACCGGATATTTATAAATTAAGTTTTGAAAATTTAGAACTAAAAGAGGTAATAAGACTATGGAATGAGGATTTTTTTATTTAGCTAACGGATACGTTAGCAAGAAAATATTTTTGATTACCTATCTTTACATATGAATGGCAGCCTATGACGTGTTTTTTCGTCCAAGGCTGCCATTTTTTATTAGGCTGATCCCAGACATGATTTGAATTGAATCTGTGCAACTTGCTTCTTTTGGAATATTAAATTGAAATTAGTACCAAAATAGAGTGAGGATTTACGGATTGTATAGATATGGATGTGATTTCATTTGAGCGGTTCGGGTAATAAAATCAGCTTTGTGCAAATATTTATGATGTTTTCATTAATGAATGGCCTTGCCAGCCACGTTATTGTAAATCCGATGATTTTGTCTGCGTCCAAACGTGATTCGTGGATTACTGTACTGATGACAGGTGTGTTTTTTCTTATTTGGATTTTGCTATTGGTCTGGATAATGAACCGATCAGGTCAGCAAGAGTGGAAAAAGTGGCTATCCCGCAGGAGTTCCCCTTTTGTTTCTTGGCTCCTTATCCTTCCCGTTTGCATTCAGATGTATCTCATTGGCGGTATGACCGTCATCCATACGGCTACATGGCATGTTACAAATTATTTGCCCTCTACTCCTAAGATGCTGCTCGTTGTCTCACTGGTATTATTTTGTACAGCCATGTCTATGTGGGGATTAAAGGTCATTGCGATCGTTGCAGGAGTGTTGCTTCCGCTTGTTGCGTTGTTAGGCATTTTTGTCGGTTCATTCAATTCTCCAATGAAAGATTTTTCGTTATTAAAGCCTGTACTTGAGCATGGATGGGGCCCGGTTTGGAATGGAATGGTTTATTCCGGCGCAGGTTTTGTGGAGTTGATGGCGCTTATCGTGCTGCAGCATCATTTGAAGACGAAAGTTCGAGCTTGGCAGCTGCTTTTATATGGCGTATTTTCCATCGTCATTTCACTGGGACCTATCGTTGGTGCGATTACAGAGTTTGGTCCCATAGAAGCATCCCATCAAATGACTTCGCCTTACGAGCAGTGGAGGCTCGTGAAAATTGGGCAATTTGTTGAGCATCTAGACTTTTTATCCATCTTTCAATGGCTGTCTGGCGCGATTGTTCGCATAAGCTTATCTGTGTATTTATTCGTTGAATTGCTTTCTCTTCGTCAAGCACGCAGTCGACACTGGGCAATAGCTATCATTATGGTGAGTTATATCCTTCTGTCACTGTTTCGAGTAAACGAATATACCTTTTATTTATGGATGGATCGTTATTACATGCCCATCTCGCTGGCGGTATTGTTGTCCTTTTCATTTTTATGGATGATTGCCGCCCTGTTCTTAGGATCTGCCTCAAAGGAGGGAAAAACATGAATGGACAAGCGCAGTCAAAGTCAGAGATCTGGAATGAGGAAAGCTTAAGGGCTCTCTTTGAGGGTTCATCAGATGTCAAAATCCAAGCTTGCCACTTTGGAGAACAAGAAAGCGTTGAAGTCGTGATTGCTTTTGCAGAAGGACTGAGCCATTCAGCCGACATTGGTAAGTTTATTTTACCAGAGCTTAATCGACTCTTTAAAGAACAGGGCTCATTCAAGGATCCAATTGTGCGGTTGTCGAATGTGTTGTCGATTACGGAATTTACAGAAGCGACCGAGGACGCGCTATCGGAGGCTATATTTCAAGGGGATCTGCTGCTCATATTCACAGAAGACAATAAAGTGGCTTTTGTAAGCATAGCAGATAAGCCAACAAGACAACCATACGAATCCAGTACAGAAATTTCGGTTAAGGGACCAAGGGATGGGTTCGTTGAAGATATTACTGTAAATATTGCCTTAATCCGTAAACGGCTTCGAAGCCCTTCTCTCCATGTAGATAATTTGACAATAGGACGAAGAACAAAGACGCGGATAGGGATTCTTTACTTTTATGACATCATTAATCCCAAGATATTGGAGGACTTACATGCGCGATTGGAAAAGATTGATATTGACGGTTTAATCAGCATTAGCCAGCTAGAGGAATTGTTGTCTGATTTCAAATTCAAGCTATTGCCGATTATGGATTTTACCGGAAGACCCGATTATGCCGTCCAAAGCTTGCTTTCGGGCCGTGTAGTACTCATTATCGATGGGCTGCCGATGGTGTTAATTGCGCCAGCGGGTCTATCACTTATTTTAAAATCTCCAGAGGATGCCCATTTCAACTATGCGTATGTTTCATTCTCAAGAATAATAAGAGGAATCAGCTTATTCCTGTCTATCTTTTTGCCAGCCATTTGGGTTGCGTTAGTGTCGTTTCATCAAGACCAAATTCCATTTCAAATGATGGCTACCATTTCCGTGACTAGGCTGGGGCTGCCGCTTTCTTCGCATATGGAAATGTTTTTGCTGCTCATGCTGCTAGAAATATTTAGGGAAGCGGGAGTAAGGCTTCCTAACGCAATCGGTCAGACACTGACGTCAATTGGGGGGTTGATCATTGGAGATGCAGCCATTCGAGCGGGTTTGGTTTCGCCGTCAGTTGTTGTAGTTGGTGCGATTACCGCCGTTTCGGGGGTAACTCTAGTGAATCAGACGTTAAGCACGCAGGTTAGTATTTTGAGGCTGTTCTTTTTTACACTATCCGCAATTCTCGGCATGTATGGCGTGATCTTAGGTATGGTACTGCTCATTGGTTACATGGGTACTATAAAATCATTTGGCGTAAGCTATTTGGCGCCTTTATCTCCGCTATCCGTCAGGGAGCTGCTTATTTCTTTCTTGAGATTGCCGTGGGATAAAATCAACAAACGACCTACCGCGCTGCAAACGAAAGATCCCGATAAGAAGAAGGAGGATTAGACATGTATATTTTCCGGGCAATAAGCGTGCTTCTGTGCAGTATTATGATTCTAAGCGGTTGCACGAGTATGCCGGAAATTCAAAATATGGCATATGCGACGGCTATTGGCGTCGACTTTAAGGACGGGAAATGGATTGCCTACACACAAATACTCAATTTCTCAAATATCTCGCATAGTGAACAAGTTAGTCTTGGTAAAGCTGTCCCCGTATGGGTAGGCAAAGGGGAAGGGAAAACCATGGCATTAGCATTAACTGACATTAGCAGAACATCCCAGCTGCAGGTGTTTTGGGGTCATGTTAAAGCTGTTGTTATGACAGAAGCGGTGCTCAAGAAGGGTGTCACTGATGTGTTTAGCGCGATTAATCGTTACAGGGAAGTAAGGTACAATATTCTGATCTATGGAACAAAGAGGAGCTTGCCAGAAATATTTATTCAGAAATCGATTTTGAATTTATCCCCACTGGAAACGATCATGTTTACGGCTAGTCAAATGCATTCAATCGTTTCCGTAATCCTTCCTGTTACTGTAAATCGCGTTATTGCGGATTTAAATGAACCTGGAGAGCCGGCAATGATTCCATCACTTGACCTTGATTCTAAAGATTGGTCGGAAGACGAACAACCAAAGCCGATGTTCAGCCTATCAGGTGGTTATTTTTTCAAGAAAAACAAGATGATAGGATGGATGTCAGGACGGGATCTGCTAGGGATTAGATGGGCGGAAGAGGGACTGAAACGTATACCGCTTCAAGTTAATGCCCACGGCTCACCGGCTGCCGTTATTGAATTTTCATCTCCTAGAATGAAAATTAGACCCGAAACGGAAAAGGGAGAAACTCGCTATAATCTTGAAGTTGAGGCAAAGGGCATTGTCATTGAGCTAATGCAAGACGTAACCATTAACCATTTGAAGGAATGTGCTGCTGATGCCATCCGCAAGGAAATCATGAACACCTATAGTAAAGCGTTAAAGTCCCAAATCGATCCGTTTCATCTCAGACAATCGCTTTATCAGTCATCACCCGCGGAGTTTCGGCGCTTGTCCAGCACCGATGATTTTTTCTTGAAAAATGATTC
The DNA here is from genome assembly GCF_056398625.1 of Paenibacillus sp. 01T431. Taxonomy (NCBI): domain Bacteria; kingdom Bacillati; phylum Bacillota; class Bacilli; order Caryophanales; family Paenibacillaceae; genus Paenibacillus; species Paenibacillus sp. 01T431. The sequence continues at coordinate 109,608 of NZ_JBFTPT010000005.1, forward strand.
TATCAAGAACATTCAAGTAAATGTCAATCTAATGAATACGGGGAAATATAAGGGGACAAAAAATTAATTGAAGCAGTCATTTGGACTCTAAGCAAGTTTCCTCGCAACTCTTGTAACAAGAGCACAATCATGAAGCCTCTACTAATCATAGATTAAAAGGAGCATGATAGTGGGAGGTGAGCTTTAATGGAGGAAATGTATCGTTTCGGCAGAAATAATATGAACTGTAGAGTGCGTGTTCGGACTCGTGATGGCCGTTGCCACGAAGGCGTTATCGTAAATGTTGATAGAAACAATATATATTTACGGACATCGGACAAGGTAAGAACATCAGCATATTATGGTAATGGGTACGGTAATGGATATGGTTATGGTTATGGTTTTGGGGCAGGTCTACTGACTTTGTCATTGTTTACGCTTCTTGCTATAGCTTTGATTTAAATAAAGAAACCTCAAGTCCATAGCGGCTTGAGGTTTCCTTGTTTTATAGTAGCAAGACGGAATATCTCACCCTATGCTTCTGTTAAGGAAGAATGTTTCCGGCAGCACGATAAATGGCATACCATTCTTCGCGTGTCAAATGAACTTCGCTCGCATTGCAGCAATCGTTCAGGCGGTCAAGATTCATTGTACCGATAACCGGTTGCATATGCGCAGGGTGGCGCAAAAGCCATGCAATAGCAATTGTTGTATTGCTAACATTGTATTTTTCAGCAATTTCATCGATTTGTTTATTCAATTCCGGGAACTTATCGTTCCCAAGGAATACGCCTTCAAAAAATCCATATTGGAAGGGAGACCAAGGCTGAATCGTAATATCGTTCAGTCTGCAATAATCGAGGATACTGCCATCACGGTGCACAGCAGCATCATTTTCCATATTTACGTTAAATCCGCTCGAAATCATAGTCGCGTTCGTAATGCTTAGTTGCAACTGGTTAGCGACTAGAGGCTGCTTCACCGATTTCTTCAGAAGTTGAATTTGCATTGGTGTTTGATTGGATACGCCAAAATGGCGTACTTTACCAGAGCTTTCAAGGCGATCAAAAGCTTCAGCTACTTCTTCCGGCTCGACTAATGTATCTGGACGGTGCAAAAGCAGAATGTCCAAGTAATCCGTTCTCAGTCGCTTCAAAATTGCATCTACCGATTCTAAAATATGTTCTTTGGAGAAATCGAACATGCCAGGACGAATGCCGCATTTTGATTGTAAAATAATCTTCTCGCGAACTTCATCGTTCATATGAATAGCATCTGCGAATATTTCCTCACAAGTTCCACCGCCATAAATATCAGCATGGTCAAAGAAATTCGCACCTTTATCTAGCGCCGTCTGAACAAAACGTTCGGCACCGGTCTTGTCCAGCGAATTAATACGCATGCAACCGACTGCAATCACCGGCACCTCTAGTGTACTGCTTCCAAGCTTCATCGTCCTCATGATTTAAGTCCTCCTTCGAGATTGGTTAGCTTTGTTTAATGGATTCATCGCAAATAGAAGAGTGTTCTATTTGTTGCTGCACAAACTATGTAAACGCCTTCCTAAAACAATTGTGCCTTATGATTGTCTCACAAAAGGCCGCCGTATTTCAATGTTTACAAAAAGGATAAAATGATATATGTGTCCGCTGGTCGTGAGCACGGCATCTCTATCCATGCAGTCTGGTATTTACATACAAACGTGAATTCGGTATTCTGGAAAAATAGTTTCAACTTGGAAGGTATTTAATCACGACTTTTTATTAATTGGGGGCAGCAAATATGGTGACAATTGAGGATTTCATGAAATTAGATATTCGTATTGGTACGGTTATTCTTGCAGAACCTTTTCCAGAAGCTCGAAAACCTGCAATAAAATTAGAAATCGACTTTGGGGATTTTGGTGTCAAGCATTCATCGGCACAGATCACAGAACGGTATGAACCAGAACAGCTTATTGGCCGTCAAGTTGCCGCAGTAATGAATTTTCCTGTTAGACGTATTGCGGGCTTTAAATCCGAGGTGCTTGTCATTGGTGGAGTCCCATCGGAGGGTGATGTAGTTCTTTTAAAGCCTGATCAACCCGTTCCGAATGGGACGCCAATTGCGTGAGGAAGTTCATCAAAAAAAGAACAGGTTGCCGATATAATCGGCAACCTATTTAGCTTTCCACGTTCACACGTCGACAGCGATCGTAGCAATTAAAGTTATAGGGCTCCATGTCAGCTTCGATTTTTTTTGGTACATAACCATCGTTTGTTAAGCTGGTAAGAAGTTTAGTTAAATGCTTTGCTGTTTCTGGTAGGTCATGCATGAGCACGATAGGGGTCACATCATATTTCTCTAATTTTTGTATCTGAGAAATTGTCGTTTTAATATAATCTTTGCTTGAAATAGACCAGTCGCTGCTGTCCACGTTCCAATCCCACAATTTATACCCGTTGTCACTTAAAACCTTCCTGAATGAATCCGTTAAATAAGGTACACTGCCGTAAGGCGTACGAATTAGAACCGATGAGATGCCTGTAATTTTCTCAAGTGTTTTTTGAGCTTGATTCATTTCATCCAGCGCAGATTGTTCCGAACGGTAAAATCGATTTTTATTGTGTGTGACACCATGCAAAGCTACGGCATGTCCTTCTTCTACAATTCGTTTAACGATTTCTGGAGATTGTCGCATTTTTGGTTCCAACATAAAAAATGTCGCTTTCACGTGAAATAGCTTTAACGTGTCCAATATTTCATTGGTAGCTGAAGAGGGGCCATCATCAAAGGTTAAATATATCGTTTTATTATTTTTGTCATCATCGATTTCGGAAGGCTGCTTTACAGTAATTAAATTTGTTTCTAGTTGTTCATCTGTGTCATTTACAGTTGCTTGGATAGGATTTGGACTGCTGCTGCATGCTGATATTTGAGTAACAATGATTAAAATAATACAAAGGGCAAGTTTTCGCATGATCTAATTCCTCGTTTTGTGTAAGATGTTTTGATTACGATGGTTCTTTTGTCCTTTCTTTTTGTACTATGGCATATAACTTTGGGATGTCTGTTTAGTCAGTATAAAAAATAAAAGTGTCAGCACTATGGCTAACTTGTTTCTATGTTGTAAAATCTCGCAAAAATCGACATCAGCTACTGATTATTGATTTGTTAATTGGTAACACTATGTAAGAAGAATGATGGACAGACTTTGGCCATCAGTGATGAAGCAGATGAATTTTTTAAGGGGACAGCGGCACTCTGAGACTATTTAATATAAGTCTCATCATCCGTTGTCCCCTTTATTGATTGACCTGCTTTGATAACCAAATGGCTGTTATTAAATCTATTTACGTTTCTTTTTTAGAAATTTTCTAGTTAAATTAACTGATATTGATCTTAAATCAGAGGAATCGGTTGAATTCTGACCAGAATCGCTATTATCGCTGCCGCTGTCACTATCGCTGCTGCTAGAATCACTGCTGCTTCCTTTTCCGGCTATATTGGTTATATTGATGTTTATTCTGCCAACATTCCCAAAAATAATCGTGCCTTCGTTTCTTTCAATGATGACACGTCCCAATTCGCATCCCATAATAGCTCAGCATCCCTTTCTTTCATCACTATTTAAAGCAGCTTGACTGTAGAGGGTTCTTACTGACTATTCTATGAATGAACGAGTAGATAGGTATTGGCTATTTGTAGAGTTACAGGAGCCTTTTTTTAGTCTAAAATCTGTTTTTATTATGCGATGTGGTATAAAAGCTCTCATTCTATTGGATTTTTCTGGTTTTGCGCATGAGCAACAAAATTAGTTTATTCAAACTCTATTGGTGTCTGGGAAGATTTCTTACACGGGGCAAGACTGTTTCTCTAGACCCACATGAATTTCGTTTTGTATAATGACACGGTACCTTTAAGGCTATAGAAGATAGGAAGTGCTCAAGGATTGACTACTCAAATGGATGCAACAAACAAGCAATCAACTTTCGCGATTTGGAACAGCTTAATTAGCAACATTGTATTGACCGTCATGAAACTTACTGTTGGTTTGCTGTTTGGCAGCCAAGTGCTTATTGCAGATGGCGTTCATAACGCAGGAGATGTATTTGCAACTGCAGCAGCATTAGTCTCAATGATGATATCAAAGCGACCGCCGGATGAGGATCATCCGTATGGACACGGAAAAGCTGAGGTTATCGGAGCAGGGATTGTAGCGGTTGTACTTGTCCTTGCTGCGCTCTATATGGGCTATCACTCCGTAATGGCAATGATGGAACCGCCACATAAAGCAACACTGCTTGTCCTCATTGCAGCAGCCATTTCACTCGTATGGAAACAGTGGCTTTATGTTTACACTATGCGAATTGGCAAAAACACGAATAGCAGCGGCTTAATCGCCACTGCATATGACCATTTAGCGGATGTATACGCATCACTGGCAGCAGTTATTGGTATTGCTCTAGCCATGTTAGGTGAACATTACAATATTCATTTTCTAAAATATGGAGATCCCTTCGCAGGAATCATTGTTGCTTATTTTGTCCTAAAGCTGGCTATTCAAATGGGAAAAACCTCTGTTGACGTATTAATGGAGAAAAATATTGATGAAGTGAGCATGGAACAAATTTCAGAGCTCGTTAAGTCGATACCTGAAGTAAAGCGAATTGACCGAATACGGGGTAGAGAGCACGGACATTACATTATTGTAGATGTAAGAGTAGGCATTCCGGCTGAATTAAGCGTACAAGAAGGCCATGACATTAGCAGAGAAATCAAACGAGTGATTCAAGCGCAAAATCCGATGGTGGAAGAGGTTCTTGTTCATTTAAATCCATGGTATATGGAAAACACTCAGAAAGAGTAAAGGTAGTTAAGCCGATACGAATGCAGAAAAACGGGTGCTGTGGCATCCGTTTTTTTGTATGTTTTTCAACAGGTTAAGGATGATAGAAGAATGAATGGTTCCACTCAGCTGTATACCTAAACGCAACAAAGGCTCGCGATTAGTCGTCTATCTTGTAATTGGAATATTTAGCATTCGGAGGGTATTGATGATGAAACAATTAAAAAGCAAAGCTATAGTGATCGTTATATTAATTGCTTGTTGCATTCCCTTACTTTTATGTTGGGGGTTGTATATCATCCTAAGTTCTCCTACGATGCAATGAATGACTCGAGATCTGTCATGATAAATAAATGATATTTTTGAGTTCAGTAAACTTCAGTTATAGGCATTCTTTATCACCCAAGCTGCGAATAAGTCGTTTATGATGTGTATTGTAGCTATCTTTATAAAAGGAGTGATGCGTTATGAGAAATGACCAGTTTCAAATGATCGATTTGTTCGAGAGGTCTATCACTTAGGGAAATCCGATAGATGGTTTTTCCTGAAATACAGGGAGGAATCCAGGAATGATTACATTAAAGGCATTAGACATTAGTAATTGGGAACAATGTGCACAGCTTAAACCAAAACCAGAGCAAGAAAAATATATCGCACCTAATATTTATTCGATTGCTGAAGTGCAATTTTTAAAAGGATTTGTAACGAGGGCGATTTACAATGATGAGGTAATGATTGGTTTTACAATGTTTGGGCTTGACCCAGACGATGGGAACTACTGGATTTATCGGTTTATGATTGATGGAGCATTTCAAGGACAAGGTCATGCTTCTAAAGCAATGCTGCTGGTTATTGATGAAATAAAAAATGCAAGTGACCGAACGGATGTTATTGTCCTTGGATATAAACCGGAAAATGAGCGAGCAAGGAAGCTTTACTCAAAAGCTGGTTTTAAAGAAGAAGGTTATGCTCCTTGGGGAGAAGTACTTGCGAAGTATAGCTTCAAGCAAGCTGTTCACAAATAACGAGAATAAAATTTCGCACAGCAAAGGCTGCCGTCCTAAACGAGACGGCAGCCTTTGCTGAGTTCATATGAAAGAATGTTTAAGAATTATGATACCTAAATCATAATATCGATATGATTATTGAGGATGGATCGTTTAATATAAGCATAGGAGTGTCGAAGCTGTAACCAGCTCTGATTTTCAAGAGGAGGAATTGTGATGTCCATGCCGACTAGCGATACATTGGCGAGAAAGAAAGTTAGAGCCATTATTACTGGTTCTACTGGAATGGTGGGAGAGGGGGTGCTCCATGAATGCCTTAATCACTCTGAAGTGGAGCAGGTATTAGTCATAAATCGCAAGCCATGTGGCGTAACCCATCCAAAACTAAAAGAAATTATATTACCGGACCTCTTTGATTTATCTAGTATTGAATCCAGGTTAAGCGGCTACAATGCCTGTTTCTTTTGTCTAGGCGTATCGTCTGTAGGTATGAAAGAGGCTGAATACAGCAGAATTACATATGATTTAACCTTATATATAGCTAATCTGCTCTCCGAATTAAACAAGGATATGACCTTTTGTTATGTAACCGCGGGAGGAACAGACAACACGGAACAGGGCAAAAGCATGTGGGCACGGGTGAAAGGGAAAACGGAAAATGATCTTTTGAAACTGCCCTTCAAAGGAGCTTATATGTTTCGACCAGGCTACATACATCCGACAAAGGGATTAAAAAACGTCCATCGCTTTTATGGGTTGTTAACTTGGCTGTACCCTGTTTTGCGGCCTATTTTTCCGAAGCATGTCATTACGTTAAGAGAACTGGGCATAGCGATGATTCATATCGTTAACGAGGGTTATGAGACTTCCATATTAGAGAGTAAAGATATGGCGAAGGCGGCTAAATTGAAATAATGCTTTATGGATGTATAAACGAGAACGAAGCTGAATACATATTGGAAAACTTCCCTTCTGGCAGCATAGAGGGAAGTTTTTTTTGAGCTTCTATCCTAAGAGGACCTTAGGTCAGAGCAGAATAACAATATCTGTAATTGTACATACTACGCTCATCTTAGACTGGGAAACTTAGGGGAACCACCTAAAGTCTTCCGTAAGGGAGTGGAATGAAATGAAAGCCAAAGGGAAATTAGGGAAATATTTTAGAGCTGATTTGTCTTTTGTCCAAAATGACTTTTCACTTGGAAACTGGGGTGGAGAAGCGGATCAAAATCTTGAGACCACGGAAGGCGCCACAATGCCTCAGATAAGTGATTACACTCAAGATTATGGACGTCTATCCCGAAGCCTCGCTGAAAATCTAGAATGGTTTAAGGCTCATTTCACCTATCCTCGCAATCGTGGTCTAATCGTTCGTGAAGTGACAGTAGGACAACATGGGCAAAAGGGTGCAGTTCTTTTCATGGATGGACAAGTAGATTGGAAGCATCTGGATCGTTGTGTCATGGTACCTATAATGAATATAGAGATGAAGCATGTTGAAGATCTGGATATAGATGTTCTGATGGCTGATACATTTAAAGATGGAAAAGTCACCTCAAAAGTGGATCTAGGAAGAATTACAGATAGTATATTGGCAGGCTCCGCTGCCATTTTATTTGATGACGTAGCTGAAGCGATACTCGTTGTGGTAAAAGGATGGGAAAAGAGAGCCATCGATACCCCGAGAACGGAGGTTGTCGTACGCGGTGCAAATGAAGGGTTTACGGAGGAACTAGAAACAAATTTATCGATGATTAGACGAAGACTGCGGACGCCAGACCTCATCGTGGAGACTGGTTTTGTAGGCACGCTCTCGCGGACAGAAATAGCGATTGTTTATATTAAAACGATTGCAAACGAAGAGCTTGTAGCCGAGGTTAGAAAACGTATTGCAAGCATTCGATATGATTACATCGGCGATAGCGGCACGATTGAACAATTAATTGAGGAGCATTCGAATTCGATTTACCCCAATATACTCAGCACCGAACGACCAGACTGGACCGCAGCACATCTTGCCAATGGTTATGTAAGTATTATGGTGAACAATTCACCATTCTCTCTTATCGTCCCAGCTCATTTTCCACTTTTCCTGCAAACGGTAGAGGATACTTATCTTCGTTGGCCATACAGCAGCTTTATCCGTACGATTCGCGTAATCGGTTTTTTTGTTGCACTCTATTTGCCAAGTATTTATGTGGCAGTCGCTAATTTCCATCAAGAAATGATACCGACGACACTTATGCTTGCTATTGCCGGTTCACGCGAGGTTGTCCCGATTCCGCTAGCTGCAGAAATATTTATGCTGGAATTGATGTTCGAAATCATTCGTGAAGCGGGCGTCCGGATTCCGAGCGTTATCGGTCCGACGATTGGTATCGTTGGGGCATTGATACTGGGGCAAGCCGCCGTACAAGCCAATATTGTAAGCCCGATCGTTGTCATTATTACGGCAACAACAGCGCTAGCTTCTTATACGATTCCGAACTATAACATGCAGTTCGCCACACGTATGCTTCGTTTCATTTATTTGCTTGCAGCGTCTTATCTCGGCTTGGTTGGCGTTGTTTTACTGTCATTATTGCTTTGGACTAAGCGAGCAGCGGAAAATTCGTTCGGCGTTCCTGTACTAGCTCCTTTTACACCTCATAGACCTAGCAGCGATTCATTTTTGAGAAAAGCAATCGATAAGCAAATTTATCGTCCGTTTTCGATCCGTCCCAAAGATGCGAATAAAATTCCGAGCAGTAAAGCGGCAGAAAGCGATGAGACGAACAAACAAGGGGATGCGCAGAAGTGAGAATGCATCACATTGGATTAAGAGAGGCTACTGCAATCGGCATTATTTTTATCATCACAAAAATATTTTTGCCTTTCCAAAGGTCTTTGGCAGAAGAAGGGGGCACCGCAGCTTGGATTATTATTATTATTGCGATGCTGTTCTGTCCGCTTACTTGGTGGGCAATTAGAGGGGTGATAAACAATGGTCCAGAAAATAGTACATTAATTACGGCTACGGAAGACATATTAGGCCCGATTTTGGGAAGTGCAGTTAATCTGATGTACTGCACTTTTTTCTATATGATTACATTCATCGTGCTTCGTGAATTTTCAGAAATCATATCCTCTGAAATTTTGCCTAGAACACCTCTTATGGCTATTCTACTTGCGCTTTTATTACCTATTGCCTTTATCGCACATACAGGAATCGAAGCCATTGGCCGAATCAGCTCCATAACTGTATTCCTCATTGTAGGAAGCGTTTATCTATTGCTAATTGGTGGTTTAATGACACATATGGAGCCCAAAGCTTTATCACCCTTATGGGGTACTGGTCGTTCTCATGTGCTTTTTTTGGGTGTTATTAAGAGCTCTTTATTTTCCGAGCTGCTTGTACTCGGATTTCTTCTGCCAAGAATGCGACATCAGAAGGACTGGGGAAAAGTGGCTTGGTGGTGTATCATCGTTTCGTCTGTCCTGCTGCTCAGCACAACGATATGTTATTTATTTATCTTTCCCTATCCAACAGCTTCGAGAATTAACGTGCCATTAATGGAAATTAGCAAGCTGATTGTATATGGACGATGGCTGCAGCGCTTGGAAAGTTTGTTTCTCATCGTTTGGTTAATCAGCACAGTCGTTAAATTAGCGGTGGGCTTATATTGTACAGCTTCAGCGTTGTCTCAAATTTTTCACTTGCCAAGACATCGGCCGCTCGTTTTTCCGCTGACGATAACGATATTCAGCTTTGCCATGCTGCCAGACAGCGAGATGACGGCCATCGCTTGGGATCGGGACATTCTTAGAACCTATGGTTCAATCATTTCGATTGGTTTGCCTATGCTGACATGGCTGGTAGGCATCATCCGTAAAGGGAGGAGACCAGCGTGAGACGCTCATTTCGGATTGTAAACACCATAGTGGTTACAGTAACGAGCCTGATTTTTTTATCGGGCTGTTGGGATCGGCTGGACCCGGAAAATATGGCTTTTGTGATCGCAATCGGTGTGGATGAAGGCCCACAAAATGATTTCTTATTTAGTTTTGCTATTGCGGTACCAAAGCTCAGTGATATGGGTCAAAGCTCAGGCGGAGGGGGAAATAAAGTTGTCATTGTACATACCATTGAAGGCTCCAATATGGCTTCTGCACTCGCTCTTAGCCAAAGCTTTATTGCTCGCAGATTAACGCTTATTCACTCTAAAGCGCTCATTATAGGCGAAGGGCTGGCCAGAAAGGGCGTCATGCCTCTATTAAGCGAAGCGGTTCGTAATCGGGAATTTCGGCGTACCGTTAATATGATTACGGTAAAAGGGAAAGCAAAGGACTACCTGCAATTTGTTCAACCAACGACTGAACAGGACGTTAGCTTCTGGTTTGAACTTGAATTAGATCCCAAAAATCAAGGCGGCACCATACCGAAGCAAGCGCGTTTTCATGAATTTATTATGGATGTCGAAAGCAAAGGCACAGGTGCTATTTCTATATTATCAGCTCCTAGGCCTGATGTTAAAAAAGGCAAAGCAAACATTTCTTCTGATGAGAAAGATCTGAATCCAGATGCCAAACAGCCTATTGTGAGTGATCAATATGCAGGGAAAATAAAACGTACAGGTGATGTTCCTGTAGAATTTTTTGGCAGCGCCATATACAAAAGCAGCTCTTTGGTTGGTTATTTGAATGGATCAGAGACACGAATACTAAATATGCTTCGCGGGGAATTGGAGGAAACGACTTGGGATTTCCATGACCCTTCTGATAAGAAGCTCAATTTAAGCATGACAATGAATGCCGATAGACAAGCAAAACTGAAAATAAAAAGAAAAGGTGATCAAGTTACCGCAATCTTCGATGTTAAATTGGAAGGAGAACTGATCAGCGTGCAAACCAAAGTGAATTATACCCAGCCGAATAATCGCGAAAAACTGGAGAAGTCCATTCAAAAACAATTGCATGAGGACGCCCTTAAATTGTTGAACAAGACCATTCATCAATGGAATGTCGATTGTTATCGGATCAACAATCGAGTGGTATCCACTTTTTCATCGGTGCAAGAGTGGGATGCTTTTAATTGGAGCAGTCATTTGAAGGAAATGAAGTATGAAGTTAACATTTCCTTTGTCATGCGGCGATATGGTGGTCAAGTAGGGCCTGCGATTGAAGGTGATCAGGTTTCATGAGCAAGCATGTTGTGTTGTTTACTATTTTAGGTTTATTCTCGATCTGGGGCTGCGTATATGTGGGAAGCCTTGCTCCTTCGCTTTGGAAGCAGAAAAATTTTAGAGGAGCGATTGGTGTAAGTATATTAGCGGGCATCACGTTAGTAGTTCCTGTTTTAGTCAGAATAATCGGAGAGGAATAAAAAAATAAGGCCTTTGCTAACTGCAGAGGCCTTATTTATATGGTTGCCGCAACATTAGTAAGCAATTTCTTTATCCAGTTACAGCATCTACTCGTGATTGATCAGCATTAATGCAGCGTTTGCATACCGTGATCGATGAGCCGTTTTTTGTCGCTCGCGGATAAAGCAATTTGATTCTAGTACGATTGCAAGTAGGGCAGGTGCCTCTGCCGCGAGATGGGAGGTTCCAAAGCGTCCGTCCTCTTTTTGATTTTGCCATCGATTATTCCTCCTTTCCGTTCAAGTAATGGTTAAAACAATTTGTTTCAATAACTGTATTTTAATTCCTGTTCAGGTAGGTTTGAAAGATAATAAATGACTATAATTAAACTGTTTCTTTTTTGTCGCCTATCTTCAAACTAGCAGCGAGCAAAATGAAGATGATGATCATTAGCATGGCTAGCGCCGGAGCAAAGTTATCAAATAGATCGGATGTGAAGCCGATAAATAGAGGGCCAATGCATCCTAATAAGTAACCGCCAAATTGCATGACAGCTGATAATGATGTGGCTTCTTCCGCACTTTTAGCCTCTTGAATTGGAATAAGGATTGCTAGTGGAAACAGACCGCCAGCACCAATACCTAGAAAAACAGCAGCAAACCATGGAGAAAAATGCAAAAGCAATAAAACAATTCCGATCAGTTCCGAAACACCGCATACGAGCAGCCAAGTTTTTCTACGGCCAGTTTTACTTACAAGCATTGGAATGAAGAAGCTAATAGGAATTTGAATAACAGTAAATAATGTAAGGACAAGACCGGATTGCGAATGGCTTAAACCTAACGATTGAGCAATAGGAGCGAGCCAAGCAATTATCGAATAAAAAATAGCGGCCATACAACCAAAAAACAAGGTAAACAACTGTACACGTTTATTTTTGACGAACAAGGATGAGATCGGAATAACGGTACTATTTGTTCCTTTTTTCTTTAAAAGCGGGAGAAGCAATAGAGAAGCGGGCAGTGCTAGAATGCTCCAGAAGCTTAAAGAGTTCTGCCACGATTCATTTAGTTTATGGAATAACGGCACAGAGAAGCTGGACGCAATCGCAGCTCCAATGACCATAGCTACAGAGTATACGCCTGTTATACCCGGCTTATTTGGAAAGTGTTTTTTTATAAAGCCTGAGATTAATGGTCCTGCAATTCCAATTCCAATACCCGTGAATAGCGATGTCGTAATTAAGAAAAGACTGCTATTTGCGAATACACGAAGGGAAGTGGCTGTCAGGATCAAGAGCATAGCCGCAAGCAATGACTTTTCTATTCCTAAATGGGAATTCAACTTTATCGCCAAAACAGCAAATATCCCCATACAAAGAACGGGCAGTGTCGTCATCAAACTTACGGTGACCCCGCTCATTCCTAAATGGGATTGAATAATATCAAATAATGGACCGACCGAAGTAATCGATGGTCTTAAATTCAAGGATACAAGAAATATAACTAAAATAAGATACATATAACGCATAGGAAACATCCCCTTCTTGGTTGTTGCACTCATTATAGTTTTGTATTTATAATAGTTCAATACTATATATTCTATAGAAACGATAGCATTTAACTATCATAAAAGAAGGGATGTTACTATGGAAATTAGACAATTACAATACTTTCTTATGTTGTGCAATGAATTGCATTTCTCTGAAGCGGCATACAAATTAGGGATTTCACAACCGACGTTAAGTCAACAAATACGGGTGATGGAAGATGAGCTAGGCGTTCCTTTATTCGATCGGATTGGTAAAAAAACGGTTAAAACCGAGGCGGGAGAGCTTCTTGAAAGCTATGCTTTGAACATTGTTCAACAATTAGAAAACGCCAAAAAGGCGGTATCCGATCTTACCAATCTGGATGCTGGTCAATTGCGAGTAGCCGTGCTGCCATCGGATCTCGATTATCGATTAACTTCATTGCTCGTTGATTTCCACAGGGAACTGCCAAATACAAAGGTTCAAGTTATACCATCGATTGATATTTCAAATAAAGTGCTGAACAATGAGGTTGATATTGGTGTTGGTCTAGCGATTCAGTCAGATCCAAGGTTAACTCGTATTCCTTTCTATACCGAATCGTACAGCCTATACGTAAATAAAGAACATCATTTGGCAGCGCAGGATATTATTTTGCCAGAACAATTATTAGAGATCCCTTTTGTAATGTTCCCCAAAGGTTTTTATGGGCGTGATTTAATTGACACATGGTGCAAAGAGCAAGAAATATCTATACACACCATTATGGAGACAGGGTCTGTTACATCTTTGTTTCAGCTCGTAACAGAAGGAATTGGGGCTACCATACAACCAAGCCAATTGATTGAAAGCTTCCGTTCGATGAATATCTGTGCGATTCCGATTAAACATTCACCGACGCGAGAGTTAGAAATTTTTTATCGCAATGATCGATATTTGAGTCGTGCGGCTAAAGTTTTTATGAAGCGGTTGGAACTGTTTTTTTGAGGAAGTAGTTGCAATTACGTTTACTTTTATGTAAAAATTTAGATGGAATTATTGATTGATAGGCTGAGAGGAGAGGATCATTTGAAAGAGGAAACTGAAATAGAGATGGTCGAAGTAGCGCCATTTAAGGCGCTGGCAGTGCGGACAGGAATGACGCCAGACAAGAGTGGTACAAGGGTGGCTTGGAGCAAGCTGACTGAACATGTGCCGCTGGACGATGAACGGCTGACTTCAGTACAATCAGCGTTTGTATTCATCCCTCAGCAGCAATGGGATAAGGAAGTGGATACACTTTGGGTCGGTCTTAAGGTTAAAGAGTTTGGCATCGTGCCTGAAGGCGTTGAAGCGCTTGAAGTTAGCGGTGGACTGTGTGCTAGCTCTCGCGTGTATGGCGATGAGACGAGCATGTGGGGTGTATACGAGAAGATGTTCTCCTGGCTGGAGCAGTCACCGGATTACGAGCTAGATAAACGTGACGGTATACTCGGTATGGAGACGGTTCCGCTCAAGCCAATCAATGCGTTGACCATTCCTTATTCAGACATCAAGACCTTCGATTTCACGATGCTCTATCCGGTTCGGAAGAAGCTGATCAAGTAACAGCTATTGCTTTATTTGATATCACCGCTGTCTCTAATAATCACTTTAACGGTAAACTCTTGTTTTAACTTAGGAAACCATACTGTTTTCCAGTTTTCACTTTGATTCTCAGTCATCTTATTACGGTAATATTGTCCCAGCCCCAAAATATCTGATTTATGAGCTTGAAGTCTGCTGAGTAGATTAGAGTATCTCTTAAGCATTAAAGCTTCCAGCTCTTTTTCAACCTCTGCATTCGTAGGGTTTCCCTCCTCTTCTTCAATAACGCCTATTAGTTTCATATGGCTCTTGATGTTTGGAGTGGAACCAGACCAACTCGCTTCATTGTGAACACGAGCACTATCGATCATAACGGTTGCATTATTCATGAGTTCAACCGTTCCTCCTGAATATTGGCCTTGGTAAAGGTTGTATATTAGAGTCTCTTCAATTGACATTTTCCCGACCATACGATCCCTGTTCATTATGGCAGAACCGAGGGACATGAAGGGCGTAGTAACCCCTTTCGCAATAAGAGGGATTGCAGTATCCTCTGTTTGTACATACATTCCGCGGTAGGCTTCCCAAATGTGAATAATGGAAATATTCGGTGTCCAACCAGACTCCTTGCCAAAAAAATCATAAGCGGATAAACCGATATTCACCTTTTTCTTATCGTGCATTAGCTGTGAGAAATCTCCAGATACAATAGCGACTAATGCTTTCGGTGAAATTTCTCTTGAACGGATAACAAATTCGATGGCGTCTTTAATGCTTTTTCTTGCCGTGGTTTCGCTTATGAGCAGCAGTTTTAAGTGTAATAAATCAACACTCTCCTCTGCATGGGTTCGGAGCATGTCAACAGCCTTGTCGATTGATTTGGCTTCCGCTTGCAGCGTTCTTGTTGAGTTGTTTTGTTGGCTTGGAATACGTAAAAAAACTTGAACATTGCCCTCCTTGCCTTCCGTTATTCCCATAATGACAGGCAGCATACGTTTATTAATGTCTTTATTATTCCAGCAGCCTCCTAATACGGTGAAGCTGCAGCATAATAATATGAATGCAATAAGAGGCTTATATCTCATGCCAGATTCCTCCTTTTTACCATACCCATAATGAAAATAGCTAAAGGTATCGCGAAAATACAGTAAAAGCGGAACCATGTATCCATATTGATGAGAACTTGAACAGCATTCCAAGTGGGGAGAAACCCTGCAAGCGCAACGACTGAAATAGCGAGAATGATCACGATGACGGGTATAGAGGAAATGAGATAAAGCTTTTGAATTAATTGGATCATCATCCAAAGTAGAAGAGCAGCATAAACAAAAACAGAAATGAGCGTACAGGTAATAAAAAATAATGTTAGTCTATCAAACATAATCCAACTGATATCGATGGAATCCATGGATATGATGGTTGGGAATTGAAAGCGAGACGAGGTTTCGCGGCCGAATATAAAAAGCGGAATATAAACGAGAGCAATATAAAAAAATAGCAAACTCACATAAGTTAAAAAAATGGATTTGCTTTTTTTTAATATTGGATATTTATAGAGAGGGATAAATCCTAAGAACAAAAATCCAGAGTGTGCAATAAAACTCGAGTAAAAATCAGCGCTGGCCATGAATGAAAAGGTTTTATCTAACAGCGGATAACCATTCTTTAAATCAAAATTGCCAAACGAAGTGAAAAACGAAAAAAGTGTCACTGGCATACAAATGATAAAAAGAATAAGAGTTGCTCTTATGATCGTAAGAATTCCTTTCCAAGCCGCATATAGAGGCACGAGTACCAATAATGCAAGTGACCATAGCGGATATTCTGGAAGGAAGGTCACGGTCAGCATTTCGGAGTGAACCCGGAGAATGACACAAACATCGATAAAGAAGAACAGGAGCAACGGGGCAAGAATGAAGCGTGCAGCCCATTTTCCTGTTATTTCATTAAAAATATCGACAAGATCCATTTTTGGAAAACCAGCAAGACCTTTTAGATACAGCCACATTAAGATCCATTCCAACATAAATCCGATTAAAATAGGCTCCCAATGACCGCTTTTTGTAGACGCGATCGTTTTTTCAGGGAAAACTAAAAGAATGGTAGCAATATGAACTAAAAAAAATGTAGTTAATGGTGCGAATTTACTCATTAGAACCTCCAGATTTTATACTCGAGTTCACATACGGGTAGTGGAAAGTAGTCATACTTGATAAGTAAAAACAAATCCAGACGACCCCAACGAGCGTGCCTAGCAGGCCATAAACCGCGCTGATTAACAAAACAACGTATTTTAGGATTCGAATCATATACGCATTTTGGTAGCTGACTAACGTGAAATTGGCGATTGTTGTCGCAGCTAAAATAATGATTAATAAATTACTGACCAATTTTGCCTGAACAACGGCTTGGCCAAGTATAATTCCCCCTACCATCGTAGTGGTGGGTCCTATACTCTTTGGAAGTCTTATGCTCGCTTCGATAACCATCTCCAAAATGCCAAGCATGAACAAAGCTTCGACGAGTGCGGGATAAGGTACACCTTCTCTGCTTAGTGCCACAGATAAAGCCAGTTGAATACGAAGAACCTCTGGATTGACCGCAACCAAGGCAACATAAAGACCTGGTGCTAGAAGGCTTACGAACAATCCGAGAATCCGTACCATGCGTATGGTAATCATATAAACGAATGGATAGTTGCGATCCCCTTGCATACTCCAAAGATCGGTCACAAAACCAGGCATAGCCATTGCAAAGGGATGATGATCCAAAAAAATGATGATGCGGCCTTCCATTAAATGCCGAACGGATTCTGAAGGAAGCTCAGTTGAAAGGAATGGAGGGACAAGGCTGTACTTTGGCAATCCTAGCATTTTTGATAAATCTTGAATGCTTTCAATTTCAGTGTCTTTATGTTTCTCCAAAAGGGAGTTGATATGGTTTACAAATTTTTTTTGAGACCTGCTTTTTATGTAAAACATGCTGACTTGGCGGGGATTAAACGAGCCTACTGAATAAGAACTGACGATTAAATGATTGGCTGTTATTTTGGATCGCAACATGCCGATATTCGTATTGATATCTTCCGTAAACGCATCGAATGATGATAATAGTACACTTTCAGTTTGAGGGGGGCTGATCGCTCGGGAGATTTGCGGATGCAATAAATTAAGCATTAAAATGGTGGAACCGTCTTCAGAAAAGAGGCCAATTCTCCCTCGTAATAATGATTGTGCGATCTCATCTAGAGATTTCACATAAGCCCCTCCAAAAGTAGAAAAAATCTGATCGAAAACATCGATCGATTCATTGGAATAGAGCTCGAGCAGAAGCAAAGAATTTCTAGACTCATTAATGTTTACTAGAGATTCAAAATAGCAAAGTTGAATTTTTCTGTTATGAATGAGAAAATCCTCTTTGACGAAGTCTGAGCTTTCTTCGAAATATTGGTTTACTTGATCATATAAGTTCATGGATAATGGTTGATTCATGGTTTACCACCCCGTAGTTAAGGCCCTCCACAAAGCGGAGGGCCTTTGGCTGTTGTTTAGAAGTTGCGTTGACCTAATTGTTGTTCAGCAATTTGGACGAGCTTCTTCGTAATATATCCACCGATTGAGCCTGCATCACGAGTCGATAAATTACCGTTATAACCATCTTGCGAGAACTGTACACCTAATTGCTGTGCTGCCTCTGTTTTCATTTGAGAAATGGCTTGTCTTGCTTGCGGTACGACTAAAGTATTCGAACTTCTTCTGCTCATGTTTTATCACTCCTTCATGGGATGTAAGGTTATTATGGTTTGTAAATTGTAAATGTATGCAAGTTTAAAAACAGATTTTTCGAAAAAATTACAATGCTTATAAAGATGAGTATAATGAGTATTGCATTGATGCGGAAAATGGCATTTCATACACAAATAAAAAGCTTAGGAGTGATGGTTTGTGAAAGGTGAGAAAATATATCTGTCTCCATTAGAAATAAAGGATACCGAAGAGCTGCTTGCAATTAGACAAAGGAATTTTCATTTTTTTCAGCCATTTGAGCCTATAAGGCCAGAGCATTATTTTACGGTCGAAGAACAGAAAAAAATGATTGAATCAAGCCTGCAAGCTGCGGCTAATGATCAAGGTTTTGTGTTTGGCGTGTTTCATAACGAGTCGAATAAGCTTATAGGGAGAATCGAATTATCAGGCATCGCGCGAGGCCCTTTTCAAAATGCGTATCTGGGTTACTTCCTTGATCAAGAGCATAACGGCAAAGGTTATGCGACTGAAGCCGTATCATTATGTGTCAAATTTGCGTTTGATCAAATCGGCTTGCATCGTATTCAAGCTGGAGTGATGCCAAGAAACTTGCCATCGATCCGAGTCCTTACGAAAGCTGGCTTTAGATACGAAGGATTTTCCACTAAATATTTGAAAATTAATGGCGTTTGGGAAGACCATGCGATTTATGCGATTATTACTGAGGATAGGGATGCTGCTCAGTAGAAATCCATCAAATAAAATGGGATTAAAAAGAGAAAATGATCCGCTTAGCCGAACATCATTTTTGGGAAATGTTTCAAATTCGCATAGGGTGTGTATTAGCCTAATAGAATGAATTTAAACAAACAAAGAATGGGGTAGTGATGTTCAATGAAAAAAATGTGTTCACTTATGCTAAGTTTGTTTCTGGTAGTCGTTGTTTTTGCAGGAACAAGTGGAGGAACCACCGCAGAAGCCGCTGTTAAAAAAGAGTATCTTGAAATTTCAAAAAACGTCGTCTATTACGGACAATTGAAAAACGGCAAACCGCATGGAAAGGGAACAATGTCCTGGTACCAAACAAAAACGTATTCAGGTGATTGGGTGGACGGCAAACGAAGCGGGCTTGGTAAATTTGTGAGCAGATCTACAAGCGAAGGCACAGAAATTACATACGATGGCGCTTGGAAAAACGATATTAAATCAGGCAATGGTTCATTGAATACGAAGATTATCCGCTCGGATGGCAGTGTACAATCGCATAAGATCCAATTCGGTCAGTTTACGAATGACAAGTTCACAGCAGGATATTCCGTATTGCATGTGAAAGATGAGCCAGCATATAGCTTTAACTACAAAGATGCAACGATGAATCTTCAAGTGATCGGTACGAATGTGAAGATGAAGGAAGCATGGAAAAATGGTACTTTCTCAACCATTCAGTTCATGAAGGGCAAAGTGATGAAGCATTACGCTGTCGCATTCAACGAAAACCCTTCTTTGGTAAAACAGAACAAAGCGACACTTAAATATTTACAAGGCATTCAATCACAAGTAAACACGCATTTGATTAAGTTTGAAAGCTTAGCTAAGCGGGTGCCTTTGGCTTAATGCATAATAGATTTTAAGCGGATGGCTCCTTATTTGAAGGGGCCATCCTTTTTTTAATCCTCCTTCACGTTTGTCAAGTACTACAGAAACATGGTACTAGGTGGATGGTGAGGTGTTGTGTATAGTTAATTTATCCATACAACGCGTGGAAAAGGTACTTCAGGAGGGTGAATAGTTGCTGTGAATACGACATTAATAAGAAATGGTGAGCTGCAATGGAAAGCATCCATCCTGAAGCAGCATGAAACATATGCCTATCAAGCGGCTTATTATTTGCTTGAAGATGAGTTCCTTGCAGCCAAAGCAGCGATGGATACACTTGCAGCATTGATTCGTGATGAAGCTTTTTTTGTTAAGGAAGCCGTGCTTCAGCAGAAGCAATTGAAACAATTGGTTATGAAAATATCGCTGGGCATTAAAGCTTCACACCTGCAAACTTCAATTTAACCAAATAACAATAAACCTCAAACTTATGCTTCACTCTCCTCGTTACTTGATCTAAATCAAATCAATTCTACTCCAAGTCCATTTTGGATTTTTTCTCTCCCTGCCGTTAAAGCTCATTTTCGTAATCAACTCTGATATGATATAGTTTTTATGTAAGATAAAGACAATTCATGCAGGAGGATGTGGCAGTATGATCATAGACTTGACGCATATGATTCATGACGGAATGCCGGTATTTCCGGGGCACATAGAGACGACTCTGGTGCAAAGCAATCATTTTCAAAGTGATGGGTACAATAATCACCAATTATCGATTAATATGCATGCAGGCACTCATATCGACGGCCCGATGCACTTATTGGACATTCAGAAATATATGACAGAAACCTCAGTCGAGCAATTTGTTGGAGATGGCGTGCTGCTGGATGTAACTGGAGCTGCAGTAGTCGATTACAAAGAAGAGTACGAAACACGTATTCATGAGGGACAGATCGTTATTTTACATACTGGGCACGGCGATTTTTATGGGAAACCTTATTATTTCAGCGATTATCCGGCTTTGACCGCCGATTTTGTTGATTTGCTTATTCGAAAAAAGGTGAAAATGATCGGTTTAGATACCCCTTCGCCTGACCGCTATCCTTTTTCCATTCATAAAAGCTTGTTTGGCAGCAATATTTTTATTATAGAAAATTTAGCGAATGTAAAGCGGCTGATCGGCATTCAAGCTTTTGAAATTATAGCACTGCCGCTTCTTATTCAAGCGGATTCATCCATTGCACGAGTGATCGCACGCGTAAAAGAATAACGATATAATGAGACGTAAAGCAAGCCCAAGCTTTCAACTAAAACGAAGGAGGATGATGTTTTTATGGATATTATTTATCATGGACACTCTTGTATTCAATTGATCGCGGGGGACAAATCACTTATTATAGATCCCTTTCTGAGAGGCAATCCGCTTGCCACTACGAAAGCGGAGGAGATAAAGACGGATGCGGTACTCCTCACTCATGCTCATATGGACCATATTTTAGATGCGGATCAGATTGCATTAAACAATGATGCTCCTGTTGTTGCGAACCCGGAGCTCGCGGCTTATATGTCATGGAAGGGTGTAAAAACGATGGGCATGAACATTGGCGGAACGTTAGATTTGGGATTTGCCAAAGCTAAAATGGTACAAGCGTTCCATTCCTCAGGAATCGTTGTCGAAGAGGACAAAACCATTTTGTACGGTGGCATGCCTGCCGGTTACATTGTAAATATGGAACAACTAAATGTTCTTCATGCAGGCGATACCGCATTATTTGGCGATATGAAAATGATTGGTGACCGTCATTCGATCGATATCGCTTTTATTCCGATTGGCGATCATTATACGATGGGGATAGATGATGCGCTTCAAGCAGCAATCTGGTATAACGCGAAGCTGGTTGTGCCTGTTCATTACAATACTTTTCCTGCCATTCGCCAAGAGGCTGAAAGCTT
Organism: Paenibacillus sp. 01T431; assembly: GCF_056398625.1. NCBI lineage: Bacteria > Bacillati > Bacillota > Bacilli > Caryophanales > Paenibacillaceae > Paenibacillus > Paenibacillus sp. 01T431. Next base: position 131,159 of record NZ_JBFTPT010000005.1, read on the forward strand.
CGTGCAGCAGCTGCAAGAAAGAGGGATTAACGGAAAAGTACTGAAACCAGGCGAGAAAATAACGGTATGACTAGGCATGTCATTTACATTGTCACATGTGTTTTTATAATCGTAATGTCAGTCTGTTTACTTTGGTACGCGCTATGGGATGCGAGTCAGCCCAAAACCGGACCTGTTGGCAACGGCGTTCATATGCCTACTTTCCAAGACTTATGGCCGATATACAGTATGATGGCAATGGGTGTTTTGAATTTGCCTGTGGCCATTATGCGTTATTTGGAATATAAGAAGACACAAGTGAAAGATGATGTAATGAAATAAGGCGTTTGAGAGTAAAAAGGATTGACAGCGATTTCACGTTTTGTGTATGATGTACCTGTTAACGCGTGTTCATAATGATCAAAACAACATAGAAATAAGTCCTATTTAAGAAATAGGATTTTTTTTAATATGTATAAACACGTGTTCACGAATGAGGTGTCGTGATACAAGTGAATGCAGATTTTAGAAATTATACTTATAAGGCGGTAGATATGAGATGGAAGCTGCACAAGAATCCCGAAATAATGAAGAGCGCACATTAGTCAGCATGCTTGAAAAGATCGATGTGAAAACTGGCGAACGCAAAGTTTTGGCTGAATTTAATCATTTAATTGAAGCGCCAAACTGGACCAAAGACGGCAACCATCTTATTTATAACAGCGGAGGTTTGCTCTACACCTTTGAGCTAGCAACTGGGGAAAGCAAGCTGATCGAGTCGGGGTATGCCAATCATTGCAACAATGATCATGTTTTGTCACCTGACAATACACAATTAGCGGTAAGCCATCACACGCAGGAGGATGGAAAATCACGAATTTATATATTCTCACTATCTGAAGGTTTGCCTGCCCTAATTACACCGTTAGCGCCAAGCTATTTGCACGGCTGGTCTCCTGACGGCGCCTCGCTCGCTTACTGTGCAGAAAGGAATGGTCAGTACAACATTTATACGATACCGGCTCACGGCGGGATCGAAGCACAGCTGACCGATACGCCTGGTCTGGATGATGGACCGGAATATTCGCCGGACGGCCTACATATTTGGTTCAATTCGACAAGAACTGGCTTGATGCAAGTATGGCGCATGAACGTTGATGGAAGCGAGCAGACTCAAATGACATTTGATGAGAGCAATAATTGGTTTCCACATGTGTCTCCCGATGGTGAATCCGTTGCTTATATTACATACCGCAAGGGTGATGTTGAGCCGAACGATCATCCTGCCAATAAAGATGTTGAAATTCGTCTAATGCCAAGCAAAGGCGGACCACATGCTGTCATTGCTGAATTATTTGGCGGCCAGGGCACAATCAATGTGAACTCTTGGTCGCCGGATAGCCGCGAGCTCGCTTTTGTTAGCTATAAATTTATATAATTATTTTAGTTTGAAGGAGAGTTATTCATGGTTAACATAAATGGGAAATGGGCGCTAATTACAGGTGCGAGTAGAGGTGTAGGTTACCAGACGGCAATTTTTATGGCGAAACAAGGTTGTAATTTGATTTTGCATAGTCGAAATATTGAACATACAAAAGTGGTGGAACAAGAGGTAAAGGCACTTGGTGTAGAAGCGTATTGCGTCCAAGCGGAGCTGGCTAATCACGAAGAAGTAGTTGCTATGCTTAATGAAATCGAAGCTAAGGATACGGCTGTAGATATCGTTTTCAACAATGCTGCAGTTCAAATCGCCTACCGTACCAATTACTGGGAAACACCAATTGAAGATTTTGAGATGAGCTTCCGTATTAACTTCATTTCACTAGCAACAATCTGTCACCGCTTAATTCCTAAGATGATTGAACGCGGATTCGGACGTGTCATCAATACGACAAGCGGTATTAAAAATGAGCCGGAGCAGGCAGGTTATGCTGCAAGTAAAGCTGCTCTTGATAAATTTACGAAGGATTTGGCTTCGAGACTGGAAGGAACCAACGTCATGATTAATATAACAGATCCAGGCTGGTGCAGAACGGACCTGGGAGGTCCTCATGCACCTAGCTCAGTAGACACGGTTATTCCTGGTATTGCAGTTGGTGCCTTTGTAGATGATAAGAAAAACGGTAGATTCTTTCATGCGCAAAATTTTGTAGGAATGACGTTAGAAGATGCGGTTGCAAAAGCTGAACAAATGGTAGCGAATCCATATATCATTTAGAACGAATATATGCTTATAGTTGCATGACAATATTCCTGCTCTTCTCACTAACCGTGAAGGAGCGGGATTTTTGTTGTGAAATATTTTTTTTCGACTTCTTACTTCGACAACGTTTTATTATTCATGAAGCTATACTAAACAGGTGCTATTTTATTGACAGCGGAGGGTTGCTCATGACTAATTCGAATTTCAGAAAGCGGATAGTTTGGTTCATTAACAGTGAGAGCGAACGAGTGTTAAGTAATTTGAAGAGCGGGGCAGTTAATAAAGAGAATGCATTAGGAAGCTTTAACACGCTGTATCAGATCGCTTCATCAACAAGAGATACGGATACGATGGTAAGCTTGTGCGAAATGATCGACAAGGTAAGAGAATCGAATCATCGATCTGGATTATTTCATTTTACTGAGATGCGCAAAGGATCATTTTATTGACTCTATATCGTTTTCATAGGCGATTTCAAAGAAAAGAGACCGATTTCGGTCTTTTTTTGTTGATTCAATTATTTTCTGCGGGGGTAAGTATTGTTTAAGAATAATCATACAACGAAGCTGAAGGGAGCACTGAGCATGAATAAACCTACAAAAAAGCTTAATAAATTGCTTTTGATAACGATGATGAGCATCGTTGTTATTTTCACCGCTTCCGCATGCAATAATGATAAGGATGTTAATAACAATGGCAACAGCAATGTGATTGAAGACGGCGCCAATAACACCCCTGATACGACGGATGATGCCATAACAAACGATGATGCTACAACACCTTAAATACGCATTTCTATGTAAAAGTGAACAAAGAGAGAGCCTCTGAAAGAAGGCTCTCTTTGTCTTTCACTATTTTTTTGATTTTTTCTTTTTTGCTCTCGAAATATAGGATCTCTCGCTTTTATTGCGTTTATGCGAACGGTTTGATCTGTTTTCTTGTTCGCCACCTACTTGATTTTCATCAACATAGCAGTATTGATAAAGGTGTTTTTCACAAGGAACACAGTGATGACGTGTAACAACGTTTACTTGGTGAACTACCTCTACGATTTGTGGATGGAAAACATCTCTGGTAACCGTTACTGGAGGATCATATACCCGGACTGTCGGACAAAATGGTCTGCAAGACAATATTGTCAGCTCCTTTCCTAGTAGTCTTGTATACAATATGAAACTCCCTTATACAATGCTTGTGCTACTGCCTTGCGAGACAAATGAGGATAGAGAAGCGCTAGGTTAATTCAATGGTTCGATCAAAAAAAACTAGAGATTGGACTTCTGATTGAAGTCTGATAATATGGGAGCAAGGCCTCTACTCTTAGAGGCCTATATTTTTATAAGGAGGAAGCAGCAAATGATGCGAATCATCGTCCAAACCTTGCCGCTGCGCAATACGTCTTTAGGGGGTGAAGTATACTATGAACCATAGTCTTCCCTTAGATACCCTTAGAGATCAACTAAGGCTTCAGCTCGTAGTTTTGGGTGAAGAGAAGCAAGCTTTTCTTGATGCGCATGCGCCCAAACAGGAGTCAGAGCGTAAGCAAATCTATCAATTTATTACCGAATATGTACAGTTTGTCGAGAAAGAGCTGAAATCATCGGATGAGCGATTGCCATCAACCGTATTTATAGGCTGCGAGGTTACCATTTCTTATTTGGATGACGCTACCTCAGATACGTTCAAAATTGTTTATCCACATGACGCAGATCCGGAGCAGAATAACATTTCGTTCCTCTCTCCTGTCGGAAGACAGCTGCTGATGAGCCGCATAGAAGATATTATATCGGTTGAGACGCCAGCTGGAGCTATGCGCATGCGAATGCTTCATATTCAATAGAACTAGAAAAAAACCGCTGAAGCTATAGCTTCGGCGGTTTTTTAGTATGCTTTCTATCATTCTGAGAGGCAGAATTAACCTCTGTTAGTTTGAAGTCTGATCACGTTCCAAGATGCTTTGCCGAGCAACGCTTTAACGTTTCCATTATCAGCTTTGGCAGTGCCGCGGTTATGAGGTACGACGTTGCTTGGGTTCGTTTTCGTATTACTTGCTTTCAGGTCATCATGCTCCAGAACGATATGCTCGATAATGCTTACACCGCCGAAGCTGCGCACATCTACATCAAGCTCAAGTCCTTCGGATAAATGACGATTGACGGCGAAAATAGTAATTTCGCCTAGCTCCTCATTGAAAACGCTGATTGCTTCTAAATAAGGAACGTCAGTGAAATCCTTGGAATCGTATTTCGGTGATGAAATAATCGGATGAAGCACGGTTCCTCTTCCATAAATGGAAGCGTGAAGATAAGGATAATAGGTCGTTTGCAGCCATAATGGCCCGCCGGTCTCTGTCATTATTGGGGCGATGACATTAATCAGTTGAGCGATACATGCCATTTTTACGCGGTCCGCGTGTTTGAGCAGCGTAATCAGGAAACAGCCTACAGCCAGTGCATCCTCAAGTGTATACACATCCTCGAATTCAGGTGGAGCTACTTTCCAAAGCTCTTCTGCTCGGCTTGAGCCGATCGAGTTCCATACATTCCACTCATCAAGCGAGAGCATCAGCTTTTTCTTGCTCCGTTTCTTTGCCTTCATATAATCGCAAATGGCTGTTACGCTGTAAATGAACTGATCCATATCAAGCGATTTTGCCAAGAAGTTGGAGGAATCGTTTTCGTTATTGTTGTAATACGTATGAAGCGATAGGAAGTCCACTTGATCATAGGTAAGGTCAAGCACGGTTGCTTCCCACTCCGCGAAAGTGCTCATGCCGCTGGATGAGCTGCCACAAGCAACAAGCTCGATGGATGGATCGACCCAGCGCATTGCTTTGGCCGTTTCATTCGCAAGTCTTCCATATTCCACAGCAGTTTTTGCCCCGATTTGCCAAGGTCCGTCCATCTCATTCCCTAAGCACCATGTTTTAAATTTATGAGGCTCTTTATAGCCATGTGAAATGCGAAGATCGCTGTAGTAAGACCCTGATGGATGGTTACAATATTCAACAAGGTTTCTAGCCGCATCAATGCCGCGTGTTCCAAGATTTACAGCCATCATCACTTCTGAGCCGACAAGCTTCGCCCAATCTGCAAATTCGTTTGTTCCTACTTCATTCGTTTCTGTTGTCCACCATGCAAGATCAAGAAGACGTTTGCGCTCGGATTTAGGCCCGACGCCATCCTCCCAATTATAGCCGGATACAAAATTTCCTCCTGGATAACGTATAATTGGCACATTCAAAGAGCGAATGGCCTCCAATGCATCGCCGCGGAAGCCGTTTTCATCTGCGGTAGGATGGCCGGGCTCGTAAATTCCCCCATATACCGCTCTGCCTAAGTGCTCAATGAATGATCCATAGAGCCGTGGGTCGACTGCGGAAAGTGTGAAGTTTTTATCAATATGCATGGTAGATTTCATAGACATGAATAATTTTCCTCCTAGTTGAATTAATGTATTAACTAATTCATATTTGTTGATTTAATATCTAATATTTATCATAATAAATAAATACATTCAATACGATTGTTGTGAATTGCTTTAGGATTAACTAAATTACTAATTGTAAAAGCGGGTGAGTTTCACATGTATTTATCAACCGATGCAGCGTCGCTGCGTGTATACGAAGCGCTTGCGAGTGAAGTGCGCTTGCAAATTATTGATTTGCTGAACAACAAAGAGATGCATATAAAGGAGCTTGCTGCAGAGCTGTATTTGAGCAGCGCAATTGTAAGCACCCATGTCAACAAGCTGCAAAATGCCGGCCTAGTTAGTTATAGAATGCGCAGAATAAATGGAGGCACTTATAAATATTGCTCCTTGTCGACGGAGTATCTCCAAGTTAAACTGTCTAAATATGCAGAGAGTTCTAGAAAATATAAGGAAGTGTCCATGCCGGTTGGACATTATACGGATATTGAAGCTGCTCCGACCTGCGGCATTGCATCGACGGAGAAGATGATCGGGCATTATGACATGCCCACTTATTTTATGGATCCTGAGCGTGTTCAAGCAGGGATTTTATGGTTCACTAGAGGTTTTGTTGAATACAAAATTCCTAATTATTTATTTAAGGATCAGGTCGTACAGGAAATTGAAATATCATTTGAAATTGGATCAGAGGCACCCTATGTCAATGAGAATTGGCCGTCAGATATTCAATTTACTCTGAATGAGCAAAAGCTTGGCATGTGGACGAGTCCTGGCGACTTCGGCCGGATGAGAGGCCGTTATTCACCAGATTGGTGGCATTCTGACGTTAATCAGTATGGCTTATTAAAGGTGCTTCGAATAAATAAAAAAGGTTCCTTTATCGATGGTCAGCAAATTTCTGATATGACGATTGATGATGTATCATGGAATCGTTCGCAGTGGACATTCCGCATAAGGGCGGATGATACGTCGCATGGCCGCGGCGGTCTCACCCTTTATGGAAAAGGTTTCGGGAATTATGACCAAGATATTGTTATTCGCAGCTATTATGAATGATTGCCTTCTTATTTGATAGAAAAAAATGACGGGGATGGCGGAGGTTTACGAATGGAAATTTCATGTCGTGTTGTTATTGTAGATGACGAACTATTAGTCAGGCAGGGAATTAAGCATCTGTTAAATTGGGAGCAGGAGGGCTTCCAGATTGTAGGAGAGGCATCAAATGGAAAAGAGGCGCTTGAGCTGATCGAGCGCGTCGAGCCTCATATTGTGATCACTGATATCGTTATGCCAGTTATGGGCGGAGAAGAGTTAACTCGTGCAATAAAGGCAAGATATCCAGAGATTGAAGTCATCATATTGAGCAGTTATGGTGAGTTTGATTATGTGAGATCGACCTTTCAAAGCGGCGTAGTTGACTATATTTTAAAACCTAAGCTTGAAGCTATTCAGCTATTAGACACGGTGAAACGAACGGCGCAAAAAATTCCGTCTCTGAAGCTAGTGGAATCAACTAACGAGGCTTTATCCATTAAACATATTGTAGAGAAGCTAATATCCGGTTACGAGATCGATGTGGATGACCACGTCCTTGCAGAAGCATTTCCTCATAACAGCTATCGGCTGATTGGGGCAGATTTGAAGTCTCTGAACAGCATGAGCAGGGAAAGATATGATGATTCCTATTGGCTCGACAAAATGAAAGCGGTACTCAGCAGCGAATGTCCGCAGGCGGTTTATTTTGCACTGCCGGTAGAACCTAATATGGCAGCTCTACTCGTCAATATGGATCAAAGCGAGCAGCATAGCTTGGTAAGAGCAGGCAGGGAGCTTGCTGCTTGGTCGGGAGAGCGGCTGAATGAGATTGGATGGACGATCGGTGAGACATTTGATGATTTGAGGCAGCTTGGTTCGAACTACAAGAACAGTTTTCTGAAATTAAACTCCTACCGTTACTTTCTTCCGCCCTCCAATCGTTTGATCGTACATGGCGAACTTCCAAAAACCTCGGATGAAATTGATGTCTTCAACATGAATCAATTTACTGAGCATTTGAACAGACGGCAATTCGATGAAGCGTTTGGCGAGCTGCTCAATTATGTGAATAGCCGTTCAAGCCAATATAAAACCGATGTTTTCGAGTTTAAATCCTTTTTAGGCAATGTCATTTTCAATATAACGATTTTATTGGGGCGCTTAGACCCAGCGATGAAAAAGCTAGATGAAACGAAGTATGCCTATTTCAAATCCATTGGTGAATCTTCTCATCTTAACGAGGCAGCTGCGCTCTTACAAGCATTTATTAACGAAGTGAATGACGTGGTTCAGGTGAGAGGAACAGCAAGCAGCAACCCGAATATGACGCTGCTGCTGCAATTTATTCGGGAGAACTATGCTGAGCCGCTTAGTCTGACGGAGATTGCCAAACATTTTCATTTTAATCCATCGTATTTGTCTAGTTATTTCACAGCGCATAATAAAGAAGGCTTTAGTGAATATTTGAATAAAATCAGAGTGGAGAAAGCGGCTGAGCTGCTGCAGCAAGACGCAGCGTCCATTTCTGAGATTAGCGGCATGGTTGGTTACTCAGATCACAGTTATTTCACGAAAGTATTTAAGAAGCTGACAGGTCTGTCGCCTAGTCATTATAGAAAACAATACATGGGCAAGAAGAGGGATTAGGTTATGAGAGTTTTTTTGGACAAATTTAAATATCACGGCCTATTTATAAAAATGTTTACGGTTACGCTTGTCAGCATCATTGCCGTGTCGCTGCTTACCTCTACCGTCATGATACAAATGTCAGAGAAGCTGTTCATGAATACCTTCAGCATTACAAATTCCAAAATCATCAGTCAAATTAAAGCGAACTTTGAATCCTTCAACTATTCGATCGTCACCGCCTCCAATAATGTGCTGCAAAATGGTTCGATAAAAGGTTTCCTCACAAAGCCGGATAAAAACGCTATTTCGTCGGTTAGCAGTTATTATGAGGCCAGCATGCAAATGAAACGGATTCAGTCCAATGTCGCTGCATACCCCGTCACCATTACGATCACAGGGATTAATGGTAAAAACCATTCGACAGACAGCTATTATTGGCCGAGTTCCTTGGAGAAGCTAAGAAATAGCCGCTTAACCGAGAATACGCTAGTCGCGCCAAAGCGGTTAATCTATCAGTTGGATATTGAGAACATGGTTGATACGTCAGCAGAAGATCCGATTATCGTTGCATCCAGGGCACTTATGGAAAAGACGAGCGCGAAAAAATACGGCATTGTTTATTTTGCAATAAAGGAAAGTGAATTTAAACGGTTTTATTCAAGCTTCACAAGCAGAGGCAATGATGTCGTTATTTTGGATCGATCTGGTTTGGTCGTTTCGAGCAATCGTCATGAGCTTATAGGAAAACAAGAAGATGCTCTGCTCGGTTACGCCAAAGAAATTGACGAGCAAAAATTAGATTTTAAAGATGTAAGCGTAATGGGGAAAAGCAACTTGGTGCTCTCTCAATATCTGCCCGTTTATGATTTTTATCTCGTTAATTTAATCGACAAGCAAGCAGTGCTCAGCGAGATGGTTGATTTTAAGACTGTCGCGCTTATTTGCATTGCCATTGTTTTCAGTGCACTTATTATCGTATTTCTTATATCAAGAAGATTGACGAAATCGTTGACGATGCTCGCTAGACAAATGTCGCGTATTACGGCCAATCACTTCGATAATTATATTAACGTCACAGGCAGCTATGAGATTAAGCAGCTCGGAAATGCTTACAACTATATGTTGGATGAACTAAATGATTATATTAAGCAGCTGATTCAGACGCAGAAGGATCAGCGCAATGCAGAGCTTTCAGCACTGCAAATGCAAATTAATCCTCATTTTCTTTATAACACATTAGCATCCGTCAAAATATTAGTGCAGCAGGGCAACAAGGAAAAAGCAGCAGCCACGATCAATTCACTTATTTCATTATTGCAAAATACAGTAAGCAACATCAGCGAAACAATCAGCGTAGCGCAAGAGCTCGTCAATTTAAAACACTACGTTTTCATTAACCATGTTCGTTACGGCGAGCAAATTGTCGTCAATTATTTTGTTTCGAATGATTGTTATGGGTATCATTTACCGAAGCTCATCATCCAGCCATTTATTGAAAATGCCTTTTTTCACGCCTTCCAAGAGCGAAATGACGGACATATTTATGTGCTTTTCTCGCGCGAGGAAAATGCATTAGTGATTGAAGTCGTCGACAATGGGGTTGGCATGAAGGATTATGACCATGAAAATCAGGACAACAGCTCGAGCAGCGGCAGCCATTTTTTCTCTGGAATTGGCATTCGAAACGTTCAAGATCGGATCGTTTTGCTCTATGGTGAGGAATTTGGCGTTGAAATTGTGAGTGATATCGGTGAGGGAACACGGGTGAAAATTAGGATTCCGCTCAAATCCTCCTAAAAAAAATACCAATAAACAAAATAAATCACAATTACATAATAACGATTGGAAAGGTAACAATAGAATGACAAAAGCACACAAATATATTGCTAACGGGTCAATTTATCGAGTTGATATAATTAAAATCGTTAGCCGGCAAACGCTTTCAAATAAGTATCCAAGGGGTTGAATGAATTGAAAAAACTACTTGCAATTATGTTGGCCAGCTTCGTACTGCTGACCGCATGTTCTAGTAAAGAAAACAATGTTCCTAACAATGGCGGTACACCTGCTGAGGGGACGAAGGAAATTACAGTATGGGCGTGGGATAAAGCTTTTAACATCGGTGCTATGGAGCGCGCAAGCGAAGCCTACAAAGCAAAAAATCCGGATTCCACTCTAAAAGTTAACATCGTTGAAAATGCGCAAGCGGATATTATTCAAAAATTGAATGCTGGTTTAAACGCAGGTACAACAAAAAGCTTGCCAACAATCGTGTTGATTGAAGATTACCGTGCACAAAGCTTCTTGCAAGCTTACCCAGAAGCATTTTTCGAATTAACAGATTTCATTAAGCCAGGCGATTTTGCCGATTACAAAATCGGGCCAACTAGCCTAGATGGCAAGCAATACGGCGTACCATTTGATACGGGCGCTGCAGGCTTGTACGTAAGAAAAGACTACTTAGAAGAAGCAGGCTATAAGCTAGCTGACCTTCAAGATATTGACTGGAAGAAGTTTATCGAGATCGGTAAAGCTGTGAAAGCCAAAACAGGCAAAGCACTTCTTACACAAGATCCGAATGACCTTGGACTCATTCGCATGATGATCCAATCTGCTGGCTCATGGTATTTGAAGGAAGACGGTACTACACCTAACTTAGCAGGCAACGAAGCGCTTAAAGAAGCTTTTGAAACATACAAAGAAATTATGAACGCTGACATCGTGAAGGTTATTTCTGACTGGAGCCAATTTGTTGGTGGATTCAATAGCGGTGATGTAGCAACGATCCCTACCGGCAACTGGATTACAGCTTCCGTTAAGGCTGAAGCATCACAGTCCGGCAAATGGGCAGTCGTGCCATTCCCTAAACTAACGAACAACCCGAATTCCGTAAATGCTTCTAACCTTGGCGGCAGCTCATGGTATGTCATGAACGTTGACGGCAAAGAAGCAGCGGCAGAATTCTTGAAACAAACATTTGGTTCGGATGTAGATCTTTATCAGAAGCTTGTAACAGAGATTGGCGCAATCGGTACACTTAAAGCAGCAGCTGCTGGCGATGCGTACAAGCAATCGGATGAATTTTTCGGCGGACAAAAGGTCATTGAAGATTTCGCTAAATGGACAGAAAAAATTCCAAAAGTGAACTACGGCATGCACACGTACGCGATTGAAGATATTCTCGTTGTAGAAATGCAAAATTTCTTAGGCGGCAAAACAATCGATAAAGTGTTAAGCGATGCTCAAGCACAAGCAGAAACGCAAGTTAAATAAATCAGAGCATACGGCAAGTGAATAAAACCTGGGGCTTCTCCTACTCCTGATTCGCATGTTCGGCTTCCGGCAGCAGGAGCTGGAGGAGTCTAAAGGTTTTATTTTTTCCGTAAAGAAAGGGGTTAGGCTAACGTGAAAGCAGCGAGGCCTGGCGTGAGTATTCGCACGAGAGCCAACTTAACTGGATGGATGTTCGTTATACTAGCCGTCATTATGATTGCGGCGTTCTATTTCTATCCGATGATTCAAGCGCTCATTTTATCGTTTAAATCCGGTAAAGGTATGAATCTATCATTTACAGGATTTGATAACTACGTTCGGCTATTCAGCGATAAAACGTTTTTGACTGCCGTTAAAAACACATTTATTTATTTGATTATTCAAGTACCCGTTATGATTGTTTTGGCTATGTTTATTTCTGTATTACTAAATGACAGCAAGCTGAAATTTAAAGGTTTTTTCCGTACGGCAATATTTTTACCGGCCGTTACCTCACTCGTTGCTTATTCCGTTATTTTTAAATACTTGTTTGCTACAGACGGATTGGTCAATAAAATGCTGACTAATCTCCATTTGGTCTCGACACCGATTCAATGGATCACGGACCCTTTCTGGGCAAAAATAACAGTTATCATTGCAATCACATGGCGCTGGACTGGCTATAATATGATTTTCTACTTGTCCGCGCTTCAAAATATTGATCACTCGATTTATGAGGCAGCAAAAATTGATGGCGCCTCCTCTACGAGACAGTTTTTTGGCATTACGGTGCCATTGCTTAAACCGATCATATTGTTTACATCCATTACTTCAACGATCGGAACCTTGCAGCTGTTTGATGAAGTTGTCAATATTACGAAGGGTGGACCAGGTAATGCGTCGATGTCCATTTCGCAATATATTTACAATTTGTCATTCAAGTATTCGTCCGATTTCGGCTATGCTGCAACCGTGTCGTATTCCATCGTCATCATGATCATCATATTGGCATTTGTACAGTTTAAAGCGGCAGGTGATAAAAATGGATAAATTAAAACGCATTTTTGTTTATATTTTTCTAAGTGTCGCTGCGTTCGTGTCCATCTTTCCATTTCTTTGGATGATTATCAGCGCTACGAATAAGTCGGCTGACGTAACGAAGGGAAGATTGCTTCCCGGCAGCCAGCTGTTTGAAAATTTAAGTCAGTTATTTGAGACGGTAGATATTGTTCCAGCATTGTTGAACTCGGCAAAAATATCGGTCACAACAACCATATTGGCCATGGTTATTGCCTCACTCGCTGGTTATGGCTTTGAGATTTATAAGAGCAAAGCAAAGGATGTTGTATTTAACATCCTGCTGTTATCCATGATGATACCTTTTGCGGCTATCATGGTACCGTTGTATCAAATGTTTGCAGGCATATCGCAAGCTGTTCCCTTTCTCGGCATAGACACGTTGTCTGGTGTAGTCCTTCCGACCTTTACCACAGCATTTCTTATTTTCTTCTTCCGTCAGAACACGAAGATGTTTCCGCGGGAGCTGCTGGAGGCGGGCCGAATTGATGGGCTTAACGAAATCAGTCTTTTCTTCCGTATCTTCATGCCTACAATGAAAACGACCTATGCAGCGGCAGGAATTATTACGTTCATGTCGAGCTGGAACAACTACTTATGGCCGCTCATTGTATTGCAATCGCCGGAGAAGAAAACAATTCCGATGCTCATATCCAATCTAGGATCGAGCTATTCACCGGATTACGGCATTATTATGACAGCGATCGTTATATCCACGATTCCAACTGCGCTAGTGTTTTTCCTAATGCAGAAGCATTTCGTAGCAGGGATGACGGGTTCAGTAAAATAAGCATAATCAGAGTCAGGCGGGCTGCTTGTTTCACCGCAGCCCGCCTGACTTTTAAATCCATTTAAGGGGAAAATAAAATGAATGAAATGAAACCGACGATAAATTGGCTTACCGATTTAAGCGTATTTGCTGTGAACCGGCTGCCAGCACATTCTGATCATCGCTATTACGAATCAATAGAGGAAGCAGCCGCTGATGACCAAATGGCACTTCGCTATGATCTAAACGGAAGCTGGAAATTCAGCTATGCCGTGAAACCGGAGGATCGTCCAGAGCGATTCTACCAATTGGATTATGTTTGCGATAGCTGGGGAGATATTAACGTGCCGGGACATATCCAAATGCAGGGTTACGGCAAGCCGCAATATGTAAACACGATGTATCCCTGGGACGGTCATCATGATATTCGTCCACCAGCTATTCCGGAGGATCATAACCCTGTCGGCAGCTATGTTAAATATTTTAAGGTACCAGCTAATATGCAGCAAAAACCAGTCTACATTTCGTTTCAAGGTGTGGAGTCAGCGTTTTATGTATGGTTGAACGGTGAATTTGTTGGATACAGCGAGGACAGCTTTACGCCAGCGGAGTTTGATTTATCGCCTTATTTGGTGGATGGCGAAAACAAGCTTGCGGTTGAAGTTTATCAGCGCAGTACGGGCAGCTGGCTGGAAGATCAGGACTTCTGGCGTTTCTCAGGCATTTTCCGTGATGTTTATTTGTATTCCGTTCCAAGTATCCACGTCCGTGATCTATTTGTTCATGCAGATTTAAATGATGACTATACTAATGGCAGTATTCAAGCAGATATGAAACTCGAAGGACAGCAGCCATCGAGAATAAGGATGGAACTAAAGGATGCAGACGGTTTAACTGTTGTGACGGTTTCCTCTGATTCGGTCGAAGGTCCATCCTTATCCCTTTCATTGGATGCAGGTGTAGTGATCCCTTGGAGTGCAGAAAAGCCTTATTTGTATATGCTTTATATTACGGCTTATGATCAAGCAGGTCATCTCATTGAAGCGATTCCTCAAAGGGTTGGCTTCCGCAAATTTGAAATGATCAATAAAATCATGCATCTAAATGGCAAGCGTATCGTATTTAAGGGCGTTAACCGCCATGAATTCAATAGCCGCAAAGGAAGAGCGATTTCGAAGGATGATATGCTTTGGGATATTGCAACGCTCAAGCGCAACAATCTGAATGCGGTGAGGACCTCTCATTATCCGAACCAATCGTTATGGTATGAGCTATGTGATATTTATGGCGTATATGTCATCGATGAGATGAATTTGGAGACGCATGGCTCATGGCAGAAAATGGGCGCAGTTGAGCCTTCGTGGAACATCCCGGAAAACAAGCCGGAATGGCAGCCTATCGTGATGGATCGTGCGATTTCCATGGTTGAACGCGATAAGAACCATCCATCTATTCTGATTTGGTCAGTGGGCAATGAAGCTTATGCAGGCGAGGTGCTCTTGAACGTATCGAATTATTTCCGCGAGACGGACCCTAGCCGTTTAGTTCATTATGAAGGTGTATTCCATAACCGCAAATATAACGACACAAGCGACATGGAGAGCCGGATGTATGCTAAGCCCGCTGATATCGAAGAGTATTTGAACGATGACCCGCAAAAGCCATATATTAGCTGTGAATATATGCATGCCATGGGCAACTCAGTAGGCGGCATGCATAAATACACGGAGCTTGAACAAAAGTATCCGATGTATCAAGGCGGCTTCATTTGGGACTATATTGACCAGGTCATCGTGAAGAAGGACCGCTATGGTAAAGAGTTTCTTGCTTACGGCGGAGACTTCGATGATCGCGCGACGGATTATAACTTCTGTACGAATGGTATTGTTTATGCGGATCGCAAGGAATCACCGAAGATGCAGGAAGTAAAATTTCTTTATCAGAACTTGAAGCTTATTCCTGATCGCCATGGCGTGACGATTAAGAATGAGAATTTGTTCGAGGGTACGGATGCATATGATTTAGTTGTTTGCCTCCATCTTGAAGGAAAAGAAATATTCCGCAGTACATTATCCGTAGATGTGGCTGCACAAAGCGAATCATATGTGAAGCTTGAGCTTCCTGAGGCAGCGGAGCAAGGGGAATATGTACTGCATGCTGCGCTCACATTGAAAGAAGATCAATTATGGGCACAAGCGGGCTATGAGATTTCCTTCGGACAATTTGTGTTTGTAGTGGAAAATCGTGTGGAAGCCGTGCATCCGGAAGGTTCGCTTCGAGTTGTCGAAGGTGATGTTAACATTGGCATGCATGGTCGCGACTTCAGCATCATGTTCTCTAAGCAAGCAGGCACGCTCACATCGGTCAATTATGCGGGAAGAGAGATGATTGCTATCCCGCCGGCGCCTTTATTCTGGCGTGCAACAACGGATAACGATAAAGGCTTCTCGCTTGGCTTCGATTCCGGTGTATGGTTTGCGGCAAGCCTGACACGTAAATGTACTCAAGTTGAACTTACCGAGCAGTCTGGAAGTGCAACCGTTACCTTCCAGTACAAGTTGAGCATTAGTTCGGAAGTGCTTGTCACCATAGCGTATACCGTGTTCGCAGACGGCAGCTTGAACGTCAAATCCCGCTACAAAGGAGCGGAAGGGCTGCCGAAGCTGCCAATATTCGCATTATCATTCAAGGTTCCCGCAGATTATAGCCATTTGGATTGGTATGCCATGGGGCCGGAAGAGAACTACATTGACCGGGCATTTGGCGCAAAGCTTTGTGAGTTCAGCAACAATGCCGCAGACAATGTATCCGGCTATGTCGTGCCGCAAGAATCAGGTAATCGCACGGGCGTTCGCCGTGTAAATATTACGAATGATTATGGTCGCGGCATTCGAATTACAGCGCCTGCAGCGCAGCCGGTAGAATGCAATATTTCGCCTTATACAGCATTTGAGCTTGAAAGTGCCAGCCATCATTACGAGCTGCCGAACGTGCATTATACGGTAGTTACTGTAGCCGGCAGACAAATGGGTGTTGGCGGTGACGACAGCTGGGGTGCGCCAGTCCATGACGAATATCTCATTCCAGCAAATCAAGAGCTGGCGTTTGAATTCAATATTCACCGCGTATAAGTTATGTTTATGAACAAGATTATGTAAAATGAAGTGAGGCTGTCCCCAATGTAGATCATTCTACTTCAGGGGCAGCCTCTATTTATTTTTCCTGCCGGTACTTGGAAGGACTGCAGCCTTCACTCCCTTTGAATGCACGGCTGAAAGCATGAATGTTCGAATAGCCGAGCTGCTCAGCGATATCCTGCACCGGCAAATAAGTAAACTGAATCATCATTTTAGCTTTTTCTATACGGATCTGCTGATGATATTGAATCGGTGTTTTCTGAAACATGTTTTTGAACAAATGAATCAAATGGAATTTGCTTATATGGAATCGCTCAGACAGCTCATCCAGCTTGATGCAGCGGTGCACATTATGCTCGATGTATGAACGAATATCCGTAAGCAGCCCCAGCTGTCCATCACTTTTCGTTTTGCTGCCCCAATATTGCTCTCTCATGATGAGGGACAGAATCGCCAGCAAACAGCCTTTGATACGGATCTCATAAAAGGGAGGTTTCGTTTCGAATTCGCGAATCAATTCGAAGAGCGATTGTTCCAAAGGAAATGGGTCTCCAAGGCGAAAATGAGTAGGCATAAGAAACGGTGATTCGGATAGCTCATGATCACGAAACCAGCCCTTCTCCTTCGTATTCATCTGATGGATCGGTTTAAAGGAAACGCCAACATCTTGGCTGTCAGGCTGAACATACAGATCAAAATGAACATGGGGCTGGCGCACTCTCGTTCCGCCAATATTTTGAATAGCGTGTCTTTGCCCGGGCTTAAAGAAGAAGCAGTCTCCAGCCTTTCCGTGATAGTCAACATCCTCCACGGTTACGAGCATTTGACCCTCCATGAGGTATAGCAGTTCATAATCCCAAATAACACGCTCATCCATCTTCCACGTAGGCTCCAGCATACTGTCCATAGCCACCCGAATATAAGGGGACAGTTTATCGACCTGCATATCGATCACCTCAGCAATTTATGATAAACAACTTAACAATAAAAGGTAAGGGATAATCATATCTATCATTATATAATAGGCTCGATAATAAACAATAATTGATACATGAGGTGATGGACTATGCTGCAGCAGCACGGACTAGGATTTGGTTTATCCTCCGCTCCGCTCGTCACGAATGCGCGTACCCGATCCATTTCAGCAGAAAATGTGAATGGTGAGAAGGGGCAAGGCGGTAAAGAAGCGAGCAACTTGGGCATTGGAAGAAAAGGCAGGCCTGCCATAACACTGGGTCAAGGTGAAGAAGTGACGCTTGCCCATATTCAAGGGACGGGAGTAATTCAACATTTCTGGATTACTGTCGCGGACAAAACAGGCAGAGGGCATGCGGCACAATACGTGCTTCGTGATCTTATTCTGCGCATGTACTGGGATGATGAGACGAGCCCATCGGTGGACGTTCCGCTCGGTGATTTTTTCTGCAATGGCTTCGGTGTGCGAACCAACGTTCATTCCCTTCCAATTGCTGTCGTTCCGACGGGCGGCATGAACTGTTATATTCCAATGCCGTTCCGGAAATCGGCGAAAATCACGATTGTAAATCAGCATGCCGCTAACATAGATGGTTTTTTCTATACGTTTAATTACTCGCTCGTTGATGAGCTGCCCGAGAATGCAGCGTATTTTCACGCGCAGTGGCGCCGTGAGAAAGTGACGGAAATAGGCAAAGACTATACGATTCTGGATAATGTCAAAGGTGCAGGACAATATATCGGGACATACCTTGCATGGGCCGCACTCGAGCGGAACTGGTGGGGAGAAGGCGAGATCAAATTTTATATGGATGGCGATCAAGATTGGCCTACGATTTGTGGAACGGGCACGGAGGATTATGTGGGAGGCGCATGGTGTTTCAGCAATACGCGGACAAACGAACCCGAATCGTATTCCACGGCGTATTTGGGCTATAAGTTTTACAAGGAAACGACGGAGATCGACCCTTGGTATGGTCATAATGTACCCATGCACGGCATGTACCGCTGGCATCTGCCCGATCCGATTCGATTTGAAAATGATCTGCGTGTGACGATTCAGCAAATCGGTCACGACCATACGAAGCTGTTCGAACGCTCCGACGACATTTCATCCGTAGCCTATTGGTATCAGATGGAGCCGCATGCCCTATTTCCTCAGCTGCCCCCGGCTAATGAGCGATGGCCGAGGTAAGCATAAGGCAGTGAATACATTCGAGATAACAATAGAATAGAAGTCCATGATATGATAGGGTGAACGTCGTATTTTACAAAAGAAAGGAGTTATTCGAATATGTACGAGCATCTCGTATCATTTAAGTTTAAAGAGAAGCTTTCTAGCACCAAAGAACAAGAGCTGCTGAGCGCTCTTTATTCCTTGCAAACAGAAGTTCCAGGCATCATTGAATTGACTGCAGGCTGTAATGCAACGACAGAAACGGATAATATTCAAGGTTACACACTGGGCTTGCGAGTTACCTTTAAAGATCAGCAGTCTTTGCTCGACTACGGTCCACATCCTGCACATCAGCATTTTGTAGGTTTGCTGGACGGGCTGCTTGATAACGTAATCGTTGTTGATTATCCTATCTTGAATAAACCGATCAACTAGATGTCGAATCTGAAGCAGGCAGGGTGAGCAAATGGCTGAAAAGGAAGAGCTGGTTCGGTTTGGCGTGTCCTTTCCGGCACCGCTGATTGATCAATTTGATCGATATACAGACGAACTTGGCTATCATAATCGATCGGAAGCCATTCGTGATTTGGTTAGGCGAGCCTTGCTTGAGCCAACCCGAATGAACGGTCAGGAGCATGTTGCAGGTACAATTGTTCTCGTATATGATCACCATGTCAGTGATTTACCCGTTGTTCTGATGGAGGTGCAGCATCGCTTTCATCACGATATTATTTCCAACATGCATGTCCACTTAAACCATGATCAATGCTTGGAGGTCATCGTCGTGAGAGGACAGCTGTCGCGCCTGCGGTCGCTGCATCAGCAGATTCAAGCACAGAAGGGCGTCATTTATGCCGAGCTCTCCGTTACTTATGCGGATAAACATGATTCTGCCAAAGAGCATACTCATACTTGAGATCGGAAGCTGTTATATTTGAATCTATCAATAGGGTTGTACAAATAAGAGGATTTCTAACATGTCGACGCTGTCGATGTTAGGTCCTCTTTTTTTTTCTGGCGTTTTTTGAGCGAATTTTGAAGAAAAAGGATGAAAGTCTATCAATGTCGTGTTACACTATCACATAATCGTGTTACTTAATGTAACGCCACAGGAGGGGTTGGGTTGAAAACTATCGTTTCAGCTATCACTTATGCAATCATTGTTGTATTCATCATCACAGGATGCAGCGGCGTGAAGCCGGCAGACACTACTGCCAAAACAGATGAGCTAATTGTTGCGGTAGGATCAGAGCCGGACACCGGTTTTGATCCGATTAAGGGCTGGGGACGGTACGGCTCTCCACTGTTCCAAAGTACACTGCTTAAACGAGATGATGATTTGAATATTGTGAAGGATTTGGCTGCTGACTATCACGTAAGCGAGGATGGCAAGTCGTGGACGGTCAAGCTGCGGGAGGATGTCGTATTCTCCGACGGAAAGCCGTTAACCTCAGAGGATGTGAAGTTTACATTTGATACAGCTGCCAGCAATGGAGCTGCGATTGATCTCACTAATTTAGCAAACGTAGAAGCAGGAAATAACGAAGTTGTGTTTCATTTAAAGAAACCGCAATCGACATTTGTTTATTATCTTATAACGACAGGTATTGTACCTAAACATGCTTATTCGAGCAGTTATGCGGAAAACCCGATCGGCTCAGGTCCGTTTACATTCGTACAATGGGATCGCGGACAGCAGCTAATCGTAAAGGCAAACGCAAACTATTACGGAGACAAGCCGTATTTTCAGAAGCTGACTTTCTTATTTTTGAATGAAGACGGCGCATTCGCGGCGGCAAAGGCTGGAAGCGTTGATCTTGCTTATATACCGTCCACGTTTAGCAAACAAAAGGTTGCTGGCATGCGGATTGAAGCAGTGAAAACAGTAGATAACCGCGGAATAGCATTCCCCTTTGTCAAAGCAGGCGGCAAAACGGAAGAAGGTTATCCCATTGGAAATGATGTAACCGCAGATAAAGCAATACGCCTGGCTATCAATACGGTAATCGATCGTCAGCAGCTGGTCGATGGCATTTTGGACGGACATGGCTCACCAGCCTATACAGCGAATGATGGACTTCCATGGTGGAATGACGAGACGAAGATCAAGGATAATGATGCTGCTGCAGCCGCAAAAATATTAGCGGATGGAGGCTGGGTGGACAGCGATGGTGATGGTATCGTCGAAAAAGGGACGTTAAAAGCACAGTTTACACTTCTGTATCCTTCAGGTGACGTTACACGGCAATCGTTAGCGCTGGCTGCGGCGGAAATGGTGAAAGCTGCCGGCATTCACATTTTAGTTGAAGGTAAAAGCTGGGACGAGCTTGAGAAGCTGATGCATTCGAATGCTATGCTGCTAGGCTGGGGAAGTCATGACCCGCTCGAAATGTACAATCTATACAGCAGCACATTTGGTGGCGTTGACTATTACAATACTGGTTATTACAGCAACCAGACCGTGGATCAGCTGTTTGAACAAGCATTGGACGCACGTACGGAGGAAGAAGCACAGGCCTATTGGAAAAAAGCGCAATGGGATGGACAAACGGGACTGAGTGCAAAAGGCGATGCTCCATGGGCATGGCTCGTAAATATTGATCATTTGTTTCTCGTGAAGGACAAGCTTAATATCGGAAAGCAGCGTATTCAGCCGCATGGTCACGGATGGCCTGTAACGGACAATATTGAGAGCTGGCGCTGGGAAGAGTAACGGGCGGGAGAGGTTGTCAGCATGCTACAGGGGGTTATTGTTTTTGTAGGGAAAAAGTTTATCCGATTAATTGCGCTGCTTGCATCGGTCAGCATCATTACTTTTGCGCTTGTTGCTTTATCGCCGATTGATCCCGTGCAATCGTATATTGGAGCAGATGTCATGCGTGTCGGTGCAGAGCAAAGGGAGCAGATTGCTGCTTATTGGGGACTTGATCGACCATTCGCTGAACGATTTATAAAATGGGCGTCTGCTCTGCTGCAAGGAGATATGGGCACCTCAATGATATACAGAGAGGCTGTAACGAAGGTGATTGCGGATCGTTTCTTGCACTCGGTACTGCTCATGGCATTCGCATGGACGCTGTCAGGCATTATTGGGTTTGCCGCTGGCGTGGCCGCAGCTATAAAGAAGGATTCATGGTTGGATCGGTTGATCAAAAGCTATTGTTATACGCTGGCTTCGACGCCTGCCTTTTGGATCGGCCTGCTGCTTATGATGGTATTTGCTGTATGGCTCGGCTGGCTGCCAGTAGGGCTTGGTGTTCCTGCTGGGGTATTGGCAGGGAGCGTAACGGCTGCCGATTATATTCGTCATATGATTTTGCCAGGTATTACTCTGAGTGTCGTGGGCATCGCACCGATTGCACTCCATACACGCCAGAAGCTGATTGATGTGATGGAAAGCGATTATTATTTGTTTGCCAGAGCACGAGGTGAATATGGTGTGAGTTTGTTTCTTAGACATGGTCTTCGCAACATTGCATTGCCTGCGATTACGCTGCAGTTTGCTTCATTTGGCGAATTGTTCGGTGGAGCTGTTCTTGCAGAGCAGGTGTTTTCTTATCCGGGACTCGGTCAAGCGACGGTAGAAGCGGGTCTTCGCGGTGATGTGCCGCTGCTTATGGGGCTTGTCTTATGCAGTACGATCTTTGTATTCACTGGCAATGCGATAGCTGATTATTTTTACCGTATGGTTGATCCAAGGCTGAGGTACGGGAAGGAGGCGCAAGGATGAATCAGCTTACGATTTTACAGAAACCAGCTGCTCGGAAGCGTTCAAACGAACGGCGACGAATGCTTATATCGGCAATAGGTGCAGCGCTTCTGCTTGTAAGCATTGGCATAGGCAGCTGGCTTCTTGATTCATCGGGACTTTCAGTTCAGCTGAATAATCGGAACTTGCCTCCCTCGCTAACTCATTTGTTCGGAACCGATTGGCTGGGGAGGGATATGCTTTCCCGCACCGTAAAGGGACTGGCACTTAGCATTCAAGTTGGGCTGCTCGGTTCGATTTCCAGTGTATTTATTGCAGCGATGATGGGATTGATGGCGGCAACGCTTGGGAAGACAGCTGATCGCATTATTTCCTGGCTTATTGATGTTTTTCTAAGCGTACCTCATCTCGTATTGCTTATATTGATAGCTTTTGTTTGCGGGGGCGGCCTTAAAGGGGTAGCCATCGGCATCATGCTGACGCATTGGCCAAGCCTTGCTCGAGTGATTCGCGCGGAGGCGATGCAGCTCATGTCAGCGGAATATGTGCTAGTTGCGAGGAAGCTCGGAAGATCACGTTTGTCTGTTGCTGCGAGGCACTTATCACCGCATTTATTTCCGCAGTTGTTGGTTGGTTTTCTGCTGTTGTTCCCACATGCTGTGCTGCATGAAGCGGCGATAACCTTCCTTGGCCTTGGCATGTCACCGCATCAGCCCGCAATAGGAATTATCCTTTCTGAATCCATGCGTTACTTATCGACGGGAATGTGGTGGCTTGCGTTATTTCCGGGACTCGGATTGCTGCTGACTGTACGCGCGTTTGATAAGCTAGGCAACCATTTGCGGCTGCTCATTGACCCGCGGAATGCTCAGCTATGACGCTAAAGGAAGGCAATATTGATCAATATGGAGGGAGGTGCCCATATGCCGCTGCTGGAGGTGAATAAACTATCCATTTCCTTTATGCACTATGTGAAAGGCAGCTCGCAGGAACAGGTTTCGATTATTGATGAGCTGGATTTCGCGATAAATGAAGGTGAAATCGTAGCCGTCGTTGGAGCGAGCGGATCGGGAAAAAGCCTGCTCGCTCATGCGATTATGGGCATTTTGCCTAAAAATGTTGTGATGACCGGAAGCATCTCATACGGCGGAGAAGTGCTGAATGAAGCTAAGCTTAAGCGCTACCGCGGTAAGGAAATTGCCTTAGTACCGCAATCGGTAAGCTTCCTTAATCCGTTAATGCGAGTAGGCAAGCAGCTGCGCACGCGCGAAGAGGGCGCTGAGCAGCTTCAGGAACGGAGAGGGTTATTTGCGCGGCTTCAGCTTGGAACACATGTGGAGAGGCTGTTTCCCTTTCAGCTCTCAGGAGGCATGGCTCGTAAGGTGCTTGTCTCTACGGCAGCGCTGGAAAGAACAAGGCTGATCATTGCAGATGAACCTACGCCAGGCATGCATCCGGATGATGTTACAGAGGCGCTCGGCCACTTCAAGCAGCTCGCTGAAGGCGGCTGTGCCGTGTTGTTTATTACACATGATATTGAAGCGGCTCTTCGAATTGCCGATAAGGTCGCTATATTTTATGCGGGAACCGCTGTTGAGGTCGCTTCGGCCAAAGATTTTCACGGAAATGGTGAGCAGCTTAGGCATCCTTACAGCCGCGCCTTGTGGCGTGCGCTTCCTCAAAATGGTTTCGAACCGCTGGCCGGGACGCAGCCTGCAAGGAGTTCTGCGATTTCAGGCTGTCTCTTTGCTGAACGCTGCAGCTTGGCTACAGAACGATGTGTTGACAGCAGGCCGGCGGCTCGCAGCCTTCGAAGTGGAATGGTGAGGTGTGTTCATGCGACTTGAAGGAAGGAATCTCGGCTGGCGTTATGCGGACGGTCCTTGGTTGTTTAAAGATTTTAGCATTTCGATACAGTCAGGAGAGGTCGTCGGCCTTATTGGACCTAGCGGGAGCGGAAAAACGTCGTTAGGCCGATTATTGGCTGGTTATTTGAACCCTATTGCAGGAGAAGTGTCGGTTGATGGACGGAGTAAGAGTAATAAAGGCTCTGATCCTGTCCAAATGATTTTTCAGCATCCAGAGCGCGCGGTTAATCCAAGATGGCGGTTGGCAAAAACAATGACTGAAGGTTGGTCCCCGGATGCTGCGCTGCTTGAAGCGTTAGGCATTAAGGAACAGTGGCTGCGTCGTTATCCAAATGAGCTGTCAGGCGGAGAGCTCCAGCGCTGCTGTATTGCGAGAGCTCTCGGACCAGATACCAAATTTCTCATCGCAGATGAAATGACGACCATGCTTGATGCAATTACGCAGGCGCAAATATGGCATAAGATGCTTGAAATTGTCCGAGCTCGCCAAATGGGCTTGCTTATCATTAGTCATGATCATGCGCTTGTAAACAAAATTTGCAATCGAACGATTTCATTTCCAAGCCAGCGCTAATCTTGTCCGCCCATTAGTCTGCGCAGCTTAGCTTCGGTTGATGTTTCAGGTGCAGGCGTATAGACGCTGCATCGTAGATCGGTATTTCCCTTTACTTGAAATGAGGTCAGGTGAAACAACATCTTTCCGACTCGTGCATGTCGAAATTCCAGCAATACATCTGGAGCAGAGCTGACCTGGCTTTGCTCCCAAAGATATTGAAACTCCGGATGGCTTCGCTTCATTTCATCAATAAACCGCTCATACCAATCATCCTGCACATATTGACCGTAATAGGCGCGAAAGATAGCTAGAAATCCCCCTACAAAATGCTCCCAATTTCCCGCTAGCCTGCGGAATTCTTTCCTTGTGAACAATAACTCAATCATATTTCGCTGTTCAGCTGGAATTTGGTCAAAGTCCATAAACACATGCGAGGCGGCCTCGTTCCAACCGACGATTTGGCAGCGCCGATCGGATATTATGGTTGGACAGAAGCGGAGCTCCTTTAAAATTCTTTTTAAAGAGGGCGTAATTTCGGTCTGCTCCTCATTAATAGGCAGAGCGCTATAACCGGAACCGAGGGCGAGGGCGTACAAATATTCCCGTTCATCGTCATTTAACTGCAGAGCCGCCGCAACACAATCCAGAACAGACGCCGATACTTGAATATCTCTGCCTTGTTCTAGCCAGGTATACCAAGTTGTGCTGACGCCAGCAAGCTGAGCGACCTCCTCACGTCGTAAACCAGGTGTTCTCCGCCGTGTTCCGATAGGGAAACCAACGTCCTCCGGCATGATTTTGGCACGCTTTGATTTTAGAAAGGATGATAATGCTTGTAGTCTCGTCTCTCGATTAATCATGATTTCCATCTCCGTACTCTCTTTATAGTAGTACTCATTATACTATAATAAACAACAACTTGTAATAGGATAAAGAGTATGACAAACTACTACCCATAAAGGATTTTGCGAAGGAGGAAATAAGATGGAACGTGTCGTCATTACGGGGATGGGTGTCATCTCGCCGCTAGGGAACAGTGTGGAGCGTTTTTGGGACGGATTGGTGCATGGACAATCTGGTATTTCCACGATTGATACATTTGATGTAAGCAAACATAAATCGAAAATTGCAGGTGTCGTAAGAGATTTTGATGGAGAAGCTTTATTTGGGAAAAAAGAAGCCCGTCGGATGGATCGGTTTAGCCAGTTTGCGATAGCAGCTGCTGAACAAGCGCTGGAGGATGCAGCACTTAAGGTTGAAGAGACAGATCGGGAACGTGTTGGTGTTTATGTAGGCTCTGGCATCGGCGGCATACAGACGCTGCTTGACCAAGCTGAAGTGCTGCATGATCGAGGGCCAGATCGTGTTAGTCCAACGCTTGTTCCGATGATGATTGCGAATATGGCAGCGGCGATGATCAGTATTCGGTTCGGTACGCAGGGGCCGTCAATGGCGCCAGTTACCGCATGCTCGATTGGTAATACCGCAATTGGTGAGGCTTGGCGGCTTATTCGATCAGGCAGCGCAGATGTCGTTATTGCAGGAGGAACGGAAGCGGCAGTGACGGATATTTCGCTAGCGAGCTTCGGCAATGCAACATCGGTATCAACGCGGAACGAAGCGCCAGCTTCGGCAAGCAGACCCTTTGATGCAGGACGCGACGGCTTTGTTATGGCCGAAGGAGCAGGCATTCTCATACTCGAATCACTGTCACATGCGCAGCAAAGAGGAGCCCGCATTCATGCGGAGGTTATCGGCTATGGCGCAAGTTCAGATGCGTATCATATGGTCGCCACTCATCCCGAGGGAATTGGTGCTTATCAGGCAATGAAGCATGCGCTGCGGGAAGCTGGCTTGGAGCCTAATCAAATTGATTTAATAAGCGCACATGCCACCAGTACGGAAATCGGAGACCGTTCCGAAACGGCAGCCATTAAGAAGCTGTTTGGTGACCTCGCGTATCAAATTCCGGTGACAGCAAACAAATCGATGACAGGTCATATGCTTGGTGCAGCTGGCGGAGTAGAGGCTATCGCACTCGTGAAGAGCATGCAGGAGGGGATAATCCCGCCAACGATCAATCAAGAACAACCAGATCCAATTTGTGATCTTGATTATGTGCCAAACGTTGCGCGCGAAGCTGAGATTAATATAGCGATGTCCAATTCCTTCGGCTTCGGCGGTCATAATGCCGTAATTATTTTGAAGAAATTTCAGGCTTAAACATGATGTAATGAAGTGAATTTTCTTAATACTGAGAATAAAGCAAGAAGCTGGGTCGGCGGATTACTGCCGTTGACCCAGCTTTTTTTATTTTGTAATAAATTCGAGTGTGATTGCGGGCAGCAGGGAGAAAAAACCAGTACTCCAAACGATTCAATTCATGAGAGGAAGGGTAAAGGTTATGTAACCTATAGATGACAAGATCAGTTAAAAAGAGAAGAAGGTGCAGGCATGGCCAGACATAATCGATTTTTTAGATGGTGTTTCACGATTATTTTGGTATTAATTATTATTTATTTGGGGTCGCGCGTTTCATTTATATTTAAACCTGTGCTTTCCTTATTCAGTATGATTATCGTTCCGCTTATGCTGGCAGGCTTTTTTTATTACTTGCTGCGCCCGCTCGTCAATGTGATGGAGCGGCATAAGGTTAATCGTACGCTCGCAATTTTACTTATTTATTTGATTTTCGCCATTATGATGGTTGGCTTCAGCATCTTGGTATGGCCTTCCTTGCGTACGCAGCTCAATAATTTGGTTGAAAATGCACCCGCTTTGTTTACTACTTTAAGCGAGCAAGTTGCAGAGCTTGAGCATAATGGGTTTTTATCGTCCTTTTTGCCGCAGGATTCGAATCTGTTATCTAAGCTTACGGAGTATTTGAACAAAGGCTTTACGGTATTTACAGAATATTTGACCGGGCTCTTTTCTTTTTTCTCAAATTTCGCGATTGTGCTCATAACGTTCCCGATTCTACTGTTCTATATGCTGAAGGAAGGCGGGAAGTTTGGTGAACAAATTGTAAGCTTTATACCCAAAAGGTTCCGTATCCACGGTAAAGAGGTCATGGACGATATCGATCATATGCTCAGCAGCTTTATCGTTGGCAGAGTTATCGTGAATGTAGCACTCGGAGTTCTCATGTATGTAGGTTTTCTAATTATTGATTTGCCTTATGCGATGCTGCTGACCGTAGTTGCCGTCATCTTGAACTTTATTCCGTTTATCGGATCATTCCTATCTTCCATCCCGATTGTCATCATCGGCTTCATCGAAGCGCCGTCAATCGCGATCTGGTCTATTGTCATTATTACAGTAGCGCAGCAAATTCAGGATAATCTTATATCGCCCTATGTTTTCGGGAAGCAGCTTGATATTCATCCGATGACGACGATCATCTTGGTGCTCATGGGCGGAGATATTGCAGGAATTTTAGGCATACTACTTATTATTCCGGTGTATATGATTTTGAAAATCGTTTATAGCAAAGTTTACGAGCTGTTCTTCAAGCAGAAATGGGAAAATGCTTAACTGAGATTGTCACATAATGGGTGCGTATTATGGCATCATCTGTTATAATGACGTCGGCTAAGGCAAATTTACCGAAAGTACGGTGGCTTGATAACGATGGGGATAAACGCATTGCAAGGGAAACAAATCGTAATTGCTGGATCTCGGAAAACGGATGAGATGTGCATGGTTATTGAAAAACAAGGCGGCGTTCCAATTGTGCGTTCGCTTCAAGGCTTGACGATGTTTGATGAAGCGCTGTTGGAAGAGCCATTGCGAAACTTCGCTGAGCAGGGCGCGGATTGGGTTATTTTGACGACAGGCATGGGATCGGATCAGATCGTCAACACAGCCGACAGCATCGGCATTAAACAAGCGGTGCTTGGTAGGCTGGCTGAGGCGAAAATTGCGACAAGAGGCTACAAAACGTCTGCATTTCTTAAACGTTCAGACCTGAAAGCGATCGTTAGCACGGATGATGGAACGATGGATGGACTCATAGAAAACCTCGAAGCCTTTGATTTTGAAGGGCAAAGGGTGTGGATACAGCTTCATGGCGAGCCAGCTCCGAAACTAGTGCGTTTTCTCGAAAATAAGGGTGCTTCGCAAGTAGAAGCGGTGCTGCCCTATAAGCATGTTCCGCCGGATGCTGCTACAGTCGAGCTGCTGCTTAGCGAGCTTTCTGCCGGCACGGTCGATACGGTCTGCTTCACGACTGCGGTGCAGGTGCACTATTTGTTCAAGCATGCAATCGAATCGGGCCGCAAGGAGCTTTTGTTGAACATCTTTAATCAGCATATCGTGGCTGCCGCAGTAGGTAAAGTAACGGCTGCAGCTTTGAAGGAGTACGGCGTGGAAAGAATCATCGTTCCCGAGCTGGAGCGAATGGGCGCATTAGTAATTGAAATTGGACGTTATTATGAGCGTACTGAAGGCAAGGAAGTATAAATATATTGAAGAGGCAGTCTCAAACACGTAATCGGTGTTTTAGACTGCCTTTATTTTATGAAAAGGATTTTTCTTGCGCATTTCTGAATTCCCTTGGTGATAGGCCATAACTTTTCTTGAACGCTTTCGAGAAATGTGAGGCGTTGGCGAATCCGCAATACTCCGCAATTAAGTCGAGCTTAAGTCCGGTTGTGGCTAACAGCTCGCTTGCTTTCTCCAAACGTAAATGAACGAGAAACTGATGGGGCGTTGCTCCAAAATAGTGATGAAAAATAACGTTGAAATGGGATTCGGAATATCCTGCATGCTTCGCCATCGACTCCACCGTGATTGTTCCAGATAGGTGAAAGGAAATAAAAGCTTTCATCTTTGTTACGAACTGCTGATCCTCGAATGCCAAAGAGCCTGTCGTCTCAAAGTCGCCGATTAATAGAAGGAGCAGCTCCATTGCCAGCTTTTGGGCATGCAGCACGTTTTGTATGTCGTTGTGGCTAAAATGCTCAATCATTTGGTTCAGCAGCTTTTTGAACGATTCTGGATGTCGCGGCTTCAGCTTGACGGGCAGCTGCAGGTTTGGAAATTCGTTTAACTGCGGCTGCTTCAAATCCGAATACGGCTCCAAGTTTGTCTGGCCGGGCGTCGTTACAAAGCTTCTTTCTCGGTTCGGATTATAAAAAAAATCAAGATGAGTGTTTGGTACTACGCAGCTCCCATATCCTCTCGTTGTGAAGAGCATTCCAGGCTGAATAAGTGCAAAGTCGCCAGGTAGCAGCTCATATTCAACCCCCTCAACCGTAAGCAAATAACGGCCTTCTTCCATATATAAAAACAAATAATCGAGCAGACGCCGTTCACCTTGAAAAAATGACGTTTCTTTAAAGCGATAGCAAAGCCGTATAAACGGCAGCACGGGATGGTCATTCCAGTTATGCAGCTGCGTATTCATTCCTAATTGCCTCCAATTCATACGATTAGTGAGATCATTATCATTGTTTTTGACAAGTTATTTCGATGTTTTTTACATGATTACCTTTATTATTAGCTTTATTATAGAGGTAAGCAATAGAAACTATCGAGGATAATGACATGAAAATGGAGGGGTATACGAATGAGCTTAATGATACCTGACGTGATGAGTGCACCAAGATTTTTGGGAAACGGGAAAATTGACTATATCGAGAAATCGGTGCCTGCCCCTGGACCAGGCCAGCTGCTGCTCCAGGTCAAAGCAAACGCTTTATGCGGATCAGAGCGTGGACAGTTCTACAGCGGTTCTGAAGCGACGCCTGGTCATGAGGCAGCAGGCATCGTTGTCGCAGCAGGCACAAATACCAAAACGGATCTAGGTACACATGGCGTTGTTTTCTTAATGGATTTTTGCGGGCAATGCCGCAGCTGCAAGCGAGGGTACACGAACCAATGCTTAAGCAAGCGTGCAGATTATGGCTTCTCTCATGATGGCGGTTACGGGCCTTATATGGTCGTGAACGAAAATGTGTTTTTTGCTGTGGATGCTGCCATTCCGTTGGCAGAAGCAACGATATTGCTTGATATCATGGGGACAGGCGGTCATGCGATTCGCAGAGCGCAGCTTGTGCATGGTGATATCGAATCCATCCTTATTGCCGGTGCAGGTCCGATTGGTCTAGCGGTGCTGGCGATGGCGAAGCTGCTGCTGGGCAAAGAGCTGCCTGTATTCATTATGGATTTTACACCGTATCGTTTAGAACTCGCAGAGAGAATGGGTGCTATTCCGATCCATTTGGGGGAAACAACACTTGAAGCGGGATTGGCAGCCGCAGGCTTGGGCCGTATAGATGCAGCATTCGATACGAGCGGTAGAACAACAGCTCGCGAAGCAGCTTTGCATGCACTGAATCATCGCGGTGTACTCGTATGCATTGGTCATGGCGAGCAGCTAAATTTGCAAGTATCCTCCGATTTGATAGCAACAGAGAGAGCCGTGCTTGGCAGTGAGTATTTTCCGTTTAGCGAGCTAGAGGCTAATCATCGTTTGATGGGTGAACACCTGCCATACTTAAGTCAAATCATCACGCACCGTTTTGGACCACAATCGATGCAAGAAGCATTTGAGTTGTTTTTCAAAGGGGATACGGGAAAGGTGGTCATTGAGCAATGAGCAGTGAGGGGCGAGTGAAGGTTGCCTTAATCGGAGCTGGTGGCTGGGGATACCACCATGCTCGTATTTTTAATGCGCGTAAGGATGTTGATTTTTGTGCCGTTGTTGGACGAGATGCTGACCGAACCAGGGCAAGAGCAGATGAGTTTGGGACAAATGCCTATACGAGCATCGCGGAGATGCTGGAGACGGAACGGCCTGACCTCGTCAGCTTATGCTTGCCGAATCAAGGACATTTTGATGCGACCTTGCAGGTTATTCAAGCAGGTGTTCCATTATTGGTGGAAAAGCCGCTCGTATTTGATCTAGGGGAAGCTGATTTATTGCTTGCGGAAGCAGCGAAGCGGGAGCTGTTTTTTGCGATTAATTTTAATCACCGCTATGCGACAGCTGTTCATAAGGCTAAAGAAGCGATGGATGCGGGACAGTTAGGAGAGCTTATATTCGCTTCTTGGCGATTTGGCGGTGAAGGAACAAGTGATCATCCGCACGGCAACTTAATCGAAACCCAGTGTCACGGATTTGATATGCTTGAGCATTTATGCGGCCCGATTGCATCGGTGATGGCACAAATGACAGATAAAACCGGAAACGGTTTCTCTACCATGGCATTAGCACTGCAATTTCAATCCGGCGCAGTAGGAACACTGCTCGGATCTTATGACTCCTCGTATGCATACGCACAGACTCATGCGATGGAGCTTAATGGCTTAAAGGGCAGAGTGACCATTGAAGATACAGTGAAGAAATTTACGTTTCAACGCTCGGGCAGCGAAACAGCCGAAGTATGGCAAGCGGGTTACTTCAATGATAAGGAGCGAGAATTCCATCTTACGTTCGACAAACATTTTGAACATTTGCTCGGTGCATTTCGTGCGGGTGAAGCACCGCCAATTCACGCTGCGGCGGGGCGCAGAGCGCTTCAGCTAGCCCATGCAGCGATTGAATCATTCCAGACGGGGCAACGGATTCAGACGTAGAGCATGCTATGGAAGGATCGGTTTAACTAAAAAAAGTGATTAAGCGACTTACTGGTCGGCTTAATCACTTTTTTGGTTATCATCAGATGTGGTACGGATCGCTCAAAGAATTTTGTCCAGATGCTCAAGAGGCCTATTTAAATTAAGCTTCATCAAACGTGAGGCTTCTTCACCATTACGTGCTTCAAGCGCTTGGATGATGTACTCATGATCCGCTGCAGCCGTATGGGTCTCCCAGCTCGGACGTTTGAAGAAAATATATTTGTATCTTCTTATATGTAATTGAAGCGAGGAGCAGAAGGTGAGTATATGCTGATTATTGGCAATTTGCAGTATCGTTTCATGAAACTCTTCATCATATTCCATCGCTTCATAGAGCTGCTCTTCACTAACTTTTTCATTAAAGCTGGCATTAATAGCACGCAGCTGTTCAATATGCTCTGGTTGAATATTGTCGGCAGCAAGCTCAGCTGCTAATGCTTGAAGGGCTGTAAGGGGCGCATACAGCTTAAGGATATCTTCCTTGGCTAGCGTCGTGACTCGCGTCTCTTTTCCAGGAAACATTTGAATGAGTCCTTGAACCTCAAGCAATTGAAAGGCTTCCCTAATCGGTGTGCGGCTGACGCCAAGTGCCTCGGCAAGCTCTGAATCGTTAAGCTTCTCACCGGGCTGAAGCGTGCCGTCGATAATCCATTTTTGCAGCTGGCTTAAGGTACGCTCCTTGGCGGATAGTCTAACGGGTGTTGAATAATCAGTTGGAATAGGCAGAGGGGATCCTCCTTTATTTTTTGGTTTCATTATGAAAGTGATAGGATAACAGTTTCGACAATATATAATATATCGCAGGATCATTCATTGAAGCAAATGCCAAAAATTTTAAAAAGGAATTTATTGCTTTTATTTGCTTAAGGAAATATAATATGCGATATATTACATATTACATTCTATTTGGAGTAAGGAGAAAACTGTATGTCTAGTACTCAAGCTTCAATCGCAACATCACCGTCCGCTTTAAAAACGATATACCCACTGTTGTTTGCCATTAGCTTCGTGCATTTGATTAATGACACGATTCAATCGGTCGTACCGGCATTATTTCCTATTTTGAAGGACTCGCTTTCACTGAGCTTTGCTCAAATTGGATTGATCTCTTTGATGATTAATTTAACTGCAGCGCTGCTGCAGCCTGTTGTCGGCATTTTATCTGACTCGCATCCGAAGCCGATGCTGCTGCCTATTGGCATGCTGTTCACAATGGGGGGCGTTGCTGCTCTTTCGTATGCTTCGCAGTTCTGGATGGTCATGGTCGCTGTTATGTTAATTGGAATTGGTTCAGCCGTTTTCCATCCAGCTTCTGCGCGGGTTTCCTATTTGGCGGCTGGGACGAAAAAAGGTACAGGGCAGTCGATCTTTCAATTTGGCGGAAATATTGGACAATCGCTTGCACCAATCATGACTGCTGTTCTGTTCGTGCACACAGGTCAGCGCGGTGTGATCTGGTTTGCTCTGGTCGTTACGATTGGAATTGTCATTCAATTTAATGTAGCCAAATGGTACGGCAAGCAGCTCGCTCTTGAGCCAAGAAAGAGTACGAAGCAAGCGGCAAAGCCGGTTTCCAAACTTAATGTGTCCTCCGGTAAAGTTGTATTTGCCATAACGATTTTAATGATTCTTGTATTTTCCAAAAACGTCTATATTTCTGCGATCAGCAGCTATTACTCGTTTTATGCCATCGAGCATTTTGGACTCTCTGTCAGTCATGCTCAAATCGTATTGTTTGTCTTTCTTGCAGCGAATGTTATTGGCTTGCTTCTCGGCGGGGTGCTCGCAGATAAGTTCAGCCGTCGCAGCTTGATCTGGTTCTCGATCCTAGGAACTGCACCATTTGCGCTGCTGCTTCCTTATGCTAATTTAACATTTTCCGTTATTTTAATCTTTTTTGCCGGTTTAATCTTGGCCTCGGCATTTTCTGTTATTTTAGTTTATGCGAACGAATTGCTTCCTGGGCGGGTTGGCCTCGTATCAGGTGTGTTTTTCGGAATGGCGTTTGGTCTCGGGGGCATTGGTTCGGCGGTGCTCGGCAATTTGGCAGATTCCATGGGTATTGAGTTTGTCATTCGCTGCACGTCCTATTTGCCTTTGCTCGGCATGCTGACGATTTTGCTGCCATCGGATCGCAAAGCCAAAGCAGCCGTTTAATCCGAGTGGACGATTTTCTCATTAGGACAATTTCCGCGCATTCCCCGCCCACATACAATGTTGGTGTATAGCCTAATTGGTGCTGGGAGGGGAGTAACGCTGTGAATAAGCGGACTTTAATGATCGTTTCGCTTGTCATTTATGTCATGCTAGCTATCTTATTCCTCATTTTGTCTATTTTTCATTAAACACATAACAGAGCAAGGGCTGTCCTAGAAGTAGATTGATCTACTCTAGGCAGCCCTTGTTTGTTTATTAGCCTCGGCTACTTGCCTGGCTGCTCCTGACTAAGCTTCATTTTACGGTAATCCTTCGGAACGATGCCCTTGGTTTCACGGAAAATACGGGAGAAGGTTTTGTATGAGCCATAACCAACCTCCAGCGCAATTTCAGCGACGCTCATATCGGTAGAAACAAGCAGGCTGCAGGCATGCCGCAAGCGCAAATCATGCAGGAAATGTACGAATGTTTGTCCAGTCGTTTGTTTAATTACTTCACTTATGCGAGACATGCTCAGTGAAAAGCGGCTTGCAAGATCAGATAGCGCAAGCTCGTCTTGATAATGTTGATGAATATAATGAATGATCGGCCAAACCGAGGCACTCGATTTGGAAGCAAGCCTTGAGGCTGGAACAGACGGCGCAATATTGCGGCGATAACGATCAAAGAAAGCTAATATTTCCTTCAACCGCACTTGCAGCATCGTTCGGCGCCAAGGCTCCTGCCCCGCATACTCACGAAACATATCTTCTATTAAATGCTTCATTCGTTCATTATCAGCACCGCTAAGTTGAACAGATGGCGGCAGAGTATTCTGATCGATGAGGTCCATAAGGCCTTCCTCTTGTCCAGGCTCCATCAGCAAGTCCATGCTAAACATACAATTATAAAGAACAAGTGTACTCCCGGGCTCGGTAAATAGTTCATGCACCTGATAAGGAAGCACAAACGTAAAAGTGCCGGGCAGCATTTGATGTTTTGCATCGTTGATCGATTCAGAGCCTCTTCCGTCTATAACATAAGAGAACTCCAAAAAGTCATGGCGATGCGGCCTAAAGCCATGGTAAAGACGGTTTAGGCTAATATGGAGGGGAGAAGAGGTATTCATATTTGGATACGTTTTCAAATAGTCAGGTATGTAGGTCATGAATGAATGCATTCCTCCGAAAATCTGAGACTTTTATCGAAAAACAAGCACGATTTCTCATCCCGTTTATTCTAACATAAATGAAGAGATCAAGCGTTACGAAAAACGAGTGCTTATTGCTGAGCAAGGGTTCATTCAAAATTATAGGAGGAATTTCATTGACTACAGAAAATAAGATTAGAATAGGTATTATCGGTGCAGGAAATATTGGCAACGTCCATGCAGGAGAATTTTCTAAGCTTGGCGAAGAGTGTATCATTACGGCGATTACTGATCTGGATTTGAATCGGGCAGAGAAAGCAGCCAAGCAATATGGTATTGAGCATGTTGCGGCTTCCAATGAAGAGTTGATTCAGCGAGCTGACATCGATGCGGTCATCATCGGTGTTCCTAACCAATTCCATGCTCCGCTTGCCGTTCAAGCTCTTGAAGCGGGCAAGCATGTGTTGATAGAGAAGCCGATGGGCATTAACAGCGATGCTGCTCGTCAAATATTGAGAGCAAGCGAAGCAGCAGACCGTGTCGTCATGGTCGCTCATCAAATGCGCTGGGAATCTGTTGCGATGCAAATTAAAGAGCAAATCGACCGTGGTGAGCTTGGCAAAATTTATACAGCCAAAACGGGCTGGTTTCGCCGCAAGGGCATTCCGGGCTGGGGCACATGGTTTACACAAATGGATCAATCGGGCGGCGGCCCGCTTATCGATATCGGCGTTCACATGCTTGACCTTGCGCTGTATTTGATGGGCAATCCAAAGCCGGTTTCCGTATATGGATCAACCTATGCAGAGTTTGGCCCAAACCGTAAAGGGATTGGCACATGGGGTACACCGGATTGGGACGGAACGTATGATGTTGAGGACTTGGCTACGGCGCTAATCAAAATGGAAGACGGCAGTACACTCTCGCTTGAAGTGAGCTGGGCTGTTCATATGGATACGGACAATTCACCGTTTATCCATGTAATGGGCTCAGAAGGCGGCGCAAGCTATCGCGGTGCTGAAGGCAAGCTGCTTACAGAAAAATTTGATCGCCCGATTGAAAGTGTTTTGAGCAAAGCAGACAATGATGAAGGTGAGCGCGCTCGTCTTAGCCGTCACTTCCTTGCATGTATTCGTGAAGATAAACAGCCAATTACTTCCGTATTGACTGGTTTGACGAACAATCTTGTGCTTGATGCAATTTATGAATCATCGCGCACAGGCAATGAAGTGAAGCTGGACTGGAATCTAAATTAATTATAATTAATTGTAGAATGAGGAGGAATTTGTATGTTGAGAGGTTTAACTGGAGCGGGTCTTGGTCGAATCGAAAGTGATGAGCATCTAATTAAGCTCGCTGGCGCGTATGGATTTCAAGCTGTAGATTTGGATGCGGCGTCGCTAATTAATCGTTATGGTGTAGAGCAAGCGCGTGAGCTTCTTGCAAGCAATGGCGTAGTAATTGGCTCCATTGGTCTTCCAGTAGAATGGAGAACAACGGAAGAAGCTTTTCTTGAAGGATTGGAGAAGCTGGCTTCCTCAGCGGCTGCGGCTGCGGCTCTAGGCTGTACAAGCTGCTGCACCTATATTTTGCCTTCAACAGATTTGAAAGCAGCTCGCTTCATGGCACTTGCAACTCGCAGATTGCGTACTTGCGCTCAAATTCTAGGCGCTTATGGCATTCGCCTTGGCCTTGAATTTGTTGGCCCGCATCATTTGCGGACGCGTTGGGAAAATCCATTTATTTGGACGCTCGAGGAAACATTGGAGTGGATCGACGCAATCGGTGAGAGCAATGTAGGATTGTTGTTTGATGCCTATCACTGGTATACGAACAGCCTGACTGTTGCTGATATTGAAGCGCTTCGTCCAGAGCAAATCGTCCATGTTCATATCAATGACGCGCCGGACGTACCGGTTGAGGAAGCACTCGACAACGGCCGCGTATATCCTGGTGAAGGTGTAATTGATTTAGTCGGATTCCTGCAAGCACTTAATCGTATTGGCTATAAAGGTGCTGTGTCACAGGAGATCTTATCATCAGAAGCGGAATTGCAAACGCCGGAAGAGCTGGCGCAGCGCTCCAAAGCAGGCTTTGATAAAGTATTTGGCGCAGCTGGTCTGTAAGAAATACTCCTTCAAATATAATATGACTGTGAATTACATCGCTGCAAGCACACATCATCGTGCTTGCAGCGATTTTTTATTATTTAGCGAGAAATCGAAAAACGCTAATTTTGACATGATTTTTCATGAAATGTATTGGGTACTGTTGAGCAGGGCTATTCCGTTATGATGAATAATAACTGTTTTTTTAAACGCTGTGAACAGAGCGATAATAGGAGACCAAAAACATGGGATATAAAGCAGAGCAGCTTCATCCGTTAAACCTTTGGTATAGGCAGGCGTCTTCACGATGGGAGGAAGCACTGCCCATTGGGAATGGCCGGTTAGGCGGTATGGTATTTGGCGGCGTGGAACAAGAACGCATTCAATTAAATGAAGATACATTGTGGTCAGGCTTTCCGCGGGATACGAACAATTACGAAGCGCTGCGCTATTTAAAGCGAGCCCGGGACTTCATATCAGATAAAAGATTTGTTGAGGCGGAGCAGTTAATCGAGGCGAAGATGCTCGGAACAAACACAGAGTCCTATCAACCGATGGGCGACTTGTTTATAGAGCAGCATTTTGAAAACGCCCTTGATCAGGCTCCAGATTACATTCGCAAGCTTGATATCGATGCAGGCATCGTTGCTGCACGGTTTCAAGTGGGTAAAACGGTTTACTCGCGCGAGATGTTCGTTAGCGCGGTGGATCAAGTATTATGCGTTAGATACGAGTCAGAAGGAGAAGATCTGCTAGAGCTTACAGCAGCGATGACTTCCTCCGTACAGTATGGAATCGAGATAGCAGGCAGCGACGCTATCGTACTTCACGGTCGTTGTCCAAGTCATGTAGCAGACAATTATTTGGGCGATCATCCGCTGGCTGTACAGTATGAGAATGATCGCGGCATTACGTTTCAAGGAAAACTGATGGTCAAGATAGAAGGCGGCAAACTATCGATAAACAGCGATAAGCAAATAAATATTCAAGGGGCAAGCTCGGCTATATTTCTATTAAGCGCAGCAACAAGCTTTGTGAATTTTGATGTTCAGCCAGACAAAACTGCTGCTGAACTGGCCGAGCAAAACGATCGCCTACTGGAGAAAGCATTAACATTTAGCTATGAACAGCTTCGAGAGCGCCATGTAGAGGATCATCGAAGCTTGTTTCAACGCGTGCAGCTCGATTTGGGGCGGACGGCACAAGCTCAATTGCCGACAGATGAGCGGCTGGAAAACTATAAGCAGGGCAAACAAGATCCTGCATTGGAAGCGCTATATTTCCAATACGGCCGATATTTGCTTATGGCAAGTTCGCGGCCAGGCACGCAGCCGGCTAATCTGCAAGGCATATGGAATGACCGGGTTCAGCCGCCTTGGAACAGCGACTATACGACGAATATTAATACGCAAATGAATTATTGGCCGGCGGAAATAGGGAATTTGAGCGAATGCCATGAGCCTTTGTTTCGCTTGATTGAGGAACTCAGCATCACGGGAGCCCGTACCGCGGCTATTCATTACAACAGTGCAGGCTGGGTAGCGCATCATAATGTGGATTTATGGCGGACATCAACGCCGACAGCCGGCCATCCAAGCTGGGCTTTCTGGCCGCTTGGCGGCGTTTGGCTGACGCAGCATTTATGGGAGCATTATTTATATCATCCGAGTGAAGCCTTTTTGAGAGAAAAAGCTTATCCCTTAATGAAGGGCGCAGCTTTATTTTGTTTGGATTGGCTTCAGGAGAACAGCAAAGGGCAGCTGATGACTTCGCCATCCACGTCGCCAGAGAATAAATTTCTGACCGCACAAGGCGAGGTTAGCAGTGTTGCTGAGTCATCTGCTATGGACATTACTTTAATTGGCGAGCTGTTTGATCATTGTGCAGCAGCTGCGAGCTTGCTCGGAATCGATGCATCTTTCAAGCAGCAGCTAGAAGCAGCGAGGAGCAAGCTTCCTCCGCTGCAAATTGCGCCTAATGGACAATTGCAGGAATGGCATGATTATTTTGAGGAGCATGAGCCTGGGCATCGTCACGTATCTCATCTATATGGCTTATATCCAGGTACGTCCATCAATCAAGAAACAACTTCGGAGCTTGTGGAAGCGGGCCGCCTTTCACTTGAGAGCCGCATAAACCACGGAGGCGGCCATACAGGCTGGAGCTGTGCGTGGTTAATTAACTTATTTGCGAGGCTGAAGGATTCGAAGTCTTCTTATCATTTTATCCATACTTTGCTTGCACGCTCTACGCATCCGAATTTGTTCGATGATCATCCACCGTTTCAAATCGATGGGAACTTTGGCGGTACGGCGGGCATTGCAGAGCTTCTTCTGCAAAGCCATTTGGGTTATATCGAGCTTCTGCCAGCGCTTCCGGGTGCATGGCCGGCAGGTTGCGTGAAAGGTCTTAAAGCGCGTGGAGGGTTTGTTGTCGATATGGAATGGACAGATGGCAAGCTGACGGCTGGCCGTATGCAATCCACACACGGATCGATTTGCAGCTTGCGATCGAAGGAATCCATTACCGTTGTTGCTTCTGACGGTACAGCTATCGATGCGTCAAAGCCATTTTCAACAAACAAAAATGAATGGTATAGCATATTAACATCCACGATAGAGGGGGAGTAAGCGTTATGACGACCAGTATACGTTTTCCATTTGAAAATTTAGAGCTTCCGCTTGAAGAACGGGTAACCGATCTTGTTTCACGTTTTACGCTAGCTGAGAAAATTGAATCGATGGTTCAATACCAGCCTGAAATAAAGCGATTAGGCGTAAAGCCGTACAAACATGGGACGGAAGCAGCTCATGGAATGGCGTGGTTAGGCGAAGCGACCACGTTCCCTCAGCCCATCGGGCTTGGCTGCACTTGGAATCCCGTGCTGCTGAAGGAAGTAGGTTCTGCAATCGGTGACGAAGCACGCGTTTACTTTCAGCGAAACCCGGCCATCAACGGCTTGACGCTGTGGGCGCCAACGGTGGATATGGAGCGAGATCCGCGCTGGGGAAGAACAGAAGAGGCTTATGGAGAAGATCCTAAGCTGACAGGTGAGCTAACAGCCTCGCTGGTACAGGGCATTCAAGGCGATCACCCGCTGTATTTTAAAGCGGTAGCGACCTTGAAGCATTTTATCGGCAATAACAATGAAATCAATCGCGGCAGCTGCTCGGCAAGCATCGATCCGCGCAATATGAAGGAATATTATCAAGCAGCGTTCAAGCCTGCTTTCGTCAAGGGCGGCGCTCATTCGATGATGACCTCGTACAACTCGGTTAATGGCACGCCTACTATTTTGCACGAGGATGTAAACAAAGTAGTGAAAGCGGAATGGGGCATGAACGGCTTCATCGTCAGCGATGCGGGAGATTTGCTTGGTATCGTCAACGATCATCACTATTATGATTCTTATAAGGAGGCAGTAGCTCATTCCATCAAAGCAGGCATCGACAGCATAACGGATGATAAAGAAAAATCATGTGCGGCTATTCGCGAAGCTTTGTCAGAAGGGCTGCTGTCAGAGCAGGATTTGAATAAAGCACTCATTAACACCTTCCGTGTACGTTTCCGCTTAGGAGAGTTCGATCCCGCTGAAGGGAATCCATACGCGGATATGCCGGAATCGAAACTATGTGCGCCGGAGCATGGACAATTATCGCTGCGAGCTGCACAAGAGTCGATTGTTTTGCTCAAAAATGAGAACAAAACGTTGCCGTTGAATAAAGAAAAGTTAAGCCGTGTAGCAGTGATCGGGCCGCTTGCTGACGTTGTATACCGAGACTGGTACTCTGGATCACTGCCGTACAAAGTAACACCACTTGAAGGCATCAAGAGCAAGCTTGCCGGCAAAGAAGTAACATTCAGCAGCGGCAATGATCGCGTTCGATTGAAATCAGCTGCGAATGGAAAAGTATTGCGCACATCCACAGACCATGCAAACCGCCTGCAAGCGACTGATTTGGATGAGGAAGGCGATACATTTGAGGTGACGGATTGGGGCTGGGGCAGTTATACGCTAGAGAGCATGGATTCCGGCAAGCTGCTTACAAGCGCAGATGATGTCAACATTGCAGCAGCTGCAAGCGAAGCTTTTGGCTGGTATGTGAAGGAAGTGTTCAAGCTTGATGAGCAATCCGAAGAGAAATTTGCGATACGAACTTGGAACGGCAAGCTGGTCACTGCTCCTAATGGCGGCGCAGATTCCCTTCAAGTTACGGAATTAGCGGATATTGGAGCAAGCGAGCTGTTCTCTAAAGATGTCATTACGAACGGAATTGCAGAAGCGGCAGCTGCAGCCAAAGCAGCAGAAACGGCAATTGTTTTCGTAGGCAATAATCCGCTTATTAACGGGAAAGAAGAAATCGATCGTCCAAGCCTTGACCTTGCCGCTTCGCAAAATGAATTAATTAGCGCGGTATTCGCTGCTAATCCGAACACGGTCGTCGTAGTTATTGGAAGTTACCCATTTGCACTTAATAAAGTAAACGAGCAAGTTCCAGCGATTGTTTATTTATCACATGCGGGTCAAGAGCTGGGCAATGCCATTGCTGACGTTTTATTCGGTGATTATTCGCCGGCTGGACGCTTGAATATGACTTGGTACAAATCAGAAGAGCAGTTAACCGATCTAATGGATTATGATATTTTGAAAGGAAAACGAACATATCTTTATTTCGATGGTGAACCGTTGTATCCATTTGGTTATGGTCTTAGCTACGGTTCATTCCGATACGGTCCGCTTGAGATTACGAATAACGCTGCGAGTATGAACGGCAGTGTAACGGTGAAACTGCAGGTTACAAATGAGAGCGACATCGCAGCGGATGAGGTTGTCCAATTATATGTACGAGTGGAGGGCTCAAGGGTACAGCGTCCGCTTAAGAAGCTGGTTGGCTTCACGCGGATTGCATTCCAGCCTGGAGAGACGAAGCAAGTAGAACTTGTAGTTCCAGCAGAAGAGCTTGCTATTTGGGATGTAACACGGGACCGTTTCTGCCTTGAATCGGCGGCTTATACGTTTGCAGCTGGTGCCTCCTCTGCACATCTCCTTACTGAGGGTACAATAACAATCGAAGGCGAGACCATTCCACAACGTCAGTTATCCTTGCAGACGCGCGCGGAAAACTATGATGATTATGCGCATGTTTATTTGGATGAGAGCAAGGAAGGCGGAACGGCAGTCCGTTTATCGCAAGCAGAGGGCTGGATCAAATTTAATGATGTTGATTGGTCAAACGGCCCAAGTGTATTTGAAGCTCGCGTTAGCGGCGGCGCTCAAGGCGGAGAGTTGTCTATTCAGATGATCAGCCCGTCCGCTGTTTTTAGAGGCTCATGCTCGGTTGAGTCAAGCGGTGAGCAAGAATGGCAAACGATTCGTATTGATCTGCCAAGCTGCAAGCTGAGAGGCGATCTGGTAATTGGTTTGACGGAAAGTGTGAAGCTGAGCTTCTTCCGCTTCCAATAATAAGAGCAACTTCATACGGAGCTGTCTTCAGGTGCTGAATAGCGCTTGTTGCAGCTCCGTTTTTGCGGTTATGGTTGCTTTTTATGTAATGCCGCTTTATTCTTTAAATGAATAATGAGCATCGACAGAGGAGCTAGTCCATATGGCAAACGACATTGAAATCAACTTGTATAAAGATTGGATAAATACGGTGAAAGAAATCTTTCGGGGGTCAGGACATCCCTTGCCTGAATCCATTAGTGATCGGGAGGCAGCAGTTGCTTACTTCTCGCAGACCGCACAATCGGAAGAGGAAGCAGAGCAGCAGGCGGATGCCAATGAAGAACGCCTTGCCTCGCTGCAGCAGACGATCATCGATCATTTTGAAACGGTTATTGTGCCGGATATTCGCAGCAGAACAAATTATGCAGGCGATCGTTTTGCTTTCAAATGGTTGTACAACAAAGGCGAGCATATCGTTGAAGAGCACTCATCCTACCGAATTCCGCTCTCTTAAGAGCGGGATTTTTGCATCGTATAGGCAGCGCTTCCATTTTGTCTAATTTTCATATGATAAAATATTGAATTAGTGATGTAGGCACGGCAGATTACCAGCATTATAATGTAGATGCCTTAAAATTTTACGCGAAAAAGTAAACGCTTACCTCAGCCGATACTAACGAATGAAGTTTGCTGCGCAAAGCTTTAAGGAGGAGCCGATTGTATGAAGAAGAGCATTCGAACAATGGGGCAAAGAATGAACAATATTCGAATTAAAAAGAAACTTATTATTTCTTTTATTCTCGTTGTTTTTGTACCGGTGCTTATCGTAGGCATTTTTCTTACCGTCGCTTTTAGGCAAAATGTACTTGATCAAGCGACCCAGCAAATTACGAATAACGTCGAGCGAATTAAGAAGCAGACCTTGGATATTATACGCATGCCAATCGAAATTTCCGACAAGCTGCTGGTCGATAGCAGGTTAACGAACGTCGTCAACACGCAATACAGCTCCACGTTTGATGTCGTTAAGGCGTTTTGGGATTACCGTGATTTTAAAGATTACATTAAACTATACAGTGAAGTCTACAACATACGCTTTTATACGACGAATATGACGATACTCGACAATTGGGAGTTTCTGAAAGTTACCGATCCCATTGCGGAAACAGACTGGTATAAGTCAGCAATGAAGCGCGACGGCATTCACTGGGAATACATTAAGGATGAAACCAAAAATAACCGCCGTTATTTGAGTCTGATTCGCAAGATCACGTTCCCAACGTATCGGACAAGCGGCGTACTAGTGATAGGCGTGAATCAGGATGAGCTTAATGCGATGATTAGCCAAGAGCCGTTTGATACGATGATTATTGATGACAATGGTTATATGATTGCAGCGAAAAACCCCGAATGGGTAGGTAAAAATATTGCTGAATTAGACTTTGCCAGTAAACTGACGAATAAAGCAGCAGGCACCTATGAATTCAAATACGAAGGAAAACCTTCGAAAATTGTTATCGAGGATCTTCAGCCTGAATCAAGCTTTAATCGTTTGAAAATCGTATCGGTATTTACAATTGATAGTATTGTAAGTGGAGCTAATCGCATA
The DNA here is from genome assembly GCF_056398625.1 of Paenibacillus sp. 01T431. NCBI lineage: Bacteria > Bacillati > Bacillota > Bacilli > Caryophanales > Paenibacillaceae > Paenibacillus > Paenibacillus sp. 01T431. Next base: position 176,029 of record NZ_JBFTPT010000005.1, read on the forward strand.
AGCTTGCTTGGGCTAGGCATTATTTTACTAAGCTTAGTTATAGCCTTCGTTATGATTTATATTTTTTCTGCGATTATATCGAAACGGATGCTGGTCCTGAATAAAGATTTGAACAAAGTAGCGATGGGAGATTTGAACGTGATTTCGCATGTGACAGGCAATGACGAGATTGGCATCCTGTCCAAGCAATTCAACAACATGGTCGTAAGTATTCGCGGCTTAATGGACGAGGTAGCGGAATCGCATAAACAACAGGCCCAGCTGCAGCTTAGACAGAAGGAAATTAAGCTGAAAATGATGGCCAGCCAAATCAATCCTCATTTTTTGTTTAACGCGCTTGAATCGATTCGAATGAAGGCTCATATCAAGGGCGAGACAGAGATTTCTTCAATCGTTCGTATGCTTGGTAAAATGATTCGTCGAAATTTAGAAATAGGCGCGCGCAAAATTGCATTAAAGGATGAACTGGAAATGGTGCGCTGCTATTTGGAAATTCAAAAATTCAGATACGGTAACGATCGATTGACGTTTCGCCTGGATATCGATGCTAACGGTCAGGAGATCGAAATTCCGCCGCTTATTATTCAGCCTCTCATCGAGAATGCTGTTGTGCATGGTCTTGAAAATGTTGCTGAGGGCGGATTCGTATGGTTAAAGACAGAGGTCAGTGATCATATGCTTCGGGTTGAGGTATCCGACAATGGCGTAGGAATCAGCGATGAAAAGATTAATGAAATCAATGAATCGCTGCATGATATGGAAGAAGAGGAAGAATACCGAATCGGGCTGCGCAATGTCCATCAGCGGCTGGTCATGATCTATGGGGACGGATATGGCTTGACGCTGAAGAGCGAGCTTGGAGCGGGTACACGCATTACTTTTGAAATTCCAATAGGGGGTCATTCGCTTGCATAAAGTACTCATTGTAGACGATGAACCGATGATTCGAGAAGGACTGCAAACATTAGTTGATTGGAGCAAATACGGATTTGCCGTCGCAGGGACAGCATCCAATGGACGCGAGGCAGTCGAGAAGCACGGCGTGCTGAGTCCTGATTTGATTCTGATTGATATCCGCATGCCTGGCATGGATGGACTACAAGCGATTGAGGAAATAAGGAAAACAGACAATAGCTGTCATTTTTTAATTTTGAGCGGCTATGCGGAGTTCAATTATGCTAAGCAAGCGATCGCGCATAATGTGGATGGTTATATTTTAAAGCCGATCGATGAAGATGAGCTGGAGAGCTATGTCGAACGTGTCTCTGCTCAGCTCCAAAGTCAGTCGGAGCAGCGCCAAAACACAGAGCAATCGGTTGCTTTACTGCGTGAGGAGATGCTGTATCAGCTCTCAAGCGGGAAGCTGGATGCAAATACGGCTAACAGTCACGAGCTGAAAACATTATTGGGTGAGCCTGCGAAATATTACCAGCTGATGTTGATCGAGCTCTACAGCAGGGAACATTCCCTTACACTGAATGCAACACTCAAGAAGAAGCTGACAGACATTGTTGAAGAGAAGCAAATCGGCTGGGTTTTTTCTGCCGAGCCTTATATTGGGATATTGCTTAAAGATTATATGCTCCAAAATGGCTCGCGCGAGCAAATGAAGCTGTGGATCGAGGAATGCTGCGGAACGAAGGTGAAATTTGCAGCTGCGGCAAGCGAACCCGTTCGCGAACCCGCGGAGCTGCAAAAATGGTCCATGCCCATTCACGACTTATTGAAGCAGCGGTTCATGCTGCAAGGACAGTTCATCCATATGGCGTCTTTAGCCGAGGAAAGACAGCAGGCGGAGGCTAAGCTTAGCAATCAATTATCAATCGAAAGCCTTGCTCAAAAGATTTATTATATGCTGGATATCGGGAGCAAAGAGGGAATGGACAACGCGATGCAGGAGGCGTCCAATCAAATTATCGCTTATGATTGTTCCGAGCCGTTCGTCAAATCGAGCTGGGCGCAGCTTCTCACGATCGTACTAAATAAAGCGGCCTTGTCTAATCCGCAGCTATCGCTTCATGAGGATCTGTCGATGATTACCGCCCTGTACCTTGCCCATCATTATGAGGAAATGATTGCGCAGCTGCAAACCCGTCTGTCGGAGCTGGCGATGAAAACTTCGAAATCAGACAGCTTGTCGGTCATGAAACAAATGACTGACTTTATTGAACGTCATTATAGCGAAAATATTAAGCTGGAAACGCTGGCTGATCTTTTTAATTACAATAGCGGCTATTTAGGCAAAATGTTCAAAAACTATACGGGTGAGCATTTCAACACGTATTTGGATCAAGTGCGAATACAGCATGCCATTGGGCTGCTGCAGGAGGGGCTCAAGGTTCATCAGGTGTCGGAACGGGTCGGATATGCGAATGTTGATTATTTCCATAGTAAATTTAAAAAGTATAAAGGGGTATCGCCCTCATCCTTTAAAAGTATTTCTGGTAGAACGGCTTTGGAATAGGAAGCTGTTGTTCCTATAATCTTATTATTACAAACATCTATTTCACAGGACTGATAGAGTCGCTGGCGAGCTAGATGTTTTTTTTATTTTTTTTATATAACCAACGGTTATGAAAGCGCTTGAAAGAACGTATTTTCATATGATTTTAGGTCTAATTATATGGGTGCCGGAGGATAGGTTCTATCGTTTATGATAAGTACAGATAAGAGAGGGTAAGCTACTCACCACCTAAGGTAGCTTGCGAAGACGTTTTTGCACGAAGCAGAAACAGTAGGAGGAGCAGCTATGAAACCGCTAACAGATAGTCCTAAGCAGTTAAGGGCGACAAACAAAAGGAATCGATTTTGGTTCAAAGCCATTCAGCAGCGTTACTTGTACATGATGTCGCTGCCATTCGTCATCTGGATCTTCCTATTCAGCTATGTGCCGGTATGGGGCTGGTTGACCGCATTTCAGAATTATAAGCCGAAAAACGGGATATTGAATCAAAAATGGGTAGGCTTTGACAATTTCGTAGAGCTGTTTCAAGACGAAAGATTTTATATCGTTTTGCGAAACACGCTGGCAATGAGTACGATGGGGCTTATCGTAGGGTTTACGATTCCAGTTATTTTTGCTCTATTGCTGAATGAAATAAGAGGGCAGTTTTTTAAGCGCTCAGTACAAACCATTTCATATTTGCCGCACTTTGTATCTTGGGTTGTTGTTGCGGGGCTTGTAACGAAGATGCTGTCAACAGACGGCGGTGCGATTAATCAATTATTGATGTATCTTAACATCATTGATACGCCGATTCAGTTTATGGCCAAGGGCGAATGGTTCTGGAGCGTCGTAACCTTATCGGATTTGTGGAAGGAAATGGGCTGGAATTCCATTATCTTTTTAGCTGCGATGGCGGGAATAGATCCTGAGCTTTATGAAGCATCGACTGTCGATGGGGCAGGCCGATTCCGCAAAATGTGGCATATTACATTACCGGGAATTAGAACAACCTTTATGGTGCTATTCATATTATCGATCGGTCATTTAATCAGCATTGGCTTTGAGAAACAGTTTTTGTTAGGAAATCCTCTTGTATCCGATTTTTCAGAAGTGCTCGATCTTTATGCGCTGAAGTACGGTATTCAAATGAGCCGATATTCGTATGGTACGGCAATCGGTATCTTTAACTCCGTCGTCAGCATCCTATTAGTGTTTATCGCGAACGGAATTTACAAACGAGTCACCAAAGAATCAATCATATAGGAGGTGCGGTACATGCAAGGAGCTATGAGAAGAAGTACAGGCGATAAAGTTTTTGACACATGCATTTATGTATTCATGATCATCGTTGCTATCGTAACGTTGTATCCGTTCCTGAATGTACTAGCGATATCATTTAATGATTCGGTAGATACGGTAAGAGGCGGTTTAACTATATACCCTCGCGAATTTACACTCAAAAATTACGAGACGATTTTCGGCTTTGAGGGACTGCTTGTAGGCTTCAAAAACTCGGTTATTCGTACCGTTTTGGGAACGCTCATTGGGGTGTTGTCGGCATCCATGATGGCTTACACCTTAAGTCGTCCAGACTTCCAAGCAAGAAGATGGATGTCCGTCGTATTCGCACTCACGATGTATTTCTCAGGCGGTCTCATTCCAGGGTTTCTGCTTATGAAAAACTTAGGTTTGATTGGTACGTTTTCGGTTTACATCATTCCTGCTATTTTGAGCGTTTGGAACGTGTTCATCGTCCGCTCTTATATTGACGGGCTTCCGTATGCACTCCAAGAATCAGCCAAAATTGATGGGGCAAATGATTGGACTATATTTTGGAAGGTTATCCTTCCGCTTTGTCAGCCTGTACTCGCTACAATTGCTTTGTATATTGCTGTTGGACACTGGAACGCTTGGTTTGATACTTACTTGTTCAATAATAGGAGTCCAGAGAATACGACACTGCAGTATGAGCTGATGAAGGTGCTGCTATCCACGCAAACGGGCAGTAATTACCGTGACCCTAATGCGCAGCAAACGCTGGCGTCGGTTTCACCGGAGTCTATCAAGATGGCGATTACGATCGTCGTTACGGTACCGATTTTGCTAGTTTATCCTTTCCTTCAGAAGTATTTTGTCAAAGGCATGACGCTTGGCGCAGTAAAAAGTTAATATTGGTAATAGCAGGTTTCCTGTTATATACACGAGCATGATGAACGAGAAAAAGGGAGGCTTTCAAGCAATGAAAAGAAAAATGCAAATGGCTTTAAGCTTGGTATTGGCACTTGTATTCGTATTTGTCACGGCATGCGGCAATTCGAATAATGAAGGCGGCAAAAATAAAGAAACGAACGCACCAGGCAATTCCACGAATTCACCAACAAATGCAGCAGAGCCGGAGAAGGGTGATCCGATTACGATTCGTATCGCTTCTGGCGACGCGAACCCGAGCTGGGATGATATGAAGTCAGATGTAGGGCAATTTATTGTAGATAAAACAGGAATTACGATTAAACAAGAATTCCCTGTCGGCGGCAGTGACACAGATATGTTTGCCCTTATGGTAGCAAGCGACGAGTTTCCAGATATGGTTATGCCAAAAGGCAGCGCAGGCAAACTGGTTGATGCTGGCGCACTGATCGATCTTCGACCTTTGATTGAGGAGCACGCACCGAACTTGAAAAAGATTTACGGCGAATACTTTAATCGTCTTCGTTGGAGCAAAGATGACGACGCGATTTATGTGCTTCCTCAAGACGGCGTAGGACAAACCTACTTCGAAGCAGGCGGCGGTTTCCAATTGCAGCATCAAGTGCTTGAAGCTGCAGGTTATCCAGAAATCAAAACGGTACAAGACTATGAAGCTGCAATCAAAGCTTATATTGAGAAGAACCCTAAAACAGCTGATGGCCAGCCGACAATCGGCATGTCGCTTAACGGCGGTGAATGGCAAATTCTAATTTCAGTTACAAACCCGGCTTTCTATGCAACAGGTGCTCCAGATGATGGCGAGTTTTTCGTTAATCAAGACACACATGAAGCGATCATGCATTACCAGCGTCCTGAGGAAAGAGAGTATTTCCGTTGGCTGAACCATATGAACGATATCGGTTTGCTTGATAAAGAAAGCTTCGTTCAAAAATATGATCAATATAAATCAAAAATTGCTTCCGGCCGTGTGCTTGGACTGATTGACCAAAACTGGGATTATGGCGAAGCAGAAAACGCTTTGAAAGCAGCTGGCAATTTTAAATCAACTTACGCTCGTTTTCCTGTAACGCTGAATGATACATTCCAAGATCACTCCTTCCAAGGCACAGGTTACCTATCTGGTTATGGAATTGGGATTACAAAGGATGCCAAAGATCCAGTACGCTTAATCAAATTCCTTGATTACCTTGCATCAGATGAAGGTCAAGTATTAGTGAACTGGGGTATTGAAGGCAAGCATTACAATGTAGAAGGCGGAAAACGTGTTATTCCTGCAGATGTTCAAGCTCAAAAATCAAATGACGGCAATACATTCAAGAAAACGACAGGTATTGGCAACTACTTGATTTCTGCTCGCTACGGCGATGGCGTGAAGGATCCTTCTGGAAACTACTATACGACGACATTCCCTGAGCAAATTCAAACGGCTTATTCCGAAGAAGACAAGAAGACGCTAGCGAAATACAATGCGAAAACGTACAGAGACCTATGGCCTGCTGACGATGCATTCCCTGTTCGCAAATATGGCGCAGCTTGGACACTTCCGTTCGAGACGGGCTCGCAAGCAAACGTTATTTTCCAAAAAACACAAGATATTATGAAAAAACGTATCCCTGAAGCGATTCTTGCTAAACCAGCAGACTTCGATAAAATCTATGATGCATTTCTAAAAGATCTTGATGATGCAGGTGTAGCAAAACTGAATGCTGAATTTACAAAAATGGTGCAGGATCGTGTGGAACTTTGGTCGAAATAAGACTCAAAGTGAATTGGCAGGGAGAGGGCTCATCTAATGAGCTCTCTCCCTTGCTGTTAATTAACATAAACTGAAGGGAGATTGAAATAAAAATGATAAACGAGAAACTTCCGAAAATATGGTACGGCGGAGATTACAATCCGGAGCAGTGGGATGATGAGACGATGACAGAGGATCTTCGCATGTTCAAGCTTGCGAACATTGATGTTGCAACGGTTAACGTTTTTTCTTGGGCGCGGATTCAACCAAGTGAAGAAACCTATGATTTCACTGAGCTGGATAACATAATTGACAGACTTCATGGCGACCAAATCGCTGTTTGCCTTGCTACAAGTACGGGGGCTCATCCGGCATGGATGGCGAAGAGATATCCGGATGTCACTCGTGTCGAATATGAGGGCCGCAAACGTAAATTTGGAGGACGCCACAATTCCTGTCCGAGCAGCCAAACCTACCGGCAGCATTCGGGACGCATCGCTGGGAAGCTGGCTGAGCGTTATAAGGATCACCCTGCGATTGTCGCTTGGCATATTTCGAATGAATATGGCGGCTACTGTTATTGCGATAACTGCGCCGACGCTTTCCGAATATGGCTGCAAAAGCGTTATCACACGATTGAACAATTGAATAAGGTTTGGTATACAAATTTCTGGGGCCATACTTTTTATGACTGGGATGAAATTGAACCGCCTAATGCGCTTAGCGAGGAATGGGGCGGCAATCGAACCAACTTCCAAAGCATATCGCTTGATTATCGCAGATTTCAATCGGATGCTCTGCTTGATTGTTATTTAATTGAACACGAAGAAATTCGCAAGCACTCGCCCAACATTCAAATTACGACAAATATGATGGGTACTTACCCTGAGCTTGATTATTTCAAGTGGGCAAAACATTTGGATGTCATCTCGTGGGACAATTACCCGTCGATCGACACTCCCGTAAGTTATACAGCAATGACGCACTCGCTTATGCGCGGTTTGAAAAGTGGACAGCCCTTTATGCTGATGGAGCAAACGCCGAGCCAGCAGAACTGGCAAGCCTACAACGCTTTGAAGCGCCCTGGCGTCATGCGGCTTTGGAGCTATCAGGCAGTAGCGCATGGCGCGGATACCGTCATGTTCTTCCAGCTGCGCCGCTCGATCGGAGCATGCGAGAAATATCATGGCGCTGTCATTGAGCATGTGGGCCATGAGCATACGCGCGTGTTTCGTGAGTGCGCGGAGCTTGGCCATGAACTGACGAAGCTTTCGGATAAGCTGCTTGATTCGCGAATTGATGCAAAGGCAGCCATCGTATTTGACTGGGAAAACCGCTGGGCAGTTGAGCTATCCAGCGGTCCAAGCGTAGCTTTAAAATACGTGGACGAGGTTCATAAGTATTACGATGCCTTGTTTGAATTGAATGTTCAAACCGATATGATCAGCATTGAAGAAAATTTCGAGCAATATGATCTCGTCATTGCACCGGTTATGTATATGATTAAACCGGGTTTTGCGGAGAAGGTTGAAGCGTTCGTGGAGCGCGGGGGCACCTTCATTACGACTTTTTTCAGCGGCATCGTTAATGAGAATGATCTCGTAACTACGGGCGGCTATCCAGGCAAGCTGCGCAAGGTTCTTGGCATTTGGGCGGAGGAGATCGACGCGCTGCTGCCAGGCCAACACAACCAAATGGTGATGAAAAAAGTTGATGGGGCTCTCAGCGGCACCTATACATGCAGTCTGCTATGTGATTTGATCCATTCTGAAGGTGCTGAGGTTATTGCTGAGTACGGCTCAGATTTCTATAAAGGCATGCCAGCGGTTACCGTTAATAAATTTGGCAGCGGGGAAGCTTGGTATATAGCTTCCAGTCCTGATAAAGAGTTTCTGCAGTCGCTGCTCACGAACCTATGCAAGGACAAAGGGATTGAGCCAATCTTGTCCGTACATACAGGGGTCGAAGTAACACGCAGAAATAAAGATGGGAAATCCTTTACTTTTATTTTGAACCATAACTCTGAGCCTTCCGAGCTTCAGCTTGGCGCTCAGCAGCGAACAGAGCTTCTCACGGGTGAGATTGTCAGCGGCACTTACAGCTTATCTGCTAAAGGCGTTATGATTATTGAACAATAAAACATTTGCCTATTGAAATCGTTATTGAAATCGCCCCGGATAAGCTCCGCAGCTGGGTGTTTGGCATATGCTGTTGATAAAAGCCCGGTGTGAGGGGAGCTGCACTTTTGTCTACGAAGCGGCAACGTCATTTATTGAGCTTGCTCGTGCTCATAATGTATGTTTTACTCGTTCTTTTGTTATTAGCCATATTTCTTTAAATAAAGGGTTGCCTGCGACTAAATCATTAGTCGGGGGCAATCCTTTTTTTAATGTAAGAAAGAATATTATTTGCTCCAGATTATCTTGTATATCTCCGTCAAAGCTGATGCAGCATTCAGAGGACATTGATGGCGTTTTTGTTTGTGTTGGAATATTGCAACCTGCTATTACAAATAATGAACCAGAAGAAAGCAAAGCGGTTACGGAACTTTAGCTTCAGGCATAGAGAAAAACCGTAGCGGAAAAGGAGGATGGTTTTGTGGCGACCAAAAGCAAAAGTCATTACAAAAAAATGTCCATGTCACCAAAAGAATATCAATCGTTCGCAAAAACGATGGAGCCGCCTCGATCTGTACTTGGAAATTGTTTGAAAGCATTCGTTTTCGGCGGGGCAGTATGTGTATTTGGACAGGTTATACAGGAGCTTTATGTCCATTTGATGGGAATGAGCGAAGAAGCGGCAAGCAATCCAACCGTTGCAACGCTTATTTTGATATCCGTTATTTTAACGAGCCTAGGCGTGTACGATAAAATTGCGCAGTGGGCTGGTGCTGGCTCAGCAGTGCCTGTAACCGGATTTGCCAATTCCATGTGTTCGGCCGCTTTGGAGCATCGGAGCGAGGGTCTTGTGCTCGGGGTTGGCGGCAATATGTTTAAGCTGGCTGGTTCAGTTATTGTTTTCGGTACAGTCGCAGCTTTCTTCGTAGGTATCGCTCATCTTATTCTCGGAACTGGGGGTCAGTAATATGCTGCGAGGGAAACAATCATGGTGGTTTGAGAAACGCCCGGTAATAATCGGCGAAGCGACCGTGGTCGGTCCTGATGAGGGAGATGGTCCGCTTGCAGCCGATTTTGATCTCGTCCATCCTGAGCTAGACATGCAGCAAAAAAGCTGGGAGAAGGCAGAGCGGCTGCTGCTGGAGCAAGCCTCGGAGTTTGCGATTCAAAATGCCGGCATCGAACGCGACCAGCTACAGTTTTTTGTCGGCGGAGATCTCATGAATCAAATTATTAGCAATAGCTTTGCTGCTCGATCACTAGGAGTACCGTACATTGGCGTATTTGGCGCATGCTCCACCTCGATGGAATCATTGGCGCTTGCATCGCTCTTCGTGAATTCAGGCTCAGCCACTCATGTGCTGGCAGGCACTTGCAGTCACAATTGCACGGCTGAGAAGCAATTCCGTTATCCAACGGAATATGGCTCACAGAAGCCGCCTACCGCACAATTTACGGTTACGGGCTCTGGCGCAGCTGTTGTCGCTGCAGAAGGTGACGGCCCAGTCGTGGAATGTGCAACCATCGGAAAAGTCATAGATCTTGGCATCACAGATCCATTTAATATGGGAGCTGCAATGGCACCCGCGGCTGTAGATACGATACAAGCCCATTTTAACGATACAGGCCGATCTCCTCGTGATTATGATTTAATTGTAACGGGTGATTTGGCTGGAGTAGGGCATCCCATTGCAAAGGAATTGCTTATGAAAAACGGCGTTCCGATGAACGAAACAGTGTTTGGCGATTGCGGCCTTATGGTATATGACGTTCAGAAGCAGAAGGTACAGGCAGGGGGCAGCGGATGTGGTTGTTCAGCCGTCGTTACTTACGGACATCTGCTCAAACGAATCAAGAAAGGCGAATTAAACCGAATTTTAGTCGTGGCGACGGGCGCATTATTATCGCCGCTCTCGTTCCAGCAAGGCGAGAGTATTCCATGTATAGCACATGCTGTTGCCATTAGCGCAGGAGGGAGCAAGCATATATGATCTTTTTGTGGGCTTTTTTAGTTGGTGGAGGAATTTGTGTGATCGGTCAGCTGATGTTTGATGTTCTTAAGCTGACTCCTGCCCATACGATGTCGACCTTAGTGGTCATTGGCGCTATCGTTGATGGTTTTGACTTATATGAACCGCTCGTCAAGTTTGCTGGAGCGGGAGCTACGGTTCCGATAACAAGCTTTGGTAATGCCCTCGTACACGGCGCATTAACCGAATTGCATACGCAAGGCTGGATTGGCGTTATATCGGGTATCTTTAAAGTAACTAGTGCCGGCATTTCGGCAGCGATTATATTTTCCTTCTTGGCAGCACTTGTCGTCAGGCCAAAAGGATAACCATTTATGCACTTAAGTTGGAGGGTCCTGTGGGATCTTCCAATTTTTTTTGTAGCGAAAAAATTTGTGTACTGTAAAGGAAGTACTGTAAAATAGTAGTATTGAATACTAACTCATGCGTTATTTCGGGAGGTTATGAAATGGATATTCGTCCTGCAGACATGCAATTATGTTCTACTATTCTCCGAAACTTAGAATCTTGTATCCTCGGCAAACAGGAAGAGATCCAAAGATTGTTAATTGCCGTCGTTGCAGGTGGACATGTTCTGCTTGAAGACGTGCCAGGCACGGGCAAAACACAATTAGTGAAAGCGTTGGCAAAGTCAATAGGCGGCCAGTTCCGCCGGATACAATGCAATCCCGACTTGCTGCCAACTGACATAACAGGCGTTTCCATTTACCATCCCAAACAAGAAACCTTTTTATTTCGTCCGGGTCCAATTATGGCCAATATATTGCTAGCCGATGAAATCAATCGCGCAACAACGAAGACACAATCTGCACTGCTTGAGGCGATGGAAGAAGGACATGTAACGGTTGATGGCGATACATATGAGCTGCCTCGTCCGTTCGTTTTGCTCGCTACCCAAAATCCAATTGAATTTGAAGGCACTTATACGCTTCCGGAGGCGCAGCTGGACCGGTTCATGATGAAGCTGTCGCTCGGGTATCCAAGTGAAACAGATGAGCAGCAAATGGTGCTCTCTAATGAAGGAATACATCCATCTGATCGCATTCAGCAAATGATTAATATATCCGATATGATCCAAATTCAGGACCAAGCGCTTAAGGTGCATATTGATGACGCCGTAGGCAAATATTTAGTTTCATTAATAAGAGGAACGAGAGAAAACGCGAATGTAATGCTCGGTGCAAGTCCTCGTGCAGCGCTAGCGCTGGCAAGAGCGGCTAAAGCGAGCGCTTATATTCAGCAGAGACAGTTTGTAACGCCTGATGATGTGAAGGAACTTGCTCCATACGTGCTTTCGCACAGACTTCTTCTGAGAATGGAAGCTAGAATGAACGGTCTTAAAGCGGAGGATATCATCGAGCAGGTGATTCAGTCCACGAAAGTACCGGTTCGGCTAGAGCGTTAGTCGTATGACAGCGGCCAAATCTTCGAAGCTGCGGATGCAGCTTGTCGCAGTCATTTATTTGACCAGTCTGTTCTACTTTTTATTTCAAGGCGGCAAAACCGCGATGATGCTCTTCATGATTTTGAATTTATTAATTATTTATTTAGTGCTTGGCAGGTGGAGCGGAATTAACAAGGTGACGGGCAGCAGAGTGTATGCGATGCCTGGAGCAACAACAATCGATCAATCTTTATCAGCAGGCAGCACGCTAGAAGTAAGCCTTTCCATGAAAATACCTGGCTATTATCCGCTTCCATACGTCATTGTTAGAGATCAGCTGCATCGTCATAATGGACAAAGGCTGGCATTCGAGACTTCCTTCGTGCCGAATTGGAAGCGTGCGGGCCATGTCGTGTATCAAACGCCTCCGCTGCAGCGCGGCGAGTACCGATTTACTCATACAGAGTGCTTGTCTTATGATGTTTTCGGTTTGTTCGAGCATTCAGGGAAATTCGGATCAGAGACGGTGCTTAATGTGCTGCCTCAGACAGTTCCGCTTAGGCAGTGGAATGGCATTCAGCGCGGGATTCGCGGTCCTTACTCTCATGCCATCGCGTCACGCTCAGCGAAGGAAACGACACAAATTAACGGCGTTCGTGAATATTTATACGGAGACCGTTTGTCACGTGTCCATTGGAATGCGACGGCGAAGACGGGCGAGTGGAAATCGAAAGCTTTCGAGCGTGAGTCATTGCCGCGTACGCTAGTCATCCTTGATCGACATTCAAGCAGCTACAAAGGTGAACTCGCGACTCGCTTCGAATTAGCCGTATCCGTTGCAGCTTCATTGCTCGAGAACGGTCTCAAAAGTGATACGGCAATGGGGCTGCTCTCCATTGGAGACTCCATGACATTCGTTACACCCAAATCAGGCATTGATCAACGAAATATGGTGATGAGGCATTTAACCTTTGTAGATGCAAATGCAGCGAGGCCTTTGTATCCGTCGCTTCAGCAAGCTGATTCTACGATTGAAGCCGGAAGTTTTGCAGTCCTCATTACTCCTGAGACTGGCGCGGATGTCATTCGAAGCATGGAGTGGCTCTCACGCAAAGGAATTACCCCTTGCTTGATTCATATCTCCTCGTCGGTTGATTTATTAAGCCATAATACTTCTTGGAAACGTGTATTGCGCGAACGCGGCTGGCCTGTATTTGAAGTTCGTCAGCTGCAAGAGCTCCCAACGGTATTGGAAGGGAGCGGAATTGCATGAAGCAAATGATGAAATCAATTGGTGTGTATTTAACGACGAACTGGTTTGAGAAGCTGAGATCTATATTTATTGCCATTATTTTAGCGAATGTAATTACAATATTTGAAGGTTATTGGTGGGACGAAACGTACGCCATTGCCTACTACACTTTATTTGCGGCGGCAGCAATTGATATATTGCTTCCTCCCCGCTGGAAATTTCTGAAGCTTCTTTTTCAAGTAATGGCAGCTATTTTTATTACAACGCAATGGGCAAGAATGGAATGGATTGTTGCAAGTCCACAGGGCTGGCAAGAGTGGCTGTGGTGGCTGCAGGTACATCTCGTTCAGCTTAATCCATTTATATGGATAAGTGGGGCGATGCTTATGCTCTACGTGCTGTTTGGAATATGGACGATCACAAGAGTTCGAATGTTCGGATTTGTAGGCGTAAGCATTTTGGTGTTAACCATCGCAGATTCCTTTACGCCGATCTGGCTGTGGGATGAAGTAGGGATGGTCGTCTTTATTGGTTTGCTCTGGATGGTCGCTGGCCACTTGTCGAGGCTGAAGCGCGAGCATCCGAATAGCTGGAAAGAGCTAATCGAGTATCCGCTGCGATTAATGGTGCCGATTGCACTCGTTTTATCTATTCTCATGATTGTAGGATTGAATATGCCCTCAATTGCTCCTATTCTTCAGGATCCTTATACGATCTGGAAGGAAGCTAAAGGGGAGAGGGTTCAGGTGTTTTTAGGCGATAAGGGCACAGATGTGATATCGCCGAACCGATCAGGCAATGCGAGCTCCGGATATAGTCGAAGCGACGATAAGCTTGGTGGTGGATTTGAATTTGATTATTCACCGATGATGACCGTCACGACCTCGCATCGCAGCTACTGGCGCGGGGAGTCCAAAGCTTTTTACACGGGTGACGGATGGATTGATGTAAGTCCCAGGCTTGCTGGCGAAGAAAATATTTCAGTTGTAAAGGGAGAAGTATTCCCTTCATTAGATGATCCGCCAAAAGCTGGGGTTAAGCAAGTCAATCAGATTGTTACAATGATTCGAAAGGATGTTTATCCGGTTCTTTTTGCTGCTGCACCACTTTCGAAGATCAATTGGATTGAAAATGAAGAGGCAGCTATTCCAACCAGCTTGAGATGGGAGCCTAGCTCAGGCGAGCTGCGGCTGCTGAACTGGTCCATGCAAAACCGCAAATACCCGCAAACGTATTCGGTTACGTCGTCAGTACCTGTTTTAGATGAAGCGCTGCTGAGGACATCCAAAGCTGGCTGGTCAGATAAGGGAGAGGCTTCACGCCATTCATTTTACTTGCAATTGCCTGAATCATTGCCGGATCGAGTCAAACAGCTTGCAGAGCAGGTCACCGCTGGAGCAGCTAATGATTATGATAAAGCTAGATTGTTGGAGTCGTATTTAAGGCTCAATTACAACTATAATAATTTGCCCGATGAATCGAAGCTCACAGGATCTACCAGCGATTTCGTTGATCAATTTCTGTTCGAGCTAAAAGAAGGCTATTGCGATTATTTTTCCACTTCAATGGCCGTTATGGCGCGTAGCTTAGGCCTTCCGACGAGATGGGTTAAAGGATTTGCTCCTGGTGCGCTTCCAGCTAGTGACTTCGGCCCTCCAGGCGGTTATAGGGAGGAAGAAGTAAATCCAAGCGGAGCAGGCACCTACACCGTTCGAAATTCAGATGCTCATTCTTGGGTAGAAATTTATTTTGAAGGTACTGGCTGGATACCGTTCGAAGCAACAGCGGGTTTCTCATTCCCGTATACGCTGCCTGAAGAAGAGGTTGCTGCTTTGCCAGATCTGGAACTAAGCGATAACGATGCTGCAGCAGCAGGAGATACAGAAGGCTCATCAAGCTCGCAGGTTTGGTTATGGAGCTCCATATCACTACTCATCGTTGCTGCAATTGCATGGCTCATTATTCGTCGTGACAAGCTTATCTTTTCTTGGAGAAAGCTCCGCCATGGATCATACACAACAAATGATCGAATCGTGCTTGAGACGCAAAAGCTGCTGCGCATTTGCAAAAAGCGTGGAATGGAGCGCGAAGACCATGAGACGCTGCGCGAGGCCGTATTGCGCTGGTCGCAAAATCAGAAGCGGTTGCGTGAAGATTTTAAAATTGTACTGAATGGGTTTGAGCAAGCGAAATACAGCCCCGTTATGGCGTCATCTGAAGAAGCGGATCGTTTCGTCGTTAAAGTACGCTCACTCATTGATCAATTAAGATAACATACGAACAAATACCGCTCGCCAGAGAAATTGGTAGCGGTATTTTTTTGCAACAAATTTAGTTTGTATGGTATAGTTTCGTAAGATAGCAAGCAGAAAGCAGAGGGATATCCATTATGTTTGAACGGCTGTTGCCGCATATGCGCGTCAATACAGTATATGAAATTAACTTAGATGAGCTGCATGCAAGAGGCGTTCGCGGCATCATTACGGATTTGGATAATACGCTTGTCGGTGCCAAGGAGGCGTTAGCTACGCCTGAGCTTGTGCAGTGGCTTGATTACGTACGTTCTCGGGGCTTTCAGGTTGTTATCGTATCCAATAACAACGAGACACGCGTCGGGAAGTTTGCTGCGCCGCTGAATATTCCATATATTCATGCTGCTCGCAAGCCAGCTGGCAAATCGTTCAAGAGAGCGCTTAGTGTACTCCGCCTTGCACCTGAGGAAACCGTCGTAATCGGAGATCAGATGCTGACGGATGTGCTTGGGGGTAACCGTATGGGGTTATACACCATCCTTGTCACGCCAATCGCTCCTGCTGATGAAGGTATAATGACACGAGTGAATCGTCGTATTGAACGAATAGCGTTAGTGCGTTTAAGGAAAAAAGGGTTATGGTATGAGGGGGAAACAAAGTGATGGAACAACAACTTAGTCAGGCATATGGATCATGTGCGGGCTGTGGAGTGGCGCTTCAGATTAAAAGTTCTGATTTGCCAGGTTATTTGCCGGAGGCGGCTGTCGGTCGCGAACCGGTTATTTGCCAGCGATGCTTCCGAATTCGCAATTATAATGAAGCTTCATCCGTAGCGGTTGATCAGGATGACTTCTTAAAGCTGCTTGGCAGCATCGGAAATACGGATAGCCTCGTTGTGCATATTGTCGATCTGTACGATTTTGAAGGAAGTTTGATTTCGGGCTTGCAGCGTTTTGTCGGAAACAATCCAGTGCTGCTTGTCGTGAACAAAATTGATTTGCTGCCGAAAGCGATGAACGTCAATCGACTTCGGAATTGGGTTCAGAAGCAAGCAAAAGAAGAGGGACTGCGCACAGTCGATGTGGTCCTATGCAGCGCGAAGCGGAATATGGGCTTCGAGCGGGTTATTGAAGCGCTTGAGCAGTACCGGAATGGCCGAGATGTCTATGTGGTTGGCGCGACGAATGTCGGCAAATCAACCTTGATTAATCGTCTAATTCGAGATTACAGTGACATGGAACGTGAGCTGACTACTTCTCGTTATCCGGGAACAACGCTTGATGCCGTTAATATTCCGCTTGAGGATGGGAAAGCGATTATTGATACCCCAGGTATCGTCTATACGACACGTATGACAGAGGTTGTACCGCGGAGCTTCCTAGGCTCACTATTGCCGGACAAGCCAATTAAACCGCTCGTCTATCAATTGAACTCGGGTCAATCGCTGTTTATTGGCAGCCTTGTTCGATTCGATTTTGTTGAGGGTGATCGCCAATCCTTTACGTTCTATGTTTCAAATGCGCTCAACATGCATCGTACGAAGCTGGAGCGGGCGGATGAGTTGTATGCAGATCACCGTGGGCAATTGCTCGGAGGACCATCGCTTGAAGAACTAGAAACGATTCCGGCTTGGACAAGGCATTCACTGCGCGTTAAGCGCGGCTTGAATAAGGATGTATTTATATCCGGTCTTGGCTGGATACAAGTGAACGGTACTGGTGGAGCTGTGATTGACATTTATGCGCCGAAGGGCGTTAAGGTCATGCTTCGCGACTCGATGATCTAAACACATGTCACTTGGAAGGGGAATTCACTGTGACGACTATGGGCGCAGGAAACCAGATTGACAGCAATACTCTTCTGTTCGGCGTCATCGGCGATCCGATAAGGCATTCGAAATCACCTATTATGATGAACCGTGCCTTTCGGGAAACGGGAATTAACGGTGTATACACTGCTTTTCATGTTACGAGCGATCGTATCGGAGATATTGCCGCTGGTGTTCGTGCAATGGGCATTCGCGGTGTCAATGTTACGATCCCCCATAAGCTGGACATTATGTCCGTGCTTGATGAGATCGATGCAAGCGCGCAGGCGATTGGCGCGGTTAACACGATTGTCAACGACGCTGGCCGTCTAATCGGATATAACACCGATGGCATTGGTTATGTGCGTTCGTTGAAGGAAGAAGCGGAGCGTGAGCTTGCCGGGAAACGAATCGTCGTTATCGGCGCGGGCGGCGCAGCCCGCGGCATCATTTATGCTCTAGCAAGCGAGAATCCTGCGCGAATTACGGTGGCCAACCGTTCCGTAGACCGGGCAAAAGAGCTTGCAGATTCATTGCAAAATAAAGTAGATATTGAAGCGATTTCGAATGATGAGCTGCAAACCGCATGCGAGCAAGCCGATATCGTGATTAACACGACATCAGTAGGCATGTTCCCTCATACGGAGGAGACGCCAATTGATGCAAGCTGGCTGAAGCTGGGCGCGGTTGCAAGTGATTTAATATACAATCCTTTGAAAACGAAATTTTTGCAGCAAGCAGAGCTGCGCGGCTGCCGCATTCATGGCGGGCTTGGCATGTTTATTTATCAGGGCGCATATGCGTTTGAATATTGGACAGGCCAGCCAGCACCCGTCACAGCGATGCGCGAAACGGTACTTGCTTCATTGCAAGGCTAAACTTATTTATTGAAGCAATCAAACAGACGAATTATTGAGATGAAAGAAGGAACACTTATTATGCTTACAGGCAAACAAAAACGATATTTAAGAGCTCTAGCCCATCATTTGACACCGATTTTCCAAGTCGGAAAGGGCGGCACTAACGATCACCTCGTTCGTCATATCGAGGAGGCGATTGAGTCGCGCGAGCTTATCAAAGTTTCTGTTCTTAACAACTGTCTAGACGATCCTAAGGAAATCGGCGTTGAAGTTGCTAAATCAGCTGGCGCGGAGCTTGTACAAGTGATCGGCAAAACGATCGTTCTATACAAAGAATCCAAGGACAACAAACAAATCGAGCTTCCTACAGCTGCTCGCAAATAATATGGACCGAGACTTGCGCGGCGAATGCAGCTTTTTGTCATAAAGGGCATACTAGAAGACACGATAGCTGTTAACGCTTCGACTTTGCTTGATAGGGAGGCGTTCAACAAGTGAGTAAGATAGGAATTATGGGCGGCACCTTCGATCCCATCCATATCGGTCATTTGATTGCTGCAGAAACCGCACGAGAGCAGAGCGGCTTGGACGAGGTGTGGTTTATCCCGTCATACGGACCACCGCTCAAGGCGAATGAGCCAGGCGTTAGCGGAGAGCGGCGCTACGAAATGGTATGCGATGCTATCGAGAGCAACAAGGCCTTTCGAGCGCTTGATGTTGAATTGCAGCGTGGTGGTGTGAGCTATTCCTACGACACGATCGTAGAGCTGCAGGGACGTTATCCGAACCATTCTTTTTCCTATATTATCGGTTCAGATCGCATCAACGACCTGCCGAAGTGGCATGAAATCGAGCAGCTAGCTGCTCGGATATCATTTATTGGATTAGAGCGTCCAGGCAATCCGGTCAATATCGCTGCACTTCCGTTTTATTTGCAGGAGCGGGTCAGCTTGGTCCACATGCCTGCCATTGCGATTTCTTCAACAGTGATTAGGAGCAAGGTGAAAGCTGGGCAGTCTGTTCAATACTTAGTGCCTGATTCGGTGAATAGCTACATGAGGAGGTACAACCTGTATGAATCGTGAGCAAATGATCGAAAAAGTAAAAGCGGAAATGCCTGAGCGAAGATGGCTGCATACACAGGGAGTTATGGAAACCGCGGTCATATTAGCTAATAGGTTTGGCGAAGATGCTGTACGAGCTGAGCTTGCTGCCATTTTGCATGATGTTTCTAAGTACTGGAATGTCGATCGTATGCAGAAGGTCATTCGCGATCAAGCATTGCCAGCAGAGCTTTTGCTTTATGATAAAGAATTATGGCATGCACCCGTTGGGGCGTGGGTAGCCGAACATGAATTTGGTGTGGCGGACACCGAAGTACTGGATGCTATTCGCTACCATACATCTGGTCGCCGCGGCATGTCGAAACTTGAGAAAATTGTTTGCCTTGCCGATTATATGGAACCAGGGCGAGAGTTTCCAGGAGTAGACAAAATTCGCGAGCTTAGCGAGCATTCATTGGATCAAGCATTGCTTGCTGGCTTTAACTCTACAATTTCCTTCTTATTAGAAAAAGGAAAACGAATATTTCCGCTAACATTAGAAGCAAGAAATAGTTTATTAGAATAATATTTAACAGGAGGCTGAGCTATGGCGTTACATTCGGATCAATTGCTTCAAATCACAGTCGCAGCAGCAGAAGACAAAAAAGCGGTGCGCGTTGTTGCTTTGAACTTAAAAGAAATTTCCTTGGTGGCGGATTATTTCGTCATTTGCAGCGGTAACTCGGATACACAAGTACAAGCTATCGCAACAGAAATTCGGAAACAAGCTGAGAAAAATGGCAATCGCGTGCGCGGAATCGAAGGTATGGATTCGGCAAGATGGGTGCTGATTGACCTCGGCGACGTTATCGTTCACGTATTCCATCGCGATGAGCGTGAATATTACAACATTGAGCGGCTATGGTCCGATGCGAAGGTTGTGGAGTTTGCATGAGTTTTGTAGCCGGAACTACTTTGACTTTAAGGGTGGCACGCGAGGTGTCGCCCTACGGCTATTTTTTGAGCGATGAAGAATCGGATGTGCTCATGCATTATACCGAGCTTGTAGGCTCTAAGCCAAAAATCGGCGATGCAGTGGAAGTATTCATTTTTTACGATTCCGAGGATCGATTGGCTGCTACGATGAAGAAGCCGCTTCTCCAGCTAGGTGAGCTTGCTCGCCTGAAAGTAGCGGACGTTCATCCAAGGCTTGGCTGCTTCCTAGAAATGGGGCTTGGCAGACAATTGCTGCTTCCGCTTTCGGAGCTGCCGGAGAGCATTGAATACAGGCCTCTTCCTGGCGATGAAGTATTTGTTGTGATGAAACATGACAAAATAGGAAGACTCGTAGCTAAAATTGCTTTTGAAGAGGAACTCTCGGAGCTTGTCTTCCATGCACCTGAGAGCTGGAATAATCAATGGGTTGAAGGCTGGGTAACAAAAACGCTGCAGCTCGGCTCGTTTGTCATGATTGATGGCGGTGTTGTAGGGTTTGGCGTTTATGGGCTTATTCCAAGCGCAGAACGAATCCGTCCGCTTAGACTTGGTGAGCGTGTAAGCGCTCGTGTAACCTTCATTCGTGAAGATGGCAGAGCTAACCTCTCCATGGCGCAGCGTAAGGAAGTAGGACGATTGGAGGATGCTGATCGACTGCTTGCCTTCATTAAAGAACGACCAGGCGGCGGAATGCCATACTCTGATCAGACAGATGCCGACATTATTAAACAAAAATTCGGGATTAGCAAAGGTGCATTCAAACGCGCTTTAGGCAAGCTGATGAGAGAAAGGCTTGTCACTCAGAAAGGCAGCTGGACTTATTTGGCTGAACCGTCTGATGCGACGACGGAGCAAGCAGGAGAGCAAGCGAACGCTTCAGGCTCCTCAGCTGAAGGAGCTGACGGGCAATGACACGCTCTTATGGACAGTTCGCTACTGTCTATGATCAGCTGATGGAGGATATGCCCTATGCAGAATGGCTGGGCTTCGCAAGGGCCGGCTGGTCGCGCTATGGCATGCCTGCTACTGTCGTAGATCTTGGTTGCGGTACAGGGAGCATCTCGATTCCGTTAGCACGCTCGGGTTTCCATGTGTATGGAATTGATTTGTCATCGGACATGCTTACCGTCGCGCGCAGCAAGTGGGATGAGACGCCTCAGGCGGTTACGAGACCGCGCTCCGGTTCGATTCGGTGGCTGCAGCAGGACATGCGTGAATGGGAGCTGCAAGAGCCCGTTGATGCGGTCATTTCATTTTGTGATTGCTTGAACTACTTGACGGAGGAAGAGGATATTGAGGCGGCTTTCCGCGCTACCTATGCTGGCCTTCGCAGCGGCGGTTCCTTTTTATTCGATATGCATCCGCCAAAGCAGCTCATTCGTTATGCGGAAGAACAGCCCTTTGTGCTTGATGAGCGTGATGTAGCCTATATATGGACATGCGACTTTGAAGAGGAGCGCTGCGAGATTGAGCATAACCTAACGATATTCTCGCGTGACCGCGATTCAAAGTTTTATCGGTTTGAAGAATCACATGTGCAGCGCGCTTACGATCCAGACTGGATCGAGTCAGCTCTGTACCGTGCGGGCTTTAAAACGGTTGACCGTTACGCAGATTTTGAGCTGAAGCCAGCTGACAGCGAGTCAGAGCGTTTGTTCTTCGCAGCAATCAAATAATATGATCCACTAGAGATGGGTGTCTCATAGAGTCTAACTAGACTTTATGGGAAACCCTTTTTTGATCTGTCCGGCTATTCGCAGAAAACGTCGCTATATAAGAGACGACAATAGGAGACTGTGGTGCGTTAGTACCTATACGTGCTTATAGAGTGGAATCGTCATGAGAGTACGCTTGGAAGTTCGCTGTAAGAACACTTATGCGCTTATAGAGGAAAAGCAACCCTGGTTTGTGGTGGTTAAGCACACATATGTGCTTAATGAGTGGAATCGTCGTGAGATCACGCTCGAAAGTTCGCTGTAAGAACAAATATGCGCTTATAGGGGAAAAGTAACTCTGGTTTGTGGTCTGTAAGAACACATACGTGCTTACAGAGTGGGATCGTGGTGAGAGTATGCTCGAAAGTTCTCTGTAAGAACACATATGCGCTTATAAAGGAAAAGCAACCCTGGTTTGTGGTGGTTAAGCACAGATATGTGCTTAAAGAGTAGGATCGAAGTATGAGTTGGTCTGTATAGATGTCGATTGCAATGTCGAAGTAGAAACATTGCAATCGACATCTATATCTAGTGTGAGTGTCGAAGTTTGACGAAAAGTATTCTGATTGTAAAATTTTATCAACAGCGTTTTGGTGAACGAGAAGTGCTATCGATTTCTTGAATTATTCGCTTGTATATATCTAGATCTTGTGACTCGTATATCCGATTATTCCCGAAGCGCATCTTTTAATCGGCTATTCATGCCTGCGGAAGCAGATGCTTTTCGTATCGATTCAAGCTTCATTTTCTTGATTGTTTCGGCCATTAGATCTTGATCTTTTTCAAGTTTTTCGATGTATTCAAGCAGCTCCGGCACTGTATATCCGGCATCTTTGAACAGTTTTTCTAGCAATGCTCTTATTTGTTCTGCAGTTGTGTTTACGATTTTCAGGACCCCCAAAATAGCAATAAAATGTCACTATCACATCATATCCTCATCTGTTAAAATAGTCGAGTGCGCCAAAAAAATAGATTAATATTTTCTCCATAATTTTCATTGACTACTCCTATATATTGATGTAGAATCAAAAACATCAACTACATATTGATGTGGATTGGTGCCTTCAACGATTACCAGCGGTATATCTTGAACAAGCGCAGCTGACGGAATTGCTAGTCAGAAGCGCTTTTTAATTGCTTGATTACAGTAAGGGAGCGAACGTGTTATGCTAGTCGTCTATGATTCCAAAACAGGCAACGTCAAGCGTTTCATCAAAAAATTGAATATGCGGGCGGTGCCGATTGATGAGAGGGAAGAAGTTGACGAGCCGTTCGTGCTAGTAACATACACAACAGGGTTCGGCCAAGTTCCAGAGAAGGTAACTTCGTTTCTAGAAAGCAACTCTGGCATGCTCCGCGGCGTTTCTGCGAGCGGCAACCGCAACTGGGGAACCGGGTTCGCAAAAAGCGCGGATACGATCTCACAAATGTACGATGTTCCAGTGATTTTGAAGTTTGAATTGTCAGGTACGAATCAAGATACGCAACATTTTGTCGAAAGGGTGCGAACCATTGAAGCATATTGAATTGAATAACGAATTGATGCAGCGCGGTGCAGACGGATTTTACCAGCTTGATAAAGATAAAGAGGCTGTCGCTGCATTTATGGAAGAAGTGGCTGAGAAGAGCGTGAAGTTCGACTCCCTCAAACATAAGCTAGAATACTTAATCGAAAACGATTATTACGATAATGTATACGAAAAGTATACATATGAGCAGGTTGAAGCTGTATTTACACTAACGGCAAACAGCGGCTTTGAATTCCAATCCTACATGGCTGCATCGAAGTTCTATAAGGACTACGCGATGAAGACCAACAATAAATCGCAATACTTGGAGCAATATTCCGATCGTGTAGCCATCGTTGCCTTGCATTTGGGCGAAGGCGATGCAGCTAGAGCACTTCGAATTGCGGAAGCGATGATTGACCAACGTTTGCAGCCAGCTACCCCTACCTTCCTCAACGCAGGCAAGAGCCGCCGCGGAGAAATGGTTTCCTGCTTCCTGCTAGAAATGGACGACTCTCTTAACTCCATCAACTATGTACTCGGCACATGTATGCAGCTCTCCAAAATCGGTGGTGGCGTAGCCGTCAACCTATCGAAGCTTCGTGGACGCGGTGAGCCTATTAAAGGCGTAGAGGGCGCAGCAAAAGGCATTATGCCGGTGCTGAAGCTTATGGAGGATGCTTTCTCCTACGCAGACCAAATGGGACAACGCAAAGGTTCTGGTGCAGGCTACTACAATATTTTCGGCTGGGATATTATCGAATTCCTTGATTGCAAAAAAATTAACGCAGACGAAAAAGCACGTATTAAAACTCTTTCGATCGGCCTAATTATTCCGAATAAATTTTATGAGCTAGCTGCTCAAAACAAACCGCTATTCGTGTTCGGTCCACATTCCGTTCAGAAGGCATACGGCAAGCATCTCGACGATATGGATATGGACGAGATGTACGAAGAGCTGCTGGCTAATGAGCTGGTAACGAAGAAAAAAGTAATGAACGCACGCGACATGTTGACAAAAATCGCTTCGATTCAACTAGAATCTGGCTACCCATATATTATGAACAAATCGAATGCTAACAGCGTTCACGCTTTGAAGGATATCGGCTCTATCAAAATGTCCAACCTGTGCACAGAAATATTCCAGCTTCAGGAGACATCGGAAATTAAGGATTACGGCTACGAGGATGTCATTAACCGTGATATTAGCTGCAACCTTGCTTCCCTTAATATTGTTAACGTAATGGAGCACAAAAAGGTGAAGGAATCGGTACATGTTGGTATCGAAGCTTTGACGACGGTTAGTGATTTGTCCAATATCGACAATGCACCAGGCGTTCGAAAAGCGAATGAGGAGCTTCACTCCGTAGGACTTGGCGCGATGAATCTGAATGGATACCTTGCGAAAAACAAAATCGCTTACGAAAGTGAAGAAGCGAAAGATTTTGCCGGCGTATTCTTTATGATGATGAACTACTACTCCATTGAGCAAAGCATGGAAATCGCCAAAGAGCGCGGGATTACTTTCAAAGACTTCGACCGTTCGGAGTATGCGAAGGGCACATACTTCACTCGTTATGTGGAAAATGATTACCGTCCAAAAACAGACCGCGTGAAGGAATTGTTCGACGGTATGGAAATTCCATCACCTGAGGACTGGGCTGCACTTAAAGTAAAAGTCCAAGAACACGGCTTGTACCATGCTTATCGTCTGGCGATTGCGCCTACACAAAGCATTTCGTATATCCAAAATGCGACTTCAAGCGTAATGCCGATTGTTGAGCATATCGAAACACGTACGTATGCAAACTCAACTACTTATTATCCAATGCCTTATTTGGCGCAGGAAAATTACTTCTACTACAAATCGGCTTACAACATTGATCAGTTCAAGCTGATTGATCTTATTGCAGAGATCGGACAGCATATTGACCAAGGTATTTCGACTGTACTGCATGTTAACAGTAATGTGACGACTCGTGAGCTGGCGCGCTTCTATGTTTATGCTGCTCAAAAAGGTCTTAAATCGCTTTATTACACAAGAACGAAGCGGCTTTCCGTTGAGGAATGCACGAGCTGCGCAGTTTAAAATATAAGAAAGTATATGTTTTTCATATACTTTTCTTATATTTCTCCGCGAAACGAAAGCTATGCCTCTAAAAGACGGCATAGCCGTTTACGCTTGAGTACTATTTAAATGACGCTTACGTAGCAAAGAAGGAGCTCACCAAATGAAAGCAGTAAACTGGAACCGCCCAGATGACGATTTCACGTTAACATTCTGGCAGCAAAATGTAATGCAATTTTGGACGGATGAAGAAATTCCGTTATCAGATGATAAAATGGACTGGATGGAAATGACGGACGCGGAGCGCACGCTGTACAAAAACGTGCTCGGCGGTCTGACTTTGCTTGATACGATTCAAGGCGGCGTCGGCATGCCGAAGATTTTGGAGCATGTTGATGGCTTGCAGCGCAAAGCAGTATTGTCATTTATGTCGATGATGGAGCAAATCCATGCCAAATCGTACAGCAGCATCTTCACTACACTTGCTTCTGGCGAAGAGATCGACGAAATTTTCCTGTGGGTTGAGCAGAACGAACAGCTTCAGAAGAAAGCAAACTTGATTTCTTCTTGGTATTCGAACATCACTGGCCCGAAAGAGCTTTACAAAGCGATGGCTGCTTCTGTATTCCTGGAGAGCTACTTGTTCTATAGCGGATTCTTCTATCCGCTTTACTTGGCTGGACAAGGTAAAATGACGAGCAGCGGCGAAATTATCGATTTGATTTTGCGTGACGAGAGCATCCATGGCTTGTACGTTGGCGTTCTAGCACAAGAGTTGTTCCAAACGTTTAGCCCTGAGGAGCAAGCACAGCTGGAAATCGAAATTTATGCATTGCTTAACGAGCTATACGAGAATGAGATTGTGTATACAGAGCATCTTTATGCGCCGCTTGGCCTTGCTGAGGAAGTAAATGTATACGTCCGCTACAATGCGAACAAAGCGCTTATGAATCTTGGTATGGAGCCGCATTTCCCTGAGGAAGCGGTAAACCCAATCGTGTTCAATGGTATCAGTACCCATACGAAGCAGCATGATTTCTTCTCCAAAAAAGGTAATGGCTACGTACGTACAATTCACGTTGAGCCGCTTAATGATGATGATTTTGTTTTCAACTTCTAATAAAACTTAATTTAAATGCAACATACGAGTCGCTCTTTATTCAGCCTTCTAGGCAGAAAAAGAGCGATTTTTGATTTTTTTATTGAGGAAACAATTGACACATTATTCTTTCGATGTTAGTATTTCCCTCTCAAAACTTGCGCGGAGGTAAAAAATAGTGATTACAGTTCATGGGATAAGTAAATCGTATCAGGTTGCTAAACGCTCTTCAGGCGTTAAGCAAGCAGTAAAGGCATTATTCAAAAGGGAATACAAAGTTGTGGAAGCGCTTAACGATATTTCATTCACGATTGAGCCGGGTGAAATTGTAGGGTACATCGGACCTAACGGGGCGGGCAAGTCAACGACCATTAAAGTGATGAGCGGCATTCTTGTGCCAGACAGCGGTACATGTACGGTTATGGGTTATACGCCGTGGAAGGATCGGGTCGCGTATGTGAAGCATATTGGTGTTGTTTTCGGTCAGCGTTCTCAGCTGTGGTGGGACGTGCCAGTCATCGATTCCTTTGATCTGCTGCGGGATATTTATAAGGTGCCAGTGCAGGAGTATCAAAGCACATTAGCATTGCTTACAGAAACGCTTGAGCTGCAGGAAATTATTCAGATGCCAGTAAGACAGCTTAGTCTTGGACAAAGGATGCGCTGCGAAATTGCGGCTTCCCTGCTGCACAGCCCAAGTGTACTATTTCTGGATGAGCCCACAATTGGCCTCGATGCCGTATCCAAAATCGCTGTGCGCCGCTTCATTAAGACGATAAATGAAGAGAAGGGCGTTACGATCATTTTGACCACTCATGACATGAATGATATTGAAGCGCTGGCGAACCGGATTATTCTTATTGGCAAAGGAAAGCTGCTTTATGATGGCAGCCTAAGTGCGATACGCAGCCAGTTTGGAACACAAAAAACGATAACCGTCGTATACAGCCACCGGGCTGAGCCGCTTGAGATTGCTGGTGCTGTCGTTGTAGAATGGTCGCCTGAGCGTGCTGTGCTAAGCGTCGATACAGCTCAGGTTGTCATAAGCGATGTGCTCATCCGTCTGTCTGAGCAGGTGGAGCTTCTCGATGTCACGATTGATACCTTGCCTATTGAAGATATGATCGTTCAGCTGTATAAGGAGCATCAAATATAATGAAAGCGTATATTTCGGTATTTAAGCTGCGTCTCACATACGGATTGCAATACCGTACCGCAGCGCTGGCGGGAGTTGCGACTCAATTTTTTTGGGGTTTCATTATCATTATGGTGTTTGAGGCGTTTTATAGCGGGACAACGACTCCGCCTCCAATTTCATTGAAGCAGCTTATCACATATGTATGGCTGCAGCAGGCTTTTCTTTCGTTCGTTATGTTGTGGTTCCGTGACAATGAGTTATTCGGACTTATAACGACAGGCAATATTGCTTATGAGCTTTGCAGACCTAGCGGCATATACGGATTATGGTATGCCAAGCTTATTGCACAGCGGCTCTCGAGTGCCATTCTAAAAAGTATCCCTGTTTTGATAGTAGCTTTTTTTCTGCCAGAGCCTTACCGGATGCCGCTGCCAGAAGATCCAGCAGCCTTTGTTTTGTTTATCGTTGCATTATTGCTTGGACTGCTTATGATTGTTGCCCTTTCTATGTTGATGTACATATCCGTGTTCGTTACGCTTTCACCGGCTGGTTCGCTGCTCATGTTTGGTGTAATCGGCGAATTTCTGGCAGGCATGGTTATACCCGTGCCTCTTATGCCCTCATGGCTGCAAAACATTGTATATGTGCTGCCGTTTCGATGGACAGCGGATTTCCCATTTCGAGTTTACTCGGGACATATTGCTAAGGAAGAAGCGCTCATCGGCATCGGTGTTCAACTGCTTTGGTTTGTTGTACTAGTGGGCTTAGGCAGGCTGGCAATGGCAAAAGCATTACGTAGAGTTGTGGTGAATGGAGGGTAACCCATATGAGATTGTTCGGTAAATATATTTTGATCATGTTTAAGTCGCAAACGCAGTACCTTACCTCATTTTGGCTGCTCTCCTTAGGTCAATTTTTTGTCCCATTTTCTGTTTTTGCTGGATTATATTTCATGTTTGAGCGATTTGGCCAAATTGAGGGTTGGAATTTTCAAGAAGTAGCGTTATGCTTTTCTATTATTCATATGTCATTTGCGATTAGTGAATGTTTTGCACGCGGTTTTGATTCGTTCTCTACGTTGGTCGTTAACGGAGATTTTGACCGTCTGCTGGTTCGGCCGCGCAGTACCGTGCTTCAGGTACTCGGCTCGAAATTCGAATTTTCACGTGTGGGACGGCTGCTGCAAAGCGTAATCATCTTGACGTGGGCTTTAAGTGAGCTTACGATCGAGTGGACATTGCTTAAAACAATAACTCTTATTTTTATGATTTTAAGCGGTGTCTTTGTTTTCTCTGGTATCTTTATACTCGCTGCAACGATGTGTTTTTGGACGGTTCAAGGTCTTGAGATTGCAAATATATTTACGGATGGAGGGCGAGAGATGGCCCAGTATCCGTTAAGTATTTATAAGAAATGGGTGACTCGTTTTTTTACGTTCGTCATCCCTTTCGGAAGTGTCAATTATTTGCCTTTGCTCTACTTGTTAGACAGAACCTCTGGGAATGAACTGCTCTATATGATTTCGCCAATAGCTGGCATCCTCTTTATTTTGCCTTGTCTGCTTGTATGGAACATCGGTGTTCGTCATTATCGCTCGACAGGCTCTTAATATGAACAGCACTTTATGATAACAGCAAAGGAGCGTAATGTTATGAAATCAATAGCGGTACGGGAATTAGCAGCGCAATTATCATTAGAAATATTAGCAGGAGCCGATAAGCTCGATCGACAGATTGCTAAA
Source organism: Paenibacillus sp. 01T431 (assembly GCF_056398625.1). Taxonomy (NCBI): domain Bacteria; kingdom Bacillati; phylum Bacillota; class Bacilli; order Caryophanales; family Paenibacillaceae; genus Paenibacillus; species Paenibacillus sp. 01T431. The sequence continues at coordinate 205,428 of NZ_JBFTPT010000005.1, forward strand.
GCAAGAGCCTATCGACCAGGACTTGAATTTGTTGGATATTACGATTTTTTCCCACAGGAGCATGTTCAAATTTTGGGCAGGAAGGAAATTACATACCTGCACTCATTAAGTGAAGAAGAACGAAATCATCATATTGGCAATATTGTTAAATATCATCCGCCTTGCTTTGTAGTTACTGCGGGTCAGGAAGGTCTAAAATATTTGACCAAATATTGCGATCAAGAAGGTATTCCTTTGCTGCGAACGAAGCTTCCAACGGTGCAATTGCTTGGCATGCTGGATGCTTATCTGCTCAAAACGCTTGCTCCGGAAATATCGATTCATGGGATTTGCTTAAATGTGCTTGGCATTGGCGTGCTGCTGCGCGGCAAGTCAGGCATTGGCAAAAGCGAAACAGCCCATACGCTCATCAAACGGGGCTCTAGGTTAGTTGCTGATGATATCGTTGTACTAAAAAAGCTGAGTTCACAAACGCTGCTTGGCACGCATAATGAGAAAACAAAGGAGTTTCTAGCTCTGCGCAGCATTGGTCTTATTAATGTTGTGAGATTGTATGGCAGACAGGCGTTTCAAGACGAGACGAGAATTGTACTCGATATTGAATTAACGAAGTGGCGTGATAATGAACTCAATAATGATTTAGAGCTGGAAACCAAATTTACAGATTATATGGGTGTGAAAATTCCTCATATTGAAATCCAAGTGCAGCCGGGCAGAGACGTTGCAGGTTTAATTGAGGCAGCCGCGAATAATTGGTACTTAAAGCAGCAAGGCTATAGTGCGGTAGAAGAATTTATGAAACGGCTGGAGCAAGGCTAGCGGCTTTGTCAATAATCCCGATAAAGGATTAACATGCAAACGACTATCCAAATACTTGCAAATCATGTTACACTATGGGCAGAGAAAGCTCATCCTAGCGCACAAGTCCTGACAGATTCGAAGGAGGAAATCGCGTGGAAAACTGCTCAATCGTAACAAAACCTGCGCTTCATTTGGCGGGTATCAGCTACTGCGGTCCATATTCATCCTTTCCGGATGAAGCGATTCGGCTGCAGACCGAGTTTTTGACACGCAAGCACGAGTTGAATGATGCAACAAAATCGACCGTATTGTACAGTCCGTACTTCGGCAATGAAGTGTTTGCTACCTACTGGGCTTGTTATGAAGTCCAGCATCTGGAGGAATTGCCTCCTGGTATGGTACAATTCACGATTCCTGAACATCGTTATGCGATGGTCGCTTGCTCCAATAAAAGAATCGGCGAAGGGTACGAGCAGCTTCATGCTTGGATAAATGAGTTGCGGCTAGAGAAGCAAGAAAACGCCGTATCGCTGGAGTTGTTTTATATTGACGAGCATCATTTGGAGGAAGAGCCGGTAGAGCTGCTTATTCCGCTCAAAGGATAACCTATATGAAGTGCTTGCACACAAACGAATCGGAGTATGGAATGGATAACATTCGAGCCGGATCATTTTGTGACAGCAAGCACTTTTTTGTTTGGGATTGAAACAGATTCAGAGAAGAGGATTTCAAATGTCAGCTATGAGAGATGGGAATAAGCGCTCGTTTCTGCAGTATGTCAGCAAGCTAGTTATTGCTGGTATTGCGGCTGGTGCTGTGAGTGGAATCGTGTTAGGCTTTACGATGAAGCTGCTTGAGCACCTTACCGGATCAGCGGTATATGTATTGCTTCTTAATATTGATTTCATAGAATGGCTGCCTTATAAACGAACGGAGACGCTTGAATTTATCCTTCATATGGTTGTTGCGCTTCCACTCGGTATTATTTATTTATCCCTGTTGTCGCTTTGGAGAGCTCCGATAGGACTAAGCCTTGGCATGAGTATAGCAGTCGCATGCTGTACGTGGATTCCACTTACACAGCTCTCAGAGCGTACTCCAGCGACTAGCGATGTACAAGCTCTGATTTGGTGGTTGCTTGGTCATCTCTTATATGGCGCTGTACTATCGTTGTTTGGCGTGACATGGAGTAAGAAAGGAATGTTGGAAAAATGAATTATGCGTTATATATTGTAGATGCATTTACGAATGAAAAATTCAATGGCAATCCTGCCGCCGTTTGCATTGTAGACGAGCCTCAGTCTGAACGCTGGATGCAGCAGGTGGCAGCGGAAATGAATCTCTCAGAGACGGCATTTATTGAGCAGGGAGCAGAGCATTATGAGTTAAGATGGTTCACACCGATTGCTGAGATTGATTTGTGTGGACATGCTACACTTGCTACAGCACATATATTATGGGAAACAGGAAGACTGCCACAGCACGAAACGGCACGATTTATGACGAAAAGCGGGTTATTGACCGCTGTGCATAAAGGGGACTGGATGGAGATGAATTTCCCTTCCGAGCCACCGGAAGCAGCTGTTGCACCTGAGGAGCTCATTCAGGGTCTGGGTCTCATTCCGAGATATGTTGGCCGCAATCGAATGGACTACTTTGTAGAGGTAGACAGTGAGGATACACTGCGTACGCTGCGGCCTGACTTTGGGATGCTTGCCCGTCTGAGCGCCCGCGGAATTATCGTTACAAGCCGTTCAACAGATGCTGCGTATGACTTTGTATCTCGGGCTTTTTTTCCTGGTACAGGGATCGATGAAGACCCCGTAACGGGATCGGCCCACTGCGCGCTCGCGCCATATTGGGCGAAGAGGCTCCGCAAGCAGGAGTTAACTGGCTATCAGGCATCGGAGCGCGGAGGGATTGTGAAGGTAAGACCGGAAGGCGAGCGAGTGTATTTGCAAGGACAAGCAGTGACCATTCTGAGAGGACAACTGGAGGGTTAATAATATGTTAATGTTGAAGCTGCCAAAAGAGCAGAAGGAGCAGTTGATTGCTAGCATTCAGCAGTATTTCGAGCTGGAGCGTTCGGAGACGCTGGGATCGATTGCGGCGGAGCAGCTGCTTGATTTTATGATACAAGCGGTTGGGCCGCATGTTTACAATCATGCGATTAAAGATGCTCGCCAAACGGTGCTTGAGCGGATGCAAACGCTGGAAGACGAGCTTTATTCATTAGAGAAGCCAACTGCGGCAAAGCGATAACGATAGGGCTTGGCAGCTGTTAGGTACAGCGAGAAGGCAGGACAGCTATTGAAAATTGTAAGCATATGACGAATATTGAGTACTTACGCTTTTCTCAGAAGCAAACAAAAAAAAGGCACTGACCATCAAGGCTAAACGCCTTATGATCAGTGCCTTTTCATTGTTTATGCTTTTGATTTTTTGGAAGCAGCTGATGATTTGAACGGGGTTACTTTATTTTTGCCCGTCGTTTTGGAATAGTACATCGCTTCGTCAGCCTGCTTAATCATTTCTTGAACAGCCTTGCTTTCTTTGGAGGTGCTGAAGCCGACACTTATTGTAACCATCGTTTCCTGCTCGACTCTGCGCCGAATGGATTCAGCTACAATTTCAGGTTTTACGCGCTCCGTGCTAATGCAGCTTAGCAGCTCTTCTCCGCCATAACGGCCCGCTGATCCGATGCCGCTCGATTCTTCCTTAATAATCTCGGAAACCTGCTTCAGTACGCCATCGGCTTTATGGTGGCCATGGGTATCATTCAATTTCTTGAAGTTGTCGATATCGCAAAAAATAATAGCCATCGGCTTGTTGCTCTGAAGCAGCTGCTCCGCCTTCGAAGAGAAATGGCGCCGATTATACAATCCAGTCAAGCCATCCATAATAGACGATTGATAGGTAAACATCAACCTCTCGATTACCCACTCGAACAAGAGGATAAACAATAGGGTATAATACACAATCGGCAGCAGCTGGCTAATCGTCAGCAACCAAGTCAATGAGCCATGAAATACATAGGCATTCGACAGCCTAGCAAGCTCGCTTGCAAAAAACACGATTAAGCTCGCGTAATATTTGGAGCTCATGTGGGCGCTTCTCGTATCAAGCATAATCATGAAAATAACGATTAATCCATAGAAATCGAGTGCCGGGTATGTAAAAGCTTGCGCATGAACGACCGTGTCCATCGAATTGGGCATAATCGCAAATTGTATGCCTGCAATAACGAATGTCATCATACTCATAATGATAAAGGGAATGACTTTAAGCTGTGCCGTTCGATGAGTATATAATTTCATGAAAACAAAGTTTATAATAATAAAAGATAGGATTTGAAGTATGGTAAAGGCTAAATGTAGAAATGGTGATAATGACCAGCCTGGATAAGCAAGCACGACGAGCAGGCATTGCTTAATAATAATGATTGGGATGGCTGTAATGAGCAAGCGATAAATTCGTTTGTTGCGGTAGCTTACATAAAGCCGAACCGACATGAAGAGCATTAAGATCAGAATGACGATGACCGCCGATGAAGAGAGCAGTTGTCCATTTGGGCCTGAAAGCCATTGTGTAAGAGTCATGAGTTACCCACCGTTATCTAGTATTAGTTTCAATAGCTTTACAGAAACATATGTTCTAATATATCATGTTTTACGGTGAACGAATAGTTGGAATACATGTTTTACGTTGAAAGGATGGGACACATGAATATTTTACAAGCGTTATTTTTTCCACCGGAGCAGCCGGGCGGAGTTTCTTCCATGATCCCGTATATTCAAGATAGATTCATTAAGTTTGGTTGGCAAATGGAATTGTTCTCTCTGCCTAAGCGGGTAAGAAGCAAAGGGCAGGAAGAAGTGACATTCGAAACCTTTGATCATACGATCTACAGCGGAAATGTAATGGTCGATAAATATATTCAAACGTATAAAGATTACGTATGGTGGACAAAGATGCGGATCAAAAAACCATACGATATTATACATGCGCATCATCCGATTGCTGGACTTGTCATGAAGCAGCTATTTCCAGATACTCCGCTTGCGATGACGATCCATTCCAGCTATGAACGGGAGCTTATTCTAAACGGCAAGATTAAAGAGGGCGGACCTGAACACCGGTTTCTTATGAGTCTTTATGGCGAGCTGGAGGCGAAGGCGGATCAATTGCTGACCGTTTCCGAGTCCTTCCGTACCTATATCGCTCCTCATATCAAGCATCCAGAGAAAATAAAGGTTATTCCAAATGGTTTTGACGAGAAACGATTTAAACCGATATCCCATGAGAATGCGGTAACGCAGCTCATTACGGTGTGCAGGCTCGTCCCTGCCAAAGGACTTGATGTTCTGCTGCGCGCATGTGCAGAGCTTAAGCAAAAGGGTCATCCGTTTGTTCTTCATATCATTGGCGATGGACCGATTCGCGAGGAGCTTGAAGCATTAGCAGTTGAGCTTGATTTGTATGATGATATTATCTTTTACGGCTATATGCTGCATCCGGAAGAGTTTATGCCGTTTTTTGATGTATTTGTATTGCCTTCTCGCGCTGAGGCCTTCGGCTCTGTGTTCGCAGAAGCTGCTTTATGCTCGCTTGCGCTTGTCGGCACGAATGTAGGAGGCATTGCCGAGCAAATCGAAGATGGCGTTAATGGATTGTTAGTACCGCCGGAAGATGCGACAGCTCTTGCTGATGCGCTGGAGAAGGTCGTAACCGATCCCACTTATCGCTATCATCTGGCAAGGTCTGGTTCAGATAAAGCCAAAAAGGTATATTCACTTCAACGAGTGATTGCACAGCTGAAAAAAGTTTATATTCATATGAAGCCGGAATAACGGCTCATTCTATCGGAATAGGCGGTTATAAAATGTCGGTACCTTTTCGATTTATCCATGCAGCAGATTTGCATTTAGACAGCCCTTTCCGAGGGCTTGCGAAGGCTCCGGATCAGGTGCGAGAGGTGCTCAGCGAGTCCACCTTTGCAGCGCTGCGTCAGCTAACGCAGACCGCCATTCGCGAGCAGGTAGATTTTATCGTGCTGGCTGGCGATTTGTTCGATGAAGCAGACCGTTCGCTCAGAGCACAGCTTATGCTCGTACGAGAGTGGCAAAAGCTGCAGGAGCATGGAATATCCGTATATGTAATCCATGGAAATCACGACCCGTTAAATGGCGAGCGAGCAGACTTAGAACTGCCGGCAAACGTGCATATATTTGGAGCGGATCAAATGGAATATCGGCCGGCTTACCGTACTAACGGTGAGCTGGCTGCATTTGTTTACGGAAGGTCATACGGAAAACGCGTCGTCTCGGAAAATATAGCTGCGGCTTATCAAATACAGCAGGAAGCGCCCTTTCATATCGCGCTGCTGCACGGAAATGTTGATGGCGATGGAACGCATGACCCGTATGCTCCATGCTCGCTGAGCGAGCTGATCGGTGGCAAGGGCTTCGATTATTGGGCGCTAGGCCATATCCATAAACGAAGGGTGCTGCATGAATACCCTCATGTCGTATACGCAGGCAACACACAAGGAAGAAATCCGCGTGAAGTAGGAGCAAAGGGCTGTTACTTGGTGGAGGTAACCGCTGCAAGAGCGGTAGAGCTGACCTTTATGCCGCTGGATGAAGTCAGGTGGCACGAGTATGACTGCTCCATCTCTGAGCTGAGTACAGAACAGGAGCTTTTGCAGCAATTGGAAGGTTTAATTGACAGAATATTAGCTGAAGCGGAAGGCCGCTCGGTTATGCTTCGACTTTGTTTGACAGGTCGCGGGCTGCTGCATCAGAAGCTCTCGGAGCCAGCGATTGTTCGAACGCTGCTTGAGCAATTGCAGGAAGGCAGGGCGATATCATCAGCTGAACCATGGATCTTCGTGCATGGGCTAGAGGTGAATACAGGGGCTGCGATCAACTGGGAGGAGCTGGCGGTGGAAGACAGCTTTACCGGAGAGCTCGTTCGATTTAGCGCAGCATTAACGGAGGATGAGAAGTTATGGCAGGATTTTGCCAAAAATGCTGTGAGCCCGGCAGCAGGGCATGCGAAGCTTGGCAGACTTATGTTTAATCATTGGGACGAGCCTCCCGAGCGATGGCTAGAGCAAGCGCGCGAGCTGACGCTTGGTTTGCTTCATGATCATGAACGTGGCGGATGATGATAGGGCGAGTGCAGCTTGTATCTGCAAAAGCCTATAGGAGATGACAGGAAGCATGAAGCTTTTGAAGGCTGAAATTGACGGTTTCGGACAGCTATATAGGAAGCAAATACCGCTCGATGCGGCGGTCATTATCGTATATGGTCCAAATGAAGCGGGAAAAAGCACGATGTTCGGCTTTATCCGATCGATGCTTTTTGGTTTTGCCAAACGCGGACAGTCGAATGAGCGGCAAGAACCGGTGAATGGCGGCAAGCATGGCGGTCGGATGTTTTTTCAAAGTGCAGAAGATGAAGCATACGTGGTTGAGCGATATGCGGCTGACGGATTAGGCAAGCTTAAGCTGCGCGCTCTAAGCCATGCAGCTGGCAATGACGAATTGTTAAATGATCCATTCATTAGCGTCATTGCTGCAGCAGATAAATCTCTCGAAGAAGCAGCGCTCACACAAACGGAATGGGAACGGCAGTTTCTAGGAGGCATTAGCGAAAAATTGTATCGACAGTTGTTCGCTATTACGCTGACTGAACTGCAAGAAATCGGCGCATTGTCGGGAGAAGAGCTTGGACAATATTTGTATCAAGCAGGGTGGGACAACGGAAAATCGATAGCAGCAGCTGAGAAGCGTTTAGCACAGGAGATGGATCTTCTCTTTAAGCCTCGCGGAGCTAATCAACAAATTAATCAACATTTGAAAACGCTTGAGCAAATAGATGCTCAGCTTCGGAAGCGCGCAGATGCCATTGTCTCCTATAATCAGTTGACGCAGCAGACGGGCCAGCTGGATGCATTCTTGCAACAGCTGGAATTGGAGCTGCCAGCAAAAGAAGCAAGGCAAATGCTGCTTCATAAAGCTTGCACCACTAGGCCATTGTGGATTCGCAAGCAGCAGCTGATGATTGAGCGCGAGCAAGTCGCTTACGCTGCAGAGCTCTCGCCGCATGCGGAGAAGGAATGGGACGAGCTGCAAAGGCAAAGAGCTGAGCTGCGCGAAGAAGCTGAGAAGCAAAGGCAGAAAGCGCTGCTAATGGAGCTGCAGCTTGAAGCGATAAGTTATGATGAGCAGCTTCTCCGTATTGGAGATGAGACGGAAGCTCTGCTTCAGGCAGCTGAGAGTATGCGCCAGCTGAAGCAGGACAGCATAGAGCTGGAATCAGAGCTGCGCGAGCATGATGAGATGATTGCGAGGCTCGTTACCAGCATCGCGCCGGAATGGACAGAGCGTCAGCTGAGGGAGCTTCACGTTACGATAGCCGATCGTGACTTTGTGCGCAGCGCTAGGCAGCAGGAGCTGGAGCACGCGCGAGGAGAGGAGCGATTCGCGGCTGAGCTTGAGACGCTTAAGCAGCAGGAGCAGGAAGCGTCTATCGCTTTGGAGGAGGCGAGGTCAGCCGCCGCACGGGAGAAGGAGCGCAGCGAGCAGGAGGGCGGCACCGGATTTGAGGTGCTGCCGCGCACGCGAGATGCGCTGAAAGGGGCGTGGAACGCCCTCGATAGCGCGCTGCGCGAGTGGGAGCTCGAGCGCGCGCGCTCTGCCGGAGCCGCTGCAGCCGCAAGCGATAGCGAGTCGGCTGGCCGCGGCGCGGCAGCTTCGGGCCGAGGCGGAGCCGGCCCTTGGTGGGCTGCTGCGGCAGGAGCGGGCGGAGCCGCGCTGGCGCTTGGAGCTGCCGCGCTTGGCGGAGCAGGGCGCGGTGCAGGTATTGCTGCGCTGGCGCTGGCGGGAACGGCGCTTGCGTTTGTTGTTGTGGCGCTGCTGCGGAGTCGCGGCGCTGGGAATGCAGCAGCAGGCGAGAGCAGCGATCAGCTGCGTGGACGCGGGCGTTCGCGAGGGCGCGGCGGTGCAGCCGTGCTCACTGGCACGGAACTTAATGAACGAGAAAAACGAGTGCATCAAGCTTTAGAGATGATTGTACATAATCCGCAAGAGGCAGCGGCTGCCCTGCTTGCGGCAAAGCATTACAGCTCGCCAGAGCATCTGCTCGCTGCGGAACAAGCGCGCACACAGCTGCGCGCCGCAGTCGAAGCCCGTCTCGAGGCGCTGCAGCGCAGCGAGCGCCTCATCGACCATAGCAGCGAGCTCGCCCGCCGCCTAGAGCGGCTGCGCGCGCACGCTGCAGGACGCAGCGAGGCTGCCGCCGCTGCTGCACAAGCAAGGCAAGCCATCGCCCATCAGTGGGCTGACTGGCTTGCAGCTCGCTCACTGCCGGCGGGAATGTCGCCGGCCGCTGCGCTCGAAGCATTCGAGCTTGCCGAGCAAGCTTTGCAGCGGCTGCAGCATTATGACCGGCTGTCGGCGAAACAAGCCGCCGCAGGCAAACAGCTGGCTGCTTTCGCTGCGCAAGCAGCTGAACTGTGCGGGCATTTCAAGGAAGCGGCCGCAGCAGCGGCTGCTGACCCAGCCCTCGCGCTGCGCCTGCTGCATGCCGAAATTCGCCGCCATGCTGCAGCCAAACAAGAAGCGCGCGCTATTATTGCGCGCCGCGATGAGCTGCGCATGTCGCAGCAGGCTGCTGAATCCCGGCAGCTTGAGCTAGAGAGCCAAGTGTTGATTGCAGTGGAAGCGGCTGGTCTATCAAGTGAAGCCCAATATGAGCTGGCTATTTCGCATCATAGCATATGGACGGCGCTTGAGCTTGAGTTGTCGAAGCTTGCGTTGGAAATAACGGCTGGCATGTCAGCGGAGAGAATTTCCGAGCTCGAGCATTTATTTGGCTGCTACGATGAAGAGCAGCTGCAGCAGCTGCATTTGGAGTCGCAGACGGAGCTGAAAGAGCTGGAGCGGCAAAAGCAGGAACAGCTTGAAAAGCGGGGGAGAGTGCGGCAGTCGCTAGACCATCTTCTGCAGGAAGCGGAGCATCAAAGGCTGCTTTCTGATAAAGCGATGACGGTTGCCCAGATCGAGAAGGATGCAGAGCGGTATGCGGTTCTTTCTATTAGTGCAGCATTAATTAGCCGAACTAAACGTGTTTATGAAGAAGAGCGTCAGCCTGTCGTGCTTCGCAATGCATCGCGCTTTATGATGGAGCTGACAGGTGGAAAATATATTCGAGTACTTACAACGCCAGGAGAACCGGGAATCAGGCTGGAAACAGCGGAGCACCGTCTCATCGACAGCGGAATGTTAAGCAGAGGAACAGCGGAGCAGGTTTATTTGGCGATGCGCCTTGCTTTGGCGGAGGAAGCAACAAGTGGAGCGAAGCTTCCTCTTATGCTGGATGATGTGTTTGTTAATTTCGACAAAGGCAGGCTGCATGCAGTAACCAAGCTGCTCGCATCCTTATCGAGTGAAAGGCAAATGATAGTTATGACTTGTCATGAGCATGTTCGAGACGCAATGCTCGAGCATTGCGAGGGTGCGTTACTCGTACAAATATGATGATTTATAGCAGCCAGCTGCTCTCTAATGAGTAATAACACGTTTGCGGATAATTAAGATGAGCCAGCCCAAGCTGACCAAGCCGAATAACGGATAAAGAGTGGATAGAAGCGGACCAAATCCGATTTGGCTGGCTACATAACAAATCGCGAGGATAAGTAGTACAATCAAGCTCCGAGCCCATTTCAAACGCTCATGAAGCTGAAGGGTGAGGCCGTAAATGTCTGCAATGAGTGTCGTGAAGATTTCAGCGAAAATAATGAAAACGTAAATAAACTGTACGCTAGGCCCTAGCTGCCTAGCAATCCCGCCCATCGGTATTGCGAATTGTTGAATGCCTGGCATATGAACGGAAAGCGCGATGTGACCAGCCAGCAGCATGAACCCAATTCCGATTCCTCCGACCCATGAGCCAGCAATAATGACCTTGCGGTCACGAATTTCTGCTCCCAGCGGTACAAGCACAGCTTGCGACATTGAGAGGTTGAAGGCGGTATATAAAAAAGGTGAAGCCCAAGCGGCCCAGATGGAATGGTCGCTTGATAAAGTAATGAACTTGTCTGCGCCTGGCGTTTGAAATGTATTGATTATGATGAGTACAGTGAACAGCAGCATAACAGGGACGACGATCGCATTGACCGTCAGAATAGCATTCATTCCTTTGCGGAGCAAAAAATAACAAGCGGCAATCGTAATAAGCAGACCTGATTGATAAGAAATATTCCAATGCTCATAAAAGATGGTGCCGGCACCTGCGAGCATAACAGCGGTTACGCCAAGGAGTACGACTAACATGAAGTGGCTGATAAGTCGTCCATATTTGTCGCCGAACAATGCTTTATTTAAGTCTTCGTACGACTTTGCTCTAATTTCACTTGCAATGAGCATCATCTTGGTGCCTAGCCAAATGAACAAAATGGTAGATATAACAATCGTGACCGTACCCCAGTAACCGAAGCGGGTAAAAAACTGAAGTATTTCTTGGCCGGTGGCAAAACCGGCCCCCACGATTGTCCCCATGTAAGTTGAAGCGATTTGCAATACTTTCCCAGTACGTTTCCACATCGTCTACCGTCCTCCGTTCGAAAACCCTCTATAATTAGAAGGTATGTCCAAACGGGGACAGGCATGACTTTTTTCAAAATATTACGAATTTCTACGGGATATTTAGAAGCAGAGAGGGCCTTCATTCTAGCAGCGGCGGTAGTGCTGTGGTGTATTTCATTCAATGGCAGCCTTGGTTTGCTCTTTACATTAGTTACGCATGTTAAATTCTGTCTAGCTGGTAGCGAGAAGCTTAATGGAAATGATTTCATTATGCTCGGGATCAAGATCCAGCTTAAGCAGCGCTTTGTTTGCTTTGTAAGTGAGCAAATATGCGGTTTGCTTCTCAGGCTTGCCGAGTGCAAGCAGTGCAGCTTCCGGATTGTCGCCGATTTGCAGGCCGCTTAGGCCAGCTTGAATGTTTTTTTCAAAAAGCTCTATAAATTGTGTTTTTTTCTTAGCATTGATTCCAACTGCAAATCCGTCATATTCAAGCACGGTAACAGGATCCGTCTCTTCCTCAAGCTTGTAGCTGTCTTGCGGATTGCCAAACTGCTTAACAACAGAAGCATGGGTATCGCCAATTGCTACGCCATGGAGAAGAGGCGCGTCTGCTTGCCACAATGCATCCTCACTTTCGGTTTTTACCGGCGCTTTGGGATTCTCTGACTTGCTGACTGCTGAGGTTTCAGCGTTTGTATTGCTGCTCGTATCCACCTTGTTCATATGAGGCTCGTCCATTTGAATCTCATTTTCCGTTAGCTCAGAGTAAGAGTTCTGAGGGCTGTTAGGCTTGCTCGTCTGTTTGGTCAGAAGAGGAGCTGTGTCATCCGTGTAAGTATCAGGCGTGGTTGTCGATGCGCTCTGGCAGCTGGCAAGCAATAAAGCAAGCGTTGAAGTTGCCGCGACCATAGCCGCTTTTTTCGTAAATAATCGATTGGTTTTCAAGGTTTTCACTCCTTTCCCTATAGGAAATATCATCGGTATAATGAACCATATTTATAAATGTGCTGCTAAATTCGTTCAAAAGTTATGTTATTAAATTAGACGTGTAAAATGTGGTAAAAGTTTCTCTATTTTACTGTAGATATGAAATTTCTCGCTCGAATTCGCTTGATTTTTTTGGGATTAAAAACGATCCCTTCAATAGGGTTGCACTTTTTGCCTGACCTATGGTACGGTATCAAAAAGGATTTTGGTGGAGGTAATGAAAGATGGAAAGTTTAAAACAACGTATTTTAGCAGAATCATCCGTATTGTCTAGCAATGTACTGCGGATGGATGCTTTGATCAACCACCAGGTCGACCCAGCATTGACAATGGAAATGGGACAAGAGTTTGCAAGGCGCTTCGCGGAGGAGCAAATTACGAAGGTGATAACGGTGGAGTCGTCGGGAATACCCGCTGCCTTTGCAACCGCATATACTCTAGGCGTACCGCTCGTTTTCGCTCGCCGCAAGAAGACATTAATTGCTGATCCGGATGCTTATGTGGAACGTGTTCCTTCCTTTACAAAGGGAATGGTGACTGATATTATGGTGTCCAAACAGTTTCTAACGGCTGAAGATCGGGTACTCTTTATTGATGACATTATTGCCAACGGCGATGCAGCGCGTGGATTGATAAAAATTATTCAGCGCTCGGGAGCAGCTTTAGTTGGACTTGGCGTCGTTGTCGAGAAGTCATTTCAAGCTGGAGGAAGAACATTGCGGGAACAAGGAATTCGTGTGGAGCCGCTCGTTCGCATTTCATCGCTTGATAACGGTGAAATTAAATTTGAGTAATAAGTTCCAGTGCAAATGTTCTTTTCGCATCCGGCATTATCGCTTATAATGGTACAGAAGTGATCGAGGGGAGGCACATACTATGGGGGAAATGTCTGCAGAGTTTATGTATACAAAGCTAAGCGATGCTAAAGTCCACTTTGAGCGTGCACTAGATTGTAAACATACGGAATTTGATGATTTATATCCTTATATGATTGAGCATCCGCAATTTTTCTGGTACAAACGTTATGTCGCGTGGTCAGAGCTGCTCACTATCGTGAAGCTTTGCGATGAATTGTCTATTGAATGGCGGGAGCAATTCACTGACCGTCAAGGCGAATATATCGGCAAACGGGTGATGTCATCACGCGTGCTGGATGAGTGGTATGAAACGAACGACGCGAAAGAGCATGCAGGTTAACGTAAAGAATGATATAAGTATAAGTTAAACCTTATTATTATTTTATATTTTGAAGTAAACCTCAATGTGATGCGTAAGCATCCATTGAGGTTTTTCAATAATCATACGGGTTAGAATAGAAGCAGGAGGAATTGCAATGATAAGTGAAGAGCAATTGGATCAATATCGCGTAAGCGGTGAGACGATAAGAGTTGTAAGAGATGCAATCGAAGCAAATGATGTTAAAGGTATCGTTGTAGCATGGGACGAGTCCTCTGTCGTTATTCGCAGACCAAATCGCCGAGTAGTGAAGCTAAGCCGTACATATAGCTACACACCAGCATCCGAGGATCGGCTTAATCTTTTTCCTGATGAGAATTAGCAATCGCATGAATGGCATCAAGCGCTTCTTTGCCGGTTCCGAGCTTGTATCCCTCTGACATGTAACGGATTCGTCCTACATTATCCAAAACAAACAGGATGGGAAACTGTTCCATCCTCTTCGGCACGATCAAGGGCTGAAAGAGGTTAAGGCCAGTGTATGACTGGTCAAGGTGGAAAGAAGCGTTTCGGGGCAAGGCAGCATCTTGTTCTAATGAGAAGGATGCGGTCAGCTTATCTTCACCCGCTGTCAATATGACTTGGCCATTCCATGCCTCAAATGCAGGAGCCAGCTCTCGAAGCTCTCTCAGCAGATGTTTTGAAGGCTCACGGTCTGGCTCGATCCAAGCGATGACTGCGCCGCGAGGCTGAACGGCTGCCTTCATGCTAATCTGTGGATAGAATAACTCCTTATCCATGGCATCAGCGGAGAGTGAGGCTAGAATTGGAATTTCCATATCCTTGCTGCGGAAGCTCAATGTCAATTTTGTTGTAGCTGATGGAGAAATGTCGAAATAAGCAAGCCGGACCTTTACAGTACCATTTGGAAGTCTTGTTCCGGTTATTAGCCGATATTGTCCGCATACCAATTCGATTGGCGCGTCGAATACGTCCTTTTTGCCAAAGGGGAGCATCTGTGTGTGATACATGCCCTTAGTAAAGCGCGCAATCGTGAAGTTATTGAAATAGGCGGCTTCTTCTACATCTGCTGCTATGTCTTTGATGAAATGAACAAAACCTAGAGCTGGCGCTGAGGTGCCCTCCGAACAAAAGTCAGTCCAATGGCTTAGCATAAAGTATTGCGGCCTTAAATCAGTTGGTTCAAGGCGAGCTGGTATTCCTATGCTTCTTGCTGTTGCGATTAGAAGAATGTGGAAGCAAAGCCGATCGCCTTTTTGTAATTCAAAGCTGCCTAGCGGCGTGGCAGAGCCGTTATAATGATTCATGCCTTCGATAATATCAAATTCACCGGCAAGCCGCTCGTACATGGCCTCAGGTTGACCGCGATACAGCTCCTTTTCTGCCTCAGAGTAATGCTCTTGGAAACGATGCTTGTAGGGTGCAATCATCTCATAATGTATACGCGGACAAAGTAGAAACTTGCTGGTAAAAGCTTTATCTAAATCGGTATCCTGACTTTCAATCAGGGGCAAAGAACCAAGTAGATGATCATCTAACGAGATTTGAAACGTATCTGTCAAATCCTTTTCATGAAGTGATTCCAGCAGCAAAAGCGGCCATTCTCCATATAAAGGCGATTGATTTTGTAAAAAAGCATAAATCTCATGGCTGTTGCCTCTAGCTTTTTGAAGGACATTCCATACCCGATCTCCATTTAGGGAGAGCTGATCAGCTAGCTGAGAAGACTGCTCCAAGCTAACAAATGTTGCTTCATATGCAGCACGAATTTGGGAACCCTCTTGAATTCGCTCACTATTTTTCTGCTTCTCCTGCTCAGTGGCGGCTGAAGTCAGCTTGCTGTCCACAGATGGCGGGGGGATCATCTCAATATCTGAAATGCCGCCTCGAACTTCCTCTTTGCTCATAACCATTGTAAATTCGTTCGCATCTCCCGTATGGATAAGTATAGAGCCCCAGCCTTCTTCGCCAACAGCGTGTATATATAAGCTGCCAAGTCCAGTTGTAAGGGTAACTTGCCCGGCTTGATCTGTCGTCTTTGTCACAATAGTAGAAAACTCGGCGTAATTATACAGCTGGAAGTGTACCTTAGCACTAGATGGGGAACCAGCTTGATTAAGTACTTTGATCGTAATGGTCTTGTTTACGGCATAGTTGTCTAGTAAATTAATTTCGGTATACCAAGGATGCTGCAGCGTAATTTCCTCGGGGCCTGCATAGTTGGAAGGAACTCTCGTATTAACGAGCATAGCTCTTTGGGCAGGAGCGCTAAACCAGCCTTGGTCTAGCCTTGCTTCTGGCTCGCAAGCACCGAGAAAATGCCAACGACCGTCAGCCCAAGCTTCAACCCAAGCATGATTGGAATCACAATGGGCCCAGCGTGGTGTATAGCACTGCCTTGCAGGAATTCCGATGCTGCGGAGTGCAGCAACTGCAAGTGTGGACTGCTCTCCGCAGCGTCCGAGAGTGGTACGGATAATGGTTAAAGGAGATACGGTGCGCTGGTCGTTTCCTATGTAGGTAGCTTTTTCATGGCACCAGTAGTTAGTCTCCAAAATGGCATCTTCCATGGACAGTCCTCGAACGCGCTCGAACAATTCATTAAACAACAAGCTTCGAATATCCTCGATGTTCTCGTTATTGACCCGATATGGGAGAACAAAGTGGTAAAATAAATGATCGGACACCGTGCTGCCCCATGGCACTTTATTCCGAATAGCAAGGGAAGCCCGTACATGGCTAAGAAAAAGTTCACCATTATAATCAGCTAAGTCATTAAGAGGCATGTAGGCATATAAAAATTGCAGCGCAAACTGCTCATCCGCGCTTAAGGGCTGCTGAAAAACGCTGAATAGCTGCTCTTCACGCAAGCTGGCTAGGCTCCTTTTGTAGGCGAATTTTTCTAGAACCTGTGTTGTCCAGTCTGAATTCATAATTATGATCATCCCTCTCCTAAAAACTGCAGGTATACTCGAATGAAGTTGGTATATTTAATTTGCATTATAAAGAATTGATTTGGTATAATCAATACAAGAAATGCATTACGGATAGACTGGAAGTGAATGAGCATGCAGTCCGATAACAAACCTTTGTATATGGTCATTCTTGAGGATCTCAAGGAAAAGATAAAATCGGGAGAATATTTGCCTGATCAACAACTTCCAACAGAAGTGGAATTGGCGGAGAAGTCAGGGGTTAGCCGCATTACATCGAAGCGCGCATTAATCGAGCTGGAACGGGAAGGCCTAATATACAGGAAGCGCGGAAGCGGGAGCTTCGTCAAAAAACAAGAGATTTATATCGAATCCGATACAGGCACCTCAAATGCCAATCGGATTATTTCAATGATTCTTCCTTATATGGCGACACATGAATCGGACTATATAACCGGAGCATCGGACTATTTGGACGATAAAGGTTATTATTTAAGCATTCATAACAGCAATTGGAGCAGGGACAAAGAGAAGGAGCTGCTCGTTCGAATTCCTAAAAACGGTTCAAGCGGCATCATATTGTATCCCATCAGCACCATTAGCAATATCGATTTAATCAATGCTATTTATTGGAACGATTACCCGATTGTAACGATTGATCAGTACTTTGAAGGCATTCCGATTACGAGCGTTACTTCAAATAACTTTGAAGGCGGTTATGAGATCGCGAAGCAGCTGCTTGAGTTTGGCCATGAGCGAATTGCTTTTGTTTCCAGCATCAGCATCGAATTTCGCAGTTCGGTGCGCGACCGGTATCAAGGCTACTGCAATGCGCTGAAGGATTACAAAATTCCGATTGATCCTGACTTAATCGTTTCGGATTTCTATAGACAAGTAGATGAAACAAATAGCAAAACCTTCTATAAATCAATGATTGCTTCGCTGATTCAGGCTGGAGTAACAGCGATTCAAGTTGAGCATGATCACCTTGCCGTCGATCTTCTTAAAAACGCGATTGAAATGGGATTGCAAGTTCCAGGACAGCTTTCAATTGCCGGCTTCGACGATCATATCATTGCGCAGCATGTAGAGGTTCCGCTTACGACCGTAGCCCAAGATTATAACGAAATAGGCCGTAAAGCGGCTGAATTAATCGTTAATCGAATTGAACGAGCTGATTTTTCACCGCAAAAATTACAGGTTCCCGTTCGTGTGGTAGAAAGAGAGTCCATTGGCATGCAGACGGTAGATGATCAAGCCTCGGTCAAATCGGTATAGGCAATCTATTGTTCTGCGTCATTCATTTTAGTGTAAAAAGCTGGCCATAATGGCCAGCTTTTTTATTTGGTATAATCAATAATGTATTTTACTATATTAAGTATATTCATTGTTTACAAAAAATAGTATTGCGATTATAATAACTTTTGTAAGCAGGCTAAAAGGTATATCTAATTACATAGCCAAATCGGTTTGTAATTAAAGTGATACACCTTGAGAACGAACCGATTGTACAAAAATGGATATATCGGTTATTTTTGCTTGCGAAGAATGTAAGCGCTTTATAACTGGTTTTATTATGCCGTTAAGGAGGGCTGTTCGGTATTTCTGTCTAGAGCTTGGTTAAAGCGTTTCGTAATCATGTCTTTTTAAAATTTCAATCCAATATGAATGATGGGGGATTTTAAATGAAAAAGCTAAAATTACGCTCGTTTGCAGTCATTGCATTAATACTCATGGTTTCAATTGTAGGATGCTCCGGAAAAAATGGTGCTAACAGCAATCAAGGGAAAGAAACGAATGCAGTTTCTCCGACAAATGCTGAACCAACAACAGAAGCGACTGTGGCGCCGGAAGAGAACAAATACGATTTAAAAGGTCAGACGATTAAAATCGGCGTTTGGTACGACGGAGCAGATCCAAGATTAGTAGAAGAAAAAGGTCCCGCAGAAGAAGCACAAATCAAATTGATTGAAGATGCGGAGAAAAAATATAACGGCAAAATTGAATTTGTAAAGTTCGGCGACTATGGAAAGTATATTGAAAATTTCACGACGACCTCTCTCTCAGGCACACCGTTTGCGGATATCGTTCGGATCGAGCTTTTCTGGGCGTTTCCACAGCTTGTGAACAAACAGTTCATTCAGCCAGTTGATGAATTTTTGGATTTGAATGATCCGAAATATATTAGCTGGATGAAGGTTGGAGGAAGTTATGACGGCAAGCAATACGGGATGACGGATTCAGCTCCTTCTCCGTACGGCATGTTTTATAACAAAACGCTCGTTCAGAAGCTTGGCCTAGAGGATCCATACGAGCTTCAACAAAAAGGCGAATGGACATGGGATAAATTCCGTGAATTTGCAAAAACAGCAACGAAGGATACAGACGGCGATGGAAAAACAGATGTATTTGGCGTAACCGGGGCTTACGGTAAAGTTAAAGCATTTGCAGAGCAAATGGTCTACACGAACAACGGGGCTCTGGACAAGGATGCAAGTGGAGAATACAAATTCGCTATGAATAGTGAAAATGCGATTGAGTCCTTGCAGTTCATTTCTGATCTCTACAACACAGATAAATCGATCATGCAGCCGGTTCCTGAGGATGCAGCGAAAGAATTCATCGCTGGCAAAGGCGTTATCTATGCAGGATTCAGCTGGGAGCTTGGCACGTTTGTCGATAGTATGAAGGATCAACAACTTGGTTATGTTTTCTTCCCGAAAGGCCCTAAGGCTGATCGCTATGTTTCCTACACACCGTTTGGCAATATGTTCATGGTAGCTAAATATTCGAAAAATGCTGAGGTTGCTGTGAAAATTCTTGATGAGATTAGTCTTCATGAAGAGGGCAGAAAGCTAGCCAATGAGTCATGGGAAACTTCTTACCCAAGTAAGGAGTCGCTCGATACTCGGAAACAGATGGCCGACAACATTGAGTATATCTCCTACTATGGCATTCCAGATGGCGAGAAGCTCTTTGAAGGTGTCGTCAAAGAAATTACAGAAGGCAAAGTATCGCCGTCCACTGCAGTTGACAAAATCAAACCGCAGTTTGAAGCGAACATGAACAAATTGCTTCAAGACAACAAATAAAATTTTGTCAAAAACTCTCGGCAGGCTCCTATTTTAATAGAGAGCCTGCTAGGGAGGAGGGGGAAACGATGCGGCGACCAAGCGTTAAAGTCATTTCGTTATTGCTTCTGTCACTAGCTGTTTGTGTCTCCTTGTTTTTTCAGGAGTCCGCACTAAATGGCACGGTTACTGCTGAAGGAACATCGGCAAGCAATCGGAATACCCATTCGACGGCTTTAGATGCGCCATATGAAAAGGGTGGATATGACGAATACTTGTCTAAATATGATCCTATTCAACTGGCTGCTAACGATACGATTGTAATCGAAGGGGAGAGCTACAGCGAAGTTAAGGGAATGGAAGTTTCTATCGTTGAGAATAGAGCGGGCAACGAGGGGCAAGCGGTTCTCACGGAAGATTCAGGTGCGATTTCCTGGGCATTCGAGGTTAAGCAAGAAGGACTATACAATCTCGGTATACATTTTTATAGCGAGCCGGGCAAGGATTCAGATATTGAAAGGGAGCTGTTAGTGGATGGGGAATCGCCATTTAATGAAGCTAGAAGCATAACCTTCAATCGAATATGGAAAAACGAGAAGCAAAGCTTCGATCGCGATGCAAGGGGAAATGATCTGCTGCCTAACCAAATCGAAGAGTATATGTGGCAGGAAAGCTTAATTAAAGATAACACGGGCTTTTATGAAGAGCCTTTTTTATTTTATTTCTCGAGAGGCCAGCATACACTGACGCTGACTTCGGTTAAAGAGCCGCTCGTCATCGATTGGTTGAAGCTGTCTGCACCGGAAATTGCTCCTACATATGCAGAGGTTGCCAGCAAGTATAAAGAAGATGGGCTAAAGCAGGCTGCAGACGTTTCGATCAAGCTTCAAGCAGAGCAAGCTTTATACAAATCTACGCCAAGCTTGCTGCCTTATAATGATCGTTCTTCTCCCGCGGTCGAACCTTACCATGTATCAAAGCTTCGCAATAATGCAATGGGTGGATGGGCATGGAGAATGCCGGGACAATGGATTGAATGGGAAATTGAAGTAGAGCAAGAAGGGCTCTATCAAATCGCTTTGAAAAACCGTCAAAACTATTTGAATGGCATGTCTGCGCTGCGCTCCATTTATATAGATGGGAAGCTGCCCTTTAAGGAGTTGAAAGAGGTTCAGTTTCCATATAACCATTCTTGGCAAATGAATGTTTTGGGAACGAGCAAAGATGAGCCTTATTTATTCCATCTCACTAAAGGCAAGCATCGGTTGCGGATGGAAGTGACTTTGGGCGAGCTGGCGCCAATTCTGCGATCGGTGGAAACGAGCATTCTTGAGCTAAATGCCATGTATCGCCAAATCATCAGCTATACAGGTACCGTTCCGGATACCTTTCGTGATTACAATCTGGAACAGCGCATCCCTGAAATGATTGAAGTGTTTGAGAAACAAAGCGAGCTGCTTTATAGCATTGCGAGCAGTATGGAAGGGCCATCCGAGAGTGGAAATGACCGTACAGCGATTATTAATAGACTAGCGTATCAGCTTAAGGACATGGCGGGCCGCCCGGAATCCGTGCCATCACGGATCGAAGCATTTAAGACGAATGTTGGCGCGCTTGGCTCATGGATGCTTACGATCAATGAACAGCCGCTTGCTTTGGATTATTTGATCGTTAGCTCGCCAGAAGCAAAGCTTCCGAAGCCCGAAGCAACCAGATGGGCAAAGATGTTAACAGGGATCAAATCGTTCGCAGCATCCTTTAGTGAAAACTACGATGATTTCTCGGATGAAGAAGAGACGAAGCAAAGCGTTACTGTATGGGTAACATCGGCTCGTGACCAAGCACAAGTCATTAAACGATTGATAGATGATCGTTTTACGAGTACGACGGGCATACATGTGAATTTAAAACTAGTAAGCGCGGATGTGCTTCTACCGTCAACCGTCTCGGGGAAAGGGCCGGATGTTGCTTTGCAGGTTGGCAACGACTTGCCGATGAATTACGCGAGCCGCAGCGCTCTTCAGGATTTATCTGCGTTTCCAGATTATCCGGAAGTTCAGCAGCAGTTTCTAGCAAGCGCCATGGTGCCTTATGAATATAAAGGAAGCTATTACGCATTGCCTGAGCAGCAAACGTTTCCGATGATGTTTTTCCGAAAAGATATATTGGAGGATGAGCTGCATTTGAAAGTGCCGGAAACGTGGCAGGATGTCTATGATATGCTGCCTACGCTCCAGAAGCATAACTTGCAGTTTGGTTTACCGCAAAAACCGCTTGATTCCATAGGCAATGAGCTTGCAACGACGAATATTATGACGCTTCCGCCCAATCCTGCATTTGCGATGTTTCTGCTTCAGCAAGGCGGCCAGTTTTATAAGGACGGTGGTAAATCGAGTGATTTGGATTCAGAGACATCGATTTCGGAGTTCAAGAAGTGGACCGATTTTTATGTCAATTATAAAATTCCAATCGCAGCTGATTTCGCAAACCGCTTCCGAACAGGCGAAATGCCAATCGGTATCGTCGATTATACGATGTATAACAAGCTGACTGTTTTTGCACCTGAGATCAAAGGGCTGTGGTCATTTGCGCCTGTTCCAGGCGTTGCTGCTGCCGATGGTTCCTTCCACCGCGAGGTAGGCAGCGGAGGCTCGGCATCGATTATGTTCAAGCAAGCGAAAAACAAAGAAGAGGCGTGGACCTTCTTGAAATGGTGGATAGGCAAAGACACGCAGGTTGCTTTTGGTAGACAAATGGAAATTCGAATGGGTGCTGCTGCTAGATACCCAACGGCAAATATGGAAGCGTTAGCTTCACTTCCTTGGCCAACGAAGGATTTTCAAATGCTGCAGGAGCAAATGAAATGGGTTAAGGGCATACCAGAGGTTCCCGGTGGATATTTGACAGGCAGAAATATCGATAATGCATTCCGCCGTGTTGTCGTTCAAGGAGAAGATCCGCGTGAAACGATGGACAAATATGTAAGGGCGATGAATGAGGAAATTACATTAAAGCGCAAGGAATTTAATCTTCCTTATTAGAAACGAGGGGCTTAAATGAAACAGCAGTTAGCAGCCCGCCCCGTAACGAGGGGGAAAGGCGATTCACGTATTCTAGCTTACGGGAAAGAGCTGAAGCCAAAATTAACGCGCATGTTTGTTGAAATGAAAAAAAGTAAACACGCTTATGTGCTGCTGGCACCATACTTTATTATTTTCTGCACATTTACTGTACTCCCTGTGCTATTATCGCTGCTGCTTAGCTTTACGAATTTTAATTTTCTTGAGAAGCCTAGGTGGATTGGCTGGCAAAACTATTCAAGATTACTCGTTCAAGACGATATTTTTCTGATTGCGGTAAAAAACACGTTTTTGTTCGCGGCCATTACGGGGCCGATTAGTTACTTGGCATGCTTCTTATTTGCATGGCTTATTAACGAACTAAGGCCGAAGATAAGAGCTTTTCTTACGCTCGTCTTGTATGCGCCATCGATTGCGGGCAATACCTATTTGATTTGGCAGCTATTGTTCGCAAGCGACTCTTATGGTTATGCGAACTCCTTTCTAATGAAGTGGGGCTTCATTATGGAGCCGATTCAGTGGCTGCAAGATACGAGGTATGTGCTGGGTATTCTCATTCTCGTTCAGCTATGGCTAAGTCTCGGCACATCCTTTCTAGCCTTTATCGCAGGGCTGCAAAATGTAGATCGCACCCTGTACGAAGCGGGAAGCATTGACGGCATTCGCAACCGCTGGCAGGAATTATGGTTCATAACACTGCCTGCTATGCGTCCACAGCTGATGTTTGGTGCGGTTATCCAAATTACGTTGGCGTTCTCCATCGCAGAGATCTCCATCTATATGATCGGTTTTCCAAGTGTGGATTACGCAGCACACACGATTGTTACACATTTGGTTGATTACGGATCCATTCGGTATGAGATGGGCTATGCGTCGGCGATTGCCACGGTATTGTTCAGTATCATGCTCCTTACAAATCTCTTAACGCAGAAGCTGCTCGGAAAAGTGGGTGAGTAGAGGGATGAAACGATCTTTTAAAGTGTCAAAGAGGCTGAATCGTTCCTTGTCAGTTGATATACTGCTGTTTCTGCTGCTTGGCGGCGTCGCTTGTTTTATGGCATTGCCGCTTGTGTTTACGATCAGCAATGCATTTAAGCCGTTGGATGAAATTTTCTCCTTTCCTCCAAAGCTGTTCGTTCGAAATCCTACTTTCAAAAATTTCAGAGATTTGCTTGGTATATTCAGTGATTCATGGGTGCCCTTCTCAAGATACGTATTCAATACTTTTTTCATTGCTATCGTGGGCACCGTGGGGCATGTCATTTTTGCTTCGGCAGCGGCTTACCCTCTTGCCAAGCTTAAATTTCCGGGGAAACGAGTGTTGTTCTCGCTCGTTGTACTCTCCCTGATGTTTACCGCCTATGTTACACAAGTGCCGAACTACATGATCATATCGTGGCTTGGTCTAATTAATACGTATTGGGCGATCTTGCTGCCTGCTTTCGGCATGACTCTCGGATTGTATCTCATGAAGCAATTCATGGAGCAAATCCCGGATGCTCTGCTAGAAGCAGCCAAAATTGACGGAGCGAGCGAATACCGAATTTATTGGCAAATTATTATGCCGATCGTTAAGCCAGCTTGGCTGACGTTAATCATTTTCTCCTTGCAAAGCTTATGGACTAATGGCTCAGTAACGAGCCACAAGTATATTTACAGCGAGCAATTAAAAACGGTAGATTACGTTTTTGGCCAAATCGCAAGCGGAGGACTTGTTAGAACAGGACCGGTAGCTGCAGTAACACTGCTGATGATGCTTGTGCCGATCACCGTATTTATCGTAACGCAGAGCAATATTATTCAAACCATGTCTACATCAGGCTTGAAGGAATAACAGGAGGGAAGCAACGGATGAAGAGAATCATCGCCGCGTTATTTATCGCATCGCTCATGATCGGTGCGGCCGCTCCTGTTGCAGAAGCCGCAATAGATACCTATCAGTATTCCTATTGGGGAGATGCTGTGCCCTCGCCGAATGCATACAAAATGGAGCAAGTCATTTACGGTGACAACTGGAGCAGTGGACGTCTTGCTTCGCCAATGGATATGTTCGTTGGCAAGGATGAGCGAATATACATTGCGGATACGGGCAATAACCGAATCATTATATTGAACAAGGAATTTCAAGAAGAACGGGTCATTTCCAAATTTGATAATGAAGGAAAAGAAGATGCGCTGAATAAGCCGGAGGGGGTATTTGGCACAAACGATGGTCTCATCTATGTGGCAGATACACTCAACCGAAGACTTGTCGTATTTGATACTGCGGGTAAGTTCATACGAGCAATAGGCGAGCCTAAATCAACGCTGCTGCGGCCAGGGTTTCAGTACGCGCCAATTAAGGTAGCCGTTGATAAAGCGAAGCGAATATTAGTCGTTAGCCGCGGGTCTTACGAAGGAATGATGGAGTTTGACGATGAAGGGCAGTTTATCGGCTTTATTGGAACGAACCGCGTAAAGTTCAGCCCGATTGATCTGTTCTGGAAACGGATATCGACCAAAGCACAGAGACAGCAAATGGAGCAGTTCATACCGCTTGAATTTAACAATCTCGATCTTGACGAGGACGGGTTCATCTACACCTCAACCTCAGAAGAGGATTCGAACCGGCCGATCAAACGGCTGAATCCATCGGGAGCTGATATTTTGCGGAGCAAGGGTTATTTTCCGCCCAAGGGTGATATTGGCACTCTGAAGACGGGGACCAACCCGGGCAGCTCCATATTCATCGATGTGGCTGCGGATCAAGCTGGCATGTATTCCGCGCTTGATTCTAAGCGGGGACGGATATTTACTTACGACAAGGATGGAAATCTGCTGTACGTGTTTGGAGGATTAGGAAGCAAGCAGGAGAATTTCCGTACCCCCTCTGCCATTGAAATTATGGATGATCATATACTTGTGCTGGATAAAGATAACGGACGATTGACCGCATTTGAGCCAACCCGCTATGGCAGCTTGATTAGGGAAGCCGTTATTTCGCTTTATCATGGCAAAACAGAGCAATCCACAGCCGCTTGGGAGAAGGTGCTTCAGCTAAACGGAAATGTGGAGGTGGCTTATTTAGGCATCGGCAAATCTCTGCTCAAAAAAAGCGAATACCATGAGGCGATGTCTTATTTCAAGCTTGGGAACAACAGGGAGTATTACTCCGAAGCCTTTAAGGGTTATCGAAAAAGCATCGTGCTCGCGCATTTTGGCACTATTGTTCTCGTTGTTGCACTAGCTGTTGTACTTGGTTTTGCACTCATGAAGTGGAATCGGAGAAAGGTGAATGGCCAGCACTTTCAGGAGTTCGGCATTATCAAAAATCCTTTCTACACGATGATGCATCCCTTTAATGGCTTCTGGGAAATGAAGTACGAGCAAAAGGGCAGGCTCAAGCTCGCTTTCGGCATTGTGTTTCTGCTTGTCATCTTCACCATTATTAAGCGGCAATACAGCGGCTTCGTCGTCAATTTCAACAACCCAAGCCAATTGAACAGCTTGAACGAATTAACTTTTATCGTATTGCCTTTTGTTCTGTGGTGTGTTGCGAACTGGTCCTTAACGACCTTGATGGATGGTGAAGGTAAATTCAAGGAAATTGTGATGGCGACAGCTTATGCGATGATGCCATTGGTTATCATTTATTTGCCTCAAACGCTGTACAGCAATTTAATTACAGGCAGCGAAAGCTCGTTCTATTATTTGCTTGATGGAGTTGCCCTGATCTGGTCAGCATGGCTGCTGTTCACAGGTACGATGACGGTGCATCAATATTCAGCTGGGAAAACGGTTATTACGATGCTGCTTACACTCGTTGTCATCGGAATTATTGTTTTTATCGGGGTATTATTATTCAGCATGCTCCAGCAGATGATCAGCTTCGCCATTTCTGTCTATAAGGAATTATCGTTCAGATTGTAGCGTGCGGGAAGGAGAGATGGTCGTGACAGGTAAGAGGAAGATGTCCAGCATCCTGTTCGCGGCACTGCTTGCGAGCGTTGTTGCTGCAAGTGCGGCAGGCTGCAGCAAGAAGGAAGAAGCTGGAGCGCAGATAAACCTCGGTACAAAAGAAGCCGAGGCCGTCTCTGATCAGCAGGAAGACCGGGTGATTGGAGCAGGACGTAAATCAACTGCGGTCAACACGGATAAGGAGCTGCAAGCGTTGTCGGCGATGGAATTAGTGAAAGAAAATGACGCGCTTCAGCTCTATATCAACCGTGAAACAGCAGAAATTGCCCTAAAGGACAAGCGCGACAGCTACGTCTGGTTTTCAAACCCGGTTGAGAGAAGCGAGGATCAGAAAGCTTCGCCTTTGTACCATTCAGAGCTATCCTCACAGGTGCTGCTTACTTACTACAATGAAAAAGGGCAGGTCAATGCTTTCAACAGCTATGACGATAGCGTCGCAAAGCAGCAATTTGAAATAACCGACGAAGAGAACGGGATCAAAGTCGTTTATCGACTAGGCAATATTGCCAAAGGTTTCGCTAACATTCCAAAGGTAATCAGCAAAAAAAGATTTCAAGAGCAAATCTTGGATCAGATTGCCGATGAAGAGTTGAGGAAAAGTGTTGAATACAAATTCAGCTTTGATGAGGCAAAACAAATTTATGTCGTCCGCAAGCTGCAGGATTACGTAGCGGAGGAAATCTCTGCGGCACTCGAAGCTGCGGGCTACACAGCAGAGGATGCGCAGCAGGATAACGAAGAGAACGGCGCAGCCGACGCTGCATCAGCCGCAAGGGCAGAATTTACGATTCCAATTCAGTATACGCTGGATAATGAGCAGCTTGTCGTAACGATTCCGGGCAAGGAGCTGCAATTCAATGCGGAGTATCCAATTGCCAGCGTACAGGTGCTTAAACATTTTGGCGCTGCTGGTGTGAAGGAATCGGGATACTTGTTCGTGCCTGACGGCGCTGGCGCTCTAATCGAGCTGAACAGCGGAAAGCACCAAGCGGAACCCTACAATTTGCCTGTGTACGGCAATGACGGTACGTACAATGTGAAAGAGAAAATACAGACGAATGAGATGACAAGGCTGCCGGTATTTGGTCTTAAGCGATCCGACCATGCTTTGTTTGGGATCATTGAAAATGGTGATGCGATGGCAAGCATTACAGCAGATGTAAGCGGACGAAATGACTCCTATAATACCGTTGGCAGCAAGTTTCAAATTTCATCCATGGACTTTTACACGCTTGCGTCGGGGACAAAAACAAGCTCTGTGCCGATGTTCCAAAAGAAAAGGTATGACGGCGACTTATCCATAAGATATTCCTTTCTTAGCGGTGAAACATCCGATTATGTAGGAATGGCTGCTGAATATCGCAATTACTTAATCCAAAAATTCAATATACAAAAGCTGGATAAAGTCGAGGATTCGCCGTTTGTGATGGAGCTGATAGGAGCATTCCGGGTAGATAAATCATTCCTCGGAATTCCGTATGAAGCAACACAATCGCTAACCAGCTTTTCTGAAGCGAAAAACTTGCTGCAAGAGCTGATGGATACGGATATCGACCATATCGATTTACGTTATGTCGGGTGGTTTAATGATGGTATTCGGCACAGCTCGCCAGCAAGTATCAAAGTCGTGAATAAGCTGGGAGGCAAAGAAGGGCTTCGTGAGCTAGCTGATTTTGCACAGAAAAACGGGATCGGCTTCTACCCGGATACAGCCTTTTTGGAAAAATACAAAGGTTCCAGCGGATCGGCTACATGGCTTGATCGCGGAGAAGCAAAGGTTTATCAATATAATCCGGTTATGTACGATCAGGATACTTCAAAATTTTCCCACTATATCTTATCGCCTGCTGCGCTGCCGAAGCAAATAAACGGTTTTCTGGCGGATTACAAAGCGCTCGGCCTGCAGGGACTATCGCTAAGAGATATGGGAAATCAGGTCAATTCCGATTACAATCCGGATAAAACGATAACCCGTCAGGAAGCGCTGGAAATGATTAAGACACAGACAAATAAGCTGAGCCTTCAGGCGCAATCGATCATGGTGAATGGCGGCAATGCATACAGCTTGCCTTATGCAGATGTAATCGTAAACGCACCGACCAAGAGCAGTCTGATGAATATTACAGATCAGGATATTCCGTTTTATCAAATTGCATTGCATGGCTATTATGATTTGGCTGGCTCACCTTACAACATGGATGATAAACAAAATCCTCGTTTATCGATGCTGAAGGCGCTGGAAACGGGCTCGAGCTTATATTATCAATGGTACGCCAGTGACTCAACGAAAGTGAAGGACACCGACTACGATAACCTTTATGCTTTGAACTACAAAGATTGGCTTGATGAAGCGGTGCAGCTCTATAAGGAAGCGAATGGCGTATTGTCAAAGGTTCGGAATCAGGTCATTGTGAAGCATCGACAAATCGTGCCGGGCGTCGCGGAAACGACATTTCAGAACGGTTATGTCATTACGATCAACTACAATAATAAGGCGATAGCAGTAGAGGGCATGCAGCTTGCAGCTCAAAGTTATCAGGTAGGCGGTGAGGCAGATGTTCAATAAGCCATTGACCTTGGCGCAGAAAAAAGCATGGTGCGGCGTGCTGTTCGCCACGCCATTAATGCTGGGATTAGTCATGCTGTTTATCATGCCGCTCATTCAATCCTTACGTTTCAGCTTAAGCTCAATAAGTTTGGTTGAAGGCGGCTTCGCAGTAAAGTATGAGGGTTTCGCAAACTTTCGTCATCTATTTCTGACAAATGCAGATTTTCCACGCAGGCTGACTGAATCGGTTACAGATATGATCGTTAATGTGCCAATCATCATCGTATTCAGTCTCTTTGCAGCGGTGCTATTGAATCAGAAGTTCAGAGGAAGAGCGATGGCAAGGGCAGTCTTTTTTCTACCCGTCATTCTAGCATCTGCGGCTATAGCCAATATGGACATTAGCAGCTTTGTTGGAAGCTCTTCATCATCTAGCGGAAGCGGAAACCTTATGCAGAGCTTCGAGCTGAAAAAGATGATGATGGAGTCCGGCTTGGCGCCTGTATTCGTAAATTATATCTCGGATGCGGTTGACCGAATCTATGAAATTATTAGCTCCTCTGGCGTCCAAATTCTTATCTTTCTTGCGGGCTTGCAATCCATTTCTCCCTCACTGTACGAATCTGCAAGAATTGAGGGGGCAACGGGCTATGAGATTTTCTGGAAAGTTACATTCCCAATGATGACGCCGCTTATTCTGACGAATTTAATTTATTCCATTATTGATTCATTCAATAACAATTCGGTTAACGCACTTATTTCGGAAACGGCATTCAAAACGTTTGAGTTCGGGCAGAGCGCAGCGATGTCTTGGGTGTATTTTATCGTTGTCGCTATAGTACTCAGCCTATCAGCGGGCATCATTTCGAGAAAAGTGTTTTACTACGATTGAGAAGGAGGAGAGGCCATGAAGCTGCCGGCCATTCACGCGGAAAGGTTTCACCGCCACTATAATCCGGTCGAGAGATCGAAGCAATTGTTATGGACGTTGCTAAGGTCAGTACTCGTTTCTGGTTTTTGTTTTATTATATTATTTCCGCTATTTCTTCGTTTCTCGGTCGCATTCCGCAACAAAATTGATATCTATGATCCGACGGTGCTGTGGATTCCTAGAAACTTCACGTTGGACAATTTTAAAATTGCGATGGAAGCGACCCACTATTGGGCTACTCTACTGAATACGTTTTTGATATCGGCGGGAACGACTGCCATTCAACTCGCATCCTGTGCGCTAGCGGCATACGCTTTTGCAAAGTTGAAGTTTAAAGGCAGCGGCATCCTCTTTGGATTTGTTATATTCACCATTGTTGTACCGCCGCAGACGATTATGATTCCGCTATATTTAACGTACAGGTACTTTGATATGTTCGGTTTAGTAGGTTTGTTTTCGAAGAGGGACAGCTTTAATCTAATTGATACCTTTTGGCCTTTCCTAATTTCATCCGCTACGGGAATGGGGCTCAAAAACGGTCTATATATTTATATTTTTCGGCAATTTTTCCGAGGCATTCCGAAGGAGATTGAAGAAGCGGCCGTTGTTGACGGCTCAGGTGTTTTTAAAACCTTCTATAAGATCATGCTGCCGAATGCCGTTCCTGCTATCGTTACGGTTGTGCTGTTCTCCTTCGTATGGCAGTGGAATGACAGCTATTATGTTTCGTTGTTTCTCAGCAAAGTAAAAGTATTGTCAACGCAGCTAGCAGACATGGGCTCTGTGCTTGGCAAAGAACCCGATCTTGTGTATCAATCCATGCTGCTGAATACAGGCGTTCTCCTGCTTATGCTCCCGCTTATTATTATGTACTTGTTCGTACAGCGCTACTTCGTCGAAAGTGTAGAGCGTACAGGCATCGTAGGCTGACGCAAGCAAAGTGAGCATTAATCGGCATTAGGCAAGAACGTGGAGCAGCGTCTTTGCTTTCATCCCAAACAGAGAATGGAGAAGGATACTTTGATATCATCTACTACTGTTCATATCATTTCACACACCCATTGGGACAGGGAATGGTACTTGCCATATGAGAAGCACCATGTTAGATTAATTGCGCTCATCGACCGTTTGCTTGAGACGCTGGAGCGAGATTCGGATTTCAAAAGCTTCCATCTTGATGGCCAGACGATTATATTAGAAGACTATTTGCAAATTCGTCCGGAAAAAAGAGCGCTGCTTGAGCAGTATGTTCGCGAAGGACGCATTCATATTGGACCGTGGTATATTTTGCAGGATGAATTTTTGACGAGCGGTGAAGCAAATGTGCGCAATCTCGTTTATGGACACCGAGATGCCATGCAGTTCGGCAAAGTTGCAAAGGTGGGTTATTTCCCGGATTCGTTCGGGAACATTGGGCAAGCACCGCAGCTGATGCTGCAAGCAGGGATCAAGAATGCTGTGTTCGGACGCGGTGTGAAGCCAACTGGCTTTAATAATGAAGTTTCTCAAACGAAAGCCTACGAATCACCGTTCTCCGAGATGATTTGGGAGGCTCCTGACGGCTCAAGAGTGATCGGCATTCTGTTCGCCAATTGGTACAGCAACGGCAATGAAATTCCAACTGATCCTGAAGCTGCGGGTGCTTATTGGCAGCGTAAATTAAAGGATGTCGCCGAGTATGCTTCAACGCCCCACTGGCTCATGATGAATGGCTGCGATCATCAGCCGGTGCAGACGGATGTAGCACAAGCTATTGCGACAGCGCAGCAGCTATTTCCGGAATATCAATTTGTCCATTCGAATTTTGAAGATTATATTGGGGCGGTAACCGCATCGCTTCCTGAGAAATTGTCCGTCGTCAAAGGTGAACTAAGAAGCCAGCATACCGATGGCTGGTCGACGCTAGTTAATACGGCATCTTCGCGAATCTATCTTAAGCAAATGAACCAAACAGGCCAGGCGCTGCTGGAGAAAGTGGCCGAACCGATAGCAGCCTTTGCTTATTTGACAGGCCATGCTTATCCTCATCATCTATTCACTTATGCTTGGAAAACATTGATGCAAAACCATCCGCATGACAGCATTTGCGGATGCAGTGTCGATGAGGTCCATGCAGAGATGGTGACCCGTTTTGTCAAAAGCAAGCATGTCGCCGAAAGTATTATCGAAGACAGCTTATCCGCAGTCGCTTCGAAGGTAGATACGAGCGGATTTGCTTCCTTTGGAGAGGTTGCTTCTACACTCGTTGTTGTTAATACAACGGGCTGGCTGCGTTCTGGTGTTGTTTCCACTGATGTTGAGATCGAGCGCATCTATTTCAATAGTGGAATAGATTTTTACACGATGAAGCAGCGACTGAAGGAAATTGATTTAGCAGGCCTACACCTCGTGGAGTCAGAGGGCAGCAAGGTATCCAGCGGCTTAGAAGATCTAGGCGTACAATTCGGATACGATTTGCCCGAGGATCAGTTCCGTCAGCCTTATTTTGCTAGAAAAGTACGTATTCGATTTGAGGCGCATGGCGTACCAGCACTTGGCTACAAAACCTATGCGCTGATTAGAAATGACTACTCTAAACAGCTTCAAGCTGAAGAAGGCTCTCTAATTAGAAATGAACGAGAGATGGGCAATGATTATTTGACCGTAACGATCGCTGATGACGGTTCCTTGACTATTGTTGATCATCGTTCGAATGAAGTGCTACACAATCAGTGTATATATGAAGATACAGGAGACATCGGTAATGAGTATATGTACCGCCAGCCAAACGGTGACGTCCCGCTGACAACGAGAGGTCTTCAAGCCGAAATACGCATAACGGAAGATACACCTTTTCAAGCCAGCTTTGAAATTACGCACCAGATGTTAATCCCGAAGTCGGCAGAAGAGCTGTTGCAGCAGGAGAGAGAAGAGCTGATTTGGTTTACTGGACGAAAATCAGGCAGGTCGGATAAGCTCATTCCTTTTACGATTAAGACGAAGGTATCACTTAACAAAAACGGGCAAGCACTGCAAATAGAAACCACCTTTAACAACGAGGCTCTTGACCATCGTTTGCGTATGTTGTTCCCAGTAGACTTTCATTCGCAGACTCACTTGGCAGATTCAATCTTTGAAGTGGTGGAGCGGGATAATACCCCTTCGGAGGAATGGAGAAACCCAAGCAATTGTCAGCATCAGCAAGCTTTTGTGACGTTGATTGGCGAGAAGCAGGGTGTTACGATCGCCAACCTTGGTTTAAATGAATATGAAGTTTTGCGAGATGAAGATGAAAACAATACCATTGCGGTTACTTTGCTGCGTGCGGTGGGAGAGCTAGGTGATTGGGGATATTTCCCGACCCCTGAGGCGCAGTGTCTCGGCGAGCATACGGTTAAGCTTGAAATTATACCTTTTCCGGTGGAGAATCAACATGCAAAGTCGGAGTTCATTGGACATGGAGCTATGGCATCGATGAAGGAAGCTTATCAATATCAAATTCCATGGATAGTGAAGCAGACGGGTACACATGAGGGTGAGCTTCCAAGCCGTTTTTCCTTTATGCAATGGGAGGGTGACAAACTATGTTTGTCTGCTCTTAAGGTATCGGAGAACACGGGGGATTTGATCGCGCGCTGGTATAATCTATCACGAGATGAGCAAACGTTAAGCGTATACCCTTCGCTGGGCGTGAACGCAGCACATCGCAGCAGCGTTATGGAACAGAGGCTGGAGGAATCAGAGCTTGGCCGAATGGTGGTTCGTCCCGCTGAAATCATTACGCTTAGTTTAGATGTTTCTTTGTAAATTAGCATACGGAGTATAACACACCCCTAACTGTCTTTGAGAAACGGTTGGGGGTGTGCTATATTTCAAGAGGGATGAGGATGACATGGACGTAAGCATCAAGTTTGCGGCATGGGCAAATATTATGAAAACAAGGGGAAGGTGTTACGGATGAAAAGAGTACTGCTGCTCGGAGATTCGATCCGAATGGGCTATGAACCGCTTGTGCGCGAGGCTTTGAATGAAACGGCAGAGGTTGTTGCACCTGAGGAGAACGGCAGATTTGCGAAACATACGTTATGGGGAGTTAACTTGTGGATCAGAGATCTGGGCAAACCAGATATCGTTCATTGGAACAACGGATTATGGGATTTGCATCATGAAGCGCCAATGGTCGAGGCACTAACTTCATTAGAAGAATATTTGGAAACGCTTAAACGGACGGCAAATGAGCTGCAAAGAACGGGTGCAAACATCATATTTGCAACAACGACGCCTGTTCCAGCCGATGCGATTGGGCGCAGCAATGCAGAGATTGATTTATACAATGCGGCAGCTGTAAAGCTGATGGAAAGCCTGGGCATACAAATAAATGATCTGAACGCTACCATAAAAGAAGATCTAGCGTTACATATTTGCGAGGACCGTTTGCACTTATCTGAACGAGGAAATCGTAGATGCGCGGAGAAAGTCATCGAGCACATACATCAATATTTGTAATGTAAGGAGTAAAGGAAATGGCAGTCCAAAGCCTGTAGCTAGGCCGGACTGCCATTTCTTGTTTTAACGGATAAGGTTCACATCGTCGCATCGATCAAAAAAAGCGGTTTGCTGCTGCAAAGAGGCTTCATCATTTTTGCAAGCGTGTATAGCTTTGGCGAAGTTGCTTGCGCACATTGAAATATACTCCTTACCATACGCTGCCGTCGACAATGAAGGATCGCCCGCAATCTGATTTGGGAACTCCATATACCAATGGATGCCAGCGGACAACCTATGCTCCGTTAGCGTTCGTCCAAGACCTTTGGACTCCCACTCGCCTGGATTCAAACGGTCCATATGGACTAGAGACGGATTAATATGAAGAATTTGCGATGTTTCCATATGATCGGCATGCCCATAGTCATCTGGCGTTTCATAGGATTGATCAAGATGAGCAAGCTGCTCGGCATTTAATTCCCATAGATTATAGGCGTACACAACATAATCCTTGCGTTCATCAAGCATCGTTTGGACGAAATAGCTCAGCAGATTGTTATTGCCGCCGTGCCCATTGGCCAAAATAATTTTGTTGAAGCCGTTGCGCCTAATTTCCTTGCACACTTCCTGCAAGAGGCGCAGCTGCAGCTCACTGCCAAGAGCAACTGTGCCTGTGTAATGCTTCACCTCGGATACTTGGCCGAAAATATAATAAGGAAAAATAACACAGGACTCTAATTGAGCTGACTTCTCTACAATTTCTCTAGCGATCATCATATCCGTTCCGAGGGGAAGATGATCGCCATGCTTTTCAAGACAGCCGATCGGCAGCACACAGACTCGGTTCGTTGACTTCACGGCCGCCTCAAATTCCTTGACGGTTAAGTTTTCCCATAACATACAGTTGGTCCTCTCTGTGTTGTTTAGTGCGCTGCCTTGGATACGTAAACGAGAATAATGGTTTCCAAATAATTAAGATCCGCAGCCATTCGTTTTTTAACTTCTACGTTCAAAGCACGATCCGATTCGATACGCTCCAGAAGCTTCTCTATTTTCTTAAGTGCTTCTTTGGCGTCCTTGCCAACTGATTTTTTATCCTTCCAGCTTTTTTCAAGCTGCTCCAGCTCTTTTACATATTTCTTATCGTTATCCATCCCATTGAACGGGACATAAATCTGTTTGATTTTGCGCTGCATTTCGGAAATGATCGTTTTGAAGGATGTTAAAACATCTTTGTCTGGCACGATGGCGGGTTTGCTGTAGAGCCCTGCTAAAAGCGCCTTGTCATATTCATTTCCAAACAACGATTCAAATTCGAACAAAGCTGAGCCGGAGACGCCTACTGCGACGGAGTCGTTTATTTGTTTAAGCAGCATCTCCTTCGTTAAGCCAAGATTCGTTCCGACACCAATGACGATCAGCGCTTTGTTGTTTGCGAGTGCAACGGAGTTTAAGGAATCAGTGGCAACAGATGAAGCGTCTGGATGATAGGACATCGGAAAGAGCTGGTCGATATAGTTTTTGGCAATCCAGTCCTTTGGCTCTTGGTGCATGAACTCTGGCCCATTCACGTAGTTCGGCCATACGGCTGCGGAGACTCGGATATCCGGCTTCAATTTTTTGGCTTCACTGGAGATCCGATATACGAACTCATTAATCGTATTTTTTCTAAAATCAACCCACGCTTGCCAAAGGTTGTCGCCGGGACGAAGGTCGATCGGATCTGCGCCATGCTTCTGCTTGAACAGATTGCGCGTATAAGAGTCATAACCAAAATCGTTCGTGTAATCACCTGCATCGGGATAACGAATATAGTCCAAATGCAAGCCGTCTACTTTATATTTCTGAAGCAGCTCCTTATAAATTTCAGAAACAAAGTCCCGTACTTCAGGCCTTATAGGGTTGAGGAAATAGTACTGGGTGTTGTAAAGTGGAACGTCTTGATAATCATGGCCTTGTCTACTAATCATGGACCATTCCGGCTTAAGGCTTCTGACGGGACCTGCCATACTGCCGACGCCTACCAAAAAGTTTTCTACCCACGCATGAACCTCGATGCCTGCTTTTTTGGCTTCTGTTATATAGGCGTTCAATACGTCAAAACCGCCATAAATCGGATTTTGAGCAGCTAGCGGATGGCTCGTTGGGTAAATCGTAAAGCCATTCCACCACGTCTCTAAGTAAATGGAGTTGATATTTAAAGCGTGAAGCTTCGCAATATGCTGCTGAACCTGCTCGAGATTCGTTTCCTTCGGACGAATCCAAATGGATCGATGGTCTACAGCGCGGGATTCATAGCCCATGAAGCTGGCTTTCTCCACCCGTGCGTTCAGCTCTGCGAACTGGACCGTGAAGGAAGCGAAATCACCTTGTGCAATCTGGCTTTTCAAATCGACCAATGCTGCTTGTGCAGATGTAATTTGCTGTTCCATACCGTTATAGTTAATGTCTAGAAACTGCTGCTTGGAGAGAATAAGCTTTTGCTTCGCGGCATCTATTCCTATTTGCGCTTTATCCAGATAGGATTCTGGCGTGAACAGAAATAACGCTTGTTTCTCATCCGTGAGCAGCTTGAAGCTGCTGCCTATGGATACATGCTCGCTTAGCCAGCTTGCTTTGACGCCATGCCCGGATATGACATATCCGCCAGCTGGAATGGTAGAATTATTGCCGCTCACCTGCGTGACCTTGCCTTCCGAGTTTACGACAACCTCGTAACCCCAAGGATTCGTTCCCGTTGCTGCGCCATAGCTGTTGTCGTAAATAATGAGCTGATCCGTTCCGCGGTGTCCGGGGTATGGTTCATTGCTGCCGTCATCCCAGCCTCCGGGATTATCTTCTCTCGTTCGCGGATTTAAGGCGTCGTATCCTATTTTGGAGGCTTCAACTAACACTTCATTGTTCATATTCAATTCAACGGCATCTCCAATCCGCACAGTTCCATTTAATTTGGCAAAAAACGGACTTTCAGCTTGAATAGAGAGAACGTATCCACTTGCAGGAATGGATGAGTTGTTATCGAGCCAATTGCCGCTAGTATCCTGCGTCATCGTTGCTATTCGCGTAACGGAACCTCCGTCAACGGTGATCTCCATGCCCCATGGATTTGTTTTTGTTGCAGGGCCGTATTCTGGCAAGTACAGAACGATATCCGCCGCTCCGCGCCCTGCATTAACCTGAGTAATTGGAACGATCTCTTCATTAACGGTAAAATATTGGGCTGGATAAACCGAAATAGGAAAGCTCGTTGTAATGGAATCTCCAATCTTGAAGCCGCTGATCAATGAAGCTTTGTTTCCCGTTCCAGTTATGACGTATCCGTTAGCAGGAATATAAGTGCCGTTAGTGCTGTTTGTATATATGGCTGTAACGATTTCGTTTGTAATGATGGCTTCTGTTGTCGGAACGAGCGGAGGTTTTGTTGTGGTTCCGTAGCTGCGGGTAAATATCATGAGTTTGTTGTCTTGACTCTCTTGATTAATGAGGTCAACGATGTGGTTTGTGCCGTCCTCAAGCGTAATGGATGGCTGGTCAGGAGAAGCGGGCTCTGAGAAGGCGGTTGAAGAAATGCTGATCAGAAGAAGGGCAACACAAAGAACGAGATTAAACAATCGTTTGGTCATCATGGCATACACCTCGAATCTTCTCATTTGTACGCATAAAACAGAACCTTACACTTCACCGCCTTTCGGATAAAGTAGCTGTTCATGTTCATGATGGATTGTTTATCTAGCAGTAGTGTAACAGCAAGCGGATTGTTTTTCCATAAATTTTATAAAAAGAGGATAATATTTTTATTTTCAAGCTATCGCTTCAAATTTTCTGGCCAATGCGTCTCAATGCCTTGATTTTGAATAAGCGTTAAAAAAGCTTCCAGATGCAGCTTATTTTCTCGTACTTCATGCGGGGTGACTTGATTTATAATGGAGTAAGCGGCTAAATAACCTGCTGATTCACCGATGTTCCATTCGGTTGGATGCAGTCGGTAGCAGCCGTTTGTAATTTGAGTGGTGCCAATATTTTTACAGGCAGGGAGCAAATTTTTCATCCGAACGGGGAGGAGGGCTCCGAGCGGAATTTCGTAAGGCAAGCTGGGAATGTAGAAGCCGCGATTGGATTTTGTTGTTGTGTGGAGATCTAGATGATAACTTCCGACGCCTACACTGTCCTCATATCGTTTGATCCCTTGATCCCCCCTGATTTCGAGGCTGACATCATGCTCCGTAATCGTATATTTCGCCTTTATTCTGCGAGATTCCCGTATATAAGGATGTTTGGCAATACCATCTTCTGTTCCAACAATGTCACCGCGAAGTCGAAGGCCGGGATAACCAATGCCTCCATCTGGACGCGGTGCTTCCGTTTGCAGCCAATAAACGAGCGATAGACTTTGCTGACGCGCACTCTTCAAATGTTTTTGTTTTTCTTCCTCAGTTACCTCATAAATAGGTCCTAAATAATAATCGTTTTGTGCCCAGTTAATTAAAGTGATATCGCTTTCAAACGAGCCTTCTTTAAACAAAGAACGGTCAATAATGCGCCTGTAAGTCCAGAAGGGCATGGGTTCTTTCCCATCGGGGATGAAGATGATTTCTTTGTCCTGATCCTTGTCATGAATGTCTCCCATTTTCCAGCCGAACAGCGGGAAGCGTGAATGCGCAGGAATGAAGCTTCGCCAAAAGTCATACTGCTCTGGTTTCTCAATCGTATAATCTGCATTCTCCATGTGATCCAAAGCAAAAACATACGTAAAGGATTGCATATCAAGGGAATCGGCCTGTTCGAGCGCATGCGGTTCTCCTGTTTCAGCTTTTGCTTCAGCTCCTGATACATACTCTGCACCGGCAAGAGGAAGAAGGTCGCCGCATTCGGTCGCGTCCAAATAGTAGGAGCCATGCAGCTTCTTCATTTCACCTGAGGTGATATGTTTGATAAGGACAGATTCAATCAAGTCTTCGTTTGTTTCAGAGGACTCTAAATGATAGCCGAGTAGAATAGTTATTTTTCCACTACTGATATGAGGAGCAAGCATAGTCTCAAGCACATGAAGCGCGGCTTTTGGCTCATGGCAAAGTCGGCTGACCCAGCCGTTTCCTGGGTTTAGGCGATCATTATTTTTGGCGTCTTCTACTAAGGGATAGTTTTCCTTGTAATAACGGCGAATACGGTTGCGAAACTCACGATATGTACGGGTACAGCCGAAGCTTTCAATCCAAGGATGCTCGTCGGGAGGAACGGCTTGACTAGTCAACTGCCCGCCAATCCAATCTGTTTCTTCCGTAACAATCACCTTCATGCCTAACTTAGCTGAGGATAGTGCAGCCATGCATCCACCAAGCCCTCCGCCAAGTATAATGATGTCAGCCGTAATCGATTGTTGTTCCATTCGAGTCCCTCCCTTCTAGAATTGAATGAAAATTTGCTATATCGTAACACGAGATAGAGATTATATCCACCAATTATGATATTATTAAAAAAAATATCTTTTTCAAAATTATGGCAGTCCATGAAGCCAATATCCGAACATTATTTTAATTTGTGAAAGTCAATTGAAGGAAAGAGGAGGGATTCTATTGCCTCAAGATATCAGTATGCAATGGGTTACGAGTCTTTGTATTCATTATGATATTGGAGTGCCTCTCATTCAGCCAAGTCCAGTCACTGGCGGTTTGCTTCATCACATGTGGAAGCTCAGCACAACAGAAGGCCAATTCGCCTTGAAAATATTAAACCCTGAAATTATGTCAAGAGCAGGTGTCTTGTCCAACTATTTGCTCTCGGAGCGTATTGCAGCAGCCGCAGCAAGTGCAGGTATACCTGCCGTCTTAGCAAAGACAGTTAATAATGACATCATTACTCAGGTTTCTGGTGTGGATGTTATGCTATTTGATTGGATTGATGGAGCTGTCATTACTCCCGCTGATTGCCGCAGGGAACACGCAAGTATAATTGGAGCTTTGCTTCATAAGATTCACAACTTAAAATTCGAGGAGCAGCATAGCCCACTCTGGACTTCCTTCGGGCAGGACTACTTGAGGGAATTGATAGATGATGGACTTAGGACAGCGACGCCATGGGCGCAGCAGATTGATGCTGGATTCAATGACTTGTTAGAATGGAATCATCAGTATCAGCAAGCCAGCCAGATGTTGAACGATAGCCAGTGCTTCAGCCATCGCGATTTGAATCCGAAAAACGTCGTTTGGAAGGACGGTCTTCATCCGCATATTATTGACTGGGAAGCAGCTGGTTCAACAAATCCAACAATGGAGCTATTTGATGCTGCCTTAAGCTGGAGCGGGATTGATACGGGTCACGTCAATAAAGAGATTTTTATGACGATGCTAGGCTCATATCAAAAGGCCGGTGGGACAGAGCTAACGCATGTGAATGAAGCTTTCTACGGCAGAATGGGCAGCATGCTCGAATGGATGGAGTACAATATGAGACGTTCACTGCACAAAGATATTTTCGGTGAGCCGGAGCAGCAGCTTGGCAATGAGCAGGTGCTGTTGACCTTCTCGTCCTTAAAGGAAATGTCAGCAAATATTGATGAGTGGATGGAATGGATAGAGGAGAGGGATCAGAATGAAACCAGCAATCAATAAAAAAATTATCGTCATTGCCCACCGAGGTGCGGCCGGGTATGCACCCGAGAATACGATGGCGTCCTTTCAGCTTGCGATAGAGATGAAGGCTGATTTCTTGGAACTGGATATTCAGCTTACAAAGGATGGGCAGCTTGTTGTTATTCATGATACAGAGGTTGATCGTACGAGTAATGGCAGAGGCAAGGTGCTGGACTTTACGATGGCTCAGCTGAGTGAACTGGACGCAGGAAGCTGGTTTAATGCGAAATTTGAAGGTGAACGAATTCCAACACTATCAGAGGTATTCGACTTATGCAAAGGGAAAATCGGTATCTTAATCGAGATTAAGGCGCCTTGGCTATATCCGGGGATAGAGCAGAAGTTAGCCGAAGAGCTGCGTGCTCACGGCATGCTGGATGAAGATCCTGCTTCTATTATTGTTCAATCTTTTGATCAGAGCTCTGTGAAGCGATTTAGTGCTATTATGTCCCAGGTTTTAGTTGGTTTGCTTGTTTATCAGTCTGAAGATGTAACGGCAGAGAAGCTTCAAGAAACAGCCGTGTATGCGGATTATGTGAACCCGAGCTTGAATCTCGTTACAAAAAGTTTCGTAGATACCATTCATGCATTAGGCAAAAAAACGACGCCTTGGACGGTTCGTTCGGCAGCGGAAGTGCCGCCATTGCTCGATCTTAACGTTGATGGCATTATTACCGATTATCCTGATTATGTGAAGTGATAGGGATTGATCAGGATGTTTTGAGGGTATTACCTTTATTGTAAGCCATGAGTAGATCATTTAACTATTTAGATAAGTACACTATGAAGCGAGCTGATACGATGAAGATGGCAGGTCAAAAAATTAACCAATCCAATACGCTTTTGTTGATTTCGAGTATATATACTTCCTTGACCAAAGCGGAAAAAAAAGTAGCCGACTATGTGAAATCAAATCCCGAGGAAGCGGTTATGGCGACGGTAACCGATTTATCTGAGCAGGCGGGGGTAGGCGAAACGTCCGTTATTCGGTTTTGCCGCAAGTTAGGCTTCCGCGGTTATCAAGAGTTTAAGCTTTCTATTGCGCAGGATTTGGTCAACCGTCCGTCGTACTCGACCGTTGAAATAGAAGAAGAAGACAGCACGCTGACGAAGGCAAGAAAGATTACGCTTCGCAACGAAATGATGCTGAAAAATACGCTTGATCTAATCAATCCGGCGGATTTGGAGAAAGCAGTCCATCGGATGCTCGCAGCGGACAAAATTTATATTTTTGGAGTAGGATCATCCGGTATTACAGCGCTTGATCTTCATTATAGGCTGATGCGAATTGGAATGAATGTGGAGGCGCATAGGGATTCCCATATTATCGCCATGTCTGCATCGCTTGTGAAGAAAGGGGAAGTGGTGTTTGGCATATCAACCTCGGGGAGCACGAGGGATCTGGTAGATCCGCTGCGACAAGCGAGAGCTAATGGAGCTGAGGTCATTTGTTTGACAAGCCATATGCGTTCTCCGATAACAGCACATGCCGACACCATTTTATTGGTGCCCTCACGTGAGATGCCTACCGAAGGCGGTTCTTGGTCAACAAAAATTACTCAGGTACATTTATTGGATATTTTGTGCAATTTGTTGTCTCATAAGAAATATAATGCCACAGAAGCTTTGGAGAAGACGGCTCGCTCCGTCGTAGACAAGCTGTATTAATGGATAGGGCACTCTTTCGATCATATCGCAAAGCCCATCAAAAATAGGGCTGTCTCAAAAGCGTTTAGCTTCTGAAGGAATTGCTCACATGAAAAATAGCCGTACAGGAGAGCTATTCCTGTACGGCTATTTTTCTATTCTGGTCTGTATTTGTTTGCTTCATCAGATCGTGGAAAAGCGAAAGCCACCTGACCTCTAGACTAACCTTAGGCAAGCAGCAGAGCAGAAAACGCCGAAATCCCCGGTTATTCTTGATCTGCCCGATTATACTTTCGGGTTCAATCATTCGTCTTACCGACAACGCATATCCTTACACTTTTCCTTTGTTTTAATGCTATTTTGAGAAGTCTCCAACTCCAATTTCCGCGATCTATGTCCAGCTATCCTGCAAAATTGCAGGAACTTCGCCCATGTTTAGCTGTGGTGGAGATCTATGTTGTATTTTTGCAATAACTTGCTATATGATCTGCCATTTTAGTACTTTAAGAACGCTTATATTGTAGGAAATACAGTATAGCTGCACGTAAGTGTGAGAAAGAAGCCGCTATCCTGCGAATATGCAATATAGAAAATAATGAAGGACAATGTAGAAGTGCAGAGTTGCCGAATTAGAAAAGGGGATATCCCAAAAGGGTAAACCTGAGAGAGAGAATCTCATAGGATGTGCAAAAGAACCTTCAAAACCACTATGAAAGTGAATCTG
Source organism: Paenibacillus sp. 01T431 (assembly GCF_056398625.1). Lineage (NCBI taxonomy): Bacteria > Bacillati > Bacillota > Bacilli > Caryophanales > Paenibacillaceae > Paenibacillus > Paenibacillus sp. 01T431. Next base: position 248,989 of record NZ_JBFTPT010000005.1, read on the forward strand.
AAGGTTCTTTTTTGCCAGCATATTACGTGAAAAGTGGGGGCTGAATGATTCGGAAATTGCTTTAGGGTCAGCCCCCTTTTCTTTGATGGGTCTCTATGAAGATAAAGAGCGCTTATTGCCCTGCTTCGTCCTGCTTCTCCGCTGCGAAAGATTGGATGCTTTCTTTGCGGCGCTCGTTTTTAGCTTCAATCGATTGCTGCTGATCCGAAGATAATTCATCAGCAAATTCATTTAAGTACTGTTCAGCTTCTTGCAAATTTTCTTTTGTGTTGTTAATATGCTGCTGCAAATGAGCGGCATTATCTTCTCTGTTGTCTGGTTTAGCCATTTGTAATCCTCCTCTCTGTACAATAGTCCTAGTTAAGATGTCCGACAAGCACCGAAATTATGCCAATAGAGAGCGCTGGCAGCTAATGTTTAAATTTTCTGACAATATAGAATAAAGGCATATTTTTTTAATATATAAATTAATAGTGGAGAAAAAATCCATTGTATGATAGCTTAAAAAAGGATTCAGCCAGAAAAGGACGAACCTTTTAAAATACGATTTTTCCAAACGGTTTTAAAGCAGATTTTCGAATAAAAGAATTTTCTTTCAGAAAAAATAAAATTATTGAAAAATTCCTCCAGTGATGATATGTTGTAAACAGGAAAGATCATCACTTTCTGGAAGGATTTATAGCATCTCATTATTGGTGGACTACCATGACAATCACATAAAAAGTAAGCCGAAACCTTCCAAGTAAGTGGGGCATGAAGGCATCGATGCGGGGTTGGAACTTGAACTGATAACAGGGAGGGATGACCAAACAGCAGTTGATCGCAGCAAATGTAGAGTAAGCATGAGCTCTTGCATTTCATCCATTGGAGGGGTAAAGCTATGCGGAAAATAAAATTATTTGCAATGGTTTTATTGGCGGTTACGCTCGTTTTTGTATCGGCATGCAGCAAGGGCAGCAATAACGGAAGTGAGAAAGCTACGAACAAGCCTACGAATGATACGACTGCCGAAACGGCTACACCGACAGAAGCTCCGCCTGTAGAGCCGGTTATCGACATGAACGGCGAGACGTTAAAAATTATTCACTGGGTCGACGGACCGTCAGAGGATACGCCGGAAGGTGCAGCAACACTGGAGAAGTGGCGGGCTGCCGAGAAGAAATATAATGTGAAGATCGTGTGGGAGAAGGTGCCTTGGGGCGAAAACATAAAAATGGTTACAAACGCCGCGCTCTCTGGTGAGTCGGCAGCCGATATCGTACCTTTGGATTACTATTTTGCAGTGCCGGCCATCAATCAAGGATTGTTTATGCCGGTGGATGATTTCTTCAATTTTGATGATCCCAAATGGCCTGCAGGCTTGAAGCAGCACGGTGCGGTCAATGGCAAAATGTACGGCTTTACCTCCAATATCAACAACGCCTCTGGTCTCTACTACAATAAAACATTATTTGAGCGCGAAGGTCTTCCAGATCCGCATGATTTGATCGCTCAAGACAAATGGACATGGGACGCTTTCCTAGACATCGCCAAAAAAGCGACAAAAGATACGAACGGCGACGGTGTAATCGACCAATGGGGCGTCACCAATATCGTCGGAAATCTATCGCGCATCTTGATTCACTCCAACAACTCCTCCTTTATTACACTCAAAGACGGCAAAAACGTCTTCAACTATGACGATCCAAACCTACTAGAAGCACTACGATTTTTTAGTGATCTATTTAACGTGCATAAAGTCGTCGCTCCTAACAAAAACGAGAATTTCGAGGATTACAATGAGTCGCAAACGTTATTCAACTCCGGTAAAGCCGCAATGGTGACTGGTGAAGTATGGGAAGGCGCAACAAGAACAACAATGACCGATGAGCAAGGTTTTGTTTATTTCCCCAAAGGTCCAAAAGCAACAACATGGCAAGGCAGCATTGAAAACTACGTGCAGTTCTATATTCCTGCCATCGTCAAGAGAGCAAAAGAGAAAGCTTATATTTGGGAACAAATTCAAATGTGGGATCGCGTAGAGCCGATTAACCGCGAGGAAGCGGAGAAGCAGCTGCTTGCTGATGAAAGCGATATTGAAGTGATGCTCGATTCTCTCAAATATGCACAGCCTATTTTTCTGCCGCTAGGCGGAGCTTTAAGCGATATTTCCTATTCGATTGCCAATCGCGGGGAGTCGCCAGAGACGGTGCTTGAGCGAAATAAACAAATTGCGCAGGATGCGATTGATAAGGATTTGAATACACAAACAACAACAAAGGCAGCACAATAAAGGATGAGACTAGATTGATGAAACAGCATCGCAGGGAATCCCCATAAGGGATTCCCATCCTTTTATATGGACGACCATTTAAAGAGGAATGAGGGGTTCGCATGCTGAAGGTAACCAGGAAAACAAAGAGAGTGGTTGGCGCACTGCTGGCTCTGGTCCTATGCCTGACAATCGTCTCCATTTATCCTGCGAGCCGCTCCTCAGGCAGCGATCACATACTTGAGTCTACTCATGCGGCATCAGCCTTATTGGAGAAGAAATTATCAAACCTCCCTTCAGCAGGAAATCGCTATGAAGAGTATGCAGCTGAGTATGCAAATGAGCCGCATCCATCGATCAATCAAACAATTGAAGCCGAATCCTTTGCTGCGATTGAGGGTATGAATGCTGAAAAATTTGAAGTTTACGACGGTGCCGAGACGCCAGTCGTTGAAACGGAAGATTCAGGTGTCATTCATTGGAATGTTGATGTGCCAGAAGACGGATTATATCATATGGCTTTGCGCTATTTTCCGGTGGAAGGCAACACTTCACCCATTGAGAGAGAGCTGCGTATCGACGGTGAAGTTCCTTTTGAAGAAGCATCCAGACTTGTTTTCTCACGGGTATGGCGCAATGAGCTGGCCGAGCTGGAGCAGGATGCCAAGCAAAATGATTTGCGGCCGAGACAAGTTGAAAGCCCGCAGTGGCAGGAGAGAGTATTGCGTGATGCGGAAGGTTATTATCGTGAGCCGTTCTCCTTTTATCTATCCAAAGGCCAACATCGAATTTCACTCGTTTCTCTAAGAGAACCGATGATTATAGACTATTTGAAGCTTTACCAGCAAGAAGAAATTCCTCCCTATGAGAAAGTAGCACAAGGGTATCAAGAGCAAGGCTATAGTGCGACGAACGGCTTGTTTATTAAGCTTCAAGGCGAGGACGCCGCGTTCAAATCGAATCCCTCATTGTATCCGCTGAATGATCGCTCCAGTCCTGGCACGGAACCCTATCATGTATCAAAAATTAGAATGAATACAATCGGAGGCGTCAACTGGAAAATTCCCGGACAGTGGATTTCGTGGAACCTTGATATTCCAGAAGACGGGCTCTATGAATTTGGCCTAAGATACAAGCAAAATACGGTCAGAGGCGTCAACGTGGTTAGAGAGCTTTCCATCGACGGGAAAATTCCGTTCAAGGAGGCGGAAGCTATCCCTTTCCGTTATGACGGCGCATGGCAGATTGGAATGCCTGGCGAGGATGGCAAGCCGTACTTATTTTATTTGACCAAGGGGAAGCATGAAATCAAGCTGGAGCTGACGATGGGCGACCTCGCTGAAATTATTCGAATGGTGCGTTCCAGCATCCAGCAGCTCAACGCATTGTATCTCAAAATCATCATGATCACTTCGGCTTCGCCAGACCCCCTTCGAGATTACGAGCTGGAGAAAAAAATTCCTGAGCTGCAAAAGGTGTTTAAGGAGCAGAGCGAGTTTCTTACTGCCGCAGCAGATCGGATGGATGAGATGGTTGGCGGCACGAGCGCCAGCACGACGATCTTAAGAACAACCTCCTATCAATTGAAGGATATTGGAAGCCGTACTGAGACTTTGACCTCACGGCTCAAAGGCTTCAAGGATAATGTGACCGCCCTCGGAACTTGGCTGCTTACCGTAAATCAACAGCCGCTTGAAATCGATTATTTATTTTTCAAATCGCAGGACGTACCTGTGCCGAAGGTCAGTACTGGAATCATCGGGAAGTCTGTACATGAAGTGATGTCCTTTGCCAGATCGTTTTCCGAAGATTACAGCCACATCAGCAATGTCAAGCAAGGAGACAAGGAAGTAACCGTGTGGATTGCAGCAGGAAGAGATCAGGCTCAGCTGCTTCGGTCTATGATTGACAACACCTTTACGCCGCAAACCGGCATTTCAGTTAATTTACAGCTCGTGAATCCAGCAGTCGTTCTGCCGGCAACGCTAGCGGGGAAAGGCCCGGATATCGCGCTGACCCAAGGCGATGTAATCAACTTTGCGATGCGGAACGCACTTCAGGATTTATCCAGCTTCCCGGAATTTGAACAGGTTAAGGACCGGTTTATGGATAGCGCTTTCGCAAGCTTTAAGTATCAGAACGGCGTGTTTGCTCTACCAGAAACACAATCGTTCCCAATGCTATTCTATCGTAAAGATATTTTGGAAGAGCTGCATTTGGACGTGCCGCAAACATGGGAAGATATGTACCGTATCATTCCCGAGCTCCAGAAGCACAACATGGATTTGGCGCTGCCGCAAAATATCGTGTTTGAATCGATGCTCTATCAAAATGGCGGCCAATATTACCAAAAAGACGGGATTGCAACGGATCTTGATTCAGCCATTGGCATAGAATCGTTCCAAAAGTGGACGGAGCTGTATACCAACTATAAGCTGCCAATTGAATTTGATTTCATTAACCGTTTCCGCACAGGTGAGATGCCAATTGGTATTGCGGATTACACCACGTTCAATTTCTTGACGATTTTTGCCCCGGAAATTAGAGGCCAGTGGAGTTTTGTCGCGGTACCGGGCACGAAGAGCGAGGCGGGGACGGTTCGCCACGACACACTTAGTTCAGCTACAGGCACAGTGATGTTTAAAGACGCCAAAAATAAAGAGGCAGGCTGGGCGTTTATGAAATGGTGGACGGACACGGAGGCACAGGTCACGTTTGGGCGTGAGATGGAAGCGATATTAGGGGAATCGGCGCGATATGCAGCTGCGAATTTAGAAGCTTTGCAGCGTCTTCCATGGTCAGCAAAGGAAATGAATCAGCTGGTTGACGAGCTGAACTGGGTCGTCGGCAGACCTGCTGTCCCAGGCGGCTATTCACTCGATCGGCACATCTATAATGCCTTTTACGAGGTGTACACCGACGGCAGCGAACCGCGGGAAACGCTGGAAAACTATGTCCGAACGATCAATCAGGAAATTACGATCAAGCGCGAAGAATTTGATTTGCCGACAAAGTAGAAGGGAGGGGTCCATATGATTCAGCTTGTTAAAAAAAGCAAGTTAAAATTGGACAGCAAAACGCTGCGGCCGCGGTTGAATCTGAAGTGGAAGGAAGTTTCGAAGAACAAGGTTTTATATGCCATGATTGCACCGTTCTTTCTAATCTTCTTCACCTTTACCGTCCTTCCCGTCTGCTTATCGCTGCTGGTCAGCTTCACTAACTTTAATATGCTGGAGTTTCCGAAGTGGGTAGGCTGGCGCAATTACGCTCAATTGTTCGTTAGGGATGATGTGTTTCTAATCGCTTTAAAAAACACGCTGATCTTCGCCGCAATCACAGGACCTGTCAGTTATATCGCCTGTTTTGTGCTCGCGTGGATTATTAATGAGTTTCCGCCGAAGATTAGAGCATTTGCGACGCTGGTTTTTTATGCGCCTGCCTTGTCAGGGAGCGCCTTTATCGTGTGGACGCTCTTGTTCAGCAGCGATTCCTATGGATATATCAATGCCTTCCTGCTCAAGTGGCATTTGATATTGGAGCCCATCCTTTGGCTCAAGACACCTAAATATATTCTTCCGATCATCATTATCGTACAGCTTTGGCTCAGCCTTGGAACGAGTTTTCTTGCCTTTATCGCAGGTCTGCAAGGACTTGATAAAACGTTATTCGAGGCTGGTGCGATCGATGGCATACGCAACCGCTGGCAGGAGCTTTGGTTCATTACGCTGCCATCAATGAGGCCGATGCTGATGTTTGGTGCGGTCATCCAAATTACAGCTTCCTTCGGCGTTGCGGAGGTAGCGACTGCGCTCGCTGGGTTCCCAAGCGTGAAGTATGCGGGCCATACGATCGTTACGCATTTAATGGATTACGGCTCCATTCGCTTTGAGATGGGATACGCCTCTGCTATTGCGACCGTGCTGTTCGCAATGATGCTCGGCTCGAATCTCATTGTGCGTAGGCTGCTGGCGAAGGTCGGTGAGTAGCGATGATCACAATTCGTCTAAGAAAAAAAAGAATAAGCCGCTCATGGATGGGCGATGTCTTTCTGTTCTTGCTGCTTGCAGCAGTAGGATATTTTATGGCAATGCCGCTCGTATTTGTGATCAGCAATGCATTCAAGCCGATTAACGAAATTTTGAAGTTTCCGCCTGATTTTTTGGTCAAAAATCCAACATTCACTAACTTTACGGACTTATATCATCTGCTTTCCGGCTCATGGGTGCCTTTTACTCGTTACATTTATAACACTTTTTTTATTGCGATTGTTGGTACGGTCGGTCACGTGCTCATTGCTTCCCTTGCAGCTTATCCACTGGCGAAGCGGAAATTTCCAGGAAAGGGATTCCTTTTCACCATTGTAGTGCTATCGCTAATGTTCTCAGCTACGGTTACTCAGATTACGAATTACATGACGATGTCATGGCTCGGTTTTCTGGATACCCACTGGGCGGTTATTATTCCGGCAATTGGCTCCTCGCTTGGGCTGTATCTTATGAAACAGTTTATGGAGCAAATACCGGATGCGCTGCTCGAAGCTGCACAGATTGATGGTTGCAGTGAAGTTCGCATTTTCTGGAGTGTCGTTATGCCTGTTGTCAAACCTGCATGGCTTACGCTAGTTATTTTCTCTTTCCAAGGTTTATGGGGGGCAGGCGGAGCAGCAGGCTCGATGTACATTTACAGTGAGCAGCTCAAAACCATTGATTACGCGTTAAGTCAGATTCTGGCGGGAGGCATCGCACGAACGGGTCCTTCGATGGCAGCAACATTGCTGCTGCTCACCGTTCCGATTCTCATCTTTGTGCTATCGCAGAGCAGCGTTATTCAAACGATGTCAACCTCCGGCATGAAAGAATGATGGGAAAGGGGAGGCTTACGTTGAATCGATTATGTAAATTTCTGCTGCTCTTCCCACTAATGCTGATCCTGGTTGGCATTTGCGTTCCAGTCTATGCTGCGCCATATGATGGCTACAATTATTCGTGGTGGGGAGATCCTGAGCCAGCGCCTGTGCCGTACTTGCCAGTGAAGCAAATCGGCGGGGAGCAGTTAAGCTCCGGACCATTCAAATCGCCAGAGGACTTGTTCATCACCGCTGACAATCAGATCTATGTCGCGGATACAGGGAATAACCGCATCGTAGTGCTTGATGAGCAAGCAAGCGTAATTCAGACGATTGATGCTTTTGTGAATGGCAATAAAGCGGATAGCTTCTCAGCTCCGCAAGGGATCTTCGTACATTCAAATGGACATTTGTTCATTGCCGATACAGGAAACAAACGCATTGTTGAACTAACGAAGGAAGGCGAGCTGGTACGCGTCATTGGCGCTCCGGAGAGCGATGTGCTGGGCGGAAACTTTGTCTATGAGCCGATCAAGCTGGTCGGAGATTCAGCGGGTCGTTTATATGTAGTCGGAAAAGGCGTGTTCAATGGCATTATGCAGTTTGATTCCGGCGGCAAGTTCTCAGGGTTTATGGGCGTCAATAAAGTGCGCTACAGTGCCGCGGATTTGTTCTGGAAGCGCGTCATGACGAAGGAGCAGCGTTCCAAAATGGTGCTCTTTATCCCTGTCGAATTCAACAACGTCGATATTGATAGTGAGGGCTTTGTTTATGCTACGACAAGCGAGGCATTCTCGGATACACCAGTTAAGCGTCTGAATCCATCTGGAACGGATGTGCTGAAGAGAACGGGCTACCAGCCCCCAAAAGGTGATATTCGATTCCGCACAGGAGGCACACGGCCCGGAACATCAGCTATTCAAAGCGTCGCGCTTGATCGAAATGGGATTTACAGCATTTTGGACAGCACGCGCGGGAGAATCTTTACGTACGACAGAGAAGGCAAGCTGATGTATATTTACGGACTGCTTGGTGAGCAGGTTGGGACGTTTAAGACGCCAGCCGACATTGACATGTTAGGCGATAAGATGATTGTGCTGGATAAAGGCTTGAATCAGCTGGTCATGTTTGAGCCAACGCGCTATGGAAAGGTGATTCGGGAAGCCGTTATTAATAATGATATTGGCGAGGAAGAAAAGTCGGTCGAGAAATGGCGCGAGGCTTTGCGATTAAACAACAATCTCGAAATCGCTTATTTGGGGATCGGGAAAGCGGAGCTCAGACAGGGACATAATTACGAAGCGATGAAGCATTTTGAGCTGGGCATGCACACGCAGTATTATTCACGGGCTTTTGAACGTTACCGCAAGGATTTCATGTGGGAGCATTTCGGGAAAATTGCGGCAGTAGCCATAACAGCAGTCGTTCTGCTCATCGCTGCGAGAGTGCTTATCAAGCGCAGAACAGCTGAGCCTAGCGTAGTGGGAATGGGCTGGTATACGATCTTCCATCCGTTTAATGGATTCTGGGAACTGAAGTTTGAGCGAAAAGGGAAGATCTGGTTTGCTTTGCTGCTGCTGCTTATTCTCTCTCTTCTCTACGTACTCAAAAGGCAGTTTACCGGCTTTATCTTTAATCCAACGGTCAATGCAGAGAATGTAAACGTGCTTGATGAGATTAAATTTATCGTGCTCCCGTTTTTTCTATGGTGCATCGCCAATTGGTCGATGACGACGCTGATGGATGGCGAGGGGAAATTCAAAGAAATTGTAATGGCTACCGCCTATGCGCTTATTCCAGTTGTGCTGATGCAAATTCCGCTTATTTTATTATCCAATGTCATTACGATTCAGGAAGGTTCGTTCTATCGATTGCTGGAGTCAATCGGCTTCTTGTGGTTTTTTGGATTGTTATTTATCGGGATGCTTACCGTTCATCAGTATACGGTGGGGAAAACGGTCATTACGATGCTGCTAACGATGCTTGTGATGGGCATCATCATCTTCTTAGGCTTGCTTTTCTTCAGCTTAGCGCAGCAAATGCTTTCCTTCGCGGCTACGGTATACAAAGAAGCGATGTTTAGACTAGGGGAGGGATAATGCCATGTCAAAGCATAATACACGGAAATGGGTGGCATTGTCCCTGCTGCTTGCGATGCTGTCGCTGCCGGCTTGCACATCGGGAACGGTTAACAGTACCCTTACATCCGGGACGCCTAGTAAAGTTGCCGCGGCAACGGATGCTTCGCTCCGTGCACTGGACGCATCAGCTCAAGTGGAGCCTCGAATAGAAGGTCTTGATCCGGTGCTGGAGAACGATGCGCTTCGGCTGTATATTAGCAAAGCTACTGCTGAAATTGCGGTCGTGGATAAAAAAAGCGGGAACATATGGCGCTCGAATCCAGACAGCTCGGAGGATAACCTTGCTTCACCTTATTTAAAGGGGAAATTATCCTCCCAAATCTCTTTCGTTTACCTCACGAAGAGCGGTCAGAACAAGGATTATGACAGCTATAACAACAGCGTGAAATTTAATCAGTTTGAAATTAAGCAAGCGGATAATGGGGTGACGGTCACCTATCAGTTCGGTGATCCACAGAAAGGGCTCGAGTCCATACCGCAGAAGATAAGCAAGGAGCGGTTCGAAGAAAGATTGCTGAAGCGATTGGAAGATCCAGCGGATCAAGAACAGCTGAAGGTTAGATACAAGCTAAATGAGGAGCAGGGTATTTACGAACGCCGAGAAATACCAAAAGCTGTCGTGAAAAAGCTATTGGCAATCTTTGAGAAGGCGGAATATACGGAAGAGGATTTTGCTATCGATAATGGTGAGGGAGACGGCGGTGGAGCAGCTGAAGAATCGGTTAAACCGAAATTTTCAGCAGCGATTGAATACACATTGGATGGCAGAGATCTAATCGCTTCAGTGGATACGTCGACCATCACTGAAGATACTCCGCCTTATCGGATTCATTCGATCAGTCTTCTAGAAAATTTCGGAGCTTCGGGCCAGAAGGATGACGGCTACCTCTTTCTTCCTGACGGGTCAGGAACGCTTATTAGGTTCAACACTGGAAATATCCAAGCGCAGCCTATCCTGATCCCGATATACGGTGAAGATAGCTCGATCTATGTAAATGAAAAGTTTAATACGCTTGAGCCAAACCGGTTGCCGGTATTCGGAATGAAAAAGAACGATGCTGCTTTTCTTGCCATTATTGAGCAGGGGGAAGCGCTCGCCAAGCTTTCCGCGGATATAAGCGGGCGATTGCATGAGTTTAATACGATTGCTGCCCAGTTCATTATTTTGCCGAAGGACGAGGTGCGTTTAAGCAATAATGAGATCATGCACAAAACGCCAAAGGAGACGTACAAGGGGAATTTGAAAATTCGTTATTCCTTATTAAGTGACGATGAGGCTGATTACTCGGGCATGGCAGCAAGCTATCGCACTTATCTGGAGAAGGCGGATGGGCTAACAAAGCTGAAAGCAGAAGGAGATGCGCCATTTTATATGGAGCTTGTTGGCAGCATCCCAAAAAAGAAAAACATGTTAGGTTTTCCTTATGAGGCTCTTGTGCCTTTAACGAATTTGAAGGAAGCTGAGCAGCTCGTTGATCAGCTTCATGGCAAGCAAATACAAAATATTCGGCTGAGTTACAAGGGCTGGTTTAATGAAGGCTTAAATCATACGATAGCTTCGAATATCGACATGGATAATGTGATAGGGAGCAAAGGCGATTGGAAGCGATTAGCGGAAAAGCTGCAGAAGACCGGAGGCGGGTTTTATCCGGATGCAGCCTTCCAGCTTATCTATCAGAATTCCGGGAAATTTAGCCCGAGCAAAGACTCTGCCCAGTACATTTCTCGGCGCTATGCGAAAATTTATGAATTCGATCGCGCAGCATATTTTCGGCATAACGAGCTGTTGTCACACTATTTGTTGACTCCAAGAAAGCTAAGTTCAACGGTCAGCGGTTTTCTGTCTGATTTCAAGAAGCTGAATCCTGGAGCTATTTCCTTGAGGGATCTGGGCTCTGAGCTTTATTCGGATTTCCGAAGAAATGCAGAGGTGACAAGAGAGGACGCAAAACGAATCGTTACAGATCAGCTCGAAGCCATTTCGGAGATGTCTCCAAGCATAATGGTCAATGGCGGCAATGCTTATGTGCTTCCGTATGTATCGCATATTCTAAACCTGCCGCAAAAAAGCAATGAATATCAGCTAGCCGGTGAGTCGATACCGTTTAACCAAATGGTGCTGCATGGTTATATCGAATATGCGGGAAAAGCATACAACATGGCTGATGAGCAAGACATTCGGGAAAGTGTACTGCGCTCGCTTGAAACGGGTTCAAATGTCTACTTTAGCTGGTTCTATGCGGAGCCGTCCGTCCTTAAGGACACTCGATTCAGTTATCTTTATTCGAATGATTATGGGCAATGGTTTGATGAGGCTGTCGACGCTTATGGCGAAGTGAATGCAGTGCTCAGGCAGGTCCGCAGTCAGAGCATGATCAAGCACGAAAAGCTGGCGGAACGCACTTACAAAACCGTATATGAGAGTGGCTTGACGGTATACGTAAATTACAGCGATGCAGTTGTGCATACGGATGGTGTGACCATTGAAGCCCATGATTACATCGTTAAGGGGGGATAAGGATGTCGAAGAGACGAACACTGAGCTTGGAGCGCAAAAAGGAAATTTACGGCGTGTTGTTCGTAACCCCTTGGCTGCTTGGATTCGTACTGCTGATGGTTATTCCATTCGTCCAGTCGCTTCAATTCAGCTTCCATAAGCTGACGCTTAATTCGGAAGGCTACTCGCTTCAATACGTCGGCCTTGAAAATTATCGCAACATCTTTTTCGTTGATGCGTGGTACGTTCGTTCCTTAACGGAAGCCGTTACGGTGATGGCATTAAACGTACCGCTCATTATTTTTTTCAGCTTATTTACAGCCACATTATTGGTGCAGAAATTCAGAGGGAGAATGCTTGCGAGAGCGATCATATTCCTGCCAGTCGTGTTAGCCTCAGGGGTTATAGCTAAGCTTGATAACGGCAATTTTCTAGCTCAAATGATCGGCTCCGCTTCAACCGACATGGAGGGCAACTATTCTGGACTGCGAAGCATTGAGCTTAGGCCGCTGTTATTCCAAGCCGGTCTTAGCCGGGACATTGTGGAGTATTTGACGAGTGCGGTGGATCGAATCTACCAGATCATCAGCTCGTCTGGCGTCCAGATACTCATTTTTTTAGCAGGGCTGCAGTCGATCTCGCCTTCTCTTTATGAAGCGGCGAAGATGGAAGGGGCCACAGGTTATGAAGCCTTTTGGAAAATAACTTTTCCAATGATCTCGCCGCTCATTCTGACGAATGTGGTGTATACCATCATCGATTCCTTCTATGACAATAAAATGACGCAAATGATTCAGGACGCAGCTTTTGGTCGATTGGACTTTGGCGTCAGTTCGGCGATGTCTTGGATTTACTTTCTAGTCATCTCGATCATTCTAGTCGTATCGACGTATCTGATTTCGAAGCGTGTATTCTATTATGACTAACAAGGAGGAAGGGATATGGAAGCTGAGACGAAGGTGAAAAGCCGCATCTCGGACTCTGCCTTAGTGCGGGCCGCAACGAGCTGGTACGATCGCCATAGCCCAGTTGAAAAAGCGAAGCATTGGCTTTGGATATTCATTCGTTCCGTACTCATCGTCGGGATTTGTTTTATCATTTTGTATCCGATCATTACGAAGCTGTCCATCGCGTTGCGCGACAAGCAGGATATGTTCGATGCAACCGTCGTATGGCTGCCGCGGCATTTTACACTGGATAATATCAAAATCGTCATGGGTTATTTAAAATATTCGGAATCCGTCACTAACACGCTGCTGCTTAGCCTTGGGACGTCGCTGCTTCAACTCGCTTCCTGCGCACTGGCTGGTTATGGCTTTGCAAGGCTCAAGTTCCGGGGCAGCGCCATTTTGTTCGGAGTTGTCATCTTCACCATCGTAGTGCCGCCGCAAACGATTATGGTTCCTACGTATTTGCATTATCGCTTTTTTGATGTGTTTGGGCTCTATCATCTGTTCACGGGAAAAGATGGCGTGAATCTGCTGGAGAGCTTCTGGCCTTTCTTTATTTCTTCGGGGCTTGCGATGGGCTTGAAAAACGGTCTGTATATTTATATTTTTCGTCAATTTTTCCGCTCACTGCCGAAGGATTTGGAGGAGGCCGCGTATGTGGACGGAGCGGGCATTCCGGGTACCTTTGCAAGAGTCATGCTGCCTAATGCTGTACCTGCGATAGCTACAGTCATGCTGTTCTCGTTCATCTGGCAATGGAATGACAGCTACTTTGTAAATCTCTTTGCGCCAAATTATACCCTTCTAGCAAGAATGCTCGATTTGCTGCCTGGTGCTGTTCGACCCGAATATGTTGGAGGTATTTCTCATACATCTTTATATTTGAACACTGGAACACTGCTCGGCATTTTGCCGATCTTCATTCTTTATTTATTCGCACAAAGATACTTTGTAGAGAGCGTAGAGCGCACAGGATTGGTAGGCTAGCGATTATTCGGGCAACCGTACTTACGATTGGAGGTTCTGCAATGAACGATGCCATAGGAGTAGATAGCGAGGGGCTCTTGGATAAGCAGGTGACCCTATGATCCCACCATTAATTGCCGGACTTAAAAAAGGATTTATCGTATCCTGTCAGGCGCTTGAGCATGAGCCATTGTACGGCTCCGATATTATGGCTGCGATGGCAGCGGCAGCGGAATCCGGAGGGGCATCAGCTATTCGTGCCAATACGCCGCAGGATATTGCCGCTATCAAACGCAAATGCAAGATTCCGGTTATCGGACTATATAAAAAACATTATCCCGATAGTGATGTCTACATTACTCCAACCTTGCTAGAGGCAGGAGAAGTGATTCGAGCGGGTGCTGATATCGTGGCTATAGACTGCACTTCCATGCCGAGGCCAAGAAACGAGAAGTTGGATCATGTTATTGCTGCTATTCGCAAAAATTTCCCTAATACGCTGATCATGGCGGATATTTCAACTTTTGAGGAAGGCGTTTCCGCTATGAAGCTTGGCGTAGATGTCGTCTCTACGACGATGTCTGGTTATACGCCACAAAGTCCGAAGCAGCAAACCCCTGATTTTGATTTAATCGGGAAATTAGCTGCGCTTGGTCAGACACCCGTTTTTGCGGAAGGAAGAATATGGTCGATCGAGGATTGCTTGCGCTGCTTTGACGCTGGCGCGCACGCTGTCGTAATCGGAACTGCTATTACAAGGCCGCAAGAGGTTGTGAGACGTTTTGTAATGAGCATCAAGTAATGAGTAGGAGGCAGCGATATGGAGCGATCGGATAGTGGAGCTTTTCTTCGTTCAGGGGAACAAACGGGAGGAATAAACAATCTGATGTTGTTTTATAACGGTCATTATGAAAACGATGCGGGCGTATGGAGGAAAGAGCAATTTATACCCTATATCAGCTACATCGATGCTGAAGGCAAGCCGCTCGAATGGCTGTTTGACGGGGCTTTGTTTCTAGCCAAGTGGTCTCATTCCTCAAACGGATTTGAAGAATCAGAGGAGCATCCAAACGATCAAAAAGACTGGCAATGGTACTTGGATAAGACCTTTGCAGAATCAGGTGAGCTTTCGGCTTTAAATGAAGCGATGGAGGAAGTTGCTCTAAAATTGGCAGACCCAGAGCATAAAATGAAGGTTGTGCTCATGATACCCTATCCGGCTCCGAATCAGCAGAACTTTGGAGCAATAAGCGATGATAGCAACTCGCTTTGCTTCGATCATACGATTGTTTCTGCAGTCGAAGCGACTCGAAATAAACAAAAAGCGCTTGAGTGGTATATTGGTCAACTGCTAGAGCGCTGGGAGAATGCTGACTTGCCCTTTCTCGAGCTGAAGGCGCTCTATTGGATGAATGAAGCTGTGAATACGAGTGTTCCCTACGAGGAAGGGCTGATTGGCTGGACGGGAGATCAGGTTCGCGCAAAGGGGTTGAAATTTTTCTGGATTCCCTATTACAGGGCCAGCTTGTATTGGAAATGGAAGGAGCTAGGCTTTGACGCAGCAGCTATGCAGCCTAATCACTTTTTTACTAAGACAGGCGAATCGAGAGTTGGGATCGCAGCCAATATGGCCAAACAAGCCGGCATGGGCGTAGAGATCGAGGTCGATTCTCGGGTTTTTGAAAGCAATGGCGATTTCCGCGCAAAATATGAAAACTATTTGGCAGGCGGCGCGAGATATGGTTATAGCGGGGATGTATTTAAAGGTTATTATCAAGACGTCAAGCTGCTCTTTGATGCAGCATATGCGGAGGAGCTGGAGAAAAGGGACATTTATGATTTGACCTATCAATTTATAAAGGGGGGTTATAAACGATGACAAAAGTGAATATTGGCGTGATCGGGGCAGGCTCTATTTCGGAGGTTCATCTTAATGCGTATGCAGGCAATCCAGAAGTTAACCTCTATGCCATATGTGATTTAAATGAAGAACGTGCCCAAAACAAAGCGAGTAGATTTGGCGCGCAGAAGGTGTACACCGACTACCGCGAGCTGCTTGCTGATCCAGCAATCGATGCAGTAAGCATTTGCACATGGAACAACTCACATGCTGAAATTAGCATTGCTGCCGTAGAGGCCGGCAAGCATGTGCTCGTAGAGAAGCCGCTGTGCAAAACCGTTGCAGAAGCGGAGCGGGTAGAGCGAGCAGTGAAAAATAGCGGTAAGGTTTTGCAGGTTGGTTTCGTGAGGCGCTACGGATCGAATACAGACGTATTGCAGCGTTTCATCAGTGCAGGTGAGCTCGGCAGCATTTATTATGCAAAGGCGACTTGTTTGCGAAGGTTAGGGAACCCAGGCGGTTGGTTCTCTGACAAGGAGCGTTCGGGCGGCGGACCTTTAATCGATCTTGGCGTACACATCATTGATTTATGCTGGTACTTAATGGGCAAGCCGAAAGTAAAGTCGATCAGCGGCAATACTTATCGTCAGCTTGGGAATCGGGCAAATATCCAAAATCTATCGTTTTACAAAGCATCCGACTATGATTCCAGCAAAAACACCGTTGAGGATCTAGCAAACGCGCTTATCCGTTTCGAAAACGGAGCATCACTTTTGGTTGATGTAAGCTTTACGCTGCATGCCAAAAAGGATGAGATTACCGTCAAAATTTTTGGTGACAAGGGCGGCGCCGAAATCGAGCCGGAGCTGTTCATCGTTGCGGAGAAACATGATACGATTCTGAACATTACGCCGCAGGTTGACCAGCTAGGCTTTGATTTCGCCAGCGGATTCCAAAATGAAATCAACCATTTCATCGACAGCTGTCTCGGAAGAAAAGAGACATTAAGTCCAGTACAAGATGGTCTTGAGGTGATGAAAATGCTGTGCGGCATATACGAATCAGCAGAGAAGGGTGAAGAAATTCAGTTCAGCTGAGCTTTAAAGGAATATTAAAAATGCTGTTCCATCAGGCAAGCCTTGGAACAGCATTTTCATATCTGATGTTTATCACTTGCGAGCTCTGAGTTATAAGGATAAATCGACTTCAAACATGCGGTTCCAAGGGAGATCGGCTTTTAATTCGTCAATCCTGCCCTCAGCGAGTTCAGCTAAATAATCATTGCAGAAGCGCTGCAGCTTTTGGGTGATGAGCTGAGATACATGCTCTTTAACTTGGCTCACATCGAAGTAGTTGGCCCCGAGCTCTGGCAAGTGATGAGCGACTTCCTGCCTTACGATTGTTTGATAACCCCAATCTTCAATCAAACGATAGAGCATGAAATGCTCGCTCATCTGTGTGCTTGATTCTTGGTTATTGTTTTGTTGGCGATAGTAGGAAGCTACGATGGCATGCGCTATCACTGTTCCGAGTGTATTGCCGGACGTATTCCAGCCAGCGTAAGCGGAGAGGCGGGAAATTAGGTTTTTCTTGGATAACAGCTTTAAGAGGCTATTATCGGCGCCATTGCATGAAGCGATATCCGCAAGTGCGACCATGCCCCCTTTATTAGCTATCGCTTCAATCGCCGTAACGAATTCAGCTATATGTACCTCAGAGAAGTAGGAACGGTGACGATCCCGGTATAAATTTGGTGATTCAGCTGCATCATTCGAAGACACTGGAGGAGAATGTACCATGAGTACAAAATCGGCTGTCATCGAGGAATCACCCATGAAGGCGCCTCCTGAAGTTAAGTGAGATTTTATGCTTTCATTCAGACTGCGATCCTCGTATTTCGGAATGATCGTTGGCCCAAGTGTCGAGGAGTAACGAATAAAAACCTCAGGTTGATATTTTTTGATCGTGCAAAACACTTTGGCGAATAAGATGCTTCCTATTTCGTCAGCACCAGGGTAGATAAGCACATGATCCATGAGATTGTACTCCTCTACCGAGATAAGAAGCTTGCGCTGCTCCATTGGACTGAAGCCGTATTTCGAATTATCGTCCAGAGGAATAACAAGATGATCAATGATGCCGGATTGTACGAGTGTAATAATATGCTCATTTACTTGTGAGTTCGTTTCTCTGCGCTGTAGAAAGTCATTTAGAATGGCGCTTGGTATAGAGCTATGAAGCTGAAGCCATTCGTTTTGTTCATCATCGTTCAGCAGCTCGGAAGTCTGCTTGTCTTTTAACCAGCCATAGCGATAAATCGAGTGTCCATAATGCGCATAATAATCAGGTTCCTCGTCACTGCTGTTGTAAGCTGGGGCTCTCATAATTAAATTGAACGCATAAATGCGAAGTGCGGGATTGCGCTGCTTCAGCTGCTCAAGCAGTTGAAGACGTTCCATGCATGCTTGAAGCGATAATTGATGCAGACGGGAAGGAACAATGCCGCCGTAAACGAGCATATCAATGGAAAGTATCAAATAGTCTGCATCAACAGCATGCTGAAGCAGCCAGTCATGTACCCCTTCATAGCGGGCAGGCTGTTTCTTTCTTCCGAGCAATTCTAGTGGCGGAGCGACGAGCGAGAGATCGCTGATTGCAGCTATCATTTGTGGGAATTTTGCATTGCAAGGACGTTCGTCTAGCGGAAGGTAAACGACTTTACTCATACAATGACCTCCATTTATGGATAAATGATGAATTACACCTATTATACATCAAGCAGAGTGAATGGAATATTTTTTTATAAAAATAATTTAAAAAGGATTTTTTCTCTAAATGAGTCATGAAAATTGGATTGCTAGATCCCATATCAAGTGTTGAATGATCATTTATGAGGTATTTTCTCATTCTACTAGAAAAGTCGTAATTGTGATGATTGGAGGATTTATTCTAAAAAAATAAAATAAATAAAAAAATATCCCGCTATTAATAAATAGGTGGTACACTACAAGTGAAATTGGAAAAAGGAGGTATAAATGGTTGTCTACGTTGTTTAAGGACTCATTTCGCAACCAAGCCGTTTCTGGTTCTAGCATCCAGATTGATCCCTCATTTCCCTATTATCAGCAAAGGTCGCCAGAGAGTATTGTTGAAGAAATTATGCTTGCAGGGTATCAAAGCGTCCATTATTTTGTTGTAAATGAACATGTCATTCAGAAAGACTTGCTGCACGCTTTCCGTCAAAATGGAATTCCGGTGTGGGCGATGGTGATAGGAAACGGTACCTTCTCTACTGACAGGTTTCCAGAAGAATGGCCTTCTTGGCAGATGAAGCTGCTTAAGGAGCCGAATGACGGCTTCTGGCGATTGTCGCCCTTTAGTGAAGGCTACGTGCAGTGGAAAAAATCAGCGATGGCTAAGCTTGTGACGGAGTATCCTTTCGACGGTATAGAAATTGCCGAACCGTATTTCCCAGAGTGGGGAGGGATTGAGAGAGGGGTATACGGTGATGTTGGGCCGCTTGCTCAGTCGGCGTTCCGAGCACGCTACGGCGTGGATATGCCCGATTTTACAAATGCTGCTGCTCCTAACTATTACCTTCGGGATGTTCAAACCTACAACAAGTGGATCGAGTTCCGTGTAGAAGCAGTTAATGGCTTTATAAATGAAATGATAAATGGAGAAGGAGGCGTTCGCGAGGTTAGGCCAGATATCGTTGTTGCCACTTGGTCGCTTGCGATAAATGCAGGACAGGATAGCGTTGAACGACTCCGTGTAGACCAAGGCCTTGATGCTCCATCGATGATTGAAAAGGTTAAGCCGGATATCCATTTCTTGCAAACGCATTGGCCCGATTGGCTGCGTGGAGATCTGCCAGCTGATTACGTTAAAGGCTACCAGCCCTTTGTCGATCAGATCAAGGAGCGATTTCCCGAGCTGCCATTAGCCGTTCAGGCGGATATCGGTTCTGCACAACCAATGATTAAAAGCGGGGAATGGCTGGAGACATTCAGTCAGACGGCTTTTGCGCTCGGATATGCATCTTGGACAGCATATGAGTATCATACAGGCGGATATATGTATGATCATAAGCCGTTTCCCATGTTAACTGAACGGAGAAGCAGAAACGAAATTGTGATTTCTTTCAATAAACGGATTGACGAACACTCGGCTATGAATGACTCCTGCTACAAGCTTTGGGATAACGGCGCTTCTATTTCTCTGATATGGGATAGTATAGCGGTTGATGGAAATAGAGTTATTCTTCGTTCGGAACAGCTGCCGGCAGCTTCATTTGTGCTAGAGCTAAGTGATATTCGTGATACGCCGGAGAGATGGTTGTTTAAGGATAGGCCTGCAAATGTGATTCCAAATGGTACGAGATTGTCCATTCTAGGAGTTTATTGAGCAAGAACGCAGCAATCATTACTCATGGGGAGTGAAGATGATTATATGCAAAATATTCATATTGGTTTTATAGGTACTGGCGGTATCGCGCAGCTTCATGCTGGTCAGATGCAAGCGCTGGAAGGCGTGGAAATCGTTGCAGTGGCAGACCCAAATGAACAGTTTGCTCTGCAGTTTCTATCAACATTCCATTTGACCAATACCCGTCGATACGCAGGCCATAAAGAAATGCTCGAAGAAGGCGGCTTGGATGCCGTTATTATATGCTCACCGCATACTTTGCATTTTGCCCAAGCGCTTGATGTATTGAACGCAGGCTGCCATGTCTTGATTGAGAAGCCGATGACCTGCACCTCCCAAGAAGCTGAACAATTAATAAATGCTGCAGAGGCAAATTCGAGGCTGCTTCAGGTTTCCTACCAAAGACATTTCCAACCGGAGTTCATCTTTATTCGCCAAGCGATAGCAGATGGCGTAATTGGCAAGCTAAGCTCGATTAACGCAACGCTCTATCAGGATTGGAAACGCAGCCAAACAGGCACATGGCGACAAAATGCTGCGCTTTCTGGAGGCGGTATGCTGATGGATTCAGGCAGCCATATTATTGACGTTCTGTTATGGACGACAGGCCTTACGCCGCTTGAGGTGAAGTCGACGCTTAGCAGTCATGGCGCACCGGTGGAAATCGATTCTTTTACGAGCATCACCTTTGAAGAGGGTGCCATTGCTGCGCTGAACATTATTGGTTATGTACCGGGCTATAAGGAGTTTTATTCCTTCTGCGGCGATTTAGGCGTGATCTATCTCGAGAATGGCAGAATTGAAATTTCAACCTATAAGGATGGCGTTCTGCCAGTTCAGCTGCCAGCTCAAAGCACCAATCAGGATAAAAGCTTCATTGACGCGATCAGAGGAGAACATGAAATATTGGTATCGGGAGAATATGCTAGGAAGGTTATCCAATTGACTGAAGCGATATATCGTTCAGCAGACTATCAAGTTTGATTTGGCACTTCTATTTTCTATGAGGAGCGTGATTGGTTTGAACGTTAGCTTGAGTATGTGGAGCGTGCATAAATATTGGTATGAGGGAAAATGGGATACCGTTGATTTTCTAGCATTTTCCTCCGAGACAGGGGTTAAGGGAGTGGAGCTGCTCAGTTGTTTTTGGAAGGAAAAGGAGAAGGATATCCCATTAATCGATGAAGCGCTTCGTAAATATGGGTTGCAGGTTGCGTGCTTCAGCGCGTGCAACAACTTTGTGGTAGCAGATGATTCACAAAGGCAAGCACAATTAAAGGAAGTAACGGATGCTGTCGACGCGGCTGTTCATTTTGGAGCGAAGGTCGTTCGTGTATTTTCAGGGGATTTGCCCAATGACTCCATATCGTTTGAGCAGGGAATGCAATTCGTAATAGATGGACTTCGTGCAGCGGCTGATTATGCCGAACAGAAAGGTGTAACACTTTGCCTAGAAAATCACGGGTTATTTGCAGGACGCAGCGACCAGGTTATGGCTATTATCCAACAAGTTAATTCCCATGCGCTGCGAAGCACGTTCGATACGGGAAATTTTCTGCTAGTTGGCCAAAGCTCTAGCGATGCGATTGATGAGCTGAATGGGTATGTTGGTCATGTGCATGTTAAGGACTTTTTACCAGTGCCGGAAGGTACGGCTGGCGGCGTCACTCGGGCTTTAACGGGGGAGTTGTTTCTAGGGAAAATTGCTGGAGAAGGCGCTGTCGATTTGAAGTATATTTTCGGCGAGCTGAAGAAATCAGGTTTTGACGGGTGGCTTACCGTAGAGTTCGAAGGCGAAGAAGAGCCTAAGCTTGGCTCTATTGAAGCGGTTAATCATGTCACACGAATAGTGGCCGGCCTTTAAGAAAGCATTAAATGATAAAGGATAGTTAATTGATTCTGTCTACGACCAAAACTTAAGAACGATTTGGAAGGAGATATATTGTGAAGGTGCATTTTCTTGGCACTGCTGCTGCGGAAGGTTTTCCTGCGATGTTTTGTCGTTGTGTGCACTGCTTGAAGGCAAGAGAGCTTGGCGGTAAAAATGTGAGAACACGGAGCTCCGTCCTTATTGATGGCGTGTTGAAGGTTGATTTTCCGCCAGATACGCTTCATCATGTTTTGACGGGCGGCATCGATCTCGGTCTTGTGAAGGATTTGTTCATCACGCACACGCATCTGGATCATCTTCGTGCAGAGGATTTGGAGATGCGGATGCCTGTTTATGCTCATGGATTGGATGCGCCGTTGCATGTTTACGGCCACGATGCTGTCATTCGCAAATGCCGGGAAGCTGTTGGCAAACCAGATGCGGAGCGGTTGGTGCTGCGAAAAATTGATCTGTTCGAAACCGTCGATACCGGAAATACGAAAGTGACGGCACTGCCGGCTAATCATGATCCCGATGAAACCTGTTTGCTCTTTCTAATCGAAAAGGATGGGAAGCGCATCTTTTATGGGCACGATACCGGGCTTCTTCCTGAAGAAACATGGCGATGGCTGGAACAGACGAAATTGGACCTCGCCATATTGGATTGTACGAACGGCCATCTGCCGTTTACAGGCGGACATCTCAACATCGCAGCTGTTCTTGATATTAGGAATCGGTTACGCAGCAATGGGATATTCAGCCGGGAAAGCAAGGTTGTGGTCACACATTTCTCTCACAATATAGGACTGCTGCACGATGATCTTACGCAGTTTTTTGATCAAGAGGATATCATAGCAGCTTTTGACGGTATGGTTTTGCAGCTATAATACGGTTCCTGAAAGGAGTGAATGCCGTTCATGAAAGCCTCCGAGCAGTATTACTTGCAATACAGCCATCATGTTGAAATTGAAAGGCAGCAGGCAATGGATGAGGGGAAACAGATCAGCGCAGAATTGGCTGCTACGTATGAGAAGCTGGCTTCCATTCCGTGGAATGACCCGCAACGTGAACAAATGGCTGCGGCTTATATAGACGAAATGGGAGAGCTGCCTTTAAGAGCTGACTTTCCGTTTGTTGAGCCTTCTAACCTGCCGGAAATCGTAGCGGAACGACCAGTTGCCGAATTCCCGGTGAATCAACCTGCTCTATTTGAAAATTTAGCGGATAAAATGTATGGTGCCTGGCTCGGTCGATCCGCAGGCTGCTTATTGGGGCAGCCGATCGAAGGGTGGAGAAAGGAACGTATTACAGGCTTGTTAAAGGAAACAAACAATCTTCCAGTTCATTATTATATTTCATCCGAAATTGATCCGGAAATTGCGAAGAAGTACGGCGTCATCAACGAGGGCGGGTCGTATGGAAACGAGCTCGTAAGCTGGATTAATAATGTGAAGCATATGGTCGAGGACGATGATATGAATTATACGATCATCAGCCTTGCTGTATTAGAAAAATTCGGCTATGACTTCTCTCCTGACGATGTAGCCGAAACATGGCTTAACCTGTTGCCATTGCTGCGCACCTGTACTGCAGAACGCATTGCTTACCGGAATCTCGTTAATCGCTTAGATCCACCACTCTCAGCTACATATCGTAATGTCTATAGAGAGTGGATTGGCGCTCAGATTCGTGTTGATTTGTATGGCTACATTAATCCTGGGAATCCAGCGAAAGCAGCTGAAATGGCATGGAGAGATGCTTCGATCTCGCATGTGAAAAATGGCATCTACGGCGCGATGTGGACTGCGGCTATGCTGGCAATGGCTGCTGTGACGGACAACAGGCAGGATGTGATCAGAGCCGGTCTCGGTCAAATTCCTGCCAATTGCCGGCTTGCAGACGATATTCGGACGGTGTTACGCTGGTACGAGGAGCAGGTGACCTTCGATTCAGTAGTAGAGCGTATCCACCATAAATATGATGAAAGCAATGCACATCATTGGTGCCATACGATCTCGAATGCGATGATTGTGGCCGCGTCTTTGCTGTATGGTGAAGGTGACCTGGAAGCAACAATAGGTTTAGCAATCATTTCGGGCTTTGACACGGATTGCAATGCGGCTACCGCAGGTTCTATTGTAGGTATGCAAAAAGGTGCGAGCCAACTACCCGAGAAATGGGTGAAGCCGCTAAACGATAAAATTCGTTCCGGCGTAGATGGCTTCGGTGTCGTATCTCTTTCTCATTTGGCAGAGCGAACGGTGAAATTGATTGCAAATAATCCTTATTTGAAATGATGGGGTTGCTACAATTTGAAAGCGATACAAATACAATAAACCCAATACCGCCAAGGTGTTGGGTTTGTTGTATACTGGGAGAAAAGGGTAATCATTTCATCTTATAATAAGAGCTCTATCTGGAGGAGATCATTCGATGCGTTATGAAGTTAAACTAAATGCGATAGAACAGAAATGGGATATTGTAGCTGGCCGAAAAGAAATCATAAAAGGAATGACGGATAAAATTTTTGCTGAGAAAATTGCTGAAGAATTAAATAAAGCCTACGACCAAGGCAGTGCAGACAGAGAGAATGTAGATAAGAAAATCAATGACAGCATAAAAAAATTATTTTTTTAAGAGTTAATAGCGTTTTGTTGAAGTATTGAAGAGGTAATTGGACATTTAATTAAAAATGAGGAATTCGTAAGAGTTTTATACAAGTGTATGGATTGAACTAAAACAGAATCGAGGTGTGAGAATTGAACCAAATTATTATACAAAAATATGATCCTCAAAGAGATAAAGCTCAAATCGAACGCATGCTGCTTAATTACAATCATCTATTGAATATATTTTATAATGATGAAAAAGGAAACAAAGATAATATCTTGGTTGCTCTTAATAACACTACAACCATTGGGTTTCTTTCATTTAATGGTTTCGGCAGAAAACCTCAGGCCATATTATATGTGAACAAAGAGTATGAAGCAGCGGATATCGGCTCAATGCTAATTCAAGAATATGAAAAAATGCTTATTCCAAATGAAAAAGTAGAGCATACCCTATTTACGTGTTCTCATCGTGACACTGATTTAATTAGTCTTTTGGACAATAATGGATACAGATTATATTTATCCTCCTACATTATGGAGCGTAAGGGTGAATCATTCCCTTCAGATAACATCATAGTTAGAAATTATGAAGAGAATGATTATTTTGAATGGGATAGAATTTGCGAATTAGCTTTCTATCATATGCGACAGCGTATAGGATTGTATCCTTCGTTTTTTTATAAGCCTGTGGAATGGGAACGCGAGCAGTTTGCACAAAATAAAAATAATATGTTTGTAATGATAGTTGATAATACTATAGTAGCAATAGGAAAAATTGAAGGAAATAAAATATGTACCGTAGCTATTTCCATAGAACATCAATCACGCGGTTATGGAAGAGTTTTTGTGAAATACCTTGTTAATGAAATCATCAGCAGGGGTGAAGAAAAGGTAATCCTTGACGTTGCAAAAGGTAATTTTGCGAAAACGTTATATGAAAGCCTTGGGTTTGAAGAAACGGCGTTTTACCACCACTATATTAAATATTTTAGACCGGATACAAGACTAAGTGCTCCACCCGACGATTATTAAACAATACTTATGGATGCTGAAAAGTGCCTCTGGAAATGAATCTAAAGCTCGGAAGGCAATCCATTCAAATACATATGAATAGCATTTGTACTTTGTTTAAGTACTTGAATCGTTTTAGAGTTAGGCTGTTTATATATTTCTAAATAGTCTATCTCGTTATATTGTTGCCGTATAGGAAAAGCTAACTTTTCTTCTGTTAAAGAAAACTCCGCAGCAATGCCGGGTTTATTTCCACGAGCATCAAAGCGAACCCATCTTCCAATGCTGTTTATATAGGCGGCATTAAGAGCATGAATGCAGAATCCTGTGTCGGGTGTATCCCCGATTGTAAGTCGTTGATAACAAAACCCTGTTGGAATCCCTTTGCTTCTTAACAGTGCAGATAATAAATTTGATTTGGCGTAACAAATACCTTCTTTATAAAATAGGACTTCTGAAGCGCTGCATGTTATCCGATTGCTTTGAATGTCCCAAGAGTGCGCTATTTGATCTCGAACAAATTCGTAAGCATTTTTTATAAAATCGACTTCGTTAGAAGATTTAGAAAATAATTCATCTGATAAATCGCCGATTGTCGGGTGACTGAAATCGATGACTTCTGTTTCCTCCAAATAATCTCCTATGTTATCCGATTCACACGATATGTTCATAGCATAATGCCTCCAGTTATTAGTTTATTCCTAGGAATTATTATGCATTTAAATGAATTAATATACAACAACTAATTTCGTTCAACCGTTGTTGACCTAGTAGTTTTTATGACTGAATAATGAAATACAATATGGTACAATAAAACGGATTATTATTAAGAAAATGCAATTTTATACGGTAGAATATAGAAGTAAAGTGATTTAAGAATTAACATAATTTTGTGGTTATAAAAATATTAGAAAACAGGCAGGAGTAGAAACGATGAAATGCCCTCATTGCAACAGCGAATTAAGTGAAGTCCCTTTATGTTACGGAATTGAAGCACCAGACTATTTTTACAAGGTGCCTGAAGAGCAAAGAACAGAGTTAATTAGTGATTTTTGCGTAATTGATGAACAGTTTTTTTATATTAGGGGACACATTGAAATACCAATTATTGATAGTCATGAAAAATTTATATGGAGTGTTTGGGTTTCACTTAGTGGTGAAAATTTTTTGAAATCCAATGAATTATTGAATGTACAAGGAAGAGAAAATGAACAACCATATTTTGGCTGGTTGTCGACGGAGCTTTCAATATATCCAATATCTACACTGTCGTTGAAAACAATGGTACATACACAAGAAGTTGGCGCCGTTCCGTTAATAGAACTAGAACAGACTGATCATCCACTTGCAGTTGAACAAAGAGAAGGAATTACAATGGAGAGAGTAATAGAGATTGCTCATTTAACCAATCACCACATGAACGATTGAATAGCCAATGAAAATTGACTTTTATGAACATCTATTTTCAATTGCAATGAGTGAATCGCAAAATTACGCAACAAAAAAACCACTTCGTTATCATGAATTTAGTGTCATGATAATTAAGTGGTTTAAATTTACAAAATGGTGTTTCATATTGACCACTAGATTAAACATCGTCTAAAATAGTCTATAAACCCAATAAGGATGCGGTCGAGAGGACTCGAACCTCCACGGCTGTTACACCACTAGAACCTGAATCTAGCGCGTCTGCCAATTCCGCCACGACCGCAAAACATGTTTTAACAAAAAATATCGTATCATGAGTAAGCTGGAATAGTCAACAATATTTTATAAAAATGGGGGAAAATGCTGTGGAGCAATTAGAGCAAAAAATCATGCAAGAAGGAATCGTCCTTAATGACAATGTATTGAAGGTTGATTCATTCTTAAACCATCAAGTAGATCCGCAGCTTATGCTTGCCATAGGTAAAACGTTCACTTCCCTATTCGAAGCGCAAGGAATTACGAAGGTACTCACACTGGAGTCTTCAGGCATCGCACCTGCGGTTATGGCCGCTCTGCAAATGAACGTGCCGTTAATATTTGCGCGTAAACGCAAGTCGCTGACACTTAAGGATGATCTCTATACCGAGAAAATCTATTCCTTTACGAAGCAAGAGGAAAGTGAAGTTACTGTTTCACGCAAGTTTTTGGCAGCTGAAGATCGTGTCCTCATTATAGATGACTTCCTAGCGAACGGTGATGCAGCACTTGGATTGGCTCGAATCGTTGAGCAAGCGGGTGCATCGGTAGCCGGTATTGGCATCGTGATCGAGAAGGCGTTCCAGCCAGGACGTGAAAAGCTGATCGAGCATGGTTATCTTGTACATTCATTGGCAAGAGTGGCATCATTATCAGGTGGAAAAGTAACATTCGCTCCTCATCCAGTCGCTCACGCTTAAACAACAAGTTGTATGTAACTAAATTGCTCACAGAAATTTAAGTTCGAACAAAAACAATGACAAGAGAGGCCTAAATCGAGAGCCCTGCAAAACGAATACAGTATCTGTAAAATGGAGCCCAGTACCCGATTGGTACTGGGCTTGTTGTATAATGGAAGAAAAGTAAAAGTGAGTTGAGTCTGTTGTTGCACGCCGGTAGACAATTAACTGCATCATTCCATGCGGAATTATATCATCTTGTTCCTGAAAATCACTTGTTGCGAAAGATTCATCACATTGTAGATTTTAGCTTCATCCATGAGTTAGTCGAAAACAGCTATTGCAAATACTACGGCAGACCAGCAAATGAGCCTGAGCTGCTTTTCCGTCTGCTCTTTTTGCAAATCCTCTACAATCTTTCGGATGAGCGTATTGTTGAGGAATCTCAAGTGAATTTAGCATACAAGTGGTTTCTTGGTGTTAATCCGGAAGACCCGTTGCCGGACGCCTCTCAATTATCGCGGTTTCGGAATCATCGACTTGGCGCAAGCCAAGTGGAGGACGTGTTGAAGCAAGTGGTGAGTCAATGTGTGGAGAAGGGACTCATTAAAAGTAAAACCATTATTTTAGATGCAACTCATACCCAAGCCGGGAGTCAAAAGCAGCGTCCTTTGGACGTGTTGCGGGACGCAGCCAAACGTCTTCTGCGGACGGTTGTCAAGCGACATCCGAAGTTGGAAAAGAAGCTTCCAGCCATGCCTCGTGTAAAAAGCGAGCAAGAAGACGCAGAGCAGATCATGCTACATTACTTGGCTAAGTTGGGGGAAACGGTTGAGGAACTGCTGCCCGATCATGAAGGAGCCATTAGCGACAAGCTTCAAATGGCTAAACAAATCGTAGAAGATGAGCGGTTGCTATCCCAAAAAGGCATTCTTTCAGCTATCGATCCAGACGCCCGGTTCGCTTGGAAGAGCCAAACCAAATCCTTCTTTGGATACAAAGAGCATTTAGCTATGACGGAAGAAGAGCTAATTACAGCGGTTGAGGTCACGCCCGGCAGCAGCGATGATGGAAAACAACTGCTCGCCCTGTTGTCACAGACGCGATCAAACGGCATTACGGTAACGGAAATCATTGCAGATACCGCATACTCTGGTAAAGATAATCTAGCGGAGATGAAAAGAGAAACGATTCAGCCCGTCGTTCCTCTAAACCCTATTGTCCATCATGGAGGCGAACGTCAAGAAGGTTTTGAATACAACAAAGATGCGGATTTTGTGATATGCCCTGCTGGTCAGCACAATACTCGGAAAGCGATGCAAGGAAGTAAACAAAGTGGAAATAGCCGTTCACTTGTGTTTTACTTTGATGTTGAAAAGTGCAAGACTTGTCCGCTGAGCGAAGGTTGCTACAAACCAGGATCAAAAAGCAAGACATACTCGGTTCGCATTATTGCAGAGCATTTCAAGGAACAGATCGAGTTTGAGCTTAGTGATACGTTTAAAGAACGAATTAAGCGCAGACCGATTATTGAACACAAAAATGCAGAGATGAAGAGGTTCCACGGTATGGCGACAGCCAAATACCGAGGTCTATTTCGCATGCGAATACAGGCTTTTCTCACCGCGTTTGTTGTGAATGTGAAACGAATGGTGAAGCTAGTAGAGCAAAAGCAGCCCGCCCTCGGATGAGGAACGAGCTGCTTTTTTAGTTTTCACAATTACATTTCCAATTTGAAGTTCTCTTTTAATCAAAAGCAAGTCTTTTGCAGGGCTCTCTAAATCAGGTCTCTTTTTTTATATTTATAAGTTAGGTTTATGCTTCTGATATTATGCTGCATTCGCATATTTTCCAGCATTTTCACAAACAATAACAGCAAACGGTGAAAGGTGCGTGCAGCAATGAGCAGACAGCATAATGTAATTGAGGAAAGAGAAATACAGAAATTTCGTAAATTGAGTTGGTCATCGGTTGCTAAGGCAGCTGCGGCAGTCTTGCTGCTGAGTGCACTTTCGACTGCTGTAAGCCCGCTCAGCTATAATCATGTTTCTGCTCAAAGTTCAGCTAAAGGAATAAGTGCGGCTGCGCAGGTGGATGAACGGAAGCCAGTGGCAATCGTAATTGACGATTTTGGCAATAACATGAGCGGAACAGAGGAAATGATGAAGCTTCCAGTCAAAATTACAGCGGCGATAATGCCTTTTATGCCAACCACTAAGAAGGATGCAGAGGAAGCGTATAGGCTTGGCCACGATGTCATTGTTCATATGCCGATGGAGCCGAACAAAGGGCTAAAAAGCTGGTTAGGCCCTGGAGCGCTCACAACGGATTTAAGCGATGCAGAGGTGCGTAAACGGGTCGAGGATGCCATTGACGATGTGCCTCATGCCATTGGCATGAATAATCATATGGGCTCAAAGGTGACAGCAGATGAGCGAATGATGCGAATTGTGCTCAGCGTGTGCAAGGAGCGGGGGCTCTTTTTTCTAGATAGCCGGACCACCTTCAAAACGGTTGTTCCCAAATTAGCCAAAGAGCTGGGCGTGCCGACAGTCTCCAATGATGTTTTTCTAGATGACGTTTATACCGTTCAGCATATATCCAAACAAATCGGCGTGCTTCGCAAGCATTTGGAATCACATGACAGCTGCATCACGATCGGACATGTTGGAGCACCTGGGAAATATACATCCTCGGTTCTCCATCAGTCTATACCTGCGATGCAGCCTACCGTGAGATTCGTGAAGCTGACTGCGCTTATTGGCGGAGAATCAATGAACGATCCACTTGTATTGCCTAATCCCTGAGGCAATGGCTTCAGCAACTTCTTGCTGACGCTGCGGATCTGTCAGCATTGTACGATCATGCTCGCTGCTAATAAAGCCCATTTCTACAATTACAGCAGGGTCCTGCACCCTTCTAAGTAAATAAAACGGTTTTCCTTCCCTTGGGAGGAAAGCCGTATTTTGCTGTCGATTAAGCGCATCTTGTATGCAAAATGCAAGCAATGAGCTTTCACCGCTGCTCTGATGCAGCACTAAAGGGCCTTTCTGCATACTTTTCTTAGACCAATTGACATGCAAGCTAATGAGCAGTTCACTTTCAATTTCATCGGTTAATTGCCGGCGCTGCGATAAATCTTTACGATGTCTCGAGCGTGTATTATGCCAACGATTATCATCACTGAGTGCATAGTCGCCGGTTCGATTAAGTACAGCCGGTATGTTTTGGCTTCGCAAAATGAAATACAGCTTACGCGCAACAGCTAAGTTAATGTCCTTTTCTAAAATATCAGCTGATGAGGCTCCCCCGTCAATCCCGCCATGCCCAGCATCAATGATGACGACAGTTGACGGAAGCGCCCAGTCCTGATTGTAGCCTACCGGCAAAAGAGGCCATGCAAAAGCACTGGATGAGCTGCTGGAAGCAGCCAGCCATATTACAACAAAGGTTAGTGCCATTTTACGAAACATGCTGATTGTTCCTCCAGATTTCTTTGACATACGGTTAGCGTGGCTGTTTGGAGGGAAACTCATGCATGTTTAGATTGGATGGTTAAGGGGCAAACTTGAATTATTAATTCATACGGTATTGAAAGGACTGATTAGCATGGCAAAAGGCGATGAATACGTAAAATTTATGACCAAAAAATTTATAAATTATATGGAGACACCAAGGGAAGAACGGAAACAAACCAACGTATTAGCCAAATCTCGCAGAGAGCCTTGGCTGACGCGTTGGTTCGGATGGGGACCCGTGAGTGTAATGTTATGGTGGCGTGGACGCGCTGAGCGTCATCGGTAAAAGTGACCAAGCTCGATTAAAAGCTGAAGGGGAATATAGCGGCGATCAGAACCATCCTCGCTTGCTTCAAGCGCGATATAGATTTGACCGTTATCCCATTTGTTATATCCGACGACAGACCAGACATATAACATCTGGCCATCAAACAGCTCAGCGGTAAAGCGGAGCTGTTCTTTGTTGTTTATTTTGGCAAAGAGAGGTGTGTAGGAATTAGAGCTTAATGTGATGGGTTTGTTCGTTAGCCAGGGAAGCTTATCGAATGGATTAAATGACGGCAGCGAGACTTGTTTAATAAGGACTGCTTTCTGAGTGTTAAGTAATGGAGCCGCTTTATCAAGCTTAGTTACGGCAGCATTTGTCCAATCTTCCTTTTTGGCAGGGAGCGATTCACCGCTGACAGCATCTGCATAATACGTTTCTTTCTCTGTCGTTATTTTCCATGCGGCGAGGAGAGGATGAACATATATTCGATCAATTTGGGTTGCAGGCTTTAAAAGCTCGAGCTGCTTAATCGCTCTGGTAAGGGTGCTTTCATCGAATAATGGATGACTGTTTGTTCCGTATTCACCTAGCTGATATCCACCTGACTCCACCGCATTAATGACAAGATAACCGACAGTATTTTTATTTTGCATGACAAGCACAAGCCAGCTATGCGTTCCAGGGCCAATAGGAGAAACAATGAGCGTCGATTTCTTCCATGCGGCAAAAGCAGGCTGTACAGCCAGTTCTTCAACCCAGCGCTGCGCTTGCTGCTGAACAGGCTCATAAACGGTTGTAGGATTAGAAGCGGCCGCAGCAGCTTGTGGCTGCAATCCGCCTGCATACAATACAATAGCGGTCAAAACACATGCCGCTGTAAGCTTAATGAATTTTTTTGGCATAATTAATCACCTCCATATCATTGTATAGGACAAGCTTTAAGAAGGCTGTTGCAACCTGTCGCGTAAGGGCGGCCTTGTGACCGCCTTTTTTTGACGTATTGCTGCGGATAACGTCAGATCCATGTCAATCGATACCCTCGAGATGAAAGATGCCGCAGTTAATGGCGGACGCAGTCACCCTAGGCTCATATTGCCATCTGATTTCGGATTGACGCTGAGCGAATTGCTCCTCAATCGCTGGTTTGTTTTCTTCGATAGCATTCTTAACAAGCGGCTCGTAGTAGCCGTTAATTCGGTCAAGCTCTTCCTTCAACCTTGCTGATGCACTCTCAGCCCAGCTGTAATCATAGCTGCGAAGCTTGCGCTCCAACGTTTGTTCTACAATGCTAAGCGCTTTATTGAAGGAGAGGCCATTTTTGGTGATGTGAATATTTGCAGGCAGGCGAGGCGTAAGCTTGTGCGTAAGCAAGCGATCGTAGAAATGCTCCACACATTGGCCAGTCGCGAGCGAGACACCGTAGCTATGAATTTCTTCGCGCTTGCGATCACAAGCGAATTCTACCCGCATATTGACAGACAGCCATGCGGTGTAAGGGGTCGAGGTAAAGGGATTGTTCGAGCGTTTGTCTGGCTCCTGAAACAAATGGACGAAGCTGCCCTTAGCTTTTGCCGCATCAAATATTTGCTCGAGCTTGCGTGCGCCAAAAAACAAGTCTTCACGCGGAATGCGAACGGGTGCTGCCAAGCTGCCGTGAATGAAGCCTAGCGAACGCCCAAGAGCGGCATTCGCTGCTGTATCTTGCGCGTTCAGTGCAACATCCTGTTCGGTGTTCACGACTTCAATTTTTTTGAGCTCCTCGGCAGCGTCATATTTGTTCTTGTCCGTTACAAACAAGAATGTCATCGTCTCTGGTTCTGCGTCGACGCGATCGACGAAGCTCCAGTAGTAGGGGCGATTCGTAAGTTCACGGTCGGCGTGAGGAGAGAGCTTCACCGTGAAATGGCTTGGTGACTTTTCTAAAATTGAGCATTCGGTAGCTTCTAAATAGCGGTTTACAAATTTGTGCACCTGTTTTTCGTTCAAGGCTGCACCTCCACGGTTTGTCCAAGCGTATCCAAATTCACTAGCAGGTCGGGACTTGTCGGCAGCGGGTTTTCGCCTGTCAGCACCTCTTCACGAATGCGGCTGAGGGAGGAGCCCAAATGATTGATTTTTTGTTTTAAATCCGTATCGTTGCCCGATTCTAGCAGCATGCGTGCAAGCCGCTGCTCCAGCGAGCCATCCCCTTTTTCAAAGCGCTCCAAAATATGATCAAGCTCGCCAATAACAAGCTCGAACAGGTTTATTTTTTCATGCAATAGGTTGACGATATGCTCTTCAATGGTACCGATTGTGCACAGATTATAGATTTTTACGTCTTCCGTTTGCCCAAGGCGATGCACCCGCCCAATTCGTTGTTCGACTCTCATTGGATTCCAAGGCAGGTCGAAATTAATCATGTGGTGGCAAAATTGCAGGTTTATCCCTTCGCCGCCAGCTTCCGTTGCGATGAGGATTTGCGCGCGCCCGCGGAATAAATCCATCATCCAATCCTTTTTGCCGCGGTTCATACCGCCGCGATAAGGGACGGCAATCATATTTTGAGCACGGAAAAACTGCAGCAAATATTCCTGAGTAGCCCTGTATTCAGTGAAAATGATAACCTTGTCATCCATTTCTTTGACAAGCTCCATCGCTTTCTCTGCTTTGGTATTGGCTTTGATATTACGAATTTTCTCTACGAGCTCCCATATTTTTGGACGCATAGGGGAGTCCTCAGACGTCTTCTTAAATAGATTAACAAGCGTTAGAAAAACCGCATCTCGGCTGCTGCAAACTTCACGCTGAAGGGTAACGAGTGAAAGCATGCTCGATAAATCGCCGCCGCTTTCTTCATACCGTTCCTTAACGAAGCCAGTCACCGCGTCGTACAGCGCTTTCTCTTCTTCCGAGAGAGTAAGCGGTATATTTTTGACAAAACGTTTCGTGAAATGAATGCCGCCGTCCCCGCGCCGATTCCGAATCATGACGCCGGAGAGTGCTTCCTGCAGCTGATCTTCATTTTTCGGAAGCCGCTTGTCGACAACAAAGTTTGCTGCAAATTCACTTTGACCGCCGAGCTGACCAGGCTTGAGCAGCGTAATGAGATTGAACAGCTCGTCCATATCGTTTTGGATTGGGGTAGCTGTAAGGAGCAAGCAATATTTTTTGCGTAAAAGATTAGCAAACTGATAGTTCGTCGTTTTCTTGTTTTTCAGCTTATGTGCTTCATCGATGATGATGATGTCATAATCTGTTCCAAGCACAATCTCGCGATGCGGATCACGTTTTGCGGTATCGATAGAAGCGACAACTACATCATATCCCCATGTATGCTCCTTTTTCTGGGCTACGGCAGAGATGCCGAATTTCTGATTAAGCTCACGCACCCATTGAAGCACAAGGGAAGCGGGGACAAGAATGAGAATACGCTTAGCTAAACCGCGCACAATATATTCTTTGAGCACGAGTCCTGCTTCGATCGTTTTGCCAAGGCCAACCTCATCGGCTAAAATCGCACGGCCGCCCATCTCATGCACCACTTTGCGCGCTGTGCTGATTTGATGTGCCATTGGCTCGAAGGCTGGAAGAGATCGCAAGCATAACAATTCTTCGAAGCTTTCAATTCGTTTCGCTTGCTCGGCCTCCATAGCGAGCTGATATAACGTCCAATCATCCCATGGGCCACCTTTTGTTAAACGGTTTTGCAGTTCTTCAAACCAAGAGCGGTCATGCTGCAGCTCAACTAAAGGATGAAGCTTGCGAGAAGTAAAGCCAGTGCCTGCTTCTCCTGAGGCAGCCTGCGGCGTCGTCTGAAATGTCATCTAGTACAGCTCCTTCCGCAGTAAAAGGGATAAGTTGTTATTAGTATTGCCTTTTCATCTAATATTAATAAGATGCTGCTTAAAAAAGAGGATGGACTAGCAATATAACGAGAGTGGGCATGTAAGCGGACAGGTTTGCTAAATTTCGCCACAAACGAGCATGAAAATCAATATGTAGTATAGTATAATGGTTTTATGACACAATATATTGTGCTAAAAGCATATCTGATCTTACCTATGCCTTCAGCACGTTAGTATGAGGGAGGAAGCAGCTGCGATGGAGATGTCTGGTGGAAATCGGCTTGAGGGCCTTAGTGAAAAAATCTTTTTGGATCGATATGCGTGGAAAAATGCAGATACGAGTAAAACGGCGATCGGCGATATCGTGCTTGTTCTAACGAAGGATGATCCGAAATTTCCTGTCAAGGAAGTCGGAGAAGTTATCGCCCGTGATGGCAGCAAGGTTACCGTAAAGCTTAGAAACGGCGAGCATGTGGAGTCTACAACAGAGAAACTTACGCTTACGATTGAAAAAACGCCTGAGGAAATGTGGGATCGTCTTGCAGATGCGATGGCATCCGTTGAAGATGGATCAGAGAAGCAAAAGGAATGGCGGGACAAATTCAGATATTTATTAGATGATTGGAAGCTGGTACCAGGCGGGAGAATTGCAGCGGGGGCTGGAGCTAGTGAAGAGCTAACGCTATTTAATTGTTATGTCATCCCCTCACCAAAGGATAGCCGTGGAGGCATCATGACAACGCTCACGGAGATGACTGAAATTATGGCGCGCGGCGGCGGCGTTGGGATGAATTTATCTTCGCTGCGACCTCGAAGAGCGATAGTTGCAGGCGTGAACGGTTCATCGAGCGGTGCTGTATCATGGGGCGGGCTGTTCAGCTATGCAACGGGACTCATTGAGCAGGGCGGCAGCCGCCGAGGTGCCTTGATGCTTATGATCAATGATTGGCACCCGGACGTATTAGAGTTTATAACGGTCAAACAAACGATGGGGCAAGTGACAAATGCCAATCTGTCGGTATGTATCAGCAACGCTTTTATGCGGGCTGTAAAGGAAGATTTGGAATGGGAGCTCGTATTTCCAGATACCAAAGATACAGAGTATAACGAGCTATGGACCGGCGATCTGGATGCATGGCGCAAGCTTGGCAAAAAGGTTATCCCCTACAAAACGGTGCGCGCTCGTGAAATATGGCAAGCGATTATTGAATCCGCATGGAAGTCAGCCGAGCCTGGCGTTGTCTTTATGGAGTATTATAATCAAATGTCGAACAGCTGGTATTTCAATCCCATTATTAGTACGAACCCTTGCGGTGAACAAGGCTTGCCGGGCTGGGGCGTCTGCAACTTGTCAGCTGTAAACCTATCGAAGTTTTATGATGAAGAGAAGCATGACGTTGCTTGGGATGAACTTGCCAAAGTTACGCGCTGGTCTGTAAGGTTCCTTGATAATGTCATCGACAAAACACCCTATCATTTTGAAGAAAATGAGCGCAATCAGAAGCTTGAGCGGCGTATCGGGCTCGGAACGATGGGACTAGCTGAGCTTATGATTAAGCTGCGTATCCGATATGGCAGCGCAGAGTCATTGGTTTTTCTAGATAAGCTGTATGGATTTATGGCTAGGGAGTCTTATTTGGCGTCTTCGGAAATCGCTGCTGAGAAAGGTTCGTTCCAAGCGTTTGAAGCGGATAAATATGTTCAGAGCGGATTTATGAAGCAATTGATAGCCGAATTTCCGGAGATTGGCGACAATGTGGCCCTGAACGGCATGCGAAATGTGACGGTCATTACACAAGCACCAACAGGAAGCACGGGAACAATGGTCGGAACGTCTACGGGAATCGAGCCTTATTTTGCATTCGAATACTATCGTCAAAGTCGTCTTGGTTTTGATAAACAAGATGTTCCGATTGCAGCGTCTTGGAAGGCGTCTCATCCGGGGGAGGAGCTTCCAGATTATTTTGTAACCTCGATGAGTTTGTCGGCTGAGGATCATATTCGGGTACAGGCAGCTATACAACGCTGGGTGGACAGCTCTATTTCCAAAACAGCGAATTGCCCGGCAGATTTCACTGTGGAAGAAACGGGCAGATTGTATGAGCTTGCTTTTGAGCTCGGCTGCAAGGGTGTGACGATTTACCGAGATGGCAGTCGTGATGTTCAAGTTCTCTCAACTTCGTCTAAAGAAGAGAAAACAGAAGCACCATTTGACGCGGATTTGGTGGAAGCCGTTGTCCCAGCAACCGTGCAACCTGAGCAGGAGCTGGATAAGCAGTATAAACGCAGACCGCAGGTGCTGCGGGGAGCGACCTATAAGGTGAACACGCCATTTGGCATGGCTTATATTACGATAAATGATCTGAATGGCACACCGGCAGAAATTTTCTTGAATGTAGGCAAGGCAGGTTCGGATGTGTTTGCGATGGCTGAGGCATTAGGGCGTGTGTGTTCGTTATTTCTGCGTTATGGCGATCATGGAAACAAGGTGAAGCTGCTCGTCAAGCATTTGAAAGGGATCGGCGGATCGGGAGCGATAGGATTCGGAGTCAACCGAGTGGAGTCCATTGCGGATGCCGTTGCAAAATCGCTTGAGATTCATATGGAGAATGGGATGGAGCAGGAGACGGCAGCGAAAATAGTGCAAAGAGAAGAAGCAGCAGCGTCTGCGGATTATACGGCGATCTCCAAAGCTGCTGCAGATACTACTTCCGTAGATTTGTGCCCCTCTTGCGGATCAGCAGCGCTTATTAATATAGAAGGCTGCAAGCAGTGTACGCAGTGCGGTTTTAGCAAGTGTAATTGATAGGGTATAGAAATGAATTAGGCAAGCAAAAAAAGAGAACCTCATGGTTCTCTTTTTTATTTTGTGTAGTCTTTCCAATAATGCAAAAGAGTTAGGCTGGCTCTGGAAAGATATGATGACGCTCCAGCAGTGTCCACAATTGTTCGACGATATGGCTTAAAAGTCATATAGTCCCCGTATTGGCGATGAACGCAATTAGCATAACAAGCGATAATCAATTCAAAAAAATGGCGAAGAACAAAAAGCTGCTCATGCAAATGATTACAGCAATAGATGAAGGCTTTAAAGTGTTAGAATCATTAGGCTATTCGATCATACCAGCAAACCAAGTTAAGTTTATTCGCAATTATAGAGGGATTGTATACAGCTTTCTGAAAATATACCATATGTCGCCGATTACCAAACTGATCGATGGGTCCCCCTATGAAATCGCAGCGTTAATGAATAAGTTTACCATTTTAAAACAAAAATCTAATGTTTTGACTCCACAGTTGGATGAGATTGCTCAGCAATTCAATGCCAAGTTTGTAGAAATAGCGAAACAAAACTAGCTTGATTTTCAAACAAAAAAGACCATTCTCTTCATATATGTGAAGGGTTTGGTCTTTGCAGGTTCATTATTCCCGTTCTTTTCTTTTCGAATAATTTTGTATCGCATCGTTCAATAGGGCATAGTTGAAATCCGGCCAGCTTTTATCCGTAAACCATAATTCAGCATACGCTGCCTGCCATAGTAGGAAGTTGCTCAGCCTCTTTTCACCGCTTGTCCGAATGATTAAATCAACCGGCGGATAATCGGAGGTAGCGATCGTTTTCTCAAATTGTTCATCGAAAGTGAGCGGGTCTGCTCCGCTTGCGATGAGCTTTTTTGCAGCTTGCAGGATTTCAGTTCTCCCCCCGTAATTAAGAGCCATATTTAGAAGCATGCCAGTGTTGTTCTTCGTTATTTCACAGGTTCGTTGAATGACATCCACCGTATGAGCGGGAAACGAGCTAATGTCGCCGATATAAGTTACTTTTACATTTTTTTTGTTTAGTTCTTCGATCGTTTGATTCTGAAAATATTTGATAGGCAGCTCCAATAAATAATCAACCTCGGCTTTGGGCCTTCTCCAGTTCTCCGTTGAAAATGCATATAAGGTCAAGCAGCTAAGCTTTAGCGAAATCGATCTTTTTATGATTTTCTGCATCGTTTTCATCCCGTAAAAGTGTCCAACGTTTCGTGGCAGCCCTTTGCGAGTTGCCCATCTCCCGTTGCCGTCCATAATGATTGCGATATGTTTTGGAAAATATTTGTAACGATCCTGCTTGAAAAATAAATGTGACCACAGCATGACTTTCCTCCTCAAGCAAGTTAACATTCTATTTTTATCTAGATACGACCCACAATATCAAGGTTGCTGCCGGTACGAGCAATAATTGTGCCAGTACGGTGCCCATCACACGGGACAACATAAGCAGACCGAATACTTTAGTTAACGCAGCGCTTTTTTTCTCTCCCTTTAGCACTTTATCCGTCAATAAGCCGATTTCAGGATCAATAAGAAGTGCCAGCAGTATCGTTGCTACCCCATTAATTAGCCCTGATGATTGAGATGCGGAAATCGCATGCTCGGTCGTCATAGAAGAAGCGAGTAAAGCAGCAAGCACGCCAATGGTATAGACCGCGGTTACGATAATGTTGAGTAAAAACAATCGTTTCGGTATACCGCCAATTCTTAATCGCGCCAGCATTCCCAGCTTTGGCAGACGGATGTGTGAACGCGAGTTTTTAAGTTTCTCTATAGATACTGTCGTTTTCAGCAAGCCTGGGATAGAGCCTGCTACCTCCAAATGGGCAATGACTCGTCTAGCCAGCATGACCGCGGTTGGAAATGCTAGCATCGCTGCAATTGTTCCTAGAGATGCGCTTAAGATTATGATTCGAAATTGCTCAATCAGTGAATACTCCATGGAAGTTTTAGCAGAATCGATGAGCTTTCCCATAAGGGGTGCTTGCACCATGTTGGCTGTTCGCGATACGAGCAGGATAATGCCAGTTAGTGATATAGCGACTGCTATTTTTCCCATACGTACGCCAGCTAATCGAAGAGAATATGTAATCGTTTCTGCAAAATGAATAATAAACGTAAAGCTGCTAACTAGAATAATCTGCTCAAGCATGGCAGCACCTCTTTCCCTTATGGAGGTAAGATTCTACTATCATTAAATAGGAAATACCGAAATTAAAAAATAGAAAGTAAATAAGCAAGTTTTTCTTATTTTATGTTCGAAGGAGCATTCTCATCTCTCATCTAGCAAAATATTAGTTGTGAAAATGGTAAACTCAGACTCTATCGGCTTGTAAGCAATGCTTGCAAAAAGAGAGCGCTTTATTGACAAAATACATATAATCGAATAAGATTCACCTATCTGAAAGGTAAAAAGGATGATAGAAATGATTCAGAAAGTTAAGAAGCAAAATGTCCATGAGTTGGTCTCAGAAGAGATTCAAAAATACATCGAGGTTAAAGGCTTGCAGGAGGGAGACAAGCTTCCATCAGCTGAAGAACTGACAAAATTATTAGGTGTAGGACGTTCCTCTTTGCGCGAAGCACTGAGGTATCTTGAAGCTATCGATATTGTTAAAGTGGTGAATGGAAAAGGTATATTTGTTAATGATTCTGAGTCCTATCGCTATAGCGGAAAGGTGAAAATTGAGAATGAGAAGAAGTTTCTTCTTCATATTCTTGACGTGCGCAGAGCTTTGGAAGGAAAGGCTGTAGAGCTTGCTGCTATACGGATTAGCAACGAAAAAATCGAGAAGATGAGACAATGTTTAGAAGAGTATGATGTGTGCAAAAACAGAGGTCTGGATACATCGGCAATTGACTATAAGTTTCACCAGCATATTTATGATGCTGCCGCTAATCCGCTGCTTCACAGCGTCTATGAATCTATCTCTGAATTAATCAAACGTTTTTTTGCTGGCCCGTTCGGCGTTAAGGAATTATTTGATAATACTTATCCGTTCCATCGTACGTTATTTGACGGTATTGCCAAACATGATGTACAGCATGCATTAGCTGAATTTAACAAAATGATGGATATTATCGAGGAAACGATACGTCATTATTAATTAAAATTTGTTATTGACAAGATGAAAGTGCTTACATTATATTTAACCTATCATACAGGTAGATAGTATGACACTATGTCTCTAGGGGGATTCATATGTTTGGTAAACCAATGAAAACATGGATGTTATCCGCTTTGACGGCTGTAATGGTTTTTACTCTCACTACAGCTTGCAGTTCTTCAAATGATGGGAAAAAGCCTGACAGCGGAAGTAAAGAGAAAGTAATTACGCTTCGCATGATTGAAAGCTTGACCAGCCCGAGTCGTACAGCATTGATTAAAGCAAGCATCGACAAATTCATGGCCCAGAACACGAACATCAAGGTTGAATTGATTTCTCCACCGTTTGATCAGGCTGATAACAAAATCAGAACGATGTTGGCCGCCAAACAACCGCTAGACGTTTTGGAAGTACGCGATCTTAACGTTGCGGAATTCGTAAATAACAACTACGTAGAGCCATTGAACGATTACACAGGCTCATGGAGCGACTTTGGCACTGTAACGGCTGTTGCTAAATCCGTTGCTTCCGTCAAGGATAAGCTCTACTTCATACCAAACGGATTGTATCAGCGCCAATTGTTTTATCGTGCAGATTGGTTGAAGGAAGCGGGAATCAATGCTCCGGTTACCTACGAAGAGTTAGTTAATGCATCTGTTAAGCTGACGGACGCTGCGAAAAACCGTTACGGCTTCTCATTCCGTGGCGGTCCTGGTGCCAACGGTGTTCCGGATACATTGATTCAAGCGTACGACGCAGACAAGATCAATGTTGATGATGCGATGTTCCTGAAAGATGGCGGAACAATCTACTCTTCTCCAGAAGCCAAAACGGCATTGGATCTATATGTGAAGCTGTACAAAGAAGGATCACCTCCGGATTCCATTAACTGGGGCTTCCAAGAGCAGGTACAGGCATTTACTTCTGGTGTAACTGCATTCCTTTTGCAAGATCCAGACGTTATTCAAGTATTGAGCGAGAACATGCAAGAAGGAACTTGGGCAACGGCTCCAATGCCTACTGGTCCTTCAGGCAAAGCGATGATTTCTGCAGGTGGAGCAGGCTGGGGTATCACTTCCCACTCAGAGAACAAGGAAGCTGCTTGGAAATTAATTACGTTCCTATCCTCTCCTGAGGAGAATACACAGCTATCCAAAAGTCATGGTACTGTACCGATCCACTCTTCGGCTACAGAGGATGAGTTTTTCCAAAAAGGACCTTACAAAACTTTGCTTGATATGACGAACAAACCAGATACTTTCATCAATTTCAAACCGCCGTTCGAATATCCTGCTAATGGACAATGGGGTACCGTCGCTATGGAAAGTGGTCAGGCGATGCTGCTAGGCCAAACTTCAGTTGAGGATACGTTAACGAAGTGGAATGAATATTGGGCGAAAGCGAAAGCGGACATGAACAAATAATCTGAAAAATAGTGATGGGTGGCTCAGCAGCCGCCCATCGCATTTTCTAAGTCAAGGGCGGTGATTGCATTGAGAAAGCAGCGAACGTATATTTTGCTCAGCTTGCTACCAGCTTTGGTGTTGCTGCTCATATTTACGTTTTATCCATTCCTGCAAGGGGTAGTCATGGCGTTTCAGAACTACGTTCTGTTCGATCTGACAAACGTTCGATTCATCGGATTCCAGAACTTTGTAACCGCATTCCAAGATGCTAAGTTTCTGAAAGCAATGACGAATAGCGCATACTGGGTGTTTTTCTCCTTAACGTTTCAATTTTTGATTGGCCTCTCACTTGCACTGATTTTGCGTAAACCGTTTAAAGGCAGAGGGGTATATCAAGGGTTTATCTTTTACTCTTGGGCTTTGTCTGGTTTCTTAATCGGCTTGATTTGGAAATGGATGTTCAACTCCCAAATGGGCGTTATTAATGATCTTTTAATGCGCATCGGCCTTATTGATACTAGAATCGGTTTTCTCTCTGATCCAGATTGGGCAATGTCATCGGTCATTATCGCCAATGTATGGTACGGCATCGCGTTTTTTGCAATCATGCTGCTTGCGGCTCTTCAATCGGTGCCAGCTGATTTGTATGAGGCAGCGGATATGGATGGAGCGGGGAGCATTCGCAAGTTTGTTAATGTCACCTTTCCTTTTATTCTTCCTACGATTATCGCAACGACTTTGCTCAGAGCGATATGGATATTCAATGATCCAACGATTATTTACGGTTTGACTAACGGCGGTCCTGCGGGAACAACCCATATTTTATCCTCATTAATGCTGGATAAAATTATTTACGGCGGGGACTACGGGATGGCATCGGCAATTGGTGTTACGATGATCGGCATTCTAATCTTGTACACGATTTTCTATTTGTTTGTGACCAAGTCAGAAAAGGTGGGTGATTTTTAAGATGAAGCCACGCATACTGACAGGTCTGAAGGTGCTGTATCTAGCGTTGCATTTTGTAATCATGGTATTTCCTTTATACTGGATCGTCATTACTTCACTTAAGCCTCAAAAGGATATATTCTCTTTCCCGCTTCAATATTGGCCAAAGCAATTCACGCTGGATAACTACATCCAGATTTTTAAAATATCGAAATTCCATATTTACATCTTCAACAGCTTATTGGTAGCCGTCCTTGCTGCCGCGATCGTTATTTTTATTGCGACTCTAAGCGCATATGTCATGGCCCGCTTTCAGTTTAGAGGGCATAAACAGATTATGATGGCGTTTTTCGTTACG
Organism: Paenibacillus sp. 01T431; assembly: GCF_056398625.1. Lineage (NCBI taxonomy): Bacteria > Bacillati > Bacillota > Bacilli > Caryophanales > Paenibacillaceae > Paenibacillus > Paenibacillus sp. 01T431. The sequence goes on from NZ_JBFTPT010000005.1 coordinate 293,013, forward strand.
CAAATGCTTCCGGGATTTATTGCACTAGCTCCATTGTACTTATTGATGGCGGACTTGGATTTGATTAATTCAAGGATGTCATTAATTATCTGCTACACGGTTATGCTTATTCCATTCTCAACTATTATGCTTCGAGGCTTTTTCCAACGCGTTCCGAGCAGCTTAGAGGAGGCAGCCATGATTGATGGTTGTTCGCGTCTGACGGCGTTGTTAAGAGTGATCATTCCGGTTATGTTGCCGGGCATTGCTTCAACCTTCATCTTTGCATTTGTACAAAACTGGAATGAGCTGTTTATGGCTGTCATGTTTATCGATGACGAGGCATTGAAGACGTTGCCGGTAGCTATGAACTCCTTCGTTATGAAATTTGATGTCGATTGGGGTGCAATGTCGGCTGGAACGGTACTCTCGGTCATTCCTACCGTCGTATTGTTCGCTTTTGCCCAGCGTTTCATCGTAGAGGGATTAACACAGGGAGCAGAAAAAGGATAATAAATTCATGGAATGGATAGAGGGAAACGACATGATGGAGAGAAAAGAAATGGATAATCAACTGCATACAAAAGTCTCTCACGATCAGGTAGATAAACAACATTACGGTGCGGTAACCATACCGATCTATCAAAATAGCTTATTTACTTTCGAGAATCATGAAACCTTCGATCATGCGATGCAGGATGTATTAGCTGCCAACGTATATTCCCGCGGCAACAATCCAACGGTAAAATATTTGGAAAGCAAAATCGCCGAATTGGAGGGCGGTGAGCAGTCGCGCTGCTTCGCATCGGGCATGGCTGCAATTGCAGGAACGCTGCATGCGCTGCTTCGTTCAGGCGATCATGTCATCTGTGTTGATCAGGCTTACGGGCCAACACGAGAGTTTCTAAACGAAATGACAGAGAGATATCAGGTTGAAGTCACTTATGTAGATGGCAGTTTGCTCTCCGATTTCGAGGATGCAGTACAGCCAAATACAAAAATTATATACGTGGAGAGCCCTACATCAGGCCTTTTTCAGCTGCAGGATCTTGAAGGAATAGCTGAGCTGGCGAAAAAAACAGGGATCATTACAATGATAGACGGCAGCTGGGCAACACCTTGCTTCCAAAGGCCGTTGACTATGGGCATCGATCTCGTGCTGCATTCGATGACTAAGTTTTTTTCAGGACATAGTGATTGTCTGGGCGGAGTTGTAACTGGAAGTGCTGCGCTAATTAGTAAAATTGAGAACAAAGGGTATATGCTGCTAGGAGGAATCATGACCGCTCATACAGCGTCGTTAATGATTCGTGGTTTACGTACGCTTCCGCTTCGTATGGAGCGCCATCAGAAGAGCGGCATGATCATCGCGGAGTATTTGGAGAAACACCCTATGGTCAATCGTGTGAACCATCCAGGTCTTCGTTCACATCCTCAGCATGAATTGGCACAGAAGCAACTGGACGGATACAGCAGCTTGTTTTCTTTCGAAAGCAAGCTTCCCGTTGCTGTCATGAAGCAGTGGGCTGATGCGCTGCATTATTTCCGAATTGCAGTCAGCTGGGGCGGTTATGAGAGTCTCGTTACGGTCAATACAACGCCTGAGCGTAGAAACCCGGACGGAACAAACCCATCAGTAGCCAGATTGTACATCGGAATGGAAGATCCGTATACGCTAATCGATGATATGGAGAGAGCGTGGAAGCTAGTAAAAGCTTACTAGGGCAAATAGTGACTCATCGGGAATGATAGCTGCTATTTCACCGTAGTTGCTATAGCGAGCAGCAGTATTATTTTTTGAAGTGCAGGTTGTCGGGGGACGCTTGGCGGATTGCTAGCTTGGGAGCTTTAGAATCCTCGTTCCTTGCGGAGCTTATCGAGCGTATTTGGAGCAACTTGCGGATATTGGGATAGGAAACGAAGGCTGCTGAGAACCATTGAAGGATACGATTGCTTTAGTGGATTGAACTTTCTCGACCTGGTGCTCGAGCACTTTTTTAACGATTTTCGGACATCCTTTGAAAATTATGCTAATAACATGCGAATATCTTCAAGGCCACTTCTTCGGAAGTGGTCTTTTTGTATTAGTAGAGCGTAGCAAGGGGGAGCAGTCTCGAGTTTTCGAGTTTTTGAGGTTTTGAGCAGTGCTAACGGACATCAGTTCCGCTAAATTACGGTTTAAGGGTGTTTTGAGATTTTAACGGACATGAGGTCCGTTATTTGCGATAAAACCCCCGAAATTACACAGATTCATAGCGAATAGCGGAACCTATGTCCATAAAACTCGCAAAATGGGCTAATATTCACAAATAGCGGAACCTATGTCCGTAAGACGAGCAAAATGAGGCGAAGTGTTCAAAGAGCGGAATCCATTTCCGAATGACGAGCTAAATGAATTGAAGTGTTCGAAAAGCGGGAACTATATCCGAAAGTTGAGCAATATGAGCTGAAGTGTTCAAATAGTGCGATGAAAATAAAGTTTTAGAAGGGAGTCGTGGATTTAATACGGTTTTTGAATGGATGAATCATCAGCTTTTGAAAAATAATTTTAGACTGATGCTATAAAAGAAACAGCGGCGGACCAAGACTAGAGAAACAAAGTTTTCGACTGCCGCTGTAGTCATTCAACTAATGTGTCCCATTAGCGTAATTCCCATAAGCCCTTTGATATTACGGCTCGAACCCCGTTGTTGCACAGATTCGTTGAAGTTCCTCGATTGGAAATGGCGTTGTTCTGCTCTCTGAAACGAGATTCATATAGAAATCATTCATCACCATGGCTATTGGAGCATACCTCCTGATAATCGCCGCTGCTGAATCCATTACCTCTCTCGGCATCTCGCCCTCAGCATATCGGCGTATGAATTCTATAATTTCTATATGATTCGCCGCACCGCCTAAAATTCTTGCAATCCAGTTTACTAGCTCTGTTACCACAAAATACCCATCATGAGCCTTGTTCAATTTGAGAAACTCGGATTCGCTGTCGGACAGTTCAAACCGAAAAGATGTTGCAAGACCGAAATCCGCAATATAAATACGGTATCCGTCGGTTAAAATGTTCCTAAAGTGAACATCGAAATGTAGTAACCCATTCGCATTCATAAATGAGACAGCAGATTGCAGGTTGGAATCCACCATGTCAAACGCTGATGTGGTTGTATCCTCACCAATATTGACCTGTTGGATAAGCCAGTCATGAAGGTTATAGGGGACGTACTCACAAAACAGTACAACACTGTCCACGGATTGCTCAATGGCCTCGAGACGACACCGCACTGCCTCGGAGCCCCAAAACTCAACCATACGGGAAACATCAATTGGCGAAGATCGCTTTAAACCAGGTAACAACCGCCAGTGATACATTAATGGAAAGCTCTCACACTGTTTCGCTAGCACCCAATTGGTGGACATGGCATGGGCGGCTACCTCACGCCACACGCCACTACCTGATGAACCTAAGCCATAGTGGAAAAACGAAGGAAGCTCGAACACGTTTCTAGTGGACATGATATTCTCTTTGCGTCTTTCTAGTTCCGTAATCGGTATAATTTTCACGAATATGGATGTGTCTTCAAGTTGCAACAGCGCCGTCGCACCACCTATGCCCGTACCAAGAACCTTAGCATCTTCCACTCGTTCTCGAAGCTGTTCATCGCTGAGCAACGATAAGGCAGTAGACACGTCTGCATAACGGGTAAGTCGAGTTTCGTGAGATACATAGAGTTCTTCTTGGGAAGTTTTCATAGATAGATCACTATCCTTTCTTTTCCTTCTTACACCATAAATTCCCGGCCACTAACCAATTATCCTGCATAACACGTTCCCATCGTAGCCGAAAATGCGTCTCCGGCACCAAGCCGTTTATAATCCGCTCGATCCGCAGTTCAATATTGGAAAGTTGCGCAAATCTCCCAGTTAGTCTAACACTATCGCCAGTCTACAACTATATTTTCCGAGTCTAATACTATATTTTTCGGTCTAATGGTTTATTTTCTTTTAACACAAAGAGCGGAATCTTTATCCTAAAGACGAGCAACATGAGAAGAAGTGTTCAGAGTATGGAATCTATGTCTGAATGCCGAACAAAATGAGGAGAGGTGTTCAATGTGCGGATCCTGTCTCTGTAAGCCAAGTAACATACACGAATTGTTTATAGAACGGAATATTGTCGAAGATCGGCACCAATCTCTGTAAGACGAGCAATGTGAGATGAAGAGTTCGAAGAGTGGAAATGTGTCTGTAAGACAAATAACATACAGCGAAGTGTTTATCGTGCGGGATTTTGCATCGGAAGAACTTGAATAGAAGCGGCAATTTCCAGGTTGCAAGGTTTTGAGCAGTGCTAACGGACATGAGATCCGTTATTTGCGATAAAACCCTCGAAATTACACAGATTCATAGCAAATAGCGGAACCTATGTCCGTAAAACTCGCAAAATGGGCTAATATTCACAAATAGCGGAACCTATGTCCGTTAGACGAGCAAAATGAGGCGAAGAGTTCGAAGATCAGCACCAATCTCTGTAAGACGAGCAATGTGAGATGAAGAGTTCGAAGAGTGGAAATGTGTCTGTAAGACAAGTAACATACAGTGAAGTGTTGATAGAGCGGGATTTTGCATCGGAAGAACTTAAATAGAAGCGGAAATTACGAGGTTGCAAGGTTTTGAGCAGTGCTAACGGACATCAGTTCCGCTAAATTACGGTTTAAGGGGGTTTGTGAGTATGTAACGGACATGAGATCCGTTATTTGCGATAACCCCCCGAAATTACTCGATTTTATAGTAATTAGCGGAACCTATGTCCGTAAAATCCGCAAAATGGGCTAATATTCACAAATAGCGGAACCAATGTCCGTAAGATAGGCAAAATGAGGTTAAATGTTCGAAGATTGGGATCAATGTCCATACGACGAGCATAATGAGCTAATATTCACAAATAGTGGAACCTATGTCCGTCAAATAAGCAAAATGAGCAGATGCTAGCCATTACGTCTTACATTCATCTGTCCAATCTTGGTAGACAACCTTGCTCCAAGGCTAGTATTTGTCCTCGTAAACAACGATGAATGGACCTACCGTTGTAGAATCCGAGAAGGCTTGTAATGCTCCATTGACAAGGACACCTATCACGCCGATCCCACTGACCCCATCATTCTCAGCGTTCCTATTGATCACGCCGACCTGAGTGATCCTTCCGAACTCACCGACTCCTCCGACCTCATCGATTCCACTGCCACCACCAATCTCAGCGTTCCTATTGATCTCGCCGACCTCAGTGATTCTTCCGAACTCACCGACTCCTCCGACCTCATCGATTCCACTGATCCCACCAATCTCAGCGTTCCTATTGATTCCGCCGACCTCATCGATCCACCGATCTCACCGAATCAACCGACTTCATCGATCCTTCTGGTCCCGCCAATCAATCCACCTATCTCGCCGATCGCACGGACTCCATCGACCCCATCGATTCCACCAGCTGATTAAAATTGACCTTGATCTACAAAAAGCTACGGACTAGGACTACAATGTAGCCTCTTCCGGTACAATCACCTGAATATGACGAGGCATACTGCTTATTTGGATGGGCAAGGAGGGCCCTTCTTCACCATCAACGTTAGTCCTTACTGATTCAGGCGAGCTTATACTTACATTTTTGGCTGTAAAATAAACCACGTCTTTATGATTTTTGAAATTGCCGAACAGCAATGACAGGCTGGCTGTAATCGTGTTGAATATAGTCAAATCCTTTATAATAAAACAGTGAAGCAGACCATCGTCAACAGCCGCGTCGGGTGCCAACCTCTCAAATCCGCCTACTGAATTGGTTAACGCAGCGAGAAAGAGTGGAGATTCTCCTTCCCATGTTTCTCCATCATATTGAATGCAAAGAGGATGAGTCGGCTGGTTCATAAGCTCTTTGATCCCTTCTTTTACGTAGGCTAAAGCGCCGAGCCGAGATTTATCGTCTGACGTAACGGAAGAGAGTGATTCAGCAAATGAGCCTACAGCAACGGTGTTGACGAACAATTGGTCATTTAATTGGCCCAAATCTACTATTTTTATTCGGGAAGAAGAGAGGGTCTGAATGGCTTTGTCGGGAAGAAGCGGTATTTGTAATGCGCGAGCAAAATCATTAACTGTTCCAAGAGGGACTACTCCAAGCTTTGGAAGATGTTCTTGATTGATAAGTCCATTAATCGTTTCGTGAAGCGTTCCATCCCCTCCGATTGAAACGACCAAATCATAACTGTCCTCACACGCAGAAATACAAAACAGGGTTGCGTCCTGTTCTTTTGCCGTCTCCTTGACCGTAACCTCGTACCTTTGATCAGTCAAAAGGTCTTGCACGTTTCTGACATAGTTGAGTGCCTCTTCTTTACCAGAAGTGGGATTAATAATGATCATCGCTTTTTTCATAAATAGTATCCTCTCTATGGACAGTTCTATTGAATTCGTTCCTTAACACTTACTATTACCCCTCAAGGTTCGTCGTTAATCTGAAAGACTAGGAGAAAACGATGTAAACTTAATGGTTTGAATCCTTCAATAATTAACCTCCACCAACAGCTGTCAGTTAGCTAAAGGAATGATTTGACAGTCAGAGGTTACTGTTGTAAACTCTAATCATAGTCTACATATGTAACCTTGAGGAGTGGGATGATGAGCAGCTTAGTTTCAAAGATAACGGATTCAGAGCTTGAGGTTATGCGTGTATTATGGGAAGCCGGGACCGAGCTGCCTATATCTGAAATTAGAAAATGTCTTGAAAAATCAAGCAGCTGGGAAAGCTCTACAATAAAAACCTTGCTTCGGAGATTGTGCGAGAAGGGTGTAGTCATTGCAACCAAGAAGGAAGTGTTCTATTACAAGCCACAAGTGAGCGAGCAAGAATATAACGAGCATGCGACACAAACGTTAATTGATCGTTTATATTCTGGAAGTGCAAAAAGTCTAGTTGCAACGCTATTAGGAGGCAATAAGCTAAATGAAGCAGACATTAAGGAGCTGCGTACCTTATTTAAGGTAGGTGACTGAATTGAATGACATCATGAAACTTATATTGTCGCTTTCGATATCAGGAAGCATCCTCTTCTTTTTATTGTTTTTAATGAAGCCAATAATCAAGCATAAATTCTCGAAGTCGCTTCAGTATTACATCTGGATCGTGGTTCTCCTAAGATTGACGATTCCGTTTTCGTTTGATGGGAGTATCATGAATGATGTTTTTAACAAAAATCCATTTCTAACAGGTCCCATTTTACAAGGTGGGGAAGCTGCAAACTTTGATATAGAGATCGACCCAAATCATGCGATTACCCTACCTCAAGCAAATGATGCTCAAGCAGTAGAAAGTATCAGGGTTAATAATTCAGAAATTTTTGTGATTACAATAATTAAGCAATATGCCATTTACGTTTGGTTAATTGGGACAATACTATCACTCTTTATAAAATTAAGAGGCTATACTCGATTTTTAAAGTATATGAAAACAACAAGCAAACCTGCATATGATTGGGAAAATAGGATGCTTGGCATGATGTTGAATGGACGGTATAAAGCGAAGCTTGTACGCAACTCCTACATCACCACTCCTATGCTTATAGGAATGATTAGGCCAATAATCATCTTACCGGATACCCACTTCACTGAGGTTCAGCTCAAAAATATTTTGATTCACGAAATCACACATCTGAAACGGTTTGATATTGTTGTAAAATGGTTTTCCATGCTCGTTACTTCTCTGCATTGGTTTAACCCCGTAGTTTATTTTGTAGAAAAAGAGATTAACCGTCTTTGTGAGCTGTCTTGCGATGAAGTGGTTATTCGTAAATTCACCTCATCAGAGAAGCAGGAATACGGTGAAACCTTAATTGCGGTAGCCTCAAATGAACAATACCCCGTTGGAGGATTACAGGCTACTTTTAGCGATGAGAAGACGATTTTAAGAGAAAGGCTGGTGGCTATTATGCGATCTAGCAAAAGATCGACATTCATAATATTATCCTCATTCGTATTAGCTGCAGTCGTCTTTTTTAGTGCAATTGCACTTGGGGCTAGTGTGGGAGCAAGCAATTCCAATGTAAGCAGCAGCATCAGTCCAGTTGAACCACCCGCAATTGTCATCTCACATGAGAGAAATGCTGATCCCATCGAAAATTATACAATTCTAAAATCAAGTTGGAATGGGGTTAAGTATGATCGAATGTCCTTTTACCAAGCAGCTTGGCATAGTGAGCCTACTCTTCTAACAGGTCTGCGTCGTTTAAAGCCAGGTGAGAAATTGAAAGTCGATTTTGGAGAAAATACACCAGATAAAGTTACAGTGAAAATGGCTTTTTTGACTGAAAGCTTTGAGCAATCGTTATTGCCGATTGAAGAAGTTGCCGTAAACCATGTTAATGGAAAGTATGCATTCATTAATCCACCAACAGCTGTGAGCGACATTCCGACAACTGGCCGAGTTTATAGCATCACAGCCACTTGGGGGCAAAATAGCTGCGAATATGTTTTTGCTTCGGATGGAAAGTTTGATTACGAGCAGTTTCCCGAATAAATAGATGGTTTATTACGATTAAGAGTCGCCAAAGCAGCATGCGGGCGGCTCTTTTTTTTGTGAAAACTAGCGAGGTTCACTCTGCGTTCACAAGCTTATGATATGCTCTCACAAGCAAGTCGAGAGTAGGTTGTCAAAAAAATACGCAGAATGTTGGAGGCTTATCATGTTATCAATTATGAAGAAAATAGGTTACAAAATAATGTTAGTCACTTTACTGGTTGCTGTTGCGGGAGTGAGCTTATTCGGAGCACAAGCGCCGGTATCGGCAGCGCAGTCCACACCCGTAAAGTCTGAGGGAGAAGCCAACTCTCTAAACGATGTCGCTGGGCTAACGGCGTTCATTGATGGTATTATGAAAGTGCATATGGACAATTTCAAGTTTCCAGGTGCGGTTATTTCAATCGTCAAGGAGGGGGAAATCCTGCTCGCTAAGGGGTATGGTTACTCTAACCTCGAGAAGAACCAGCTGGCGAACCCAGAGACAGATCTATTTCGAATCGCTTCAACAACGAAGCTGTTTACTTGGACCGCTGTGATGCAGCTTGTTGAGCAAGGCAAGATCGATCTGGACACAGACGTCAATTACTATTTGAAAACGGTGAAAGTACCGAAAACCTATTCAGAGCCGATTACGATGCGTCATCTAATGACCCATACCGCTGGCTTTGAAGAAGGCGGAGTCGGCTATCAAATTACTACAGATCCTAAAAAGCTGCCGGTATCGATTTCGGAAACGCTTGCCAAGCATATGCCAGCACGAGTAAGACCTCCGGGCGAGATGTCGTCTTATTCCAACTATGGCGCCGCGCTAGCAGGATTAATCGTCGAGGAAGTTAGCGGGACAGCGTACAATGATTATATACAGAAATATATTTTTGATCCGCTCGATATGAAATACGCTACGGTTCAAGAGCCTATTCCTGCTGCATTAGAAGCTTTTTCTGTACCGGGTTATGCTAAGGAAAACGGCGTATTCGAAGCTCAGCCGCCAACATTTGAGGGGGGATTTCGGCCCGCGGGATCAGCTGCAGTATCTGCAATTGACATGGCTCATTTCATGATTGCTCATCTTCAAAATGGACGTTATGGTGAAAAGCAACTTTTGAAGCCAGAAACTGCCCTATTGATGCATGCACCAGCTTTCCAGTTTCATAAGGATTTACCAGCAATGGATCTTGGTTTCTATGAGCTGTACATGAACGGGCGGAAGGTTATTTCCCACGGCGGAGCAGATATGCAGTTTAATACGGAGCTATATCTTGTTCCAGATAAGCAGATTGGCATTTTTGTTTCCTACAATGGCGGTGACGGCGCATTAGCTGCGGATGGGCTCGCAAAAGCCTTTTTAGACCGCTATTTCCCAGTCGAGGAAGCCAGCCTGCCTCCAGTATCCGCTGAACTTAATGATGCTGTACAAAAATATGCGGGCTCCTATCAATTTACTCGTCGCAATCATACCGATATTGATAAGTTTTATAGTTTTATGTCCAAGATCAGTGTAGCGGCTGAAGGTAATCGTTTATTCATTGGGAGTGGTGCCGAACAGCAAGTATTTGAACCTATTGGACCTGATGTATTTCAACAGATAGGCGGAGAGGGACGGATTGGATTCCGCACCGACGAATCAGGAAAAGTCACGCATTTGCTTCTTGATTTCTTACCTGCGATGCCGCTTGAACGCGCGTCGCTGCTGGATCAAACATCGTTCTGGTTTCCATTGCTTGGCATCTCAGTCTTTCTATTTATTACGGTGATACTGGGATTCCTATATCGCAGACGTGAAATCAGCGCAATGCCGAATGAGCAGAAGTGGGCATATCGGCTGTCTGCAGCGACCGCCGTTTGGGCACTATCAACCGTTGTTGCGACGCTTGTTATCGTGATGAATATGGATTTGCTTACTCGACTTAGCCGCATTACACAGTCGTTGAATCTTTATTTGTTTATGCCTATTCTACTCGTTGGATTTACTTTGGCAATGATCGTTTTGAGTGTGCTTGCTTGGAAAAACAAATATTGGACGGTACTAAAACGCGTGCATTACTCTCTTATTATGCTATCGGCAGTAGCACTCAGTTTGTTTTTCTATCATTGGAACTTGCTTGGATGGCATTTTGGTTGAAACAGCAATCCACCCATATGGGAAGCGCATGTTAAAGAGGGGAGACGTACATCTTAATGGCCAAAATTCTGATCGCGGATGACGATGCACATATTCGCGAATTGATGTCTTTATTTTTGAAAAACGAAGGTTTCGAAATTTTAGAGGCAAAAGACGGTGCGGAGGCGCAAGAAATTTGGGAAAACAATCAAATTGATATGGTTATCCTCGATATTATGATGCCTCACGTAGACGGATGGGAATTATGCAGGGAGATTAGACGCATTGATTCCAATATTCCTCTCCTGATGGTCACAGCCAAGGGAGAGTCTGTGCAAAAAGTGAAGGGATTTCAGCTTGGAACGGACGATTATTTAACAAAGCCGTTTGACCCAATGGAGCTTGTGATGAGAGTAAAAGCGCTGCTGAAGCGTTATATGATCGTGTCTTCACAAACGATACAGCTTGGCGGTGTTACCCTCAATCGCCGCAACTATCAAGTGATTCGAGGAGATGAAACGCTAACTCTTCCATTGAAGGAGTTTGAGCTGCTGTTTAAAATGGCGAACCATCCTGGGCAAATTTTTACGAGGGAACAGCTGATCACTCAGATCTGGGGTAAAAATTATGAAGGTGACGACCGAACCGTCGATGTTCATATTAAACGGCTAAGGGAAAGATTTGCTGGCGATGCACAACATTTTCAGATTGAAACCGCCCGTAGTCTGGGGTATCGGCTTGTCATTACATGATTAATACGTTATATGTCCGCATCATTTGCACGTTTCTGGCCGTCATCATATTCAGCTTGTTGTCTTCATTTTTTATAGGCTTTTTTATATTCAAGAAAGAAATAAACCATGTCGGTCAGAACGACATGCTTGCAGCAGGAGAGGAAATGATTACTCTCTATGAACAAACAAAGCCGGATGATCTGAGTGTTTTCCTAACAAGAATGGTAAAGGTGTCCGCTTATCCAATCCACATGTATGATGCATCCGGAAATGTTACGATCTATGCATTAAACAATACGAGTAATGTGAAAATTGCGCCGGAAGCTGTTCAGCAGGTGCTTCGAGGGCAATATTATCGCTCACCTGGTAAGGAAGGTCAAACATTCGTTGGTATTCCTTTTCCCATCGATGGGAAGATACAGGCCATGTTTATGCAGTTTTCAGCGCAAAATGAAAATATTATAAATCGAATGATGCTGCTCATACTGCTTCTTGGCTTATTTATAGGGAGCCTATGCATTCTCATTGCGGCTCGTTATTTGGTGAAACCGATTCAAGCGATGACACAAGCGACCAAGAGGCTTGCCAAGGGAGATTTCGATGTGGAAATCAAACTGAAAAGCGCGGATGAAATAGGAGTCTTAAGCCATAGCTTTAATGAAATGGCTAGTGAACTGAAACAGCTGGAGCAGATGCGGCAGGATTTTGTATCGAATGTATCACACGAAATTCAAACTCCGCTAACGTCAATATCGGGTTTTGCAATGGCGATGAAGAATAACAGCTTGGTAGCAGAAAATAATCGTAATTATTATTTGGATATTATTATTATGGAGAGCGGGCGGCTATCGAGGCTTAGCGATAATTTGCTGAGGCTTGCCTCGCTTGATTCCGATCAGCATCCATTCGAGCCGATGACGTATAATCTCGACGAGCAAATTAGGCAAATCGTCGTTACTTGCGAGCCTCAATGGTCGGCCAAAGACATTCGTATCGAATTAGAATGGGCGAACACGATCAAGATTACAGCAGATCAGGATCAGTTGAACCAAGTATGGATGAATTTACTCGGCAACAGCATCAAATTCACACCTGAAGGTGGACTTATCGAAATTTCTATAACTCAATCCGGTACCGAAGTGCTATTCACAATAACCGATTCAGGTATTGGCATTGCGGCGGATAAGCTTGAACATGTGTTTGAGCGGTTTTACAAGTCGGACCAATCACGCAACCGCAATATTAGCGGCAATGGTTTGGGGCTTGCGATCGCCAAAAAAATTGTTACTCTTCATCATGGAACGATCGAAATGAAAAGTAGGCTAGGCGAAGGTACGACAGTAATGGTATGTTTACCCATTCAATAATAATAATTGGAGTGATCGGTCAAATGACCGATCATTTTTTTTTTAGCATACTGTAGAACCCAATTTGAAACTAAAAAACGATTTTTCAAAAAAAAGTAAAACAATATGTGACCAATCTACGTTCTTAATTGTGTTAATGGGTAAAGGAGGTCATATTACAATGCCAAGCAGTTCGCTCCGGCCGGGCGTGGATTTTGGGGAAACCTATCTTTTATACGGCAAGATGCTTTACCGAATCGCAATGATTCACCTCGGAAACAAAGAGGACGCAGAAGAAGCCATTCAGGAAACATTTGCGAAATTATTGTATAAATCACCTGAATTCAATGATCAGAATCATAAAAAGGCATGGCTCATAAGAGTCATCACGAACCAATGCAAAAATATGTTAGGCAGCTTGTGGCGAAGACGTGTAGTGAAGATGGAAGAAATGAATGATTTTTTTGAATCGGAAACGGACCGTACCGTTATGGATCATGTCATGGCATTGCCGTTTAAATTCAAAGCGGTTATTCATCTTTATTATTATGAGGATTACTCGGTCAACCAAATTTCAGACATTTTGCAAATTAGTGAGTCTGCAGTAAAGATGCGTTTGCAACGGGGAAGGCAGCGGTTAAAGCTGGAATTGGAAGGAGAACGATAATATGGATCACAAGGCGTACAAGCATGTTATGGATCAAATAGAGCCGGAGGCAGATTTGCAGAATAGAATCGCTCAACAGCTGCTTCGTCAGAAACCAGCGAGTCCATTTCGAATCAAACGATTTCAATATATTGTGGGTAGTTTACTGTTGGTCGTTATCCTTGGATGGATAAGTGCAGATAGGTGGATGAGTGATAATAAACTTCTTATTGATATAACGGAGCCCATTGAACAAAGAGACCCGGTTGAACCTATAAACGACCCGAATGCGATTACGATTCCGAAAATAAAGCTTCCAGAACAATCAGATGCCATGGCTGATATGATCGGTCTAATCGTTTATAAAGGCAATATTTATACACAAACGCACACTCGCATCTCTGCGGAAAATGCGAAGGAGCTGCGCGGCGAAAAGCTTGGACGTACAAAAGCTGGTATTGACGAGTGGAGCAAGAAAACAGATTATGTTGAACTAGCTTCAACGATTGGCGTTGCTGATATTTATTCCGTGAACGGATATGATAGTGATTTTAGAATTATGTCCTACCAAGAGCATGAGGGACAGATCTATGCTGAATTGTATGAGCATCTAAATGGCATTACGATTGCGAATGGCGAAGATTTAATAGGAAAAACGAAAGTAAAGGATCATATGGAATCAGTAAGATGGCAGGATTATAATAGCTGGAATTATAGCAAGCCGCAATTTAATAAGTTCCCAATTGATCAAACGCTTCATGTGTTCATGACAGCATTATATGATGCTAAACCTATTGATGGGGATAAGCTGTACAAGGAAGGCATATACAACGAAGGTGCACAAAATCAGAAGGTTTTGTTCTTTAAGCTGAAGGATCAGACGGAAGTGCAGATGTGGTTGTTTAAAGGAAACTATGTGAAATATTCAAATGCACCTGTCTTTTTTCAGTTAGAGCCGGCAGCTTTCTCAGCGCTGTGGGATCGTTTGCAATAAGGCAGCAAGTTTTTTGGTAATAAAATATCGACAATAAAGGTTGACCTTTCGTTGTTGGCGTACTATAATTCCGTATACTATTAATAGCGTAAGAGCGATAAGCAGGAAACAAAAATTTGTTTTCAATTAGGGTGATACCGTGTGAATAGCCTCGTCCCTATCGTTAAAGATAGAGATGTGGCTTTTTTTGTCTTTTACATTTTTAAAAAAAGACATAATAAAAATAGACTGGATTGATTTGTATGCAAACATCAGCGCAATGGACATCGAAGATTGGTTTTATTTTATCCGCGGCAGGCTCTGCTATTGGAGTAGGCGCAATATGGAAGCTCCCCTATGTTACGGGGATAAGCGGGGGAGGAGCATTTTTTCTACTATTTATTTTATTCACTTTTTTTATGGGTTTCCCATTGTTATTAGCAGAGTTTGTAATCGGGAGAAGCACACAAAAAGAAGCCATTAGTGCTTATCGCAGCTTAGCTCCTCATAGCAATTGGCATTGGATCGGAAAGCTCGGGGTATTTACCTGCTTTCTTTTATTGTCTTTTTATAGCGTCATTGGCGGTTGGATTGTTATTTATTTTGCAAAAGGTTTGTTTGGAGGAATTATTAGTGAAGGCGCAAATTATGGAGCGGTCTTTAACGATACTATTGCTAATCCTATTTTAGTTATTGCGGCACAATTTGTATTTTTGGCTTTGACAGTTGTTGTAGTGGCAAAAGGGATTCAAAATGGGATTGAAAAGGTGAGCAAAATTTTGATGCCAGCTTTATTTGTACTCTTTATCGTACTCATCATTCGCTCACTTACACTGGATAACGCGATGGAAGGTGTGAAGTTTTTTCTAGCACCTGATTTCTCAAGGATCACATCCCAAAGTGTATTGTTTGCGATGGGTCAAGCGTTTTTCTCCTTAAGTGTCGGAGTTTCCGTAATGGTTACATACAGCTCTTATTTGTCAAAAAAGGAAAGCTTGATTCAACCGGCTATTTCTATCGTTACCATGAATTTGCTGATTGCATTATTAGCGGGATTGGCCATCTTTCCGGCTGTATTTTCACTAGGTTTAGAACCAGCGGAAGGACCTGGCTTGTTGTTTGTTGTATTGCCCGCGGTATTTGATCAAATTATTTTTGGGGAAGTTTTTTTATTAGGCTTTTTAGCGTTATTTTTATTTGCAACATTAACGTCGGCCTTCTCGATGCTAGAAATCATTGTAGCTTCTATGGTTAAAGGCAAAGAGGAGAAGAGAACAAAATATGCCTATATGCTTGGTGCATTCATATTTGCGGTAGGCATTCCGTCTGCGTTATCCTATAGTGCTTTTGCCGACATTTTAATCTTTTCGAAAAATCTATTTGATTCAGCAGATTATTTAGTTAGTAATATTTTGATGCCGCTTGGCGTGTTTTTGATTTCGATTTTTGTACCGCTTAAAATGAAGAAAGGCACGCTTCGAGAGGAGTTATTGCAGCATTCTCGTTTTGGCGCTACTGCCTTTACTATTTGGTTTTTTATTATCAGGTTTATTATTCCTCTAGTCATTATCATCGTATTTCTTGATATTACTGGGGTGCTTGATAAAATAACTTCATTATTGTAGTATCCACATTATAAGCAAAAGAAAGGGATACCCATAACCGGGTATCCCTTTTTATTTTATTTCCTTGCAGTAATCATAAATCGTTCTGAATTTGTTCTGATTCCTTGTTCGGTTTGGTTGTTTTTAATAAATTGTTGAAGGATTTGAAAATCTGTCTCGGATTGTCCGAAGTTCGGAATAATTGGCGTGTGTTTCAATAGAAAAATAAAGTCTTCAGCCGTCTCAAAATAATCGGTTGCGTTGTATTCAAATGACTGAATGTCTGTGAAGCCTGCATCAGCTAACTCCGCAATATATTGATTTTTCAACACATCTTTTTTCATACCAAACGACTGTCCTCTTCCGAATGCCTCTTTAAGGTTGAGCTTATCGTGCTCACTAACCTGTTGGGTAAAAAATACACCATCGTTCACCAATACTTTTGCGATTTCTTTGGCAGAAAAAGCGGAATGTCTGCAAGAGACTACATTGAAAAAGTGGTCAGGAAAATCGAGCTTCTCCGCATCCATTTGTAAAAAGCGTATATTTGATTTATTTGATTGTTTTACGTTATTTAATGCGGTCTCAATCATGCCTGTGGAAAGATCAATGCCAATTAGAAGCAATGCTGAATCTGCTATTGATAATAATGCTTCTCCGCCGCCAGTGCCGATATCAAGCAAAAGATCAGACTTCTTGCACGACTGGATGACTTCATCATAAAAATCCCATGCGATTCCTTCTGAGACAGATTTCACTTTGCTGAAATCCCAACCGTTGATTTTCCCGACTTGATCATAAAATTGTTTGTATTCTACTGCATTCATATTTCTTCCACCTTCCAAAGAGGATAATAAAAAACAAATGGATTGCTGCCGATATCCGTTCAAAATTTAGTTTCATGTGGTCAGAAGGACAGACGATCCCCTCTGCAGCTGGTACGCGTTTTACCCAGCCCGGAAACTAATTACTTCGAACCATTCGGAAAGACATTCCATTCACCTCGATTGAAAGATTGTTCTCATTATATGGCTAAGTGAGCTTATCAATCAAGCCATCGTGCAAAATGTACCGATCCCATATGGATGGAGGAATCAATGAAACTAAAATAATACAGACGGCCCCTTCATATACATAAATACATGAGGGGGGATTAGAAAATGTGGATGCTCATTCTAATGCTAGTCGGATGTCTCTCTGGTTTTTTTCTGTTCAGAAAAAATAATCTGACCGTCACTAATCAGACAGATCAGAGCGTGCGGAAACTGTCCATTATTATTCCAGCTAGAAATGAAGAATGTAATTTACCACATTTGCTTGAATCCCTTAAGTCGCAAACGCTTCAACCCTTTGAAATTATTGTGGTAGATGATTATTCCGATGATCGAACGAAAGAAATTGCTGAAGGCTATGGGGTGAATGTTATTTCAAATAGCAGCCTCCCTAAAGGCTGGACAGGTAAGAACTGGGCGGTATGGAATGGATATTTGCATGCCTCTGGTGATATGTTTGTATTTTTAGATGCGGATATAAGACTGGCGCCTAACGCCTTGGCTTCATTAATAAAGGCTAGGGAGCGATCGAAGGGTGTTATTTCAGTTGTTCCTTTTCATCACACCGAGAAGCTATATGAGAAGCTTGCTTTGATTATGAATGTGCTTGGGATATTTGCGTTTACATCGGTCTTTGAAAAGAAAAACCGGATGAAAGGGCTCTATGGCTCCTGCATTGTTGCTTTAAGGGAGGATTACGAAAAAATCAATGGCCACGAAAGCGTAAAAGCTGAAGTGCTGGACGATTTGTTTCTAGGCTCCAAATTTATGGCAGCGGGGGTACCAGTCACTAATTTTATCGGATATGGCTTGGTTTCTTTCCGCATGTATCCGCAAGGCATTCAAAGCGAAATTGAAGGATTTAGCAAAGGGGCGGTATTAAGCACTTCGACGCTTAGTCCGTGGACGATTATCCCGATAGCTATTTGGGTGGTAGGACTGCTTCTATCGGAAACGGTGTTTATTTTTGCGAATACTTCATGGGCTTTGCCTCTCTTAATCGGTTATTTTGTCTATATGTTTCAATTATTTTACTTCACGAAGTATGTAGGCGCTTTTGGGATCGTTATTCCGATGCTCCATGTTTTTGCTTCGTTATTTTTTATCATTGTTATGCTTTATTCCATGTATCAGGTGCTTATTCTAGGTCATGTAAGCTGGAAAGGCAGGCACATCCGGGTAGGGGGCAAGAGGGACCTATGATCATATTATGGATTGCGGGTTCATTTCTATCGGGTTCTCTTATGTTTTCGTATTGGCTTGGTCTACTTCGCAAAAAAAACATAAAAACGGTTGGCGACGGCAACCCTGGTGCTTTGAATCTTTGGAAGTCATCTGGATATAAATTCGGTGTGGCCGGTATTTTATTGGATTTTTTGAAAGGATACTTGCCCGTGCTTTTTATAATGGGAAGCAGCTATAATCATGGTTATCTAATCGTTCCGCTTGCCATCGCGCCTGTAGCAGGGCATGCCTTTTCTCCTTTCCTGAAAGGTAAGGGCGGCAAAGCAATTGCTGTCACATTCGGTATATGGAGTGCGCTCACGGGGTTTGAGGTTTCTTTGGCTTATGCCGTAATTCTAGCGCTGATGGCCGGTGTGAGCCGCTTGATATACAAAAACAAACCTAAATCCACCGAGGCGGATGGCTTGCAGGTTGTGGTTGGCATGCTGCTTCTTTCCGTTTATTTATATATAAGGATGTTCTCAGCTGCCATGCTCCTCGTATGGCTTGGAAATTTTGCAATTCTTGTTTATAAGCACAGAGTTGAAATAGGGAAGTCGTGGAAAAAAGGATATGACAAAGGTGTCTAAAATGAAAAAGAGATTGTCTCTTAAGGTGATGCCTTCTGAGACAATCTCTTTAATTATCTTCCCGCCAAACGAGCCTTCATCAGGAGTTGTATTTATACTACGAACGGGAATTTTCACGCATAGCGCCCAATACGATGTGATATCCATCTGGGTCTTTGATATAAGCGTTTTTAAATTCGTGATTGCCGTGAGCATCAGTAAACGGTTCGACCGCAATATGTCCGCCTAGTCTACGCACTTCCTCAATAAGTGAGTCCAAGTCATCCCAGCTTACATGAATAAATGTGTCCCATCCATAGTCGGGGCCTTCCCATTCTGTAGGATAATCTGGACGTTTTTGTGCGCGTGCGTTAGGCCGCACATCTTCAGCGGAAGCCGCCTGCTGCAGAATGACGGTCATTCCGTCTCTTTCCGCATGCCCCCAGTTATCGATATGGCAGCCGAGCACATCACGGTAGTATTCCTGGGACTTCTTTAAGTCCGAGACCAGCCGAACTTGAATGGTGTGACCGAATTTTGCTTTTTGACCTGTAAGTGTCTTTGCAGCTTGCTCGCTCATTTTATTTCTCCTTCGTCACCAGAAATTTTATTAAGCATTTTTGACTATATTCGATTATCTACCAATGTTTTCCTGCAATTACACCGAGATTGGTATGCTGCAAGAAGCGGTGAGACAAGATCAAACAAAACCAATGTCGACTTTTGTAGTGATAGCACGCTAGTGCGTATTCTCAAAAAAAGGATGCATAAACGTCTGTAACGCAAGCTAGCATATAGGTAAAAAACCAAATCTATAAATCAATCAAATGTCAGGTTGCAAATGATAGAGATGATTCATATGTTGTAAGTATCTTCTAAGAGGAGGAATTACGCATATGCCAAAAGAAAAGAAAAATGCAAAAAACAGTTCACTAGGCAACCGAACAGGAGGCAATCGTACTGGGGGTAACCAAACAGGTGGCAACAATACCATCGGCGATCGTACAGGTGGTAATCGCACAGGTGGCAACCGCACAGGCGGAAATCGTACTGGAGGTAACCGAACAGGAGGCAATCGCACAGGCGGCAACCGTACAGGCGGTAATCGCACGGGAGGAAACCGTACTGGTGGAAACCGTACCGGAGGCAACCGCACAGACGGCTATCCTTTAGGTGACACAGCTCCAGGCAACGAAGTTTAATTGACGCATATGAAGCTATAGTTTTGTAGAAACTATGCTTGAACAAGATGGCAGCTCATGACTCTTACAGAAATGAGCTGCTTTTCTTTTCAAAGATTCATAGTATGCGGCTGATCGACTCAATCTTTACCCTTGCGCGTCATTTCAGCCAGCTCATCCCATTGCTTATCGGACACCTCTGCTAAGCTGTTGAATTGCCCTGCACCTTGCAGCCACTCGCCGCCATCAATCGTTACAACTTCACCGTTCAAATAATGCGCGAAATCCGAAACTAAATAGGCGGCTAAATTAGCTAGTTCTTCTTTATCGCCAACACGTTTTAAGGGGATGCGGCTAATCATCTTCTCTTCAAGCTCAGGAGTGGGAGAGAGGCGAGACCAAGCGCCTTCTGTCGGAAAGGGACCTGGTGCAATAGCAACTTGGCGAATACCGTAAGGTGCCCATTCAACGGCGAGCGATCTTGTAAGCGCAAGAACGCCAGCTTTTGCAGCAGCGGAAGGTACAACATATCCCGAGCCGGTAGAAGCATAGGTGGTGACGATGTTCAACATCGTACCGCCTCTTCCTTGTTCAATCCACCGCTTGCCCACTTCCAGAGTCGTATAAAAGGTGCCGTGTAAAACAATATGTAAGATCGTATCTACTGCTCTTGGAGAGAGCCTCTCGGTAGGACTGATGAAATTTCCAGCAGCGTTGTTGACGAGGATATCGATATGTCCAAAATGGTTCTCGACGGCTTCAATCAGCTCATGAACTTGTGATGGATCACGAACGTCACAGCTTTTGTAGTAAACGGTGCTGGTGGGCAAGCTCATTTCTTCAGCCGCTTGCTTCAATACTGCCTCACGGCGGCTGGCAATTGCGAGCTTAGCACCTAACGCAACAAATTTCTCACCCATGGCGCGTCCAAGCCCGGTCGCTCCTCCCGTTATGAGAACGACCTTTCCTTGCAATAAATCGTTTGTAAATGGTCCCAAATACACACCCTCCTCTGAATCAGAATGATTCTGTCTGTTTATTCATATCAGGGAGTGGTATAGGTTATGTGCAAAATAAAGAATCATTTAGACACTATCCATTCATAACATATCGACTGAGAAATGCCGCCACTTTTTGTTCATAGGCTGTTGTATCCGTACCATAGGACATGCCGTGACCAGCACCCTCGGCGATATAAATATCTTTGTCAGCTTTACAAGCTTCATAAAGCCTCCACACCATTTCTGTAGGTACAAAAGTATCGGCGGAACCATGAATAAAGAACATGGGCAGCTTATTTTTATCCAGCTGCTTGATTGCAGATGCCTCCTCGAAGCTATAACCTGCTTTAAGGCGGGTTAATAAGCTAGTTGCAGGCAAAATCGGAAAAGCAGGCAGCTTGTACATCCGCTTTAGTTGATAAGAGAGCTGATCGGTAACGGACGTATAGCCGCAGTCCTCCACAATGACCTTGACTTGTTTTGGAACGTTTTCACCGCTTACCATCATCACAGTCGCTCCACCCATCGAAATGCCGTGCAGCACGATTTGCACCGATTCACCAAGTTTCTGTACGACCTCGTCTATCCAAAGGAGATAATCCTTCCGATCTGGCCAGCCGAAGCCGATGTAATCGCCTTCACTATCGCCATGACCTCGATCATCAGGCATGAGCACGTTATACCCAAGCCTGTCATAATAAAATTTAGCGAAGCTGCCCATATCTTTCCCTTGCGAGGAATAGCCGTGTGCAAGAATGACGGTTTTGGACGTCAAAGTTTTGGCTTCAAGGTAATAGCCAACCAAGGAGAGACCGTCACTTGAAGTAAGGTGCCAAATTTCATAAGCTTGTTTTTCTATCCATTCTACCCCTATAGCCTCAACCGGTGTTGGACCAGTTTCGTCTGCTAACGCAATGGCAGCTTGATCATCCGTTTCCTTTTCTCCGTGAATTTGCGCTAAATCCTGATTATTGCTTAAAAATGCTTTTGAGTTTCGTTTGATTGCCACGTAATAGAAATAATAACTAATCACGGTAAGTAAACCGATAAAAAGGACCGCCAAACCTCCTATTCCAAGTACAATTCTGCTCATCAGCATCGTCATAGTCATTCATTCCTCCAAGTAGGCGGTTATGTGTGAATTTGTGCTATGTCTCTATCATACTGAAGAAAGCTGCTAAAAGGGAGCGGATTGTTGAAGTGATGGTTTGAGTGTGGAGATTATAAAGGTATTGCCAGCTTCTTTATGGAATCAATCGTTATTATTGTTTCTTTTCTAATGAAAATCATTCCTTGTCTGCAATATTTCTAGTCTAAGCTCATTAGCTTGCCTTTATCAATGATGTTCATTACCAAAAAATAGTATATACTAGGCTCATATCGTACATATTCGGGTTGATGAGGGGTATAAGAGGCATGGAAATCGTAGAGGCAACCATTTCGTCCATTCAAGCCGCTTTGGAATCTGGCGAGATCACATCTCGCGAACTTGTACTATTTTATTTTGACCGAATTGCAGCGCATGATAAAGATGGACTCACGATAAATTCGGTGCTTGAGCTTAACCCCGATGCTTTATTTATAGCTTCTGCATTAGACAGCGAACGAGCTGTCCAAGGCCCAAGAGGTCCGCTTCACGGCATCCCCATCATGCTCAAGGATAATATTAATACAGGGGATAACATGCATACGAGCGCTGGCTCGCTTGCGCTTGCCAATTCCTATGCGGGAGTAGATGCTTTTATTGTAAAAAGGCTGCGCGAAGCGGGGGCCATTATATTAGGGAAAGTGAATATGACGGAGTTTGCTAACTTTATGACAGATGGAATGCCGTCTGGCTATAGCTCGCGGGGCGGCCAAGTTCTTAATCCTTACAACATATCTACGCCGACAGGCGGATCAAGCGCTGGTTCAGGCGTCGCGGTGGCTTGTAATTTTTGTATGGCTTCGATTGGCACGGAAACCTCAGGATCGATCTTAAATCCAGGCAATTTAAGCTCAACCGTGGGCATTAAGCCGACCGTTGGACTGGTGAGCCGATCAGGCATATTACCACTCTCGAACTCACAGGATACTGCGGGACCAATGGCAAGAACCGTAACGGATGCAGTGATCGTATTAAACGCTATAACGGAGCATGATGACTGGGATGCTGCAATGGGTGCGGGGTACTTTAAAAAACATAAGGATTATCGTGTTTTCCTTGATCCGAAAGGTCTTGGGGGTACACGAATTGGCATTCCTAGAGATTATTTTTTTGAGGAATTAACGGACGAGCAGCTAGCCATATTTAACGAAGCAGTAGAGGTGATGAGAAAACAAGGCGCGGTCATCATTGACCCGGCTGATGTAAGAACTGCTAGGCAAATCGTTTATTCATCGGTAGTGCTGAATGAATTCAAATCCTCGATAAACGCTTATTTGTCCAAGCTGCCTCCAAACGGCAAAATTCGCTCGCTCAAAGACATTATTGCTTTTAATAACGAGCATCCGGTTGAAACCTTGAAGTATGGACAGTCCACTCTGCTGCTAGCAGAAACGACGACTTCAGGTACGCAGACTGAGCTTCCATATCTTCGAGATCGGATTGCAGATCTCCGTTTATGCAAGGAAGAGGGAATAGATGCGACGATGAAGGAGCATCAGCTTGACACGCTGCTTTTTCCTGCTGACTTTGGAGCAAGGATTACATCGCGTGCAGGTTATCCATCGATTGTCGTCCCAGCTGGCTATACTTCAAAAGGAGTGCCGTTTGGTGTGACATTCGCTGCGAGAGCTTTCGAGGAGCCGATGCTCATTAAACTCGCTTATGCATACGAGCAGCACAGCATGGTGAGGCGTCCTCCTTCATTAAAGAGCTTTATTTAATGGGATAGGACGAGATGCCGCATCTCGACTATTATACGTTTGACGGAGATTTGACTTAGAGCTTTTTAAGCGCGTAACAATCAAAAACGCCTTCGTCGTCCTTTAGACGCTGTGTAGCTTTGATGGTGAAATATAAGATAAGTATGAGAAAATGATATACTTTCCTATATTTTAAAAAAATCCTCTCGACTGTTGGAGTCGGGAGGATTTGTATGCCTTTATAGCGCTATTTCTTCGCTTTAAAGTGAACAACCGCGCTATATAGCATCTTTTCAATTTTAGGATTAAATACAGCATGATGGCTGACGTGGAACACCTCTAGCAGCAAACCTTTATTATTTTCAATTTGCTGATCGATTTTTAGCTCTAGCGTCTTCAAGTCATAGGCTTCAAAAAATTCGATCTTATTTTCAATTAAATCTAGTCGGAAGTCCATTTGTTTATCTCCTATAAATAGATTTATAACCTAAACCCATTATACAGAGATATTACTTCACCCACAAAGCTTCAATTTCTTCAAGTGATTTTCCTTTGGTTTCCGGTACAACACGCCATGTAAACAAGAAGGCGAGCAAGGCCATGCCACCATAAATCCAGAACGTAGCGGCAGGTCCTGTAGAGCTAAGCATAGGCGGGAACGACTGTGAAACGAGATAATCCGCTGCCCAGAGCGCCATTGCAGCAATAGCCGTCGCTTTTCCGCGAATACGGTTAGGAAAGATCTCAGACATGATGACCCATACGACTGGTCCAAGCGAAATAGCAAATGAAGCCACATACAATAAAATAAAAATAAGCACGAGTGGACCTGCTGCATGTCCCGTTTGAAAAGCGATGCCTATAACAATCAAACAAATCGACATGGAAGCCGAACCAACGAGCAGAAGCGCTTTGCGTCCTACTTTATCAATGAGCCATAGAGCAACGAGGGTGAACAATAAGTTGATAAAGCCGACCAAAATCGTTTGGATCAATGAAGCGTTTGTTCCTGCGCCTGTTGCTTTGAAAATTTCTGGCGCATAATACATGACGGCGTTGATGCCTGTCACCTGTTGGAGCACAGCAAGTCCAACTCCTACAATTAAAGCAATTCGAAGCCCTGGAGAGAATAGCTGCCGAAGCGAACCGCTCTCTTGCTCGAACGAATGCTTAATATCGATCACTTCTTTTTTGGCGAGCTCTTCGCCGTGAATACGCAATAAGATCGGAAGAGCTGCTGCTGCGCGCCCTTGCTTGATCAGCCATCTTGGGCTCTCGGGCACAAAAAATAGCAAAATCATAAATAACAAACCAGGTATAGCGCCAACTCCGAACATCCAGCGCCAAGCGGAGGCGATGCCCCATGCTTCGTCACCTGATCTGGAAATCCATAGGTTTACGAAATAAGTAAGAAAGATGCCTGTAACGATGGCGAGTTGGTTAAGTGCAACAAGTCTGCCGCGATATTTTGCAGGTGCAATTTCGGCATTGTAAAGCGGGCATAACGTAGAGGTAATTCCGATTCCGATTCCACCAATAATCCGAGCCACAATAAACGCGGAAAAAGTATCCGGAATAGCTGAGCCAATCGAGCTGACAATAAATAGAATCGCGGCAGCAATAAGTACCTTTTTACGTCCGAAGCGGTCTCCCAAAATACCAGATATAGCCGCGCCAACAATACAGCCAATAATTAAGCTCGATACAGCCCATCCCACTTGTAGCTTTGATAAGTCGAATCGATCCTCCATAAAACCGACAGCACCTGATACGACTGCTGTATCGAATCCGAATAATAATCCGCCAAGAGCGGAAACAATGGAAACAAGCGTCACAAATTTCATGCTTACTTGTTCATTTTTGTTAGTAATCGGCATTTCCATTTCCGTTTCTCCTCTCTGTCAAAAACCTTTCCTGCGTGAAAACGAACTTTATTATAGCATGCAAAAAGAGCGAATCCGCTCGTAAAAACCTGCATTAATGAGTGTTGTTCCCGCATTTATTTTAGACATTGCAAGCATAGGGAAACGAATAAAGAGAACTAGCATTTTGTTGTCATCCCAGCACAAAAAAGTCCATGTCGTTGCAGCATGGACTTTACTTTTTTGCTCATTTTTTTATCCCCGGTAGTCGGAGGGGGGAACACCAGTCACTTTTTTAAAGACACGGCTGAAATAGTTTGGATCATTATAACCGACCTCGAAGCAAACTTCCTTTAAACTCAGTTTTCCAGTTGCCATTAACGCTTTCGCCTTTTCGATACGAAGGGCAGTGACATATTCGATAAAGGTTGTGCCTACTTGCTGCTTAAATATTTTACTGAAATAGTGTGGGTTTAGATGAACGGATTCGGCTACTTCTTCGAGTGAGAGGTCCTTTGTATAGTTGTCCTGAATAAAACGTTGTGCACGGTCTAGCACGGATTGGGTTTGCTGCTCCCGCTGCTCTCGAATGCGCTGCATTGCTGAGATAACATACGCTTCAGGTATAGCTTCCACATGTTCATGCTGCTTGTTATCACGATTCAGTGAAGGGACTGCACCATGTATCAATTCATCAAAGTGGCATATCTTGCCGCATTGCTCATAATAATTGGAGGCAAATACAGCCTCAAAATAGGATTTGCGCAAACCCTCAACACCCGAGCGCGTTTTTCCGATTCCGACTAAGATGTCAACCTCAAGCTGACGTGCTGCGATCGTGCATAGTTCTTCACCTAAAGCGGTTCCGGCTGCCTTCCAATCTGCGTCCACAACAGATTTATCATGATTGATGAAGATAGCCATATGGCGATCAATTAAGGAGCTTACAACACTATTCGTTAAAGATGATTTGATAAAACTTCTAATCGTATCGTAAACTTTTTGCTTACGATTAGCTTTGACATGCTCGGGAAATGCGATCACGATCGCACAGCCTTGTCCTAGTGGAAAGCTGAGCCATTCTGATAATTGCTCGATATCGGTATTTGTAACATGATCGACCATAAACATCATAGCGAGTTCATTTTCTGCTAAAGGCATTAATTGAGAAACTTTATGCCGCAGCTCTAGTTCGTCCGAGCGTTTCCTCTTCTCAAGCTCGAGTTCCTGTATGAGCTGCTGAAGCGTATGTATGATATGCTCGCGTTTGGCAGGCTTGACTAAATACTCTTTCACTCCGAGAGAAAGGGCTTCTTTGGCATATGCAAAATAATCATAAGCGGTCACCATGACGAACTTCACATCCGGCAAGGTATGCTTGATTTCGCGGATTGCTTCTAAACCTTGAATGCCGGGCATATTGACATCCATAAGGACGATATGGGGGCGATATTCCTCTGCTTTTTCTATCGCGACACGTCCATTCTCGGCATGGATTATTTGAAAGGTATTCGGAAGCATTCGTTCAATGATCAATTCCAAGCCTTCCCGCTCAAGTGCTTCATCATCCGCGATTAACAGTCGGTACATGTATGTTTTCACCGTCCTCTCTAACAGGTATTCGGATTGTGACTGTCGTTCCTTTACCCCGTTCGCTTTCAATATCGACTAATCCATGTAGACCATAAAATAGTTGGAGGCGCTTAAACACATTTTTTGTGCCAAGGCCTGTTGATTGTTCGGTGAATGCGCCAGCTTCCATTCGGAGCAGCGAAACTCGAATCTCTTCAGTCATTCCGCTGCCATTGTCGGATATGGAGATACGTACATGATGTTGATCATGCTTTATTTCAAGGCGAATCTTCGCTCCATTCTCCATACGTTCAATGCCATGAACAAAGGCGTTTTCTACGATGGGTTGAAGCGTGAGCGCAGGGATGTGAAATGACAATGCAGATGGGTCGATATCCTTCACCAGCTGAATGCGGTCGCGAAAGCGTGCTTGTTGAATGGTGAAGTACTCCTCTACATGTGCTACCTCATCTCTGAGCGTGACCGCATGCTCCAGATTGCGCAAGTTATATCTCAGTAAATTGGACATCGAAATAATGAGATCACTTGTTTTCTCGGCCCCTTCAATGAGCGCTAGCTTGGATAATACATTGAGCGTATTAAAGAGAAAATGCGGATTAATTTGGCTTTGCAGCGCTTGCAGCTCTAATTCCTTAACGAGTCGATCCTTCTCCAGGCTTTCTTTATCCCGCTCCATCAATTCGAGGAGGTCGCTCGACATTTGCTCGAATGCGCCTGATAATACGCCAAGCTCATCCTTGGCTTGCAGCTCGTTTGAGCTTTGCTTTAGATGTCCCTTGGAGATCTGCTTCGCACGTGAGACAAGACTGCTTACAGGTCCAGTAATGCTGCGTGAAATCCATATGGCAAGTAAAATGCTCAGCAGGGTGTTCGTTATGAAGACGGCGGCACCGAGCAAATACATGCGTTTATTTTCAGCTTGAATCTGCTCATATACAGGTTCATAAATGTTTAACTCCAATTCAACCAGCTGCTGGCTGTCCTCTTGTATGAAGCTTGCTGTCCTTTCCGCATTCTCGTATTGAGTGAGCGACACCTTCGACCTTTCGGCAGAAGCTGCAATGAAAGCGTCTTGCTGCTGCGCCAAAAAAGTATCTAACAGATGAACGTAGCTAGTAATAGTCGAGGAAGATATGGAAATATTCGACTTTTCTTGGAGCAGCAAGCGCAGATCCTGAAGTTCCACTCGACTATGATCATATCGCTTTTTTTTGCTGTCGTCTGGATTAAGCAAATAGCTATGCAGCGTACTTAAGTTGTTATCTACAACCTTGGAGGACTGGTTGTACAAAAGGATACGATCGATCATTTGATTATAGCTTTGCTGAACCATCTTTCCACTTTGAAATAAAAAGAACGTAACCATATTAATGAGGAGAACGAGTAATGGGATGAAAATGAGCAGCTTAGTCCGAATGGTCATGGGCTGGTTTCTCCATTTTCTTGAACGAAGGGCTTCTGGCCTTGTACCGATATTTTCGTAAAATGCTGCACAGGAAGCTCCTTGCCATGGAGGTAATCGTTCAACTGCGATACAGCTTTATTGCCCATGTCGTAAGGCTGCTGGACAATGGTTGAATGGATGATTCCACTGCGAATAAGCTCCAAAGTTTCATCGAGCGCATCAAATGCAAAAATTTGCAGGCCTTTTGGCCGAATGCGTTCAGTGGCCTCCGCGATGCCGATCGCATCGAGTGCGCTTAATCCGACCATTACATTCAGCTGTGGATAGTGCTGAAGCAGTTCCTCTGTTTCACCTGATGCTTGGAGGCGTGAAATGTTTGAGGAGCGCACCTCGACAAGATTCAGCTCGGGGTAACGTGAAATAACCTCTCGAAATCCAGCAAGCCGCAGCTGCTGATTGGGGGCTTGCTCGTTTCCGATTAAAGCGGCGATTTGCCCATGATTTCCAGCCGCTTCGGCAACCAATTCACCCATAACTTTGCCTGCATCGAAATTGTTTGTGCCGACATAAGAGAGCCTGCGGCTGTTCGGAGCATCTGTATCAATCGTTAAGACAGGAATGCCATAGCTAATCGCTTTATTAATTAATCCGATATACTGCGGGTCGTTAAGCCCCTGTATGAGCAGCGCATCAGCTTTGGCTGCAATAGCTTTCTCCAGCAGCTTCATTTGCTCCGCGGGATTAATGCGAAACGGTCCTGTATATTCAAGCTCCATCCCAAATTCAACCGCTGCATCTTTTGCACCTCGTTCAATTGATCGCCAATATGGATTATCGATTTCTTGGGAGATGAGGACAATGTGATAAGGAGGTTTCTGGCTTACCTCGCTTGAGAGAATTGGCTGCAGCAGATCCTTTATCCGAAGCGTGGAGAGAAAGAAGCTTAGCAAAAGACTGGAAAATACAATAAACAGAATGGCAATGCCTATGTTCCATTTACGATTAGACATTATACAACTCCCTTACTGCGTCCATTTATATCGGATTATTATACAAGAACAGGCGAATAATCAAAAGCTGCAGCGAAAATGAGCGATATTGAAGCTATACAACATACAACTAAATCATTATAATTTAGTAAAATTACGGAAAAAGAAAGGGGTTTATTATGGAGCATCAACCGCCTAATGCCCAAAGCAATCTACATAACCAATTACATGATCCAGACAGTCTGCCTCAGAGAATATGGAAGTTCAAGCTGCATTACTTGATCGTCATTCCCGCTCTTATGCTCATATTGATTTTTAAGCTGCTTCCATTTGCTAACGGTATAATTCTATCGGTTGTCGACTACAAAGTTTTTGTTGGCCTATTTGAGAGTTCTTGGGTAGGCTTTAATCATTTTGCCCAATTGTTTAACGATGAGAACTTCCGAAGGGTAATTGTAAATACATTTATTATCAAAACGGGTTATACACTGGCTAGCGGATGTATCGCATTCCTTTTGGCGCTTGCTCTGAGCAATATTCGTTACAAGTGGTTGAGAGGGCTGTTCTCGTCTTTATTTCTTATTCCTTTTTTCATTCCTTCTATTGTTTTTGTGTATATTTTCATTTATATACTGTCGATAAACACATCTCCTTTTCTAACCTCGGGGACGCTGATTTTGGGGGATGAGACATTATTTCGGCCGATCATTGTATTCGTTGAAGTGTTAAAAACATACGGTATTCCGATCATCATCGCGCTTGCAGCTATAGCCTCGAAGCATGCTTCAGTGAACCGGCAAGAAACGGGGCTTGCAGGCATCGGGAATAGCTACCTTGTAATGAATGTGATTCCAGCACTGAAAGCGGTAGCCGCTTTTATGGTGCTGCAGCTGTCTGCCATCATGTCCACGGACTATGAGCTCATTAGAAGCTTGCTGAATCCCTTGGTATCGAAGACAGGAGAGACGCTTGACGCTTATATTTTTCAACTAGGTTTTTTGATGATGAACGTAAGTCCTTCAGCTGCTGCGGGCATTTTTCAATTTGCGGTTCAACTGCTCTTTACGATCATCGCATATTTCATTGTAAAAAGATTGTTTTTAAAGCAATTATTCAGTAATCACACAGGTGCAGCTGACATTAAAACAACGAATAATGGACGCAGCATAATTGGGATTGTGACAGCTTGCTTATATTCAATCGTTGTCATTTTTTTACTGTATATGCTGTTCATCTATCCGTTCACTGAAGCCGGAGAAGCAAGGCAATCGGTGTGGAGCTTCATATCGTTCTGGAACGTTTTTTCTTATTCGGTCGTTAACTTTATTGCTGTAATTATATTTTTATTGATGACCGTCACACTCGCTTATCCGCTGACTGTCAAACATTTGCCAGGGCGCAGCTGGTATAAGTTGTTTCTGCTTATCGTCATTTCGATGGGAAGCGGGATGATTAATGAGTACCTATTCGTTCGGAGCCTGGAAATGGTCAATACGATTATTCCGCAAATGATATTCGGCTTTTTTAATTTAGCGGCGGTTTTTGTTCTCAAAAGTATTTTCAACAGTAGATACGCCGACTTAAAGACTGAGGCCGAGCTATCGGGAAAAGGGGAACTGCATACGTTTTTCACTCTGTTTATCCCAAAAATATGGAAGCCACTGCTTGCGCTTGGCGTGCTCCATTTCGTCGTATTATGGAACTCATACTTACCAGCGTTAATTTATATTTCTAATATGGAGCTGCAAACACCGATAATGAAATTAGTACAGTTAGCAAGCTCAGGAGGAGAAATGGACAGTACATTAATGCTGCAGCTTGGAGCATTGACAAGCCTGCCGTCAGTTATGTTATTTCTTATATTCCGGAGATGGTTGACTTCCGAGATATTTATCGGTCAGATCAGAAAGCTTTAACATTATATTTGGAGGGAGCTTGGCTAAGGCCAGCTTCCTTTTTTTGATTTCAATGAGGATTCACCATATATTAGAGTAACTTAATAGTTAACTATATAATAGGTTTATCACGGGTTTTCAAAGTAATAGTTGACAAACAAGTTAATGAAGACGTATTCTTGTTACGAAATGGTCGTTATTTCAGTTTATTATTAACTTATTAATTAATCTTATGAACGTCATCAAAATATCAATGGAGAGGCAGTGTGATTAATAATGTCTTTAAATACGGTACATGCATCACAAGTGAACATCCCTCGAGCTGAGTATCCTCGGCCAGATTGGCAGCGCTCGGAATGGTTGAATTTGAATGGAGCATGGTCCTTTGAATTTGACCATGAGAATCGTGGCATCGGTGCAGATTGGCATAAATCGAAAGGTCAATCCTTAAAGTCGGAAATCACTGTTCCTTTCTCCTGGTCAAGCCCGTTGTCGGGAATCGGAAGCAATGATAAAGGCATCGCTTGGTATGATAAGGAAGTAGATTTTGCACCAGAGCTAGCTGATGCGCGAGTAATCCTTCGCTTTGGAGCAGTCGATTTTCAGTCCGACGTATGGGTAAATGGGATCTCCATTGGTTCGCATGAAGGCGGATATGGCCATTTCGAATTTGATGTAACAGACGTTTGGTCAATCGACAGCACAAACTCGATTACGGTTCGTGTTGAAGATTTTGATCATTCATTCCAAGGCCGTGGCAAGCAAGGTTATGGAGAAATTCGCGGCATTTGGCAGCCCGTATGGCTGGAGGCTCGTCCTCAAAACTATGTACAGGATTCGAAGTTTAATACAAAATTGGACGGTACTATACAAGTTACGACTAGAGTGATAGCAAGCCGCGCAGGTCATGCTCAGCTTTCCTTCTTGTTTGCAGAGGGTGCTGTATCACATCAATTCGAAGCAGAGCTGACAGAAGGAGCCAATACGATCAGCACTTCATTTGTAGTGGCAGATCCTAAGCTGTGGAGTCCAGAATCTCCTTTCTTATATGAAGGCGAAGTTTCCTTATCCAGCAATGGTCAGTCGGATGTTATAAGCACTTATTTTGGTATTCGTGAAATTTCGACTGCACTTGTAGGTGATCGGAATTATCGCTGGATTATGTTGAATGGCAAGCCTGTTTATTTGAATGGAACGTTGGATCAATCCTTCCATCCAACCGGATTTTTCACGTACCCGTCCGATCAAGAAATGCATGATGAAATTTTCCTTTTAAAACGTTTGGGCTTGAACTTTGTTCGGATTCACATTAAGCCGGAAGAGCCGCGCAAGCTTTACTGGGCCGACAAACTTGGAATCCTCGTGATGGAGGATATGCCATGCTTCTGGGGGGACCCGGATGAGCAGGCACGGCTTGCTTACGAGAGTGAAGCGCGTGAAATTATTGATCGTGACTACAATCACCCGTCGATTTTCTCTTGGGTCATGTTTAATGAGACATGGGGCTTGAAAACGGAAAGTGAATCCGCGTCACTAACAACAGATGCATCACATCCGCAAAATTATTTGCCGCAAACGCAGGAGTGGGTTCGTTCCATCTATCGTTGGGCCAAACAGGTTGATCCAACCCGTATAGTTGAAGATAATTCACCATGTAACTATGATCATGTGGAGTCTGATATTAACACTTGGCATTTCTACATTAATGGCTACAATGAGCTACGAAACCATGTAACAGAGGTCGTTGATAAAACGTTCGTAGGTTCTACCTTTAACTATACTGCGGGCAATGTACAATCAGATGCACCATTAATGAACAGCGAATGCGGCAATGTGTGGGGGATCGAAGGCGGAGCAGGAGATAGCGACTTAGCCTGGCATTACCGCTATATGATGAATGAATTCCGCCGTCATGATAAAATGTGCGGTTTCGTATTTACAGAATTCCGCGATGTTGTAAATGAGTTTAACGGTTATTACCGTTTGGACGGCACCGACAAGCATTTTGGCTACGAGTGGTTCGTTCCCGGCATGACGATCGCAGATTTGCACTCGCCAGATTTTATCGTTATTGATGCACCTCCTTGTCAAACGCTGGATACAGGCTCGCAGGTTACATTGGAGCTTTTGCGTTCCAGCTTCTCGGACCGTTATCATGGTCAAGCGCTTCAACTGGCGTGGGAGCTGTCGTATGATCATTTTGGTGTACGTACTGTCGCACAATCAGGACACGAAATCATTGACTGGAACGGATTCGGCGTGAGTGCATTGCAGCCGCTTTCCTTGAAAATGCCTCAGCAGGATGCGGTTGCGGTAATTGCAGTACGTCTCTTGTCTTCCGAAGGCAAAACGATTACACGCAACTTCGTTACTTTCGACGTTCGCAGCGGTCAAACGAATGGGAAATACGAGGTTGACGGCCAAACGATAAGCGTGCCGGTTGCAAGCTTCACCGATAGCGAGTGGCCGCATAGCTGGAATTCGTTGCAGAATCAGAAAGTGAATGGCGGAATTGCAGGACAATTTACGTATGATGTACAACTGCCATCCATTACGGAGCAAACGATGATTTATGATATTGAACTGTTTTTTGAAGCGGGCTCCAAGCGTCTGCTAAAACGTGATCTTGAGGAAAGCATTCAGAAAAAGCTGGACATTTCCTTTATGCATGGTGCGCTGTCAGATCCTGAGTACAATATGAACTCGTATTTTATGACGGATTCGGATCGCCATGAAGCTAAGCTGAATGTTCTCATTGATGGACAGCTAGTTGATACGATTGTGTTGACAGATGATCCAGCGGATAGCCGTGGCGTTCTGTCTTGGCACTATCAAGCGGTTTCTAACAAGCTGGAGGATGCAGGATCATACGGTTATCTCTGCAAAGTTATTTTACCTAGTGCATTGACTGCTAAGCTGAACAAAAATCGCAGCTTTAAGCTTCAGCTCGAAGCTGAACAAGGCGGTTTGACGCTTTACGGACGCAATGCTGGTCGTTATCCGATCGATATTATCGTTCACCATAGAGGTTAATTCATGAAGTGTAATCCGTTATTTGCTACTCCGTCCATGATGATTTATGATTAGAAAAGTTACGAATTTGTTAACGGATCTGTTGAAAATAATCGAATGGGATCTTGTAAAATAGAGGGAGTAGACAAAGAGGGGGTACATATAGATGAACGTTCCTGCAGGTGTATGGATTTTTTCGGGTATTATCGTTGTATTGCTCACATGGCTGACACTTTGGGTTACAAAAAAAGCCTATTCGAAAAAATGGGATGAATCGGATCATTAGTTGTAATGATAAACTAAACTTTAGATAAGAAGAGATAGAAGGAGAGACTCTTTAGCTAAGCGGCTGAAGAGTCTTTTTTGTGTAAGCAGGGTACTCTGTTAAACTAACAAAGTAAGATTTAAAGGCCACATAGTGGATGAGCAAGAAACTTGACAGGACACTTTTTGGTGTCCTATAATCAATATGACTCCAAAAGGTGTCTTAATAAGCTGTTATGTCGTTTAATCGGCAACATTACAGTAAATAATAATGAAAAGGTGGGGGTGGTTTTGAACGATAAAGGTCAAATGAGGGATGTTTACGACGCTGTTGCCGATCCAACAAGGCGAAAACTAATTCAATTGTTGGCAGAAGTTGAAGACTTGCCCCTACATGAGATAACGGTTCATTTTCAAATGGGTCGAACAGCGGTTTCCAAGCATTTGGCAATCCTGAAAGATGCCGATCTCGTCATTGCTCAAAAGGTTGGCAGAGAAACGAGATATCGATTGAATGCTAATCCGTTGAAAGAAATAAAAGATTGGGTATCTTTTTATGAAGGTTTCTGGAATGAAAGAATAGATAAATTAAAACTTATATTGGAGGAAAAGAAATGAAACCAGATGTATCATTAGATTATCAATTTACAAGCTCAATCGACCAAGTGTGGAATGCTCTAACGGATTCAGATACGCTTGCGAAATGGATTTGGAATAATGATTTTGAACCGGTCGTTGGACATAAATTTCAGTTCAAAACGGAGCCTTCCGAATGGTGGAACGGCATTGTAGATTGCGAAGTGCTTATAGTGGACGAGCCTCATACATTATCTTACACTTGGATAAGTGCCGGAGAAAATACGACAATTACATGGACTTTGAAAGAAGGTTCAGATGGAACGGTTCATCTACACCTCGATCAAACTGGATTTAGTGAAGAAACAAAATCTCGTCCGGGAGCAATTGAGGGAGCTAAATCTGCTTGGACTTACAAGGGCAATCAGCTTGGAAAAGTGTTAGCCGAACTGTAATATGATTTTTCAACTTTCATGATGCCAGTTTTTCAGAACCAAACTTAATTCATCAATACAAATGAATCATTTTTAAAAAATAGGGCGCAATTCCGCAGTAAGAATTGTGCTCTTTCTTTTTGATAAGATGCCTTTTGAAATCATTTTAAATGAGCAAACATAGCAGGTTGGCTGTAGAAGCTTGCTTTTATCATATACAGAGACAAATTTTTAGAGATTGGAGAGGAGATCACAATGAAAATAAAGCAATTGATTGCGAACAATATTAACAAATTAGATGAAGTACTGCCAGTAGATAAATCGTTAGGCATAGCTGGTTTATCTGGATCTGGAAAAACAACTTTTTCTCAAACCATTGGTGAAGAGTCGAAGAAACGTCTCGTTTCCTTATTGCCAAAGGCGGAGTATCAGTATCTATTTCCTACTATTATGGAAACCAATTTCAGTGCCATTAAGATGGAGGAAATGCCGCTTGTCCTTTTTCTAGGTCGATCATCCATTTCTTCAAATCCTCGTTCAACTATTGGTACGCATACTGGCGTGTTTACTGAAATTCGAGTTGCTCTTGCTGAAAAGTATAATCTTTCTCCAGAAGTTTTTTCTTTTAATAATGAATTAGGCTGGTGTCCAGACTGTAAAGGCCGCGGAACAACTAAAAATATCGAATGTAAAAAATGTATGGGGAAACGTTACAATCAAGAAGTTGAACAATATAAATTTGAGTTATTGGATCAAGCACAGAGTGTATCGGACATCAACGACTTCAGTGTGGAAACAATTTATTCACTAGCAGAAGTTCTAAAGATTAGTGAAGGTAAACAAAACATTTTAAAAAATATAATCAATATGAATATTGGTTACTTAACGTTAAATCGAATTATGGGAACATTGTCAGGTGGAGAAGTAACTCGGCTCTACTTGGCTGAATTTATGGCTACAAGTGAGAATACGGTTATTATTATCGACGAAATTTCCGTAGGTCTTGATCATCAAACGTTATTGAAAATTTTAGCTGAGATTAAACAATTGGGAGTTAAAAATCAAATTTGGCTCATTGACCATTCTGACACGGTGCTGGACACAGCGGATAAGCATTTGTTTTTTGGCCCTGGCAGCGGTAAATACGGCGGAAAAATAGTGGAAGAATCACCACGTCCAAAGCCAATCCACGGGGAACGAAACGAGGCAGCACCAACAGAATATTATCAATTTCTTGATCTTCACTGCCGGAATATTCAAATCAGTGAAATTCAGATTCCTAAAAATAGACTTGTCACATTTACAGGCGAGTCAGGCTGTGGCAAATCCACACTTGTTAATGAGTGCATGTCCAAAGATTTTGTGAAGCGCTATCCGAAAGATAAGCTGGTTATGGTTGGGCAAGATCGAAACCAATCGATCACTAGCCGGTCAACCGTTGCCACTTTTCTAGATATTAAAAAGAAGCTTACAAAATATAGTGATGATATTGATGATATTTTTCAGCGCTCGATTGAAGATATTATTGTTGAGCTGCCAAATGAAGACATCGCTCATAAACGCTTGAGCTTATTGATCAAGCTAGGACTTGGTTATTTGACGTTGGAGAGAAAAACACAATCCTTATCAACGGGTGAATTTCAATGTGTTCATTTAGTTTCTGAGTTGTTTGCGGGCTCCAGAAACCCGAATACGCTATTTATTTTTGACGAGCCATCAAAAGGGTTATCACAAAA
This sequence comes from Paenibacillus sp. 01T431, assembly GCF_056398625.1. Taxonomy (NCBI): domain Bacteria; kingdom Bacillati; phylum Bacillota; class Bacilli; order Caryophanales; family Paenibacillaceae; genus Paenibacillus; species Paenibacillus sp. 01T431. The sequence goes on from NZ_JBFTPT010000005.1 coordinate 330,599, forward strand.
TATTTTGAATCAATTCATTGATAGTGTGAGGGTCATTCTACAGGATGAATCCGTCTCCATAATCATGATTGAACATAATTCGTATATGCTGGAAAGCTCTGATTTTATCGTTGATTTTGGCAAAAGACAGCTTGCACCCGTGGAGCATCTTGATGTGGTCAGTCATGATGATTATTACCGGGAACAAAACCATGAAGATAAAGCTGCTCCTTTCCATATTCCTTCAACACTAGATCAAAAAAATGGCGTAAATTATTTAAAAGAAAACCAGATTGCCTATTTTAAAAATGCAGAAAACGTTTATAAAGGCGGCATCTTAAAAAGCTTATCATCCATGGCTCGTCTCATTTATGGCGAATATGAATCGGATACCATTGCACCCGTCATCGCCATTGATTTGGAACGCCACTTGTACAGCCAATATACTTTTCTCTACGAAATTGGCGGCTTAATCAACCATATTGTGGCGGCACATCCAACCAATAAAGATACGAATAGCTTCGATTTCTATAATCAAGGCAATCATTGCCCATGCTGCTCGGGCCGCCGTGTAATTGAAAAATTTGATTTTGATATTGTTATTCAGGACAAAACCGCGCCATTCTGGGATGGCTTATTGCATCCAGATGTGATGGATATTTTGAAGTTTTATCAATTCCCAAAAATAAAATTTATTTTTGAAGAGATTAAAAATGAGCTCGGCCAGGATATAAGCAAAAGTTATGCAGAGATGACAGACGCAGAAAAGCATACTTTTTTGTACGGATATTGGGAAAAGTCATTCTATGATAAAGTAGGCAAGGCATCAAGGACTTGGGAAGGCTTTAATCACATCATTGGGATGTATATGGTGGTATCGAAATCGGAGATTAAAGAGCGTATAAAAGAATCCAAAAAATTGATTACTTGCCCAATTTGTCAAGGAACGGTATTAAAGCATCATAAAAAGCTAAAGTTTGGCGAGACGGATATTCGTGAGATTATTCAGCAGCCTCTTGATCAAGTCATTAAAACCGTTGGAAATCTACAGGTTCTAGACAAAATGAAAGCGATTGTCGGGGGCGATATGGTTTTGACGGAAGAGGTTTCTCTATTGCCTAGGGAGACGCAAGCTGCGCTGAAAATGCTTGAACTAGAGGTTGCGAGCTTTTCCCACTACGAAATGGTCTTGCAAAATGTGCTGCCATTCTGGGGCAGTATTAGCAACAGTATCGAATCCATCAGTATTAATAATCGGATCACCGTCTGTGATTTTGCCAATATCACCGAAACGAGAGAAACGATCATTGATAAGTATTTCACTAATGGTAAATACAAAAAACTGACCTATGTCTATGAAGCGTTTGGTTACAAAAAAATTGTCACCTTAATAAATAAAATTAAAGCTAGCCAGCCATGTCCATTCTGCAAAGGGAAAAGAGTAATTTCGGAAGATGGGCTCCATGATGGCGTGTTCAAATTATCGGTACCATGTGTTAGCTGTTATGCAAGTGGCATCAATGATGAAGGGCTTAAGGAAATTGTTGAAGGCATAGACGTGCAAACATGGCTGACCGGCAAAGTAAGTGATGTTGTTAAAGACAGCTCAAATATTGAGGCAGTGGCTGATATTCCAATTTTCAATCGCATTCGTGAGTTGAATAAACAAGAAATGATGGCTGTATATCAGTTTCTTGAGCAAAGCTAGATGTCATTCACTGAAAGAAACTCATTTGCTATCCTAAATTGCAGATGAGTTTTTTTGTTATGCTGAAGGTTGTATAATAACTTTGGGAAATCGTGTATAATGTGGGTATTATTTTAGAAGGGGATGCCATTTATTGAATGCAATTGATTTAGAAACGTCGCTCATACATAAGAAAGAGAATCGTTACTTCGTTCTTGCGCTTATCTTTAGTGTTTTCATTTATTTATGTCTGTTTATTTCTATTATTTTCATTTTCATCCTACCGATTCTTATACTCCTGCCCTTATTCGCTCAAGCGATTATGATGGCAAGCATTCGAACCAATGGCGTTCGGATCACGCCGAGACAATTCCCGGAAGTGTTCGCAATTGCCCAGGCACAGTGTGAGCGGATGGGCTTTACTGTTGTACCTGATCTCTATGTCATGGAGTCGAGCGGGATATTAAATGCGTTTGCTTCGCGCTTTTTTGGCCGCAATATGGTGGTGCTTTATTCCGATTTGTTCGAAATGATTCAGGCGGGTGGGGAAAAAGAGCTCACTTTTGTCATTTCACACGAGCTCGCCCACATCAAACGAAATCATTTGTCGAAGCAGCTGCTCATATTGCCGGCGTTATGGCTTCCATTTCTTGGTGAAGCATACTCGCGGGCTTGCGAATATACATGCGACCGTATGGCTGCTTATTACACCAATGATGCTGAAGCCGCAATGAATGGTTTAACGATATTAGCGATCGGCAAAACGCTCTACAAACGGGTAGACCGTGAGGAATATTTGCTGCAAAGCAGCTATGAGAAAGGTTTATTTGTATGGCTGGCTGAGAAGCTATCGACTCACCCGCCCCTGCCGAAGCGTATCTACGCGATTCAGCAATATGCAGGCATCTCATCGAATATCATTTTTAAGACATCCTCTTCGCGAATAGCACTTATCATCGTTTTGGCTGTTATTCTTGTTCTCGGGGGATCTGTTACGATCGGAGTGACCTTCTCGAAATCGATTGATACCTTCATGTCTTCTCTTGATGGGCCGCCAACCGATGATCAAATGCTTGGTGCAGCTTCAGAGGCTGATTTGGAGCTCGTTAAATCTCTGCTTAATGCTGGAGGAAATCCGAATGCAGCAGACGATGAAGGGTGGACAGCGCTAATGTGGGCAGCCCAGCTAAATGAAACAGCTATCGCTTCTTCTTTGATAGATGCGGGAGCGCAATTGAATGTGATTGAGCAAAGTTATGAAGAAACGGCATTAACGATAGCGTTGTATAATGAAAGCATAGAGATGGTAGCGTTATTGCTGGATGAAGGAGCTAATCCGAATTTACAGGATAGTACCGGATGGACACCGCTAATGACCGCAGCAAAAAATGGTGACATAGAGGGAGCGGAACTTTTGCTAAAAGCAGGGGCTGATCCGTTGAAAGTTGATGAAACAGGATATACAGCTGAGGATTATGCGCTTGATGCTGGGTTTGACGAGCTCGCCGAGCTGTTGCAAAATTTAGGCGATCAAATATAAAAGAAAAGAAGCTTGATTGCTCAAGCTTCTTTCTTTTATGTATATTCAATTCTTTATGTTTAGGATGGTCGGGACGACACGATTTGAACATGCGACCCCCTGGTCCCAAACCAGGTGCTCTACCAAGCTGAGCTACGTCCCGGGAAAAGATGGTGCCGTCGAGAGGACTTGAACCCCCAACCTACTGATTACAAGTCAGTTGCTCTACCAGTTGAGCTACAACGGCAAGATGTATTCGCTAAACACAAGATGTATTATCGCATATAAACTGAAATAATTGCAAGTGTTTTTTTAATTTTTTTTCTGAAAGGATGATTAGGGTGAAAATCGTTATTGCACCGGATGCGTTTAAGGGGTCAAGCAGCGCATTTCAAATTGCTAGCACAATGGAAGCAGGCATTCGCACAGTACATCCACATGCTGAAATCGTACAGCTCCCAATGGCTGATGGCGGTGAAGGTACGATGGAGATTTTGGTACAAGCTACAGGCGGGAGTTTTATCGAGGTTCCTGTTCACGATCCGCTCAGCCGAAGCATTCATGCAAGATATGGCGTACTGGGAGATGGCCAAACCGCGGTTATTGAGCTTGCTGAAGCATCTGGTCTTGCTTTGCTCAAGAGTGAAGAGAAAAATCCGCTTATCGCTTCAACATTTGGCACCGGTGAATTGATTCGGCATGCACTCGGTTCTGGTTATCGTCAATTTATTATTTGCTTAGGAGGCAGCGCGACCAATGATGCCGGATCGGGCATGCTGCAGGCGCTCGGAATGAAGCTGTTAGATGAAAGTGGAGCAGAGCTGCCGCTTGGAGGCGTTCATTTGTCGAAGCTTGCATCGATTGATGATGCTGGTTTCCATTCGAGCATTCGCGAAAGCAGCTTCATTATTGCTGGCGATGTAAGTAATCCATTGTGCGGGGAGCATGGAGCTTCTTTGGTTTACGGTCCTCAGAAGGGAGCATCGTCAGAAGCAGTCAAGCAGCTTGACCTTGCATTAGCTCATTTTGCTGAATGTATATCCAAGCATACTGGGATTGATGTGGCGAATTTGCCAGGCAGCGGAGCGGCAGGAGGAACAGGTGCAGCACTTTTAGCTTTTTTTGACGCCGCTATGCACGCTGGAGCAAAACTTGTAATGGATAGAATTGGATTTGAGGAGCATATTGTTGGCGCTGATTGGATTTTGACAGGCGAAGGGAGATTAGACAGCCAAACGGGATCAGGCAAGGTGATCAAGGCGATATGTGATGCCGCTCGGGGGCAGCGCATCCCTGTAATCGCCGTTTGCGGGTCAATTGATGCGAGTTCAGCATACACGTCGGAGCTTGGTCTTCGTGCAGGCTTCTCGCTCGTGCCGGGTCCATGTTCTGTAGAAGAGGCGATAGACCACACGGATGAGTGGCTGCTTGATCGTATCGTTCATATTTTCAGCTTGTTATAAAGACATAACAAAAAAGAAGCAGCCTATGCAGTGAGCAAAGGCTGCTTCTTTCTTGTTAACCTATCGTTATGCGGTTTCGCCTTCAACGGCTTCTTGATTTTGCTCAATTAGCATTTCGACCTTGCGAATCCGGTTTTTGCTCGTCTCACGAATGATAAATTTATAATTTTCGTAAAAGTGCTCTTTGCCTGGTTTTGGATCGGTCACTTGACTGTACAACCAGCCGCCGACTGTATCCACATCCTCTTCCTCGAAGTTCATGCCGGTTAGATCGCTCAACTCGCTAAGTGATACTTTACCATCGAGAAGATAGCAGTTATCGGCCAACTGTTCGATTTCCTTGCGTTCGTCAGCATCAAATTCATCACGAATTTCACCAACGATTTCTTCCAAAATATCTTCAATTGTAATTAGTCCGGAAGTACCGCCGTATTCATCGACGAGAATAGCGATGTGAACACGTTCTAATTGCATTCGCTTTAGAAGCATTTTGACTGGCGTAACCTCGGAAACGCTCAGTACAGGATGAACAAGCTTTTTGAAATCCAAATCACGATCAGATTCATATTCTAGGAAAAGCTGCTTCGTGTTAATCATGCCGACGATGTTATCCTTGCTCTCAAGTGCAACCGGGAAACGCGTATATTGTTCCTTACGAATAATTTCCATGTTCTCAGCTAATGATTTGTTTGTATACAAACAAATCATATCGGTGCGGGGCACCATAATTTCTTTGGCCAGCAATTCGTCAAAAGCGAAAATGCGGCTTACATATCCGTATTCTGTATTGTTAATCTTTCCGCTTTGGTAGCTCTCGTTAAGAATAATTTGAATTTCTTCTTCCGAGTGTGCTTCTTCATGCTCTGTAGCTGGTTTCAATCCGAACAAGCGAACCAAAGCGTTAGCCGAGCCATTTAGCAACCAAATGAAAGGATATAAAATTTTGTGGAATAAAATAATCGGTTTTGCTGTTAAGAAGCTAATAAATTCAGCTTTCTGGATCGCCCACGTTTTTGGTGCAAGCTCCCCGACAACAACATGCAGGAATGTGACTGAAATAAATGCGATTAAAAAGGATAGAATATGACTGATGTCATCGTTAATAGCAAAACGTTCAAACAAGGGTAAAAGCATTTTTTCAACTGTCGGTTCTCCCAGCCAGCCCAGCCCGAGCGCTGTAATAGTAATACCTAATTGACAGGCTGACAAGTAGGCATCCAGATTACTCGTAACCCGTTGAACGGCAAGTGCGTTCTTCCGGCCCTCAAGCACTAACTGATCGATCCGACTGGAGCGAAGTCTGATGATGGCGAACTCCGTTGCGACGAAAAAAGCAGTTAATAAAATAAGAAGAGCAATCATGAATAAATTGAATCCTATACCCATTTTCGTTTTTCACTACCCTTTTATGTTTATATTTTTTTTATTCTTATGATCTACTATAACGAATGATTACATGATATGACAAATGCCATATCCAACGGTAACAGCCTTATACGCGCTTTAAAAGCGATTTAACGAGAATGAAAGGCTTATTCTCATTGATTTTCGAGCCTTTACAAGCGTCATTCTCCGGCATATGATGAGTTCATATGAACTTGTAATATAGGAATGCAAGACGAATGCGCGAGGAGGAAGCGATATGGAGTCCTTTACGCTTACTCGAAAAGAGATGGCTTGCTTGCTGCTGGCTCTGGACGGAAAGTATAATTTGAAGCCACTGCAAGTGCTGCAAGCCGCATGGACCAAAACGCATCAATGTGACTTGGAGAAAGGCACGGGACTGCCTGCATTTATGTCTACGCTGCTGCCTCCAATTATTGAAAAGCTCATTAAAGGAAATGAGATTAAAGGCTTTTCACTACATGAAATTGCTGCGTTGGGCCAACTAATCGAATATTCGAATCTGTCGATTACCTCCATGCAAAACTGGGTAAAGCGAGATTTCAAACCTTATTTCGATTGTCCGAAAGCTGGGAAAAAATATTCTCTGAACCAAGCTGCGTTATTATTCATTATTGATGATTTAAAGTCAAATCTTGATTTTGAATCAATACGCAAGCTTTTTGAGATCGTATTCAAGAAACCAGAGGATGAAGCAGACGATTTAGTTGGGCCTATTGAATTATATGCATCTTATACCAGTATGTTTGAGGAGCTAGATGCGAATAACGATCAACTGCTCGACATTTCCGGTCATTTGAAGGAAAATCCGCATCAAGATTTATTGACAGAGCATGTCATTCGCTCTTCAGCGAATCAATTTGCAAGCAGATTGCCGAATTTAACGGAAAAACAATGGGAAGCGGTGCGAAATATTTTGCTCGTTGCGGTTATTTCCATCCAAACCTCCTATTTTCATTCGTTAGCAAGGCGTTATTGCAATGCAACCTTATTTTTAGCCACAGAATAAATATGGTTCAAGGGATGACAAATTCACTAAATAGTCCTATACTGGTTTAAGTTGTAAACTACAAAATAGACAAACTGAAAAAGGCAAACTTGTTGAAAGACAAGGACGCAAAGTTATGGGCCTAAGGTGTACGCACTATGGCTGCCAGACCGCCGGAAGGATAATAAGCTAACTGAGCTGTCCGCCTCCTGTGGCTGGATAGCTTTTTTTGTTTTCAGGAGACAGAGGAGAGAGCAAGCAGGATGGTTTTTAAGGATAGGATAGAGAGAGCAAAAATACTGTTTAAGAAATTGAGTTTGAAGAAAATAACGAGCAAATTATTGCTTGTTACCGCAATCATCACACTTTTTAATGTAGGCTCGGGCGTTTTGATTTATTTTCAAAATCATTCAGTAGCAACCTCAGTCGAAGGCTCAGAGGAATTGCAGCGTGCTGAACGCAATTATCAAGGTATATCGAATAGGCTGCTGAAAGTGATGCTTCTAATGGTAGATGCCATTGAAAATGGCAAAAGCGATGCAACGCTGATCATGAAGGATTTGGAAACGATGCCTGCCAACATCGATGAATTAGAGAAACAGCTTATCGATATGGATAAGAAATATCCGCCTGCAACGGAAGATGGTCCTTATTATGCGAATCAGGTTAATGTTCTTAAGCTTGCATTAGATAACTTGAAAGTGACGAATACAGATGTGAGTGGATTATCATCAGATGAGAAATCGCTCCGCATAAGCAATCTAATAAGCGTATATACCGTCATTCTAAGTTATTCCAACGATACAATGCACGAGCGTTTGACCGCAGACGCTAACGCGACGCAGAAGCTTCTCGATAAAGACATATCCAGTGCGAACCTTATTGTGCTTATAAATGTCATTTTGCTAGCTATTCTTCCTGCTATTATGATTTTTGTCATCTCACAATCGATTAGAACAGGACTTGTAGGCATTACAAAAAGAATTAAGCAGTATGGCAATAATGATTTTACAAGTCAAGAAAAACTCGTTCGCTCTGACGAATTTGGCGATCTTGACCACGCTTTGGCTAATATGGGCGATCAGCTGCGAGAAACGATTAAAGCTACGCTTGAAGTGAGCGAATCCGTGCTCCACATTTCGAATAATATGGATAATATGATTGGTATTAATCGAAAAGCATCAGAGGATGTAAATGGCCAAGTGGAGCTGGGCAGAAAAGTGCTGCTGTCGCAGTATGACGATGCTTCATCCATTTCGGCAGTTACGGAAGAAATCTCAGCAAGCTCTCAGCAAATTGCTGCGTCGAGTGAATACATAAACAATGATATGCAAAATATGAAGCAATCATCTCATAACGGCACGCAGCAGATGGCTGGCGTGGTCTCGATGGTAAATGAAACAGTAGACCAGTTCTCAAAGCTAACTGAAGCTTTCGAAACGATGAATGAACGATATAACAATGTAGCTAAGTTTTTGAACGGCATTCAGGATTTGAACACACAGACGAATTTGTTGTCACTGAACGCATCCATTGAATCGGCAAGAGCGGGTGAGCATGGCAGAGGGTTCGCAGTTGTCGCTGATGAGATCCGCAAGCTGTCCAGTCAGACCGATATGATCTCGAAGCAGATCACGAAGGAGCTGACACTCATACAAAGCGATGTGGCAGCAAGCAGCCGCACGATCGGCAGCTTCGCGAATGTTATTAACACGACTCGTCAAGCATCCGAAACCGCAAGCAGCACATTCCAAGCATTGGAATCACAAAGCAGCATGCTGTCAGATCAAGTGAGCGAGATTTCTACGGCAATTAGTGAAATTACAACAGGCATGTCTCATATCGTGTCTGCAGTAGACAAGCTATTGACGACGTCTTCAGAAGTGAATGGGAAAATGGAACATATGAGCGAGCTTTCAGTTAAGCAAAATGATATTTCCGATGATTTGCGCACGCTTGCGGAGAAGCTTTCACTTTCCTCACAGGATTTGAAGGAGAAAGCAGCTGTTTTCAAAGTGTAAGCAACAAAAATGATAATCGAGTGAGGCAGGCAGCATCCATAGGTTTGGGGTGCTGCCTGCCTCTTTGTGCAAATAAAGAAGGATAAGCGAGTATAATGCCGAATCAATGAATGGAATAGACCAATAAAAAAACAGATCCACTATGGGAGACAGGATGAGCGAAATGAACTTTCAAGTTAATTTACAAGGGATGATCGAGCTTCTCTCAAAGCATTTATATTCGAGCCCAGGCGTGTTCATTAGGGAATTACTGCAAAATGGCGTTGATGCGATTACAGCACGCAAACGGCTTGGACATCGCTTTGATGCACGCGTAACAGTTGAAATTTACGGTTCTCGAACGATTGCCGTTCACGATAATGGGATAGGCTTGTCCGAATCCGAAATCCAGCTTTTTTTGGCTCAAATCGGAAGTACCTCCAAGCGTGACGAAATGGATTCAGCAGACGACTATATTGGACAATTTGGCGTGGGTTTGCTGTCCTGCTTCGTAGTGAGCGGCGAGATCGTTGTTATTACCCGCTCCGCTCTAGAAGGCGATACTTTAGAATGGCGTGGGCGGCCTGACGGCACGTACACGATTCGCAAGCTTGAGAAGGATGCTCCAATCGGCACCACCGTGTTTTTGACATGCAAGGAGGGTTACGAGGATTATTATGAATGGGATCGTGTGATGGAGTTAATGAGCCATTATGGTCAGTTCCTGCCTGTTCCGATTCATTTGTCCGAAGGGAAAACAGATATTAGGATTAACGAGGAAACTCCTCCGTGGTCCATGAATAGCAGTGATGCGCTCACCTATGGCGAAGATCACTTGTATCAAACCTTCTTGGATGCCATACCTTTAAAATCAGTAATTGGTGAGCTTGAGGGTGTCGCTTATATTCTTCCTTATGCTGTAAGCTTGCAAGCCGAGAAAAAACATAAGGTATATATGAAACGTATGCTGCTTTCCGATCAAGTTAACAATATGCTTCCGGATTGGGCTTTTTTTGTTACGTGTATCATGAATACGAATGGACTTCGACCAACGGCTTCTCGGGAGTCATTTATGGAAAATGAGCTTTTTCACACCGTAAAGGATGAAATTGGCGAAAACATTAAACAGCATATGATTCAGCTTTCAGAATCAAACCCTGAACTATTCGGTAAAATTATTGTTATTCATTCTGCTTCCATTAAAGCGATGGCTGCCGAAGATGATGAGCTTTATCGATTGTTTATCCGTTTCTTGTCGTTTGAGACTTCATTTGGCATGATGAAGATGAGCGAAATATTGGAACAGAACAAACGTATCGTTGTATCTTCAACGCTTGATGAATTCCGCCAAGTGGCTCGCGTTGCCAAAGCGCAAAATGTGATGGTTATTAATGGCGGTTATGTCCATGATTTTGAGCTTGTGCGCAAGCTGTCGGAGCTGGATGAGGATATCGAGGCGTTAGTTCTAGATCCGATTAATTTCTCGAACGTCTTCCAATCCATAACTCCCGCGGAGCATAAAAGCATTCTTTCCTTTCTGGAGCTCTCGGATCAGCTGCTAGCTCCATTTCAATGCAGAAGCGTAGTAAAGCGATTTGAACCAGTGGATTTGGCCGCTTTATACAATACAAATGATGAAGTGAATTTTCTGAGAATGGCAGAGCAAACGAAAGATGAAGCTAATGATTTGTTCGCAAACATTGTGGATGTCGTCATCCATGAGCTATATGAGGTGCCATATGCGACGATTTGCTACAACTTTAACAATCCGCTTATGCAGCAGGCTATGACCTGTCAGAATGCGGATATGCAGAAGCTAAGCATTGAGACCGTTTATACGCAGGCCTTGCTGCTTGGTCAATATCCTCTTGGCCCTGAGGAGCTGAAGTTAATGAACAAATCGTTTATGCAGGTGCTGGAAATCGGTCTTAGTCAGGCTGGTGAGCGAGAGCTATGAAGCAGCGATATGATCAATTGCGAAGCGAGGCATGGAGCTTGCCGCAGGGAAAACAGAAGCTTGCGGTGCTTGAGGAGGCTATTCGGATAGCCGATTTGCATATGACGAAGGAAGACTCCTATTACGCCCGCATGTCTTATTCCGAGGCAGCGCTTGATTCGGGCTATGAAGAGCGATTTCTTGTTTCATTTACCTGGTGCTTAACTCAGTTTGAAAAAGATCCGGCTGCTTATTCGAGCTTCACCCTTATTTGGCACTATAAATGGTTTGTTAATCAAATTTGGCGGTTTCCGCAATTTGGTACGGATCAAATCACTTCGATCTTTAATGATTTTAAGGCAAAATGCTTACAATACGGTCACAGCCTGCGCCCATATTATCAATGTCTTCATCGATACGCGCTATCTCAAGGCGATCATGAGTCGGCTCAAGCAAACTATGAGCTTTGGCGCAAGACGGCTAGAGATGGAATGTCTGATTGTAGCGCCTGTGAGCAAAATGGCTTTGGCTACTATCATTTTACAGTTGGCAGATATCGGCGAGGACTGCAAGCTATGAAGCCTATTATGGATGGTCGAATGACCTGCAAATCCATTCCGCAAAATACGTACAGCCATCTGCTTCTCCCGCTCCTTGAGACAGAGCAAGCAGATGAAGCTGTAAAGATGGCAAAAAAAGGCGCGCGTTTGTTAAAGGGCCCTGGTTACTTAAGTGAATATGGGAGCTTCCTTGCTTATTACACAGCAACCGACATTCATAAAGCCGCCAAATGGTTTGAACAAACCGTACAATATGCGCTGGATACGAAAGTAGGCTGGGATCGGTTGTTGTATATGATTTCAGCTAGAGCATTTCTACAATTGTGGCATGCGAAAAACCGTCGGAGAAAGCTGAATGTTAGCAGCGATATTACGTATGAGATGATTGTAAAGGATACCGAACAATTAGCTGCTGCTTTTGATCAGAGAAACCAAAATCATTATTGCACCGAGCTGCTCAAACAGAAGCTTAAACAAGTTCAAAAACTAAGCCATTTTTAATCCATGTGTTGACGTATAGCAAATGGAAGTGGTTCAATTGAACGATCGACAACAGAGAGGGCAGTGGCAGCTTATGTTTAAACAATTTATGAAAGCATCCAGGCTGAGCGTTCTTCCTGTTATGCTTATTCCCGTGGCGTTAGGTGCGCTGGGGGCTTTTGTGTGGAACGGCATTTTCAATCCTTTATTATTTATCATCACCATAGTTGGGGCAGGAACAGCCCATTTATTTTCTAATATGATCAATGATTTATGGGATTATTATAACGGTACGGATACGGCCGCTCAATCGACGGAAGGGGTAATTGCAACCAACTCTGGCTATTTGACAAAAGGGACGTGGAGCATTCGCACCTTTGCCACTGTGACATGGGCATTATTTGGCATTGCAGCGATTTGCGGCATTATACTTAGTATAACAAGCGGCTGGCCGGTGCTCGTATTTGGCGGGCTTGGGGCGTTAATTGCTTATTTCTATGTAGCTCCGCCGATCCAATTCGGATACCGCGGCAAAGGCTACAGTGAAGTCGCGATTTTGATCTCCTTCGGCATACTGCCTGTCGTAGGCGCTTATTTTGTACAAACCTCAGAATTAGATTCTCGGGCATTTTGGCTATCGCTCCCAATAGGACTTTTGACTACCCTAATATTGTTTAATCACCATTTCCTGCACTGGCAGGCTGATCGTCAAGCAGGGAAAAGAACATTAGTCGTCGTTTGGGGAGAAAAGAGAGCACTCGTTTTCTCGCGCGTTTTGCTTTTTCTCGCCTATATTTCGCTTATCCTATGCGTGGTCGTGGAAGCATTGCCTATTTACGGGCTGCTGGCGCTGCCAACAGCGATACCTTTATATTTGGTATACGGCAGGTTATCATCAAATAATGTATCGACTGCATACGTACCGCTTATGGGAGCCTCGCTGAAAGCAACGATGCGATGCGGAGTGATCTTAATCGTTGCCTTAATCATTCAGGGACTTATTTAAAACATACAACTTAGAAAGAGGTCATGGATATGGAGAAGCAATGGACTTTAGGAGATTTTCATACGATTCTAAATGAAGGGGAAGTATGGAAAATCGGTGGTTTTCCGCTGCAAGACGGAACCTTCTGGCAGTACCGAGAGCCTAATGCGGTTGTCATTGTTCGCAATGGACTGCTGTATGTAAGAGCACCGCTTAGCCGCTCGAACGATCAAATTCAAATACTGGATAATGCTAAGCATATGTATTATTCTGCTGAACCTGTTCTTGTACCTGAATCCGGTGAGATTAGCTTTGAGCTGCAAATTCGCGCACGTTCGCAAAATACAGCGCCTGATGATCTTTATGATGGTTTTGTTTCTTTGAATCTGCTCGATTTCACGACGGGCGGTGCGCTCGACTTTTTTGCGGGAAATGACAAATATGCAAGTGTATATGCCGTTCTTCCTTTTCCGGGAGTAAAGGTGCCGGAGACGGATAAAACGAGATATTTCTGTGTGTTTAAGGAAGACACAAACTTTGCGGCGCGCGAATTTAATACGTACAAAATTACGTACAATCGCACCAATGATGAAGTCGTATTTTTTGTGAATGGCCAAGAAGTGCGGAGAGAGCGTGATGTTCCGGTTAAATTTAACCAATTTATCGTTGCGTTAGGCATTATGACGGAAAAGGATTTGTCGCCGGAGGGCAGCGTGTCGGTGCACGGACAGACTGTGATCGGAGAATGGTCTCCCATTACAATAGAAATCAAAGAGTAAAGTTGTTATGAAGGAGCTGCGTTATGCTATTCGTTCTTATTGCTTTGTGGGCTATTGCAGCCATTATATGGCTCTCCGATCGGCGAGCATCCGTTAATCATTGGTTAGGCGCTGTGGCGTTTAGCGGAGGAGCTGGTGCGCTTGCTGCCGTGCTTGACCTGCAATGGCTGCCAGCAGCAGCGGAAGCTGGAATGAATCAAGTAGCGCAGCAGCTTCTTTATCGCTTGCAAGCGTTCTCCTCGTTGACCTCCTACTACGGATTGCCGTATTCCTTTGCATTGTTTGCTATAGCGTACAAACCTGTACGGCTTCCAAAACGGTTGCAGCAGCTTATGCCCTTTTTACTGTTAATTCCGATTGTTTTATGTGTTTTGTTTACTCCATTTTATAATACGATGTATCCCATCTCGTTCAAGATTGTCGTATGGTGGGCGGTTCCTTATATTATGTACGGGGCGATACAGGTACTGCTCAAGCGGCAGCTGCATGCCTCTTTTTCTCGCACACACTGGATAATATGTTCAACCGTGCTGCCGCCGGTTATGTTCTGTATGGTCATGAATTACGTATTTCCGAGCTTCGGGATGCTGCGGATGTGGGTCTATAATACATGGATCATTGGTTTAGCCGTAACTGTATTTGTTATTGCATTATTCACCTATGGCTTCATGGGTGTGCGAGTGAAGATCGATCGCCGCAGATACGATTCTACGTTAAGAGCAGTCACCTCAGGAACTGCCATACTTAATCATGCGATCAAAAACGATGCAGGAAAAATGCGGCTTTTCTCGGAGAAGATGAAAGCTTATGCGATCGAAACCGATCAACAAGAGCTGCTGGCGGATGTTGAAACGGTGCTGAACGCTTCTCGCCATATGCAGGAGATGCTGCAACGGGTTCATCGTCGAACAGAGGATTTGGTGCTTCGTGTGGAAGTGACCGACATAGCAGCGCTTATCGAGAAGACGATGAAAGGATACGCCCAAAGCCTTGGCAACATCAAGCTGCAAAGCGTGTTAAACGAAGGCTGGAGCTGTCGCATCGACCCCGCGCAGGTAAGCGAGGCTTTAGGCAATATAATAGCCAACGCTTTGGAGGCTATGCAAGACAAAGGCGTGCTGTCTATTCTGTTAAGCGAAACCAAAAGAGAGCTTATTATTGAGGTTAGAGACACGGGCCTTGGCATGGACAAAAGTGAGATAACGAAGGTAATGGAGCCGTTCTATACGACCAAAAGCGGCAGTGATACTAATTTTGGGCTCGGACTGCCCTATGCGTACCATGTGATGCGCAAGCATAAAGGTATGCTTGGCTTACGAAGCGTGCCGGGAGCTGGAACATCGGTCTACATGACTTTTCCGAAACGGAATGTTCAAGCCACAAAAATAGATGTACATGTTTCGCAGAGGAGGGAAGCAAATGGATAAAATCAAGGTATGGATCGTCGAGGATGATCGTGATTGGCTGCGCGGCCTTGTCGCTTATTTAAACAAGGAGCAAGATATTGAAGTGGTTTGGACTGCCAGCAGGGCTGATGATGTTAGACAAGCGCTTATGGAAGGGAAGCAGCAGTCTGTGCCTGCTGATGTAGTGCTGATGGATATCATGCTTGACGGAAGGCCGGAAGGCGTTCTGCTCGCTGAGGAGGCGGCAATAGCTACCGGAGCAAGGGTCATCATGCTTACGTCAATGGAGGAGAAGGAGCTTATCTTTCGATCGTTCCAAGCGGGAGCTATCGATTACCAAATCAAATCTGATTTTGAAAGCTTGCCTGAAGCTGTACGCTCGGCATACCGGAGTCAATCCCCCATTAATGCGGCTGTAGCAGAACGGATGCGCGAGGAATTCCGCCGACTGAAGCAGATGGAGCGCGAGTTCGAGGCGAAGAAGCTCGGTGATCTGATTACACCGTCTGAGCTTCAGCTGCTTGATTTAATTGATCAAGGATATACCCAGCCGCAGATTGCCGACAAGCTGGTTGTATCGATTCGTACCGTCAAAAACCATGTTAATCATATATTAAAAAAGCTGAATTTAAGCGGGTCGCGCGAAGCAGCAAATAAAGCCAAAGAGATGGGCTTATTTCATAAGAAAAAGGACGAGGATAGTACCATGTAAAGTTGGTACTATTTTTTTTATGTCATTTTTTACAAAATAGATAGTAGATGAACGCTTACATCAACAGATTGGAGGCA
The DNA here is from genome assembly GCF_056398625.1 of Paenibacillus sp. 01T431. Classification (NCBI taxonomy): domain Bacteria; kingdom Bacillati; phylum Bacillota; class Bacilli; order Caryophanales; family Paenibacillaceae; genus Paenibacillus; species Paenibacillus sp. 01T431. The sequence continues at coordinate 346,574 of NZ_JBFTPT010000005.1, forward strand.
TACCCGATGGATTTTGAAATGTTCTCGGCTGCTCATTTTGGGGCATTGGCGATTCTCGTTGCAGCCATTATCTGTATTATCGTTTTCCGGAAGCGAATGAGAGTGCCGAGAATAAACAAGATGGTACGAGTAGGACTGGCTATTTTGCTAATATGCTGCGAGGTCTCGCTTCAGCTATCTTATATTCTCAATGATAATTGGGGAGTAGGCTCTCTGCCATTTCAGCTTTGCAGCTTAATGCTTTTGGTTAGCGCGGTCGTATTGCTTTGGAATCCAAAAAGCCTGTATGATGCTTTATTTTTTCTTGGAAGCATGGGGGCGCTGCAGGCGCTGTTAACTCCTAATTTAGATGAAGCGTTTCCGCATTTTCGTTATTTTCAATTTTTCATCGCACATATAGGTATCGTTAGCGCAGCGCTATTTATCGTCGTAGTAGAACGCTATCGACCGACTTTCTTTTCCGTAGTGAAGGCTCAACTTTGGCTGCATGTATTCGCTATTCCGGCTGCGATTACGAACGTGGCATCGGGTAAAACAAACTTTATGTTTTTAGCTGAAAAACCGGGAACAGCCTCGTTGCTTGATATGCTGGGGCCATGGCCATGGTATTTACTGCAGCTGGAGCTTATTGCATTTGTTATATTTTTGCTGCTATATGCCGCTGTAAGGCTGCTCGATCGCTTAATATTCGTTAAACCAAGCAGTTCTGCTCAGTAACATCATATAAGATCTTATTATTAACAGAGAGAAGGTGGGAAAATGAAAGAGATGCAGGAAATGGTGAATAGACACTGGACTTCACTGCTTGGGGTATTGTTCGTTATGGCTGCTTTTATTACGTTGTTCAAATATTCGATAGATCAAGGCTGGATTACGGAGTCGATGAAAATTGGCTTTGGTATGATAAGCGGAGCGGGTGTAGGCGCAGCCGGTTTGAAGCTCGCAAGCCGGCTGCCGCGCAATCCGATTGGTGAAATCTTGATTGGCATGGCGGCTTGCATTTTGTATGCCACGTTTTCTTTTGCGGGAATTTATTACCGGCTGTGGGATCCAATGACCGTCTTGCTTGGAATGAGTGCAGTAACCATTGGAATATCCGTTTATGCGTATAAGTTTATGTCTCGGCTGCTAATGAATATAGCGATGCTGGGTGGTTTATTATCTCCGCTGCTTATGCGGCCGGAAACAGATCAAGTATTTGCTTTATTCCTTTATCTTCTTGTATTAAATGTTGCATTCCTATTTCTTAGCATCTCGCGCAATTGGCATGAGCTGCGGTTCATCAGCTTTATCGGATCATGGCTGATGTATATCGTATATTTCATTCATTATAATCCATCGACTGAAGGTTTTTGGAGTATGCCGTTTCGATATGCGCTCGCAGCTTTTCTCTTTTATACAATCGGACTAATGGTCTCTTCATGGAGCAATAAGTTATCCTTTGAGGGAATCGATTTGTATATGAACGCGATAAATGGCATTTTATTTGGATTTTGGGCACTATTCATTTTGAACGGTGAAGTGGCTTATGGGTACATACTCTCTTTTATCGGAATCGTTTATTTAATCGGTGGTTTCGTTATTTATATGTTAACAAACAAGATTACGCCATCCTCAGGCGTGTATTTCCTTGGCGGTTTGCTGTTGATTCTCGTGTCGGTAAGCAGCATTGGCGGCGGATATGAGTCAAAGCCTTTAATTACGGTGCTTCTATGGGGCTGCATAGCTGCGATAGCAGCAGCAATCGGCTATGTTAAGCGCTGGATCCTGCTGAGCATCGGCTCGCTCATTATCTGGTTTGTGGTCGGATGTTATTGGTATGTAGTCACTTGGGACACTCCTCGCGGCGAATGGTTTGGGATGTACATCCCGTTTCTGAATTGGGGGGCCGTTGCATGGATGGTGCTAGCTGTACTGGGTTTCTTCTTTTCTAGAAGGCTTGTCATTCCTCAGCTCACTGATCAAGCGAATCGGATGCTTGCTCGTGTGTATGCGCTGTTATCCCATCTCATCGTCGGCGGATTGCTGACAAGGCAAATTGAAAATATGTTCACAGAATATATGTATGATTCCGCTTCAAGTTATTTAGGTTTGGCTTTGTCTGTTTCTTGGGGCTGCTATGCATTGCTGCTAATTTTGTGGGGGGCATATTATCGCGAGCTGCTGTTTCGTGCATTCGGTTCAGCGGTACTTGTTATCGTTGCAATTAAAGCGATGTTTATGGATTTAAGCGGGCAAGAGGCACTTTACAAGGTGGGTGTACTGTTAATACTAGGAGCGATTTCGTTTTTTATTACGTGGATAAATAGCAAATGGCGTGTTAAGAATGGAGAAATTAATGGCAAAGGTGAAGAGGCTGTCACTGAATCATAATTAAGAACGCAGGGGGAATAATGAACCTGTTGGTCTTGACAAGTGTACTCCAATACAATAAAGTTACTTACGTAAAGTAATTAAATTTATTTGGATTTGTAACTGCCTTTTAAGGCGGATACTTAGTTCACAGATGGAAGACACACAACATGTGAGAGGCAGGAGAAAAAATGACATCACAAGCTTTTTTGGAAGCAGTAAGTAAAAGACGCTCGATCTACGGCATTAGCAAGGAGGCCGTTATCTCCGATGACAAAATTGTAGAATTGGTACATGAAGCGGTCAAGCATACTCCATCATCATTTAATTCACAAAGCACTCGTGTAGTTGTATTGCTTGGTGAAAATCATGATAAATTGTGGGATATTACGACGAATACGCTTCGCAATATGATTGCAGCAGATCAATTCGAGGCAACTGAGCAAAAAATGGGCGCTTTCAAAAGCGGATATGGTACCGTATTGTTTTTTGAAGATAAACAAGTCGTTGACGGCTTGATGGCCAACTTCCCAGCATATGCTCACAACTTCCCGATCTGGTCGCAGCATACTTCAGGCATGCATCAATTTGTAATCTGGACGGCGCTTGAGAATGAAGGTTTCGGCGCTTCGCTTCAGCACTACAATCCACTTATTGATGAAGAAGTAAAAACGACATGGTCATTGCCGGATTCTTGGCAGCTTGTTGCTCAAATGCCATTTGGCAAACCAACAGCAGCTCCAGGCGAAAAAACGTATCAACCGATCGATGAGCGTGTGAAAGTATTTAAATAAGCACTATATTATATAATAGCTTTGAGCCAAAGATCGTTCCTATTTATAGGGGCGATCTTTTTTTTATGCCGTATGGACGCCTATTTGGTTGAATCCCAGAAAACAGCTGCCTCTTGCGGAGGATGGGCGTGTGAAATATTTGGAGTGTCAAACGATAAAACAGGTAATGCCGCTCATTGAAAGGATTCATGAGGAGAAACTGGCTGTTTGCTCTAAAAACATGTACAATTAAAACCGATATACTTAAAGTACACTTAACAAACTTACATAATGATTCAGCTAGGAGGATATGATGAGTATTGACCCTCGGATAATCAAAACATTATTGCAGCTTCAGCTTTCACCAAATGTAAATTTACAAGCAGCGACTAATCCGTTGCAAGCGACAACAGGCGATGGCTCGGCATCCTTATTTGATACTCTTTTATCCCAATATATGACCGATACTTCTTCTGAAAATAATGCATTGGCGCAAGTCATGCCAGCAGATGCGCTCGCGCAACTGAGTTCACTTAGCGGCATGCCTAACGTGTCGTTCAGCAGTCAAGGCGCGTCTAACAGCTCTCCTTCTGCTTATGACGAGCTTATTCAACAAGCATCAGCCAAATATGGCGTAGATTCTTCATTAATTCAAGCGGTAATTAAAACTGAATCCGGCTTTCAAGCAGATGCACAATCAGGTTCAGGCGCTAAGGGCCTTATGCAGCTAATGGACGGAACAGCAAGAGGTCTAGGCGTAAGCAACTCCTTTGATCCCGCGCAAAACATTGATGGCGGAACTAAATATTTATCGATGCTGCTAAACAAGTATAATGGACATGAGCAGGTTGCGCTAGCTGCATACAATGCAGGCCCGGGCCGAGTGGACCGTGCAGGAATAAAAACGAACGAGCAGCTAATAGAAAATCTTGAAGCGCTGCCAGAAGAGACGCAGCGCTATGTTGCCAAGGTGCTTCAGGCCAAGTAGAACGACAGCAATAAGATCACGATTTAGCGATCCGTCATGCAGGCGGGAGCAATCGATGATCTTTTTCTTTTTGAAAAGGAGATAAATCGAAAATGTTATATTTTGATCATTGTGCTTCATCACCACCGTATGAAGAAGTGGTTCAGACCATGATGGAAGTGATGAAGTCGCAGTATGCGAACCCTTCCTCGCTGCATCGTGCAGGTACTGACGCTGACAAGTTAATTGAACGCTCGCGTGCTGTTCTAGCCGAGCAGATGCAAACCTCTAAGGGGAAATGGGTATTTACTTCCGGCGGTACAGAGTCAAATAATATAGCGATAAAGGGTGCTGCTCGTCAGTACGCTGGACGAGGCAAACATTTGATAACGACACAAATTGAGCATGCCTCCGTGTACGAATCTTTTGCTCAGCTGGAGCAAGAAGGCTTCAGAGTCACCTATTTGCAAGTAGGCAGGTCGGGTCATGTAGAGCTTGAGCAATTGGAAGCGGCAATTACTGAGGAAACGATTCTCGTTAGCGTGATGCATATTAACAACGAGATCGGTTCCATTCAGCCAATCGAGAATATTGCAAAGTTGCTTAAACGATATCCGAAGGTCATCTTGCATGTCGATGCCGTTCAGAGTATTGGGAAGCTGCCGATTCATTTGGAAAAGTGGGGCATCGATTTGCTTAGCGGTTCGGCTCATAAGCTTCGTGGTCCCAAAGGCGTAGGTTATTTGTACGTGCGTGATGGCATTACGCTGTCCCCTTTGTTTAGTGGCGGCTCGCAGGAGTTTGGACATCGCGCTGGAACACAAAACGTACCCGCTATCGTTGCGTCAGCGAAGGCGCTGCGTATGTCGCTTGCTTCGATGGAGCAAAGATCAAAGCGATTGAAAGTGCTCAAACAGCAGCTATTAATGCTTATTGAGCAAATTCCAGAGCTTAAGCTGAACGGGGCAGAACCGTCAGCTTCCCATATTATACATTTCTCCTATCCGGGCATGAAGCCAGAGGTTGTCATCCATATGTTAGAGCAACGTGGTATAATGGCTTCAACGAAATCGGCATGTTCTTCTAAGGATGACAAGCCGAGCCGCGTGCTTCTAGCCATCGGTGCAAGTCATGAGCAAGCGAGCAGCGGCATTCGGATTAGTCTCGGAGACGAGCATGGAGAGCAGGATATTGCGGCCTTAGGAGCTGCACTGCGTCATGTTGTCGAACAACTTAAGCCGCTTGAGAGGAGATTGACTTAATTTTGCTTTATGATCAGATCGTGCTCCGTTATGGAGATTTAATGGTAAAAGGAAGAAATCGGAACAAATTCGAGAAACGAATGCTTGATCAAGTAAAGCAGGCATTAATTTCTTATGATAATATTACTTATTTCAAATCGTTTGGACGTCTTTATGTCAAGCTGAATGGACATCCCTATGAGCCTATAGCGGATCGCTTGAAGGACTTGTTCGGCATCGTTTCTTTAAGTCCAGTTGTCAGCACAGAGGCTGATCTTGAGAAAATAAGAGCAGCTGCGCTAGCTCTTATGCAAGCATTGCCTGAGCAGCCCAAAACGTTCAAGGTGAGCGCGAAACGTGCTTGGAAAGAGTTTCCTCATAATTCGCAGGAAATGAATCATTTGGTGGGCGGACATGTTCTACGTGCGATGCCGGGACTTAAAGTTAACGTCAGCAAGCCGGAAATTGAGCTGCGGGTGGATATTCAAGCGGAAGCTACTTACATCTTCTACGATGTCATCCCTGGCGCTGGCGGATTTCCGTTTGCATCGAATGGTAAAGCTATGTTATTGCTCTCCGGGGGCATAGATAGCCCTGTAGCGGGCTGGCTAGCACTGCGTAAAGGTCTTGAAGTGGAGGCAGTGCATTTTCATAGCTACCCTTTCACGAGCGAGCAGGCGAAAGATAAGGTAATTGAGCTTGCAAAGCGATTATCCTATTTCAGCGGGGAGCCGATTAAGCTTCATCTTGTTCCGTTTACCGAAATTCAAACTACGCTAGTACAAGCGAAGAGCGATAATCTGATCATTACATTAATGAGAAGGGCGATGCTTCGGATCACAGAGCAGCTGGCAGAACGCAATGGGGCAAACGGTATCGTTACTGGCGAGAGCTTGGGGCAGGTTGCGAGCCAGACGCTGCCGAGCATGAATGTCATTGGTCGAGCAACAGATCTGCCGCAGCTTAAGCCGTTAATTATGATGGACAAGCATGAAATTATTCGGATGGCGGAGAGAATCGGGACGTTCGAAACGTCGATTTTGCCATATGAGGATTGCTGTACGTTATTTTTGCCGAAATCGCCAAGTACGAATCCGAATCTTCGTATCGTCGAGAAGATTGAGGCTCTAATTCCCAATTATAATCAATTGCTTACTGCCGCTGTTGACGGCACGGAGGAAGTTTTATTGTCACCGCAGCTTCAAACGGCTGCCCAAACCGCTGGCGAGGATAGCTGGTTTTAATTGCGAATGAAGAAGCTTTGCAGGCGTATAGTTCCTGCAAAGCTTCTTTTTGTATCGCTATTATTTTACTAGCCCTTTTTCTTGCTTGAATTTATCCCATTGCGCTGCGATTTCCGTTTGAATCTTTTCTTGACCGGAGGCAATGAGCTTATCTTTGTATTTTGGCAGCTCCTTAGCGGGGTCCACCGAACCGGATTCGAGAGCGGCCTGATATTCGTTGTTAACTGCCGTTACGTTAGCTATTTCGGCTTTGATGTTCTCTTCGTTCACGCCGAAGCCATTAGTCGCAGGCACAAGGGCGCTGTCATTAAGCGCGATCGTCCGCTCCCATGTATCAGCGGCCTGACCTGGTTTAAGGAAGGCGTTGAACTGATTGCCGAATACCCAGTCGCCGTTTGGCGCATAACCTGAATCTTTAATCGGTTCGATATTTTTATCATCTACTCTATTATAGTGTTTGCCTTCAATACCATTGCAAATTAAGTTGTAGAGGTAGGAGTCCGTATTAAGCAAATTAATAAGCATCAATGTGCGTTCAGGGTTTTTGGAGCTTTTATTAATGACATGCATCGCTCCCGCAATTCCTGTAAAGTAGCTGTCGGCGATTGGAGCATACACGACTTCGTTGCCGCCGTTTATAGCCATCTCGCCAACTTCACCGCCTGGTTTGGACGTAAACTCCAGCGAGACCGCAACATTGCCTTTGCCCTTCAAGTCATTGATGTTCTGTATAATTGGCGCATCTTCGTTAATGTAGCCTGCTTGGTACCATCTTCGCATATCATCGTAGTATCCTTTTTTCTCATCAAGCGTTTGCAATGTCCCAATATAACTAAGCGATGCATCGTCTTTCGCATAGCTTAGTACAAGACCGTCACCTACTTTTGTGCGATCGCTGTACAAGCCCCAAGAATTTTGTGCAAGTCCGAGAGGAATAATGCCGGGTTCATTTTCTTTTAATGTTTTTAGGAAAGGCTCGATATCCTTGTAAGATTGAATCGTGCTTACATCAAGATTGTATTTATCGATGAAGCGTTTTTGGATAATTAAGCTTTTTGTTTTTGCCGCTACCTGATAGATTGGAAAACCATACACCTTGCCATCAACAGCAAGCATATCCGGCCAAAATTTATCAGGGATGTTAGCGCGCGCTTCTGGTGCATATTTGCTGATCATATCATCTGTAATTTCTAGATAGGCACCTCTATCAATATAAGGCTGATAATTGCCAAGCCAGCCCTTCGAGCTCCACGCAAGGTCAAATTCTTCACCAGCTGCGAGCATGGCATTAAGCTTAGGCTCGTATTCATCGAACGTCAGCGGCTTGAGCACAACGGTCGCATTGATTTTCTCTTTTAAATATTTATTAATCTCATCATTAACTAGCTTTTGATCCGGGCCGGGATTTGCGGATACCGGATAAATGAAGGTCAGCTTAGCCTCAGGAAGGGATGGTTCTGCTGAAGCAGTCGCATCCGGCGTGGTCTCTGCCGTTTTGCTTGGCTCATTGGTGCTTGGGTTTGCAGGGGTATTGCCATTGTTCGAGCATGCTGCGATCATCGCCAAGCAAAGCATTAGAGCGAAGCACTTGAGTAGTAACGCTGCTTTTGTTGTTTTCACATTAAACCCTCCATGTATATGATTTTATATATGGCACAGTAGTCATTCCTTATCCTTTCAAGGAACCTACCGTAATACCCTTTACGAAATACTTCTGAAAAAAAGGAAAAATAATTAGCATCGGCCCGCCTGCAAGAATTGCCATTGCCATGCGAACGGATAAAGTCGGGAAATTGGCATAAGCCAGCTTGTCGGCTACCTGAGCGAGCGGAGAATTAGCCAAAAACTCAATTTGAGACAGAATGCGAACAAGCAGCAATTGAAGCGGGATATATTTATCATTGTCTATGAACAGCAGGGCATAAAACCATTCATTCCAGTAGCCAAAAGAGATGAACAAACCTAGCGTTGCTAGAGCAGGTGTCGACAAGGGTAAAATAATTCGGAAGAAGATTCGGAATTCTTTGGCGCCGTCTACCTTTGCTGATTCAATGATTTCTTTGCCGATCTTATCTAGAAAACCTTTCATAATCATAATGTTGAAAGGGCTGAGCAGCGTTGGAAGAATCAAAGCCAACAAAGAGTTTTTTAGATGCAAATATTGCGTCATCATGATGTAGAACGGAATAAGCCCGCCGTTGAACAGCATCGTAAAGAAAATGTAGAAGGTAATTGGACGGTTGTAACGGAAGTCCATTCGGGAAATAGGGTACGCCGTCATCGCAGTCAGCAGGAGGGATAAGACCGTACCGACAATTGTAATGAGGATGGTGACCAGATATCCTTTAAGCAGTGGGTCGGGTTTTTGAAAGACGATACGATAAGCTTCCATACTCCATTCCTTGGGAAAAAATTGATAGCCATTCTGTACAAGGCTGTTCTCAGAGGTCAATGAAATGATGATAACGAGAACGAATGGAAGGGCAATCATAAGACACAGGATGGTTAGAAAGATGTTAATGAACCCATTCATCAGGTTAAAGCCTTTAGTATTTGGCATAAAAGATTCCTCCATTTTTAAAACAATGCATTATCCTTATCCGCTTTGCGCACCAAATAATTTGCAGATACTACGGTAATTAATCCAACGACGGATTGCAGGAAGCCGACAGCAGCTGCTGAATTAATGTCTCCCAGCTTAGTTAAAGCGCGGTATACATAGGTATCGATAATATCCGTTGTAGGAAAATTCGGTCCGACGTTATTAGGGACAAAATAATGCAAGCCGAAATCACCGCGGAATATGTTGCCAAGGCCCAATATGAATAGGATAATGACAAGCGGTTTAAGCAGCGGCAAAGTAATTCGCCACATCATCTGAATGCGAGAAGCGCCGTCTAACCTAGCTGCTTCGTAATAATCGGTGCTGATACCGGTAATTCCTGCGTAATAGACCAAAGTGGAGAAACCAATTCCTTTCCATAAAGCAACGAGCGGCAGGATGAAGATCCATGGCGTTGTTTCTAAATACCACTTGTGAGGCTCTAATCCGAACCAACCGATTATGGTGTTGAGGAAACCTCCCTTATGATCCAGAAAAGCGTTCGTAATGTAGCCGACTAGCACAAAAGAAATAAAGTAAGGGAGAAACATGGTAGTTTGGTAGAGCTTGATAAGCTTCCCGCTAAGCTCATTAAGAAGAAGGGCGAGCAGAAGAGCGGCAACGGTTCCTAGAACGATGTAAGAAATGTTGTAGAGCAGCGTGTTGCGGATAATGCGAATAGCATCTTGGGCTTTGAATAGAAACTCGAAGTTATCGAATCCGATCCATTTGCTGCCGAAAATTCCTTGATCATACCTGAAATACTTAAAGGCAAGGATGAGTCCAATCATAGGAATGTAGGCGATTACAAATTTAAATAATATGCCGGGCATAGCGAGCAGCAGCAGCTCCCGGTTTTTTTTCAAATGCTTCCATTCCTTGCTCAGCCATCCGACCTTGTTCTTCGAGCCCCTTGTCGATAGCTCAGGAGCTCCGAGCTCTGTTTTGGCCACTTGCGATCTCCTCCATCTGAAGCGTTCCTGTTCTGATGCCCATCATGCCACGTAGAAACGACGGCGGGTAGAATAGGTTTTGCGAATTACTGTATTTCGTGAGTGTAAAATATTCGATTTTGTGAATATTCATCGATATCACAGGAAATAGAAAGATCCCTCGCTCACTGAAAGCAGTGAACGAGGGACCTTTTTAGCGGAATACATGGACTTATGAGATTGATTTCTTCATCCGATATTCCTTTGGCGTGCTTCCGACCTTTCCTTTAAACAAGCGGAAGAAATAGCTTTGATTAGCGTATCCGCATTTATCCATAATTTCTGTAATCGTATAGTTGTTTTGCTCCAAGAGAGATTGGGCATGACCTAGACGAACCTCATTAATATATTCCGTAATCGACATATTATAATTCTCTTTGAAGAGCTTGCCGATGTATGCGGAAGATAGCTTTACACTCATGGCAATGGATTGCTGGCTAAGATTAATGTCAGGAAATTTCTGCTCAATCAGCTCTTTGACCGTCTCGAGCATCATTTCATTTCGTTCCATATTTGCTGGGCGCTGATTTTCGCAGATTTTGGCACAAAGCGAGAGCAAAGAGAGGTACATTTCCTCGAGCGTTTCTTTCTCTTGCGAAATCTGTTGAATGTAATCCAGATCAACAGAGAAAGGAACGATCCGATTATCGTTTATTTCGCTTGATGCATTTTTAATGACCCATCCTAGATTGGATACCGCCCGAATCATATCATCATACTGAAAGGTGGAAATGAGGGAGAATGCCTTCTCAAGCTCATTGCCGGCATTCGTTAGCTGACCTTTCTTGAGCGCTTCAGTTAGCTTCTTCTCGATCGAATCGGGCAGCGACATTTGCTTGCTTCCCAGGTTTTCTTTAATGTCTTCCGACGTAATAATCGCTTTGAACCCTTTTACAATCATATACTGGCTAAACCGCAGAGCCTGCGTATAAGCCGTTGATAGGTAACTATACTGTGAAATGATGTCGCTGATTCCGCAGGATAGTGAAATATGGTAATAATGTTCAATCATTTGTTGAATCTCGCGCAGCTGTCGTACCACTTGTGGAAATGACAATGTCGTACCCTTAGCGCTGCAGGATAAAATGAGTACGACATGATCGCCTCGAATCTCGACAGCTTCGCAAAGATAATGCTCACGAATAATTTCTTGAGCAATATTAATAATGGCGAAATTATACAGCTTTTTCGAAGCGCCTGTGATGCTGTTGTCATAGGCAGCAAAGTGGTCGATCTTCAACACGCAGACAAGCAGCTCATCTTTGACGGAAATGTTTAAATCATGTTTTTCAATGAGATGCTGCATATCATGGTCGGAGAAAAGCTGACTGTCCGATAAAAATCGGCGAATATAATATTTGCTCACGATTTGCTCGGAGCTAATTTCACTCAGCTTCTCTGACAGCCTCATATAATTATCGCTCATCAGGAGCAGCTCATCGCTTACGCCGGATGCATTTTGTTTCTCACCTTGAAGATGAGGACGAATTCGCTTCAGCATATTTTCAATCGGATTATACAGCTTGTAAGAGAGCCCTACCGACAATCCGATCGCGAGCAGCAGGAACAATGCTGACAAAAGCAGCGATTGATTCCGTGTCTGGCTCACCTCGCCCATCAGCTTGTCATAGGACTGGATATAGAGGATAGTCCAAGCGCCGAGACCGTCTTCCATATAGGTGACCATTTCTTTTTTCCCTGAAAGCTTGCCGATAAAGAACCCTGCGGAATGGCTTTCATTTGTTTTGTGAGCAAGGACAAGCTCATTCACCTTCGCTTGATCTTGTGAAGCAGTGAATGGTGCACTCGGATCGGAGGACAAAAGCTTTCCGTTTTGCGTTTGAATATATATTAATCCCTGATCTCGATCACTAGCGACATTCATTTTTTGCAGGCTGTCGAATACCCAATCTGATTTAATAAACAATATGATAGCTGAATTATTTTTTGTAAACGGTTTCAAGGAATCGGTGACTATAAACGCAAAAGTATCGATTAGTCCATCATTTTGCTCAAGGCTCATCGGAATTAAACGATTGGTTGGCTGTGGCTGTTTCGGGTCCAGCAGCATGCTCCTGATACGCTGATCCGTAATGCCGCCATCAAGCAGAAGGCTGCTGCTTGTGCCATATAGCTTGGATTGTGATTTGTTATAAATGACCATGGAGTGCAGAAAGGAGGAGCTCTCCATGATATTGGACATTTGTCTATGGCCGCGAATCAGGTCCATTTTTGGCAAGTCATCGTTGAACATAAGCGGAATTAGAAAGTGATCGCGATATACAAAGTTCGATAGCCTCGTAATAATATCGTTCATGTAGGAAAGATTGTACTGAATTTGCGAGAGCACCTTTAAATTGGACTGTTCTTGAATGTTCTTAACCGATTTTTCAAGAATGTATGTGTTGGTTATCGATGATGCAACAAGCACAATGACCATCGTAGCCATAATGGAGAACATGACTCGCTGCAAATATTTTTTGGATTTGTAAAATCCGAATACTTTCATCCGATCCAGGCCTCCCTATTATGATCCTGATTATTTGGGTCCGATTTTCTCGAACTCGATATCGCTCCACCCTAGCTGATAAGCAGGCGAGCTTGAATGCAGGCGGTAATCGCCATCCTTAGCACACTGGAACAGTGGCTCCCCGTGAATGGTATGTTTATCGTATTTGCCTTGAGCGAGCAATCGCCACTGCTCCCAGCTGTACTCCTGTCTTCCAAGGGCATCATCTCCGCTTGCGAGGAGTGGGAGATTACCTGCTATTATGCATGGTTTATTGTTCATCCAATAAAGATTGCGGTCGGAGGAGCTGAACCGTTCATCGCTATAATTAACAAAATAATATAAATATCCTGAATTGTATATGATATTGCTGCATATTTCGATATGTTTGTTTTCTTCATCAGCCATTTCCTGAGAGCCGATTGCCGAGATTGCATCAGGATTAGCAACAAGCAGATTGTTTTTTATGCGATTGCCGATTCCTTTCGAGAAAATAAGCATCCACAGCTTGCCTTCGCCAGTGCTGTAAAGAGAGTTGATTATGTTGTTCGTAACTGTAAAATCATCGGCTGCATCATCCAAATAAATGCCAAACCCAAAAGAAAAATGGATGCCGCTGTCATGGAGATAGTTGCTATGAATGACATTGCCTCTCCCAACACCCCATGCTTCAATCAAACCTCCATCTTGACTGTCTGTCATCACTTTAGAGATATCATTATAAGCAATAAAGTTGCTTCTGCTGTGAAGGAAATCCCAATGATTTTCCCAAGTGACGGGAATTCCGTAAAGTTCAGAGGGCATCGTTTTATGGCGAAGACCCTTCAAGGAAATGCCGTATCTTGGCATATTGGCAATCAAATTGTTCGTAATCTCATTGTTTCCGCTCTGGTAGAGCAGAATGCCGCAGCCATGTCCAACGAGCTCGCCGCCATGCTCGATCCGATTGTTCTTAATCTTGTGATAACTATTTGTATAAGAGGCTAAAGGGCTTGTGAATGGACCAGTTCCCGGTGCAAAACCATTCAAACTAATGCCGATGTAGCCGAAATGTTGGATGTCATTGCTATCTATCGTTATGTCATATGTGTAGTGGTCCAAATAAATGCCGCAGCTTCCGGACTGTTCCAGCTTACAGGAGGTAACTTGGATATGCCTCGCATGGTTGATATAGATTAAGCCCTCGCGGTGTTCGGCTTGCTCGACATTATCATCCATCATGCGATATTCGCGAAAAAAATCGGTGCACGCAAAAGTCAGTCCTGTAAAGCTAATATTTTGCACGGGTTCCTGCGGGCTTTCCCCGTTAATATCAAGCACACGTTTAATTGTTGGCGCAATGATAGTCTGTTTATTTGGATCTGACACGTCATCGGAAACATAGTAGTAAAGCGTGCCAGAGGCCTTATCAAGATGAAATTGACCAGGCGCTTGAAGGAAGTCGAGCGAACCTTGTATATAGTACCTCGAACCTGCTCCAATGGGCCATGTGGCGTCACTTTCGAATAGCAATTGCTGGAGCTCTGCATGATTGGAGGCGACTGGCTTTGTTTCCGTGAACCAATTCCATTCTCCTTCACCTGGCCAGACGTAAAGCTGAGTCCCTGTCAAATCATAATGAGAGGGCAAGTCTTCGCTGCGATAGTGAATGCCTTGTTTATTATTCTGTTCATCATGGTGAACAGAGGGCTTTTCGGTCTCAAAATAACCAATGGCTGGAAGCCGAGCTTGATGAATTCGATGGCCATCAGCATAAAGGGTATGGAAGTGCATGCCGCACTCCAGCTTAGCGATCCAAACCTTTCCTTTATATGGCGTCCAACCTGTAATTTGTTTGCCGCCAGCAATTGTCGCTCTCTCACCCGGATAGCTGGTGTACTGAACATGGCAGCGGTCTCTGCCGGAATCTCTATTATCGAAACGAAGCGGGGCATCTAGTTCATAGAGGCCGCCTCGCAGAAAAATCGAAATGTCATGACTCATTCCGTTCTTGATTTGTTCACGTACTTCTTCCTGCGCTCTCTGTATCGTCAGGAATGGATCATCCAAGCTTCCGAGTGCGTTATCGTTACCATTTGGTGCAACATAATAGTTGGTAATCATTTTTTTAAGACCCCCTTGTAGGAACTGTACATTATAGTTATAAAACCGAAGTCCTATTTGTTGCAAGGGCTTTCAAATAAAGTACACTTAATCGTTTTTTTCACAGTAGACTGCTGTCAAATCCCGTGTTAACTTAACCTTCGATCGATCGAAAAAGAGGATCATGGCCATTGCAGTGAAGCTTTTGAATGGAGGAGAAGGCGATGACATTAATAGAAAGAAGCAGAGAAAGCTTTGATGAAAACTGGTTTTTTCACAAAGGTGATATTCATATTCCTTATGCAGTTAAAGGGGGAATGACAGGCGGCCTAACGGATTGCGCCAAGCGGGAGGAAGGGGAATGGCTGGATATTGCCTATGTAGATAAGGAGGCGCAGCAGGCTCAAGAGGGCTGGGAAGCAGTTCGCTTACCGCATGATTGGTGCCCAGATGGATCTTTTATAAATGACCCTTCAATGGGCTCGCGAGCAGGCAGTCATGGCTACTTGTATACGGGGGTTGGTTTTTATCGCAAAATGTTTACTATTCCAGCTGATCAGCTGGGCAGAAAAATATCCTTATGCTTCGATGGCGTTACAGGCAGGAGCACCGTATGGGTAAACGGGCATTTGATCGGTGAACGCTTTGGCGGCTATACGAGCTTTGTTTACGATATTACCGATGTACTTCGGTATGGCTCAGAAGGAGACAACATCGTACTCGTGAAGGTAGATGCAACTGATTATGAGGGCTGGTGGTATGAAGGCAGCGGCATTTACCGCCATGTATGGCTGCAATCGACGGATTCGCTCCATGTTGCTCAGTGGGGGACGTTCATTACGGCAACAGAAGTTTCCGAAAGTCATGCAGCAGTCAAAATAGAAACGAAAGTATTGAACGAATCTGCTTCAAATCGAGCTTTTGAACTGATTACCGTTATGACAGAGCGAGCAGGTGGGCGCAAGGTTGCCGAGCAAGCTGTTCGATCAAGTGTAGACGGCTTGGATGAAATAACGGTTGAGCAGAAGCTTACGATAACAGAGCCTGAACTTTGGTCTCCAGAGCACCCTTACCTCTATGCAGCTGTTACGGAGCTGTATGAAAATGGGGTGTTGATTGACCAATTCGATACCAGCTTCGGGGTTCGCACGATACATTTTGATGCTGAACGAGGATTTTTGCTAAATGGAAATGTTTATCCGATCAAAGGCACCTGTAATCATCAGGACTTCGCCGGCGTCGGCGTTGCCATGCCAAGAGCGCTGATTGCGTATAAGCTGAGCTTACTAAAGGAAATGGGCTGCAATGCATATCGAAGCGCCCATCATCCTCCTTCGCCTGAGTTGCTGGAACTTTGTGATGAGCTTGGCTTGCTCGTCATGGACGAGAATCGGAAGCTCGACAGCAGCTCACGAGGCATGGACGAATTAAAAAGCATGATTTTGCGTGACCGCAACCATCCATCGGTTATTTTATGGAGCTTGGAGAATGAAGAGGTTCTGGAAGGAACCGTTATGGGCGCGCGCATCTTGAAATCAATGACAGAGCTTACGCATAAGCTCGATCCGACCAGACCGACGATGGCTGCGATGAATCATGGCTGGAGCAGCGGCGGATATGCGGACGCTGTCGACATTGTAGGCTATAATTACGGCCACAGAGGTGCAGATGTAGATGGACGTAGAAAATATCCGAACCGCCTTATAATCGGGAGCGAATCATCAAGCTATACGACGACGAGAGGCATCTACGCAGATGATCCGAACAAGGGGTACTGCTCATCTCATGGTACGAACATTCCATCATGGGGCTGCAGTCCTGAAAAATCGTGGTCCGATGTGATGGAACATCCTTATTTGACTGGCATATTCGTTTGGACGGGCTTTGATTACAGAGGAGAGCCTACGCCGTATGAGTGGCCTTGCATTAACTCACATTTTGGCATAATGGATACCTGCGGGTTTCCGAAGGATGTTTATTATCTCATGAAAGCATTATGGACCGAAGAGCCGCTCGTTCATTTGCTTCCGCATTGGAATTGGCCGGAGCTAATCGGACAGACGATTCGAGTGACGGCATATACCAACTGCGATTCGATTGAACTATTTTTAAATGGCCGCTCGCTTGGTGAACGGGTTGTTAAGCCGCACAGAAGTCTGGACTTTGATATCGCCTATGAACCCGGTGAGCTTAAGGCAGTCGGTAAAATAGGCGGGGTTATAGCAGCAGAGGGTAAGCGAGTTACAACAGGTAAACCACATGCGATTCGGCTTGAGCCTAATCGAACAGCTATACAAGCTGATGGTCTGGATGTTGCTGCTGTCCGGGTAAGCATAGTGGATGAGAACGGAAATGTAGTGCCTTACGCAGACTCTCATGTAGATTTCTATGTGGAAGGATCAGGTGCGCTGATCGGTGTAGGCAATGGCAATCCAAGCAGCCATGAATCAGATAAAGCAAGCAGCAGAAGAGCATTTAACGGCCTCGCCCTCGCGCTATTGCAAGCAGGAGCGGATGCGGGCAGCATAACGCTGAAGGCTATCTCCGCCGGGTTGCAGTCTGCAGATGCAATCATTGAGGTCAGCTAGTCACTAAACTAGTCAGATCTTAATTCATAGAGCGAGAGAAGGAGGGGAGCCGGATGTCAAATAAGGGATTACCGCTGGATTTGGATGACCTAAAGCTTACAGGCCATATCACAAGGTACAGCAATGCAGAACCGCTTGAAGATTGCGATGTTGTATGGAACGGGGGGAAAGGAAAAGGTGCAACTGCAGCTGGAGCGGAATGGCTCGTAAAGCTCGAAACGAAAGGGTTTATTGACCATTCAGCGGGGCTGGAGCTGAATGCTGAGTTCCAATCGGTCGGGTATTCAGAGCAGTCGGCTGTGTCACTAGCGTTTCACTATAGCGAATGGTCGGAGAGAAACTATGTACTTGTACCTGGTGCTGTATATGCCGGCAATCGATTTGGCGTGCGTGAGCTTCCTTATGCCCCATGCTGGAGTAAGCTTAGCGACCAAGGTCCTGAGGTACCAACGCTGATTACGGATGTTCCACGGCTATCGTTAGACGAAGGCAACCATTCCGCCTTTCATTTGCTGACGGGCGATGCAGCTGTGCCTGCTGTTGGCATTGCAGATGAAAGCTCGGGCATAGGCTGGTTGTTTATAACAGAACAAGCGACTGCACTTGGGAATACTTCGATGCATGTCGAGGAGAGTGAAGATCGTAGGACTGCTAAGATTTCATTTCAAGCGCCTGGAGTTAGAGCTAAGCTGAAATATGAAATGGCTACAACGAAAGTGCCGAGCACAGATAAAGGATATGATTTCAAGCCGGGAGATAAAGTGACGCTGAGAATTCGGGTATATCGTTTCCCATGCACACGGGTTAACGAGTTGTTTCATTATTTTTCCATTGTAAGGCAGAGTGGTCAGCCCAAGACAACTCTAGCTGCTAGCTTGCCTTTCTCCGCTGCTTGGGAAATTCAAGAACAGAAATACAATGCGATGAATTGGAATGATCAGCTGGGTTATTATGCGGTAGGAACGATCGATATGAAGCATCAGGATTGGCAAATCGGCTGGGTTGGCGGCGGTATGTCAAGCTATGCACTGCTGCTTGAAGGTACTGAGCTTTCGTTGCAACGTGCGCTAAGGACGCTTTCGTTTATGTTCAGCAGTCAGACCGAGTCAGGATTCTTTCATGGCGTATGCTACAAGGGGCAATGGTACGGCGATGAGTTCAACGACGACCCGAATCGGAATGCCCCCGAGCAGTGGCATATTTTACGCAAGAGTGCGGATGCTTTGTATTTTATGATGAAGCATATCATCGCTTTGAAGCATATTCGACCTGAATTCGTTGTACCTGAGCTTTGGATTGAAGGTGCAAAGCGGCTTGCTGATGCGTTTGTTAGACTGTGGAATAATTATGGCCAATTCGGCCAATGGGTCCATACCGGTACTGGAGATATTCTAGTTGGCGGTTCAGCGGGTGCAGGCATAGCCCCAGCTGGACTCGCTCTATGCGGTGCTTATTTTGGAGAGGAAGCTTTTATTGAAGCAGCTAAACAATCGGCGGACTATTTCTATAACGAGTTTACCTTAAAGGGGGTTACAACAGGCGGACCAGGCGAAATATTGCAATGTCCGGACAGCGAATCTGCTTTTGCTCTGCTCGAGTCTTATATCGTACTTTTTGAAGAGAGCGGCGACCGCATATGGCTCTCGCGTGCGGAGGAAGCTGCTTTGCAATGCATAACCTGGTGCGTTTCCTATGACTATCAGTTTCCGGCAGGATCAACCTTTGAGAAGCTTGGCATACGAACGACGGGTTCGGTTATTGCCAATGTTCAGAACAAGCATAGCGCCCCAGGAATATGTACTTTATCCGGGGATTCATTGTTCAAGCTATACCGTGCTACGGGAAATGAGCAGTATATAGAGCTGCTAAGAGAGATTGCTGGGAACTTGCCGCAATACTTATCGCGTGAGGAACGGCCGGTTAAAGGCTGGGATGGATTGAACATGCCGCCTGGTTATATGAGTGAGCGAGTAAACATGAGCGATTGGGAGGGAGCAGCTTGCGTCGGCGAGGTTATTCCTTATTCCTGCTGGTGCGAGGTAGCGTTAATGTTATCTTATACAGAGCTTCCGGGCATTTATGTAAATAAGAAGACAGAACAGGTTATCGTAATCGATCAGGTAGATTGCCGCCTTCAGGGAAGTGTGGATGGCCGTTTAATGCTAACCATAATCAATAATACAAACTACCCCGCGCGGGTAAAGCTATTCGTTGAGGAAGAGGATGCTAGTTTCAATCCTTTAGGACAATGCGCTTCCATCTCGTGGCCGCGAATCAAGTTAAATGCAGGCGAAACGATTCAAATGCCGCTGTAAAAATACAAATAGATCCCATCCCTATAGAAAGGGGTGGGATTTTTTCGAAATGAGCTTCTATGATCTATTCCTCTCATTCCTAGTTAATCCAGTAAACCGTAAATAATATAGTCATCTTTTGCAAGGATTATGTTATTGTACAGTTTTTTTCGTGAAGTAGATTTGACATGATAGATGTAGAGAGAGGCAGGAGTGATACTTTGCTGTTCCATAGAAAAAGGAAGGGAGGATCGTTAATGACATTAGGTCGATAGTAAGGAAGTCGCTTAACATTTGATTAAAGAGAGGATGTAAGAAGATGACTTTAAAATCAATGAAAGCTAAGCTGCTAGGTGTTTCCTTGTCTATTGCGTTGATGCTGCCGTTTGTTCCAGTGCCAGAAGCATTTGCTGCAAACTTAAATGTAACCGCTTACGGCGCGAATGGAGCGGATGGCGCAGACGATAAAACGGCGTTCCAAAATGCGATTAATGCTGCAGTCTCTGGTGATACCGTTTATATTCCAGCAGGGACTTATTATTTGAGCGGAACGGTTACTGGAAAATCAGGTGTTCATATTAAAGGAGAAAGCCGCGATACGACAATAATTAAGTCAACCTCGACAGGGCAAGAACGAATGTTCAGCTTTTATAATCTATCCAATGTACAAATATCTAACCTGACACTCGATGGCAACAGCAATAATACGATTTTGTCAGCGGTTGTTTCTGAGGGCGGCAGCAACAATAAGATGAGCCAATTGCGCGTAAAGGATTTTACAGCCTCTGCGGGGTTTGGACCGTTTGCGCTGTATGCAATCGGCTCTCCAAATATTGAGATTAGCGACAATATCATCACAAATATTGGCGTTAACTCCGCATGGGGCGGTGCGGTAAGAGCAGGCTGGGGCTCGAATGGCGCTCAAATTTTGAATAATACGATTCAAGATACGGGGCGAGGAGGCATTTTTGCTAATGACGGCTGTCAATACGTAGTCGTCCGAGGCAACAATATTACAGGAACGGGCCATCATACGGAGGGATTAGGCATCGAGCTTCACACCGATTGTGATTATTCCTTAATTGAGAACAACCAGGTTGACCACTGGATCAGCGCTGTGCGCTCCAAGTATATCGCAGTCCGCAATAATGTCGTTAAGGCTACAGACGGCTCTGTGGGGAATATGGGCCTTGAGGTGATGGTTGAGCATGGCGTAACGACAGGCAATCTTGTTGATGGAGGCCAGCAGGTCGGAATGCAGCAGTCGCCTGGAACGGGGTATCAATATTGGGGCTACAATACGATTCAAAATATAGTCATGTGGGGAATGCAGCTGCAAGGAGAGGGTACCGGCCAAACGGAGCAATATCAATATTTTTACAAAAATACATTTAAGGTCGGTCCGCGCGACAACCCGCAAGCCGCTTATTCTGGTTATGGCGGCAATGCCGTTCGTATCCATGGCAATTCACAGAATCTGACGTTCGACAGCAATCAGATCATCAACAACGGTCGCAAGGGGATCGAGATTACAACCGCATCAGGCATCGACCGTTTGAGCTTCATCAATAATGTAATTACAGGCAATACAGGTGAATCCATTGATCAGTATCCTGCTAGTGCAGCGAATTTGGAGTGGAGCGGCAACACCGTTAGCGGTAACGGCACGAATACGCAGCTGACAAGCCGCGGATTCTCGAATCCGAAGCCGGTGGCAAACTTTACTTCACCGGCTGCTGTTCAATTAGGCACACCAATAACGTTTACAAACAGCTCAACAGATAATGGCTCCATTTCTGAACATTTATGGGATTTCGGAGAAGGTGTACCAAGCACAACGGTAAGCCCTACCTATACGTATCAGAAAGCAGGTACCTACCGTGTTACACTCGTAGTTTGGGACAATGAAGGAAGAGCCAGCTTGAAGGAGCAAACAGTTATTGTAAATGCCGGACCGCCAGATACACAGGCGCCTAGCGCTCCAACAAACCTTGCGTCGCCTTCAAAGACAGACGTATCCGTGAACCTCACATGGTCACCATCCACGGATAATGTAGGTGTAAGCGGCTATGAGATTTATCGAGGCGGTACACTCGCAGGAACAACAACTGGCGCTGGAAGTACAGCATTCTCTGCCACAGGTCTTTCTCCAAGCACAGCCTATAGCTTCACGGTCAAAGCGAAGGATGCTGCAAATAATCTATCGGCGGCAAGCAACACGCTGAACGTGACAACGAACGCTCCTGATACGACTGCGCCTACGGTGCCAGCCAATCTGGCTTCTCCGTCCCATACGGATGTCAGCGTCAGCTTGACCTGGTCACCATCAAGTGACAATGTGGCTGTTACAGGATACGAAGTTTTCCGCGGCGGCGTATTGGCAGGAACAACTGCTGGTGTCAGTTCGACAAGTTTAACGGTAACAGGGTTGACGCCTAGCACAGCATACAGCTTTACCGTTAAAGCGAAGGACGGAGCGGGCAATCGATCTGCGGCGAGCAATACGGTCAATGTAACGACTAACGCTCCGGCAGTCAATACGTATATTAGCGACCTGACGTGGGCATCAGCTACGACGGGCTGGGGCAATGTGCAGAAGGATAAAAGCAATGAACAGCGCACGATTACTTTAAATGGCACAACATATGCCAAAGGAATCGGTACTCATGCAATCTCTGAAATCACTTATAACTTAAATGGCGGCTACTATCGGTTTCAATCCGATGTCGGAGTAGATGACGAGGTACAGGCTGTGAACAACGGAACGGTTACTTTTGAGGTATGGACAGATGGGGTTAAGGCCTATGACAGCGGGGTTATGAATGCCAATACAGCGACAAAAAGTATTGATCTTGATGTTACGGGTGTAAACGTGCTCAAGCTTGTTGTCGGTGATGCTGGTGACGGAATCGGCTATGATCATGCAGATTGGGCCAATGCACGACTTGCATCAGCATCTGGCGGCCAAAATCCAAATCCAGGGGATACTGTATCACCTAGCGCGCCAGCTAATCTAGCATCGCCAAGCAAAACAGATACAAGCGTTAATCTAACTTGGAGCGCATCGACAGATAATGTGGGTGTAACAGGCTACAATATCTATAATGGAAGCAATCTGTCAGGTACGACAACAGGATCAAATGCGACTTCATTTACAGTGACCGGTTTAACGGCGAGCACAGCTTACAGCTTCACGGTGAAAGCCAAAGATGCTGCAAACAATATTTCCGCCGCAAGCAATACCCTTAACGTTACAACAAATGCGGCACCTGGCGGAGGAACCGGCACTGGAAATGGTTTGCTCGGGCAATACTTTGCTGGCGATTTTGGCAGTCTTGAGCTTGAGCGGGTAGATGCTGTTATTGACTTCGATTGGGGCGGCGATCGACCTACCGTAAATGTGCCGGGAGAGTGGTTCACGGCACGGTGGACTGGCAAAGTACAGCCTCAATACACCGAAACCTATACCTTTTATACCCATACGGACGATGGGGTTCGCTTGTGGGTAAATGGCCAGCAGCTGATTAACCAGTGGCAGTCGATGAACGGTGAGCTCAGCGCGACTATATCATTAACAGCGGGAGTTAAGTACGATATTAAGATGGAATATTTAGAAAATGGCGGGAATGCGCATGCCCGGCTGTCTTGGTCAAGCCCATCGCAAGCGAAGCAAATTGTTCCTAATGCGCGGTTATTTATAAACTGAATAAAATGATTTCTAAAGCATGAGAAAAAGCCGTTGTATCGTTGCTGGATGCAACAACACAACGGCTTTTCAATGTTCTCCCTTAGTGGAATCGCTATTTAATTGTTCTGCCTTTTGTTTTTTGCCTTTATTGGTCAATAATCCAGCTGCGATTGTAAGAATAATGACTATGATAACAAAGGACCAGAAGAGGAGTTGATTCTCGAAAAATGCTTTAAACGATTTTTCATGTGTGATCATCTTTGCAGCGGTATATGCAAGAACCGCTGAGCCTAGATAAACGATCCAATTATAGCGATTGATTAGTTTGATGAATATCGTACTGCCCCATACAACAACTGGTACGCTGATGAGAAGCCCAAGAATAACGAGCAAAGTGTTCCCATGGGCTGCGCCTGCAACTGCGATTACGTTGTCAAGTCCCATGGCCGCATCGGCAATAATGATTGTGCGTATCGACTGCCAAAGGGTATTGCCTGATTTGATGCCATCATGTGCATCATCCTGTACGAGAAGCTTGTATGCGATCCATATTAGGAGAAGTCCTCCAACAAGATTAAGCCAAGGAACATTTAGAAGCTGAACAACAAGCAAGGTGGCAATGATTCGTATGATAATCGCTCCAACCGTTCCCCATATAACGGCTTTCTTCTGCTGATCCTTAGGTAGGTTTCGTGCTGCCATCCCAATAACAATGGCGTTGTCACCAGCCAATATAAGGTCGATGAAAACGATGGTCAGCAGGGCGGAGAAAAACTCGACAGAGAATAGTTCCATAAGTCATTTCCACCTTCCATAAAAAGGAATATCTTGAAGTCTACAATAAATACGCTGCACAGTGAAGAGGGATTCAAAAATTTTTATGGACATATTCCTCACAGCTTGTTCATACAGCTGATTAGAGGGGGTATGTAACTTGGACAGCCTTATTATATTTATCGAAATCGTCTTGATTAATGTATTGCTTAGCGGAGATAACGCCATTGTGATTGCAATGGCTAGCGGCCAACTGCCGCCAGAGCAGCGTAAACGGGCTGTATGGTGGGGTGCAATGGCTGCTGTAGGCTTAAGATGCGTGTTGACCGTCGTTGCGATTAAACTGCTTCAGGTGCCTTTTTTACAAGCCGTAGGAGCTTTGCTATTGTTCTACATAGCGGTTAAGCTGCTTGCAGAGGCAGGCGGCAATCAGGATATGCATACGGTGAAAAAAGCAAAAACGATTGGTCAAGCGATATGGACAATTGTTGTAGCCGATTTCGTTATGAGTCTTGATAATGTTCTCGCTATTGCAGCGGTAGCAGATGGAGATATTGTACTTATTTTGCTCGGAATTGCGCTCAGCATACCTATGATTATTTGGGGAAGCCAAATGCTGGGAACGCTCCTTCAAAAATTTCCTGCTCTTTCCTATATTGGGGCAGCTTTACTCGCTTATGCGGCAGGTGGAATGCTAATGCATGACCCTGGCATGAATGATTTGCTGTTTCATGGGTCAAAAACGCTTGCTGAAGCCATTCCTTTGCTCTGTGTTCCGCTTGTCATTGTACTCGCAATTGTCAAAAAAAAGGCTGTTTTATAAGGATTATGACTCGCTCCGTTCACGCAAAATAATGCGGGACGGTTTTTTTTTTGTTAAGACCCTCGCAACGTACTGGTATTTTTGCCTCAGTTCCTATAAACTAATATAGATAAAAACTGTCGTCTTTCGTCAACATATGCGAAAGGCGCTGTAAGGAGCGGAACGCGAATGCCTAATAACAAATATTCCGCTGGAATCATTTTGCTGTTAGCCGGGGTCGTTATTTTGTTGGGCAAGTTAGGTGTATTCAGCTTTCTGGGCGCAATCTTCTGGCCGCTGCTCGTCTTAATTCCCGGCGTGCT
This sequence comes from Paenibacillus sp. 01T431, assembly GCF_056398625.1. Lineage (NCBI taxonomy): Bacteria > Bacillati > Bacillota > Bacilli > Caryophanales > Paenibacillaceae > Paenibacillus > Paenibacillus sp. 01T431. The sequence goes on from NZ_JBFTPT010000005.1 coordinate 371,805, forward strand.
TCTGCATGTTCTCTACTTCGGCAGATTAGTTCCGGCGGTCGTGCTCGTCCCAGGCGGAATGCTCGTCGTATATGCCCTGCTGTTTGTCGTTTGCAACCTTTTTGGATGGGATAGTATGAAATATTTGTGGCCGCTGTTTATCTTTGGAGTGGCAGCTGGTCTTTACGAATATTATTTGTTCGGTTCATCCAGACCGCGTGTTGTACTCACGGCATCGATTGCGCTTGCTGCCGCATCGGCTGTGTTTGTCATTCTTGTGCTTTTGTGGAGCTGGGGGATTTATGCGATTGCTGTTGCGTTAATTGCAGCAGGTGTTTGGATGATGCTAAGCAAACGCAAGCGTTGGTAAAAGATTTAAATAAAAAACAATTGGAGTGGATTACAAGTTATGCAAGCAAGAGAGAATTTACGGAATATCGCAATTATTGCCCACGTTGACCATGGTAAAACGACATTGGTTGACAAACTGCTACAACAATCAGGCACGTTCCGCGACCATGAAGCAGTGCAAGAGCGCGCAATGGACTCAAATGACATTGAGCGTGAACGCGGTATTACGATTTTGGCAAAAAACACAGCAATCAATTACAAAGACTATTTGATCAACATTGTTGATACGCCTGGACATGCTGACTTCGGCGGCGAAGTTGAGCGTATCATGAAAATGGTTGACGGCGTTCTTTTGGTTGTTGATGCATTTGAAGGCTGTATGCCGCAAACGAAATTCGTTTTGCGCAAAGCGCTTGAGTCAAACCAAACGCCAATCGTTGTAGTTAACAAAATTGACCGTCCAAATGCAAGACCTCAAGAAGTTGTAGATGAGGTTCTTGACCTGTTTATTGAACTTGGTGCAAATGACGCTCAACTTGAGTTCCCAGTAGTTTATGCATCTGCATTGATGGGTACTTCAAGTCTTGACCCAGAAAAACAAGATGAGAACATGGAAGCACTTTACGAAACAATCGTAAGCAACATCCCGTCCCCAACTGAAGATACAGAACAGCCATTGCAATTCCTTGTAACTTTGCTTGATTACAACGAATACCTTGGCCGTATTGCCATCGGTCGTGTTAACCGCGGCATGATTAAACAAGGTCAAACTGTTGCCGTTATGACTCGTGAAGGCGGAGTTAAGCAAGCAAGAATTGAGAAACTGTTTGGTTTCGTTGGTTTGAAGCGTGTTGAGATCGAAGAAGCAGGAGCGGGCGATATCGTTGCGATTGCTGGTATTCGTGAAATCAACATCGGAGAAACCATTGCAGATCCACAAAATCCAGAAGCGTTGCCGGTTCTAAAAATCGATGAGCCAACACTTCAAATGACTTTCCTCGTTAATAACAGCCCGTTTGCAGGCCGTGAAGGAAAATGGGTAACTTCCCGTAAACTTCGTGAGCGTCTATTCAAAGAGCTTGAGACAGACGTAGCCCTTCGCGTTGACGAAACAGACAGCCCAGATGCTTTTGTCGTTTCAGGTCGCGGTGAGCTTCACCTTGGTATTCTTATCGAGAACATGCGTCGTGAAGGTTTCGAGCTTCAAGTATCCAAACCTGAAGTTATCATTAAGGAAATCGATGGTTCGAAAGTAGAGCCTTACGAGCGTCTTCTTATTGATTTGCCTGAAGAGAGCATGGGCGCAGTAATGGAGAGCCTAGGAACTCGTAAAGCAGAAATGATCAACATGATCAACAACGGCAATGGCCAAGTGCGTCTAGAATTCAAAATCCCTGCTCGCGGCTTGATTGGCTACCGTACACAATTTTTGACTTTGACACGCGGATACGGCATTATGAACAACGCTTTTGACAGCTATGGACCTCTAGCTGGCGCTGGTGTAGGCGGCCGTCGTCAAGGTGTTCTTGTTGCAAGTGAAAATGGTGTATCAACATTCTACGGCATGATGGGCGTAGAGGATCGCGGTATTCAGTTCTTGGAGCCAGGTACAGAAATTTATGAAGGTATGATCGTTGGCGAGCACACTCGCGAGAACGACATCATCGTAAACATCTGTAAAGTAAAACAACTGAACAACATTCGTTCAGCAGGTAAAGACGATACCGTAACATTGAAGAGCCCGCGTCTATTCTCACTTGAGCAAGCGCTTGAGTACTTGAATGATGATGAGTATTGTGAAATTACACCGAAGACGATTCGTCTTCGCAAGAAAATTTTGAACAAAAGCGAGCGCGAACGTGCGGACAAAAACCGTAAAAATGCGCAAGCAAGCGTGTAAGATTAGTTTTCTAAATGAACGTAAGGTTTTGCTCTGCAAAGCCTTACGTTTTCTTTAAAATATAAGTGGGATTATAAGTTGCTTAACTTATAATCCCACTTATATTTCACAGTGTTATGCGTACTGTGCAACTAAAGCACGGCGAAAGCCGTTTACAATGAATGAGGGAGGAATACGATATGCAAGCATGGCTAAGCGATCATAAGCTAGTCTCTTATTTAATCATTCTGGGTTTTACGATATACATATTCAATAAAGTATTTCGTGCACAGCAGAAGCTTCCGTTATTTAAAGAAATTTTAGTGTATGCATTGATTGCCTTCGGCTCTTTCGTTCTAATGATTTTGCAGGTGGACAAGCTGCCAATCATTCAATGTATGGGAGTAGCCGTTCTTATGATGCTTATGCTCCGTGGTCGTCAATTGTACGACAAATGGAAGGGCAACAAACCAAATGACAGTCAATCTCCAAATGCGGAATCCGGCAAATGAAGTTCGAGGACGCACTATTCAACTGGCTTCAAATCAAGCTGGTTGCTGATGCTCGTCCCGATGACAATGCAGCATTTGAGACACTAACGTTTTTTGAGCAAATATTGACAGAGGATCATGGGTTGACGGAATTTGTAATTACGAAGACCGATGATACGATGGTTCATGTGAAATACGAGAAGGATGGCCGTACCAAACTTCAGCTTTATCCTCGTGAGCTGGGTGAACAGCTCTTGACGGATATTGAATCCAATCCCAAATACAACTGAACTTGAAGGTGGATCATATGAGTAAAGGATCAACAGCATTACCACCAAGAACGGGCTCTCGTCCACCGGCAAAACCAAAAAAGCAGAAGCCGCGAAAAAAACGTTCGGCAATGAAAATCTTTTTTACATTGCTATTTTCAATACTTCTGATCGTAGCAGCGGGTTTAACTTATTTGGTCTTGCAAGCGGATAAAGCCATTGATGAAATTTCATCGCCAGTTGATGAAGAGGTCGTTATACCGCCTGGAGAAGCTGTAAATGAGAAGGCAGTTGCCATGCTTCTGATGGGAATCGATGCTCGTGCTCATGGAGGAGGTTTGAATACAGACGTTATGATGGTCGCTGTATTTAATCCGAATTCGAAGAGCGCTACTATCGTTACCATTCCTCGGGATACTAACATTGATATCGAAGGATACCGAGCTCGCAAAGCCAATAGCTTTTATGCTGATTTCTATATGAATGCGCTCAATAAGAAGAAATTAAGCAAAGAAGCAGCTTATGCGGATGCGAAGCAAGAAGTGCGGAATGTTATGAGCAAGCTGTTCGACATCGACATTAAATACTCTGCAGTCATTAATTTCCAAGGATTCGCAGATGTTGTTGATGCGCTTGGCGGCGTGACAGTGGATGTAGATAAGCGTATGAAATACAAGGACTCTGCTGATGGCACAAATATCGATTTGGAAGCAGGCGTTCAAACGCTAAGCGGTGAGAAAGCTCTAGACTTTGTTCGTTACCGCAAATCAAATAATGGGAAAAACATGTCAAGCGACTTTGAGCGCAATGCTCGTCAAAGCCAAGTTATCGGAGCACTAACGGACAAGATGAAATCATTTGACGGCGTTACGAAGATTGGGTCCGTCATGCAAGCAGTCGGTAAAAACTTGACGCTGGATATGCCTTCCAAAGAAATTAAAAATATGATGACTACTTATTTGGGTTTAAGCCGCAATGATATTACATTCATCCCTCTTGAAGGAACTTGGAGAAGTCCTTATGTTTATATGGACGAAGAGAAGCTGAAGGAAGCTCGGGCTGCACTCCAAGCAAAAATGGCTGAATAACCGTAGACTATAGCTAATATTATAGCTATAATAAATCTACAGAGGCCATTTTTGAAATCTGTTCAGAAGGAGGTCATGCGAATGACCAATACCGTATCCTTAGTATCCGAGCTACCGATCGAAGTTTTGCATAAGCAATCTATCGTTCTAATGCACAGAATTGATGCGGTTTCTGACGGACTGGCCTTGAACTTTTCTGGTGGGCTTAGTGCGAACGACGACGTCGTAAGCTTGTCCACTACCCTTGCGTGCGAGGAACCGAATATGAATATTGCTGCGAACACCTTTGTTGTACAGGTTCTCGTAGCTGTGAAGAAAGCCTAGTGATAGCTCACTAGGCTTTTTGTGTCTTCAGGGATGCCTTTACAATTTCTTATTCATTTTTGGAGCTTGTTTCTCGAGTTCCTGAGGGATGACATCACGCGGCATTTGTGGAATTACTCTGCCGATAATATCGGCCATCTCCTCGGCAAAGCCGGATATCGGTTTGCCACGTCTAATATCGGCGCCGATTTCATTGATTCTCTGGGACATATCGATATCTGCAGTCACGAGTGCATCTATACCGTATGGATCTTTACGGAATGCTTCGGCTACGGCATATTTGATTGTACCGACTCTAGAACGCTCCATCTTGGCGTCTACATCGATGCCAACAATTGCAGTATTCCCGAACACGACACAGTGCGCGTTCGTAACTCCGTCAATTCCTTTGGCCAACTGCTCCAGATGTACCGCAACCTGTTCTGAGTTTTTAATTTCTTTTTTCCTTGGCTCGGTTTGCTGCGTATGGACACGGCCATCATTTCGTGGAGAGGGTGATGTTTCATTACGTGCGACGGTGCTGCAACCTGTCGCAACAATCGCAACAATGATCGCAGAAGTAAGCCATTTGTACATGTTTGACACCTCTTTTTCTCGATGAATAGCTGATAGTCACCTGTCCGCCATAGTTTACCCGCAGCAGCGATATGCTATGTATGGCCTCTAATGAATATCCAACACCGGGAGGGTTCTCATGAAAAAAATATTCGTGCTCGATACAAATGTGCTGCTTCATGATCCGCAAGCGATTTTTGCTTTCGATGATAATGAAGTCATAATTCCCGCGGTTGTGTTGGAAGAAATTGATTCAAAGAAGAGGTTGGCTGATGAATTAGGGCGAAATGCGCGTTCGATCTCGCGTCTGCTCGATAAGATGAGAGAAATAGGCCACTTGCATGAAGGGATTGAACTGCCTAGCGGCGGCTTGCTCAAGGTAGAATTAAATCACCGCAGCTTCATGCGAGTACAAGAAATGTTTGGGGAAATGTCCAACGATAATCGGATTTTGGCGGTTGCGCTGAATTACCATATAGAACAGGAAAATGAGCCGGAGAAACAAAGTATCGTATTAGTTAGCAAGGATGTACTCGTTCGTATCAAAGCTGATGTTCTAGGCTTGCAGGCTCAAGATTATTTATCTGATCGGGTTGTTGTTTCGTCGGAGTTTTATTCGGGCTATATGACGCTTTATGTTCATCCCGCAGTCATAGACGAGTTTTACACTTATCGCTTCCTTACAGTTAACAACATGCACCTAAATATTCGATTAAATCCGAATGAATTTGTGATTTTGCGCGATGAAATGGGAACCTCGAAGTCAGCGCTGCTTAAGGTTAGCCAAGACGGGGCGAGGCTTGAGCCTTTATTTTTAAGCAATGATCCGGTTTGGGGAATAACCGCTCGCAATGCTCAGCAGCGCATGGCGCTTGAGCTGCTTCTAAATGACGACGTGCCGCTCGTGACACTTACCGGCAAGGCTGGTACGGGTAAGACGCTTCTCGCGCTGGCAGCGGGTCTTCTGAAGACGGAGGATGAGCATAAATACAAGAAGCTGCTAATCGCAAGGCCTGTTGTACCTATGGGGAAAGATATCGGATATTTGCCAGGCGAGAAGGAAGAGAAGCTGCGGCCATGGATGCAGCCGATTTATGATAATTTGGAGTATTTGTTCGATACGAAGAAATCAGGCGACATTGATAAAATATTGATGGGAATGGGCAGCATTCAGGTCGAGGCTTTAACTTACATTCGTGGCCGATCTATTCCCGGGCAATTCATTATTATTGATGAAGCACAGAACCTTACGAAACATGAGGTGAAAACGATTGTTTCGAGGGTCGGTGAAGGAAGTAAAATCGTCCTAATGGGAGATCCCGAGCAAATAGATCACCCTTATCTGGATTCGATCAGCAATGGTTTAACCCATATTGTGGAGCGCTTTAAAGCAGAAGGCATCAGCGGCCATATGACGCTTGAGAAAGGCGAACGCTCCAAGCTAGCCCAATTGGCAGCGGATTTACTATAACGATTGTGCCCCTCTCTGGAGAGGGGCTTTTTTTATTTGCAAAAATATAAGGTTTTTTGGACAAAAAAACAAATTATTGTTATCCTATTTTTAGTAGATTTAAGGATGAAAGGAAGAAGGCTGTGACTCCCAGAAAATACGTGTTGGTTTTATTCGGCACATTACTGTTAGCAGCATTATTACTTATCCCATTCTCACGAAATGCAAACCCTGCAAGCACTGGAAAACCTGACGGGAAAACAAATGTTCAACCCGCTCCCGGTACTCTAGTTGTTGATCAGCTGTCTGACATTACTGTAAGCGTTTCCTTGCCGAACATGCAATATCAACAGCTGCAGGAATTAAACCGGAATTTTATGATGAAATACCCTCATATTCAAGTTGAGCTTTCAAATGAGCCGAATAAGGAAAGAGCATACGATCTGTGGACGCTTCAGAGCCAGCAGAGAGAAGCCGCAGATATTATGCTGTTAGATAATGGATGGGTTAGATCATTTGCTGTACGAGGGTTTCTAAAGCCTGCAGACAGCATGATGACAGGTGACACGCTGACCGATCAAATGACAGGATTGCTCGATTCGCTCAGATGGAACGGTTATTTATGGGGCGTACCAAAGGACTTAAACCCGTATATCATCGTTTGGAACTCTGCACTGCTTAAGGAGACAGGCCTTAAGGAGCCTCCTTCTGACTTTGCTTCCTTTCAGGCCGCCGCTTCAAAAATGATCGAGCTTCACCCGCAAGCGAGTATTGTAAACTGGAGTGCAGGCGATTTGCAGCAGCAGCTAACTTGGTTAGCCGCGTTTCAAACGAAACCAGCCAACTTGTTGAAATTGCTTCCGCTGAGTGAACAGCAGACTCAGCAGCTGGAATGGTTTCAACAAATGGAAGTGAATTTGAGCAGAATCGATGTGGATGCAATCAATCAATTAGCAGAGGAGTTTCAAAATAATAATCTGTTTGCAGCTGTAATTCCGTGGAATCAATACGAGCGTTTAAATGAGGATTTGCGAATGAAATTAACGATTGATCGTGAGCAAGTCTATTATCCATGGTTGAATGGACGAAGCTACGCGATTTCCTCAAACAGCGATGAAGAAGAGGAAGCGATGCTTTGGATTGGGGAAATGACCGAATTAATGAATCAACAGATGACCTATGACCGATTTGGCTTTTTACCTGCAAGATCATCATTATATTCGTTTAACAGCACCCTTCAAAGCGAGCAAATTCATATCCCGCCTGCTTGGTGGAAAAATGCGCTGAACACTAAGCTCGCAGATGAAAATCTCCCGATTTCAGATCCCATTTGGCCTGAGAAATGGCGTCAAAGGGAGAAGTTATGGGGAATGTTTTCCGATGGCAATTTTCAATTGGCTGAATATATGAAGTCGCTTGCCGCTTTAGAGTAAAATGAAAACAGCCGGCCTCATTTTGCAATGATGGCAGGCTGTTTTTTTGCTTAATAGATGAATGATGACAGCAGCTATAACTTTAGGCTAAGCTTGATGGTCAGTTCTCCGTCTTTCATTTCAACTGCGTTCGCTTTAAGAAATGAAACGATTAAATCAGGATAAAATCCGAGATCAAATTCCTTCTCGAGCGCACTGCGTGTCGTGTCAGGAAGGGAGAAGCCATTAAATATGAGTTCATCGACATGAAATAAGATGGCGTTTTTGGGATCATTTTCGATCGTGTAGTGACCGCTGATTTTTATTTCCATGTTGTCGCGTTTTCCTTGAGCAATGACCTTGTCATCAATGAATTCAAAAGAGAAATGATTGAAGATATCATTTTGCTCGCGAAGGAATGTATTTAAATCATCTTCGGGCACGCGAATGGTGTATTGAAAACCTTTTATTTCGAGCAGCTGCTTATTTTCTTGTACCCAGCTTGGCAGCTTCTGCATAGCCTTCGAGAGTGCTCGGAAATATTGTTTCACTTCAGCTATTCCTGCTGTTTCCCAGTAAGAAGTAAGCTCCTTCATCAGAATGCGTATGCGATCGGCATCTGATCTGCCAGCTAGCTGCTCGTCAAGCTGCTTCTCAAGCGCAACTACGCGCGCTCTCTGCGTTTTGAGCTGTTGTTCAATCGTATTGAGCTCATTCTGCCTAGCTTCAAGCTTCTCGTAACCCACTTTAACTTTCTTGTATTGCTCGACATATGTATTCAAGGTATGCTTGTCATGAGTAAGTATAATTTCGGCATAATCCAGCATTTGAAACAACTCCGATAATGAATCGAACGATAAAAGAGCGCTAAGCAAAAAATCTCGTTCTCCCATATAGTAAGCGCGCAGCACATTTCCTGCTTCTTCTTGCTTGTCCGCTATTTGCTGTTCTTGTATGAGCAGCTGCTTCTCCGTGTCCGTCATCGTCAGCATGAGCTGCTGCTTCTGTTCTTGTATGCGGATGATTTCTTTATCGATTTCCACGACTGACAAGCTTTTCTCAAGCAGTTCATGCATATCCGCCTCATCAGCCGGCAGAGGCTCAGCCCAAGCGGGAAGCCGAAACAGGAACAAAAAGATGAGTAGCATCGAAGTGGCTGCGATAGAAAATCGATTGCGCCTGGCTGGCAATGTCAACGGCATCGTCCCTCCTCAGCATTCATTTTATGCGGCAATCCATTCTATTATATCTTACAATTGGAAAAGGATGAACCTTATGATGATGGAAAACGAGCTCGCAGCCTCAATTGCGGAAAAAATAGCAGGTGCAAAAACGTATGGCAAGTTTGTAGATGAGGATGGAGGCTGGAGTTCAGTCAAATGCCTCTCTTTTTTTCAATATATGCAGGCATGTCTATATGATCCGCAATATGGTTATTACCGTTCAGGGCCAATTAGAGTGGGCAAGGAGGGGGATTTTTATACGAGCTCAGGCATTGGGCAGGTGCTTGCTGAAGTTCTAGCGAAATATGCGCTGGACTACGCGGGATTAGTGGATAAACCGCTAAAACTGATCGAGTGGGGAGCAGGAACGGGGCGATTGTCTGCTCAAATTGCGGCTGCAGGTTGTGAGCGAGACTTGGATTGGAAAAGAAAAATGCAGCCAATTCTAATTGAGGATCATCCTGCGCATGCTGAGGCAGCCCGGCATGCTTTTGCAGATATAAGCTTATCGGGTGCAGAACCGCTGCTTTCATCATCAGATGATGCTTGGGGGGAAACCTGGCTTAAGCAGCCAGCGATTGTGCTCGCAAACGAGCTGTTTGATGCTTTTCCCGTACACCGTGTGCAGCTAGTGAATGGAGAACTGATGGAGTTAGGCGTTGCTTATCATGATGAGCGTGGCTTCTTTGAGGTTCAAATGCCGCTTACCGATACTCGGATTACAAATTGGCTTAAACGGGATCATATTCAATTGCTTGAAGGGCAGCAAACGGAGGTGCATGCTGGAGCAGTCGATTTGCTTAATAAGCTTGGAGCCGTGATGACTAGGGGACGTGTCGTCATTATTGATTATGGGCATAAAGCTGAGGAATATACGGCGGAGCACCGGATGCTTGGTACACTTATGTGTTATTCGCGGCATCAGACGAACACCAATCCGTATAGTCGAATCGGGGAGCAGGATATCACTTCACATGTCCCCTTTACCTTTATACATCATTCCGCTGAAGAAAGCGGATTTTGCGTTGCAAGCTATATGACACAAAAACAATTTTTAATTGAGCACGGCGTAATGGATATGCTTCAAAATCACAACAGCACTGACCCTTTCAGCAAAGAGGCGCGAAGGAATAGAGCGATTAGGCAGCTGCTGCTAAGCGATCAGATGAGTGAGACGTTTAAGGTGATGGTTTTGGAAAAAGGATGAACGATGTACAAAAAAAGTGTCAGCCCTAAAGGGGCTGACACTTTTTTGTTTAAGGAAAAGAACTCATATGTACTCTTGTTTGTTCTTACCTTAAGCGCATAACGAACCATTATCATTTAGGATAATGGCTGTTCTTTCATGGCTTTGATTAAAGCTTGCCTTAGCGTATTTCGCTGACGCCTTTGTTAGAACGGCAAGTCCATCTTGAAGACCGACCAATACGTGAAACCCACGAATGAAATGATCATATATCCCCAGAACATTACAATGTAAGTTCTTTCGGAGAAATTCAAGTAGCCTAGAAATACGAAAGCAACGGCTTGTGCAAAAAACAATAGCGCAAATTCCGTCATATGGCCTGCGAAAGCCATAAGTCCGATTACCAGGGTCCAAAAGCCAAGTACCCGATACATACGTGCCATGATAACATCCCCCTTTCGCTGCGACCCGATTTTCTAATGATCATTATAACGTTTGGTGTAATAAGTGTAAACCAAAATACGTGAAGAAATCGCAAATTTTTTGTTTGCATCTAATTAACTCCTGTTGACTTAGATATAGTTTGCTCAAATATAAGAGCTAACATGTATGAGTAATTGAAAATTTGGTTATACAAATTAGTATCCAATAGATTCTATGAACTCTACCAAGGGCATAGAGATAAAGTAAGCGCCTTTACGTTAGGAGGTTTTTGTTGCATGACAGCAGTTAGACAAGATGCGTGGAGTCCGGACGATGATTTAATTCTCGCCGAGGTTACACTACGCCATATTCGCGAAGGTAGTACTCAGCTTGCAGCATTTGAAGAAGTGGGCGAACGAATTGGGCGTACATCCGCAGCATGCGGATTCCGCTGGAACAGTTGCGTTCGCAAAAGGTATGAGGATGCAATACAAATCGCTAAGCAGCAGCGCCAGAAGCGTAATTATTTAAAAAAACAAACGATTATCGCAACGCCGCATGTTTCATCGATTGCCGTTTTTGAAACGGAAGAACGTGGATTCAAGCAAGAGAGTGGTGCAATCGAGGAAAGTTTATCGGTAGATGCTGTTATTCGTTTTCTCCGTGGATGGAAGACGACCTATCAGGATTTAACCCGCCAACTCAAATGGTATGAGAAGGAACTGAAAGAAAAAGAGGAAGAGCTATACCGTTTGCGTGATCAGAATGAGAGATTGTCCAAAGAGGTTAACAATGTTCAAACGGATTACCGTGCTGTGAACGACGATTACAAGACACTTATTCAAATTATGGATCGTGCAAGAAGGCTTACCGTTTTAACGAATGACGATGAAGCTAAGCCGAGATTCAAGATGGATGCTAATGGAAATTTGGAACGGATTGAATAGGTTATAATGCGTAAATAAGAGGAGCTGGCCATTATATGGCCGGCTTCTTTTTCTTTTGCGCTTTTTTTATAGAAGAGTCTAGTCGGCTAAACTTGTATCAGTTGCAATATTTTCGGAAAATTTGATACGATGTTTGCTAATATATTGATGAGCAGCAGCTGGTCGGAAGGAGTATAAGGTGCAGATAGATGTAGTAGGTGGGGGCGCGTTAGGACTGCTCTATGGAGCGAAGCTAGCAGAAGCAGGGGCGGATGTTACGATTTGGACGCGCAGTGAGGAACAGGCTGATGTGCTTGCTAATCAAGGCATTAGGCTTAAGGAGCTAGATGGAGCAAATGAGAAATCGATTCGTATCAAAAGTTTATGGAGCGGGTCTGTTTCAGAACATAGAGAACGTTATGACGTCACAAAACAGAATGCCGACTATCGCTGGGTGCTGCTGAGCGTTAAACAATCGGATTTGGATGAAGCTTTTCTAAATATGCTTGCTTCGCTTCTTGCCAGCTATGATGGAGAGCGTGTGGCAGTCGTATGTATGCAAAATGGAATTGGACATTTAGAGCGAATTAAAAGCAAACTTCCTACCTATCCGCTATTTGCAGCGGTGACGACAGAGGGGGCGAAACGACTTGATGTTCGTTCTGTTGAGCATACGGGGAAGGGGCAGCTTTGGCTTGGTGAATGGGGAGAAAATGAGCGCAATCAAGATGATTCTCTCGATAACTCGCAAAAAATGTTGATTTCTTTGCTGGAAACGGCAGGATTTACCTCTTTTCTGTCGAAAGACTTGGAGAATCGAATTTTTAATAAGCTGCTTATTAACGCAGTCATTAATCCATTGACGGCAATATTGGATGTGGAAAATGGACAGCTGCCGCTCCATCCTGTCGGCGTGAAGCTTATGCAAGCGCTATATGAGGAAACCGAGTTGGTGTTAGTAAAAGCTGGAATGAGCTTGCCGGAGAATGGGTGGGAGCTCATTATAAAGGTTTGCAGGCAAACCAGCAGCAATATTTCTTCTATGCTTAGTGACGTAAGAACTGGCAGAGCAACAGAAATCGATGCCATTAATGGCGGAGTCGTACTGCTGGCTGAGAAGAATGGGCTGCAAGCGCCGTTAAACCAAGCAATAGTTACGATGATTAAAGCACTAAATCTTAAGTCGACTATGAAGGAGTGAAGGCCGATGGAAATGATTTGGGAAAGCATCAAACATGCATACGCTTATTTGGCTGTAATTCCAATCATACCCTTCACCATCATTTTGTTTGGATATGGAGCATATATTCAGGATCGAAAAAAAGCGTTCCGATTGGCAATGGATGTTACGACAGCCTTATTAATTGGCTGCGTTGCTGTATTGTTTGATGAGCTGTTTAACAGCAGATTCGGGATTTACGGCATATTGCTATTCATGCTGCTAGGCGGAGGTTTGCTTGGAAACGCCCAATTTCGCAAGCGCGGCGCAGTGGATGCCAAAAAGATATTTCGGACGATATGGCGGCTAAGTTTTTTTACGATGAGCGTGCTGTACATCGTTTTTATGTGCATCGGCATCGGCAAAATGTTTCTGACGGCTTAACTCAAATAATAAATTGCTAAACGCCTCTCCCGAGCAGAGGTGTTTTTGTTTTGACGGACGGCTTCACCATTGTGTACAATTAAAATGTTCAGTTTTAAAATATGAAGTCGTACAAACGACTATTAAGCGGGAGGTTACGGGCTGCGCTATGAGAACAGATACTTATGCATTGCCTATTGCACAGCCTTTGACAGAGGCTTATATACATCAAAACGATGACCGCATTGAAGCTTTATATGGCTATCATGCGGGAGTTGATCAAGATTGGGTTAAACGCTTTAATCGTTTGGAGCATAGCGGAGAGGTTAGAGCTGATGCAGCTCAAGTAGCTCGCGCGCTTCGTGCTTACAATGAAGCGATTAACGCTGATCCAGAAGTTTTTGCTTCCATTTCTGCGATGGCGGAGGGGGCTCCGGTCGTGGTTGGAGGTCAGCAAGCTGGTTTATGGACGGGTCCGCTGCTTGTCATACATAAAGCGGTATCCATTATAAGTGCTGCCAAAGCTGCAAGTGAGCAGCTGGGGCGGACGGTTGTTCCTGTATTTTGGGTAGCCGGTGAAGATCATGACTGGGATGAAGCGAACCATGCCTACGTTATTACAACGGAGCAGGAGCTTCGCAAGTTGTCAGTTGCGCGTCCTGAAGGTGCGCGTACAGCTGTAAGCCGTACGATGATTGCAGCAGAAACTTGGGAAGAGCTGCTTGTTGAGCTTGAACAATCGCTTCCGCATTCAGAGTTTAAACCTGTGATGCTAGAGGAACTGCGCCAAATGTCGAAGCAGGCCAAATCATTATCAGATTTTTTTGCAATGATTTTGAGTCATTTATTCGGGAAACACGGCTTAGTATTAATGGATGGCGATCATGAGGATATTCGTCGTATAGAAGCGCCTATGTTCAGGAAGCTGATTGAGAAGAACGATGAATTAGAGAATGCTTATGCTGCTGCTGCAGATAAGGTGAGAGAGCTCGGTTACAGTCTTCAGGCGGATGTAACGGCTGGCAGCTCGAATCTTTTTCTCTTTAATTCGGATAACGGCGAAGAAAGAACGCTTCTTCACAAGAAGGATGGAAAATTTCAAGACCGTAAAGAGCAATTGTCGCTAACGGAGGAACAGCTCCTTCGGATCGCTGACGAACAGCCGCAGCAGCTTAGCAATAACGTTCTGACGCGGCCGCTTATGCAGGATTATTTATTCCCTGTTCTTGCGACTGTGCTTGGTCCTGGGGAAATTGCCTATTGGGCTTTAACTGGAGAAGCATTCTGCACGCTGAATATGGAAATGCCCATTATCGTGCCGCGTATGTCTTATACTTTAATTGAAGGAACAGTTGCCAAGCACATGGATAAGTATGAGCTTTCCTTTGAGGATGTTATGGAACATTTCGAAGAGAGCAAAGGGAAATGGCTGAAGGCACAAGATGGCTTGTCCATTGAACAGCAGTTTGCCGAAGCAAGAGATACGTTTGAGCAGCTATATAAACCGCTTCTTGAGCTTGCAACTTCCGTTCAACCATCGCTCTCTAAGCTTGGGGATACGAATTTGCAAAAAATAGTAGAGCAAATCAACTACATGGGCTCAAAAACGGTAGATGCCTTCAACAAACAATTTGAAGCATCCACACGTCAGCTTGATCGTATCCATCTGTCGATTAACCCGCAGAACAAGCCGCAAGAGCGAGTGCTTAATATGGCAGCCTATTGGAATCGTTACAGCCTGATTTGGCTCGATAAGCTGCTTGAAGCGCCATTTAGCCGTACTGGTGGACATGAAATCGTTTATTTATGAAATATAAGGAGGCAAATGGAATGAGTACAGCAAATAAAAGCATCGTAGCCGATCTATCATTGGCACCTGAAGGCCGTTTGAAAATTGATTGGGTAGCTGCGCATATGCCGGTATTGAATACGATTCGCGAGCAATTTGAAAAGGAACAGCCTTTTAAAGGACTGAAAGTTACAATCGCTCTTCATTTGGAAGCGAAAACCGCTTATTTGGCTAAGGTTGTTAAGGCGGGCGGTGCTGAAGTTACTATAACAGGCAGCAACCCGCTATCAACACAAGATGATGTTTGTGCCGCTCTCGTTGAGGATGGCATTACTGTATTTGCCAAATATAATCCAAGTGCTGAGGAATTTAAGGCACTTAATATTAAAGCGCTGGAGTGGAAGCCTGATCTTATCATTGATGATGGCGGCGATCTTGCAACGATTCTAAATTCGGAGCATCCAGAGTTTGGCGAGAATCTGCGCGGCGGCGCGGAAGAAACGACGACTGGCATTATTCGATTGAAAGCGATGGAGAAAGACGGTTCACTGAAATTCCCTATGGTCGCTGTTAACGATGCATATTGCAAGCATCTTTTTGATAACCGCTATGGTACTGGGCAATCCGTATGGGACGGTATTAATCGCACAACGAATTTGATGGTAGCGGGCAAGACCGTCGTTGTTGTCGGTTATGGCTGGTGCGGAAAAGGTGTAGCCATGCGTGCGAAAGGTCTTGGCGCAAATGTTGTCGTAACTGAGATCGATGCGATTAAAGCGGTCGAAGCTTATATGGACGGTTTCGCGGTAATGCCGATGATCGAAGCGGCTAAGGTTGGTGAGTTTTTCGTAACGGTTACCGGGAATCGCGATGTTATTCGCGGAGAGCACTACAAGGTGATGAAGGACGGGGCGATCATTTCCAACGCAGGTCACTTTGACGTCGAAGCAAACAAACCAGAACTTGCAGCATTATCTTCAAGTGTACGGACCGTTCGCCGCAACATTGAAGAATATAAGCTGGAGGATGGACGCAGCATTTACTTGTTGGCAGAAGGCCGTCTTGTTAATTTGGCTGCTGGCGACGGTCATCCTGCAGAAATTATGGATATGACGTTTGCATTGCAAGCTGTTGCACTAAAATATGTAAATGAGCAGTACAAAGCAATTGGCAGCAAAGTAGTCAATGTTCCTTATGAGCTCGATGAGCAGGTAGCGAGACTGAAGCTGCAATCTCTAGGCTTTGGCATTGATCAGCTGACAGCGGAGCAATCGGCATATTTGGACAGCTGGAAAGAAACAGAATAAAGCATTGAAGAAGCCGCGAGCAATCGCGGCTTTTTTTTATGTGGAGATAAAAGAAGCAATTGATTCATTTACACCGATGATTAGATCCGGCGGATGTTGGGTTTTGATGGACAAAGTTGTAACCTTTTATTCCCAAATTGCGTCTAGAGGTAAATAAAAGCAAGGGGGTATTTTCATGTATAGACATAAAAAAGGGATATTTGCATTTATTTCAATTGTATCTCTGGTTGTTCTGCTTGTTGGATGCGCTTCCTCAGATGGGGATACGAGCAGCTCTAAAAACTCGGCTTCTGAACAGTTGTTATCAACAACAGCTTCTAGAAACGTAGAAACTGAGATGAGCTATACCTTGAATGACAATGCTGCTAAAGCGGAAGAGGCTCCAGCTGAGGGATCGGGCGAGAGCAAAGCATCTGGCGGGGGAATTGATGCTCAGCTGGCCATCGGCACGGATGGATTCAACCAGAAAATTATTTATACCGCTAATTTAAGTATGCAGGTGGACGATTTAGCTTCTGCAGCAACCTCGCTGCGCAATGCCATTCATCAAAGCGGCGGTTATCTTTTGCAATTTCAAGATACGAAGCACGAGGGAGAAATCGGATCAAGCTATACGATTAAAGTTCCTGCTGCAGGGTTTATGTCGTTCATTGATCGGATTGAGCAAATTAAACATAATGAATTTGAACGCAATATCGGCGGCAAGGACGTATCTGAGGAATATGTGGATCTTGAATCCAGGCTGAAAGCGAAGCAGCTTGTTGAAGCTAGACTGCTCACCATGATGGATAAAGCGACAAAGGCTGATGATCTGTTAAAGTTTTCACAGCAGCTCTCAGGGGTGCAGGAGGAAATTGAACGAATCAAAGGAAGAGTTCGCTATCTGGATAATAATGTAGCTTTCTCGACGGTGGAGCTGCGTATGTACCAAACGAATCAAACACTAAAAAATAAAAGTATGGAAAAACCACATTTAGGTGGCAGGATGTCGGACGCGCTAGTTAACAGCACAAAAGTAGTTTGGGATGCCATCAATCTATTGTTAGTTATTTTAGCAGGTGCATTGCCTGTATTAGCTATATTGGCTGTTATTTCAATCCCAATCATTTGGTTCTATCGAAGAAGGAAAGAGACGGCGCCGAAGCCATCCAAGCCTGAAGAAGAGCAGCCGCCAACGCTGGAATGATTAATAATCTTTAATAGTGTGAAATATTTTAGAAAATCCTGCTCACTGAGCAGGATTTTTATTTTAGGTGGCGAACTACTGTTACTAGGTGGGGAAAAGTGGGGCAAAGTGGTGGAAATAGGGGAAGGGGTGGTTCAAAGTCATGTTTATGGGTGAATATCAACATAGCATTGATGAGAAAGGCCGAATCATCATACCTTCGAAATTCCGCGAATCGCTTGGAGCCTCGTTTATTGCAACCCGTGGATTAGATAATTGCTTATTCGTATATCCCATGAGTGAGTGGACCGTTTTGGAGCAAAAGCTGAAAACATTGCCTCTTATGAAATCAGATGCGCGAGCATTTACCCGGTTTTTCTTTTCCGGAGCAACCGAATGTGAGCTGGATAAACAGGGAAGGGTAAATATACCTAGCCATCTTCGTGAATATGCGAAGCTGGACAAGGATTGCATGGTGCTCGGCGTTTCTAGTCGCGTGGAAATTTGGAGCAAGCAGACTTGGGACGGTTATTACGAACAATCCGAACAAACCTTTAACGAAATCGCCGAAAAGCTCGTTGATTTCGATTTCAACTTCTAGAATAGACAACAAGAATGGAGGGCTTAGGCGTGTTTCAGCATATTACAGTACTTTTAGAAGAAGCGGTTGACGGTTTGGCTATAAAGCCAGATGGCATCTACGTCGATTGTACGCTTGGGGGTGCAGGTCACAGCGAATTAATAGCCTCCCGGTTAGGCGAAGGAGGACGGTTAATCGCTTTCGATCAGGATGACTGGGCGCTGGAAAATGCTCGTGTTAGGCTTGCTCCTTATTTAGATAAGGTTACACTCGTAAGAAGCAACTTCCGCGATTTGGAGCAGGAGCTTAGAAATTGCAACGTTCCTATGCTGGATGGCGTTCCGCAAGTCGATGGCATATTGTTCGACCTTGGCGTATCCAGTCCGCAGTTAGACGAAGCTGAGCGCGGCTTCAGCTATAACCATGATGCCCCGCTCGACATGCGCATGGATCGCGAGGGTGATCTAACCGCTCATGAAATCGTCAATACTTGGGACGAACGTGATATATCCCGCATTTTGGATCGTTATGGTGAAGAGAAATTCGCTCGGTCCATCGCTAGAAATATTGTGAAGGCAAGAGAAAAGGCGCCAATTGAGAAGACTGGTGAATTAGCTGAATTGATAAAAATATCGATTCCTGCTGCAACTAGGCGCACAGGCGGACATCCCGCCAAACGCTCCTTCCAAGCGCTTCGTATCGCAGTAAACGATGAGCTGGGAGCGGAAGAAGAAGCTTTGGAACAAACGATTCGCTGTTTAGCCCCTGGCGGCAGAGCATCGGTGATCACTTTTCATTCGCTTGAGGATCGTATTTGCAAGCAATTGTTTGCAAAGTTTGTGGAGAAATGTACATGCCCGCCCGATTTTCCGTTATGTGTATGCGGCAATGCTGGGAAAGTGAAATTAGTCAATCGTAAGCCGATCGTACCTTCAGAGAGAGAGCTAGAGCTCAACCCGCGTGCAAGGTCGGCCAAGCTTAGAGTTGCAGAAAAATTGTAAGAGGGGGATTTGAATTGGCGTATGTGAATGGCAATTTAGCGCTGCAGCCTAAGCGAAAGCAGGATCAGCAACCGGTTATCAAGGAAACGAAGCGGCTTGTTAAAACTCGTAAATCCTTACCGGTTCAGGAGAAGTTGTTGTATATGTTTACTGTATTAATGTGCGTTGTAGTTGCTGGTGTCATTATTTTACGCTACGCGCAAATCTATGACATGAGCCTCGAAATTAAAAAGTTGAATAGCGAATACCAGACGATGAATGTAGAGATGGAAGACTTGAAGAAACAAGTAGAGATGCTCAGTGATTCAGAACGTATACGCAAGCTTGCAGAGACCCAAGGGATGGTTAGCTCTATTGAGAGTGGAATTACCGTAAATACAGGTGACGACGCGATAAAATCAGCAATGAGTGAATAGGGTGAGCGATGATGAAAAAAAGAATTAGATTGCGGACACTATTGTTTGGAGGGGTAATGACCCTCCTTTTTCTTGTTTTAATAAGCCGAATTTATATTGTGCAAGTAGTAGAAGGCGCCAAATGGTATGGACTTGCAAAAGAAAGATGGTCAACAGAAGAAAAGATGCTGGCCAAGCGGGGCACGATCGCCGATCGTAACGGGAGTGTTCTGGCAATGGATACGATCGCTTATAATGTGACGTTAAATCCGAAGCTGATTAACGATCAGGAACTTACAGAAGAAATTATAAATGGTTTGCATGACATCCTTGGCACTTCTAAGGAAGAGCTCCGGAAAAATGTAACTGCTAAAAAAGAGGACGGGAATTACTTTGTATATCGGGAGGTGCGTAGCGGAGGCTGGCAAATTGACAAAGCACATGCCGATAAAATTAAACAGTTCCGTGAAGATTTAGCCAAAGAAAAGGAGGTATATAGCGTCGGCATCGATTTGCAAGAAAATTTAAAACGGTATTATCCTAAAAATTCTCTAGCTGCACAGCTTGTCGGTTATTTGGATAAAGAGGGAGTCGCCATGACTGGCGTTGAAGCTTCATTCAATGAGCAGCTATCTGGTGAGGACGGCTATATCAAGTATGAGAAGGACGGAAAACGCGTTCAGCTCACGGAGGGTGAAGTAGACTACAAGCCAGCCAAAGACGGTCAATATGTACAGCTGACGATCGATAACGAAATTCAGCATTATGTAGAGGAAGCGCTGCAGGAAATTATGAAAACCTATTCTCCTAAGAGCGCTACAGCGATTGCGGCTGATCCAAATACGATGGAAATTTTGGCGATGGCAAACATGCCGCAATATAATCCGAATGAATATTGGAAAAACAACTCGAACTCTTACAATCATGCGATTAAATCTTTATATGAGCCCGGCTCAACCTTCAAAATTGTAACGCTGGCTTCAGCGGTTGAAGAAGGTTTGTTTAATCCAGATGAATTATACAAATCAGGTCAAATCAAACTGAAAGGTGTACCTAATCCAATCCGTGATATTAAGCGTGAGGGATGGGGAACCATTTCATTTTTGGATGGCTTGAAATATTCAAGTAACGTTGCCTTCGTCAAGCTTGGTTATGAGAGATTAGGGGAACAGAAGCTGAGAGAATATTACACGAATTTTGGATTTGGGCAAAAAACAGGCATTAAGCTTGGGAATGAGCTAAGCGGTACGATTAACTTTAAATACCCGAGTGAGATTGCGAATGCTACCTTTGGACAAGGGGTAGTTACGGTTACGCCTATACAACAGGTTGCAGCTGTCGCAGCAGTAGCTAACGGCGGAAAGCTGTTTCAACCACAAATCGTAAAAAGCATGACAGATCCGTCGACCAAAACGACGACGACTTTCGAACCGAAGATGGTTCGCCAAGTGATCTCAGAGGAAACCTCTAAAAAAGTCGGTGAGTATTTGGAGCAGGTTGTATCGGATCAGGATAAGGGGTCCGGTAAAAACGCTTATATCGAGGGTTACCGAGTAGCAGGTAAAACAGGAACCGCTCAAAAGGTTACTACGGTAAATGGAAAAAGCGGCTATTCTGATTCCAAATATGTTGTTTCATTTATTGGCTATGCGCCGGTTGATAATCCGAAAATCGTCGTTTATGTCGTCGTAGATGAGCCGAATACTACTTTTGCTTCCGGGGGAAAGATCGCTGCTCCAGCTTTTAAACAAATCGTTCTCAAAAGCTTGCGTAAAATGGGAGTAGCTCCTAACTATCCGGCTGGTTCTGCAAACTCGAAGAAGGAAGCGACAATAACGGTACCAGATTTAACAGAGTTTAAAGTTCAACAAGCGAAAGCAGAATTAACAGCGAAGGCCATGACATTTGATTTGATCGGAAATGGTAAAACCGTGCTGCAGCAAATACCTGCTCCCGGTTCAGCCGTACACCCGACACAGCGAATATATTTAATAACGGAGCAGCGTGAAAAGCTGGCTATCCCTGATCTGACTGGGGTTTCCCTGCGGGATGCTCTTGAATTAACCTCTCTTATCGGCATTCGGCTCATTCCGGAGGGGCAAGGGTTTGTTGTGTCTCAGAAGGAAGAGACTTTGAATAAAGTAAGAGTGCTCAAAGTTGTACTTGCTCCTCCGACAGGTAAAGAAGGCCAATCCGGCAATGCGGAAACAAACCCTGATGCGGCAGAAGGCGGCGATAAGGGTAGTGAGGCTGGAAAAGAAGATGAAGCTGGCACCAACGGTGGAACCTCCGAGGGTCAGACAACTTCAAATGGGGATCAGGCTGCTAATTCCAATACAAGCAGTAATGGTAACGCTGCTCCTGAGTGATCCATATATCGAATTATTAAGGGATCTAATATGATGTTGCTTAAAGCTTGTTCTATCATCCGCTTGTCCCGAATAATCTGGGAATGAGCGCAATTGAGCGCTCCTTTCGAAACGGTCAAGCGGAGGGGGAACAAGCGATGAAGGTATCTAATGTAACGGTTAGACGACGTTTATTTATCGTGCTCATACTTGCTGGGGTGTCATTCCTAGCATTATGTGTGAGACTTAGCTTTGTACAACTATGGCAAGGTGAGCAGCTGGCGGATAAAGCAGAGGATTCATGGAGACGCAACATCCCATACGTAGCCAAGCGAGGTGAAATCGTTGATCGCAACGGTATTCAGCTCGCCTACAACGTAAGCTCACCTACCGTGTATGCGATTCCTGTCCAAATCAAGGATCAACAGGCTGCAGCAGCAGCACTTGCCCCTTTGCTCGACATGTCGCAAGAAACGCTCTATAAAAAAATTAAAACACGAGCGCTGATCGTTAAGCTTGGCCCAGGCGGGCGAAAAATTACGATTGATAAAGCTGAACAAATACGAGAGCTGGGTCTTGATGGCATCGTTGTAGCTGAAGACAACAAACGATTTTATCCCTTCGGCAGTTTAGCAGCGCATGTGCTAGGTTTTACGGGGATCGACAATCAAGGCTTAACCGGTGTAGAAGCAAAATATAATACAGAGTTAAGCGGTATCGGAGGCAGCGTATCCTTCTTGTCAGATGCAGCAGGCAGACAAATGCCTAATTCTTCGGACACCTACGTGGAACCTAAGGACGGGCTTACGATGCAGCTTACGATCGATAAGCAAATTCAGACGGTTATGGAACGTGAGCTTGATCAAGCGATGACGAATTTACAGCCAAATGGTATAATCGCGATTGCGATGGATCCGAATAACGGTGAAATTTTAGGCATGGCGAGCAGACCTACTTACGAGCCAGACAAGTATCGAGAGGTTCCAACTGAGGTTTATAATCGAAATCTTCCTATTTGGATGACATACGAGCCAGGCTCTACCTTTAAAATAATTACGCTTGCTGCAGCTCTTGAGGAAAAAAAGGTTGATTTGAAAAACGAGCGTTTTTTTGATCCAGGCGCTATTGAGGTGGGCGGTGCTAGACTTCGCTGCTGGAAAAAGGGCGGACATGGCAGTCAGACTTTCCTTGAAGTGGTTGAAAACTCCTGTAACCCGGGGTTTGTAACGCTTGGTCAGAGGCTGGGCAAGGACAAACTATTTGATTACATTAAGAACTTTGGCTTCGGGACGAAGACGGGCATCGATATTGGCGGCGAGGAAAATGGGATCTTATTCAAGCTTAGTCAGGTCGGTCCGGTGGAACTTGCCACTACGGCCTTTGGCCAAGGGGTCTCCGTTACACCAATTCAGCAAATAACGGCTGTATCCGCAGCAATTAACGGCGGAACGCTGTATAAACCCCATGTAGCAAAAGCATGGATAAACCCGGAGACGGGAGCGACTGTAGAAACGGTAGAATCGGTTGCAGTTAGGAAGGTTATTTCGGAGGAAACGTCCAAGCAGGTGCGTGAAGCGCTTGAGAGCGTCGTAGCCAAAGGAACAGGCCGCAATGCCTTTATTGACGGGTATCGCGTAGGCGGCAAGACGGGTACTGCTCAAAAGGTTATTAACGGACGTTATTCCCCTAATGAGCATATTGTATCTTTTGTTGGCTTTGCCCCGGCAGATGATCCGAAGATCGTTATTTATGTAGCGGTTGATAATCCGCAAGGGATTCAGTTCGGCGGAGTCGTTGCAGCGCCAATCGTTCGCAATATGTTGGAGGACGCGCTCACCATTCTGGAAGTTCCGGCTCGTGAGAAGCAGATCGACCGTATTTATAAGTATGGAGAAACACCTATTGTTACAGTTCCGAACTTGATTGGCAAGACGGTGTCGGATTTGTATGAGGATATGAATATGAATTTCAATCTGACTTCCGCAGGTTCTGGGAAAACGGTCATACGCCAAGCTCCAGCTGCTGGAACCCGTGTAGATCGCGGATCAACGATTCGGATCTATTTGGGCGAAGAAGATAATATATCCCACTCGCATTGACTATAATGGTAGTTAACGAGGGTGCAGCAGGCGGGGAAGTTTGTCCGCCGGCGCATAAGGGAGGAGCTGGGCAGATGCGATTAAAGGATGTTGCGGAATTGCTTATAGCCTCACGGCTGATAGGCGATGGGGAAACGGAACTGACTGGCATTGAGACGGATTCACGAAGCGTAATTGAAGGGCAATTGTTTATTTGCTTGAGAGGCCATACCGTTGATGGTCACGCGTTTGCTTCGGAGGCGGTTGCCGCCGGAGCAGCAGCGCTAATAGCAGAACGAAAGCTGGACCTGTTGGTGCCGCAAATTATTGTAAGAGATTGCCGCCTTGCCATGGCTGTAATTGCTAATTATTATTATAGACAGCCTAGTCAAACCTTGAAGCTTATCGGTGTAACGGGGACGAATGGCAAGACGACAACAACTTATTTAATTGAGCAAATCCTAAATGACCAGAGTAAGCCTACCGGTGTGATCGGTACGATTGAACGTCGTTATGCGGGAAAATCGTTCCCTATGACCAGTACGACGCCTCAAACGCTGCAGCTTCAAAGCTATCTCGGGGAGATGCGTGATGCGGGCACGCAATATTGTGCAATTGAAGTGTCCTCCCATGCTCTCGAGCAAGGCCGGGTGAAGGGCTGCAGATTCCGAACGGCAGTATTTACTAATTTGACGCAGGACCACTTGGATTATCATGAAACGATGAGTCGATACGCTGCGGTAAAGGGATTGTTCTTCTCGCGACTTGGCAATGTGTATGCATCTACGGAAAACGAAAGATCTTATGCGGTTCTTAATGCAGACGATGCTTTATCCGCAGAATATGCCGAGCTCACAGCGGCAGAAGTCATCACTTATGCAATTGATAAAGAGGCAGACGTTCGGGCAACGAATATTCGAATAACTGCACAGGGTACGACCTTTCATGTTGACACATTCAGAGGCGAGCAGGACATAACATTGCAAATGGCTGGGAAGTTCAACGTATACAACGCGCTTGCCGCTATAAGCGCTGTGCTTCTTGAAGGCGTGGAACTAGAGGCGATTGCACACAGTCTAAGCAAAATTCCCGGAGTACCCGGACGGGTTGAAGCGGTTAATGCGGGTCAAGATTTTGCCGTAATTGTAGATTATGCCCACACGCCGGATGGGCTTGAAAATGTACTCAGAGCTATTCAACAATTTGCAGAAAATCGAATTATTTGTGTATTTGGCTGCGGCGGTGACCGTGATCGCTCCAAGCGGCCGCTAATGGGGAATATAGCAGTGAAATACGCGGATTACGCTATCATAACATCGGATAACCCACGTTCGGAGCCGCCTGAGTCTATATTAAAGGATATTGAAGCTGGATTAATAAGCAGCAGGGTTGATCCTTCATTTTATAAATTAATCGTTGATCGCAAGGAAGCAATTGAAAAAGCGGTTGAAATGGCAAGCCTCGGCGATGTAGTATTGATTGCGGGGAAAGGTCATGAAACCTACCAAGATATTAACGGAGTCAAATATCCATTTGACGATCGAAAAGTAGCGAAAGCAGCGATAAGGGGAATCATACAGTGATTAAACGTACTATTAAACAAATTGCCGAAATGAGCGGCGCTAGATGGAATGGAAATCATGCAGAGCTTAACATAACAGGAGTAACAACTGACTCGCGGCAAGCTGCTGCGGGCCAGTTGTTCGTTCCGATCGTAGGCGAGCATTTTGACGGGCATGCCTATTTGGAGCAAGCTATTGCAAATGGAGCGGTTGCTGCGCTTTGGCAGAAAGGCCGCGAGGTTCCAGCATCTCTTGAGGGAGTGCCGCTTCTTATTGTTGGGGATACGCTGGTTGCATTGCAGCGCCTTGCAACAGCTTATCGCAGTGAACTTGTCACTCGTGTTGTTGGCATTACAGGCAGCAATGGCAAAACAACGACAAAGGATATGGCAGCTGCTATTCTTGGCACAACTTATAAAGTGCATAAGACTGAAGGCAATTTGAACAATCACATCGGCTTGCCTCTGACGGTGCTGAGGCTTGAAGAGGACACGGAAGTAGCCGTGCTCGAGATGGGAATGAGCGGCTTCGGCGAGATCGAGCTGCTGACGAAGATCGCACAGCCTGATGCCGCTATTATTACAAATATCGGCGACGCGCATATGCTCCAGCTTGGCTCAAGAGCCGGTATTGCGAAGGCGAAGCTTGAAATAGCGCTCGGGCTCAGCGAGGATGGTTTACTGCTATACAATGGCGATGAACCACTTCTTGAAGCAGAGCTTGAGTGTTCAATACTTCCAGCAGGCATCGTTCGCCGTACATTTGGGTTATCGAAGCAGAATGAATGGTCAGCATCTGACATCAGCATTGAATCGGAAGCGACGACCTTTACAGCTATTTATAATGGAACTGCCAGTGGCCTCGGAACTGTTCGAATTCCTGTTCCAGGGCAGCATAATGTCAGCAATGCGCTCGCTGCAATAGCGATTGGCCGCTTCTTCGGAGTTCCAGCTGCAAAAATTGTTGAAGGTCTAAGCCATCTTAAGCTGACGGGCATGCGCATTCAGCCTGTTCGCGCGTTTAATGGCACTATGTTATTGAACGATGCTTATAATGCCAATCCGACTGCCGTTCGTGCGGCGATTGATCTGGTAGAGCAACTGGACGGCTATAGCCGCAAATGGATCGTGCTTGGCGATATGCTTGAGCTCGGGCCAGAGGAGCAGACGCTTCATTTTGAAGTAGGTGCATATATAACGCCAAGCAAGGCGGATGCGGTTCTTACCTTCGGACCTTTGGCAAAACATATTGCTGAGGGCGTGAAATCGCAATTTCCTAACGCAGGCGCGAATGATGTGATTAAACATTTCGAAGATAAAAATGAGCTGACGCTGTGGCTGAGGGAGCAAATGCAGCCAACGGACATCGTGCTCATAAAAGGTTCACGCGGCATGCAGATGGAACAGATTGTCCAAGCATTGGAAGTGGGGTGAGGAAATGGATATGATGGTCATTTTATTTTCGATTGGCGCTTCATTCCTGCTAGCGGTTCTACTCGGACCATTGTTCATTCCAGTGCTCCGCCGCTTAAAGTTTGGGCAGCAGATTCGTATGGAAGGTCCGCAAAGCCATTTGAAAAAAAGCGGTACGCCAACGATGGGCGGCATTATCATTATGGTTGCTCTAATGATCGCGTTCCTGAAGTTTTCTGATAAAACGGCTGAATTTTGGGTGCTGCTGACCGCATCGCTTGGATTTGGTCTTGTCGGCTTTTTGGATGATTACATCAAAATTGTATTTAAACGTTCTTTGGGACTAACGGCAAGACAAAAGCTTTTTGGTCAACTTCTATTTTCTATAATTGTGTGTGCAATGCTCTATAATATGGGGCACAGCACCGAAATATCCGTGCCTGGTACAGGCTGGGGAATTGATTTAGGCTGGTTTTATTATCCGCTTGTCGTCATCATTCTTTTTGCAGCAAGCAATTCAGTTAATTTCACCGATGGTCTTGACGGTCTGCTGGCTGGGACGAGTGCCATCGCATTTGGTGCCTTTACTGTAGTTGCTCTACAAACGTCAGCTCATGAATCAGCAGTATTCTCGGCAGCTATGGTAGGCGCAGTTTTAGGTTTTCTAGTATTCAACGCACATCCAGCAAAAGTGTTTATGGGAGATATGGGCTCGCTAGGCATAGGAGGCGGTATTGCAGCAGTCGCTATTTTGACCAAAACAGAGCTGCTCCTTATCGTAATCGGCGGTGTTTTTGTACTTGAGATGCTTTCTGTTATATTACAGGTAGGCTCCTTCAAGCTTAGAGGGAAGCGTATTTTCAAAATGAGTCCCATTCACCATCATTTCGAGCTCGTTGGTTGGTCCGAATGGAAGGTTGTTACTGTGTTTTGGTTTGTAGGTATCGTGTTTGCAGCAATTGGTTTACTATTTGTTATACTATAGAGATAAAGCTTACGAAAAAGCGGCTTTTATTTGATTAAGAGCCGCTTTATGCATACATAGAAGGGACTGTCAGTTATGAATCATCCGGCATCTTATGAAGGCCGCCGAGTTGTTGTCTTAGGCTTGGCTAGAAGCGGGGTAAGCGTCGCAAAAGTATTTCATCAATTAGGCGCAGAAGTTGTAGTGAACGACATGAAGGAACGTGAATTATGCCCCGAAGCGGACGAATTGACTGCTTTGGGCATTTCTGTGCTATGCGGTTATCATCCAGATGACCTAATTACAGAAGAAACAGCGCTCCTTATCAAAAACCCTGGTATCCCATATACGTCACCTCCAGTGCAGAGGGCGGAGGAGCTTGGCGTTGAGGTCATTACGGAGGTAGAAGCTGCTTATTGGCTTTCTCCTGCACCGATAATAGGCATTACAGGCTCAAACGGCAAAACAACAACGACGACTTGGATCGGCGAAATATTAAGCGCAGCTGGCTTGAATCCCATCGTGGCAGGCAATATCGGTCGTCCTCTATGCGAAGCAGCCTTGGAAGCGACGCCCGATCAATGGATCGTTGCTGAGCTAAGCAGCTTTCAATTGAAAGGAACAAGCGAGTTCCGTCCGCATATTGCGTTATTGCTTAACATTGCAGAGACGCATTTGGATTATCACGGCGATATGGATGACTACG
This sequence comes from Paenibacillus sp. 01T431, assembly GCF_056398625.1. Taxonomy (NCBI): domain Bacteria; kingdom Bacillati; phylum Bacillota; class Bacilli; order Caryophanales; family Paenibacillaceae; genus Paenibacillus; species Paenibacillus sp. 01T431. The sequence continues at coordinate 400,250 of NZ_JBFTPT010000005.1, forward strand.
TCAATTCAAAAGCAAAACTTTTTGATAACCAAACGGAAGATGATGTTGCTGTTGTCAACTGGGATGACCCGGAATGCCGCGCGCTTTCGGAGTTTCTTATCGCACAGCTGCTGCCTTTCTCTATATATGAGCGACTGGATGCGGGCATTTACATTGATCCGCCATATGAGCGGGACAACGGTGACGCACAAAATGATGAAGCCGCTGTGGATAGACAAATTGTATTCCGCCAGTCTGAGGACTCGGAAATTAACATTTTACCAGTTTCAGAGCTAGGCATACCAGGCCGCCACAACGCCGCTAACGCGCTTGCTGCCATTGCGGCGTGTTTGGCTGCTGGAGTTGCGCCAGAGCGTCTTGTAGAACCGCTGCAGTTGTTTAGAGGCGTGGAGCACCGTCTGGAGTTCGTCCGTGAAGTGAATGGTGTCAAATATTATAATGATTCGAAAGCGACAAACCCGGTTGCAACGATGATGTCCGTTCGCTCGTTATCCGCACCGATCGTTCTAGTGGCTGGAGGACTTGACCGCGGCTCTGACTATATGGAGCTTGTTCCATTATTCCGCGACCGCTTAAAGGGTCTTGTTGCTTTAGGCGAAACGAGAGAAAAGCTCTCCCGTGTAGCAGAGCTAGCAGGTTTAGCTAAGGTGGAAATCGTCGAACCTAGTGAGGACGCCGAGTCCGTCCTTCAGCAGGCGGTGAAACAAGCTGCAGCTATTGCAGAGCCAGGTGATATTGTTTTATTGTCGCCTGCATGCGCAAGCTGGGATATGTTTACATCGTATGAGCATAGAGGGCGCATTTTTAAAGATTCGGCGCATACCTTGTAAGTAGGGGGCATGTCCCTACTTTCCCATGCTAAGAGGTGTGTTCGCTATGGCCAAAGCGCGTTCTGCCCCGGATATTTGGATGCTGACTGCAATTGGGCTCATTCTCGCTATCGGGTTGATTATGGTGTACAGCGCTAGCGCAGTGCTTGCTTTTCATGAATTCGGTGATCGTTTTTACTATGTAAAGCGTCAGGTGCTATTTGCTGGACTCGGTATAGGCGCGTTGTTGTTTACAATGAATACGCATTATACGGTTTGGAAAAAGTGGGCGCCAATGGCATTATTGGTTTGCTTCGGCCTTCTTCTGCTCGTGCTGATCCCTGGTGTCGGCGTCGTTCGCGGCGGCGCACGCAGCTGGCTTGGCATTAGCTCCTTCGGTATTCAGCCTTCTGAATTTATGAAGCTGGCGATGATATTATTTTTAGCAAAATGGCTCTCTGAGAAGCAGCAAACGATTACGCAGTTCACAAAAGGGCTTATGCCGCCGCTAGGGCTTGTTGGACTAGCCTTCGGACTCATTATGCTGCAGCCTGATCTAGGTACTGGAGCGGTGATGGTTGGCGCCTCTTTAATTCTGATTTTTACAGCTGGCGCTAGATTATCTCATTTAGGCGGCTTGGCGCTCATCGGTGTCGCAGGTTTTGTTGGCCTTATCATCGCTGCGCCATATCGATTAAAGCGAATAACGAATTTTCTTGATCCATGGGCAGACCCGCTCGGAGGCGGCTATCAAATTATTCAATCCTTATATGCGATCGGACCAGGTGGACTCGTTGGGCTCGGTCTAGGTATGAGCCGACAGAAGTTTAGTTATTTGCCTGAGCCGCAAACCGATTTTATATTCTCGATTTTAGCGGAAGAGCTTGGCTTCATCGGCGGAGTTACTCTTATACTATTATTTCTAGTTGTCATCTGGCGGGGGATACGCGCTGCTATTGCAGCTACGGATACATTCGGGAGCTTGCTGGCAGTCGGCATCACAGGCATTATCGGTGTACAAGTATTGATTAATATTGGTGTCGTCATTGGCATGATGCCCGTTACGGGAATTACGCTGCCGCTTGTTAGCTACGGGGGTTCATCCCTAACGCTTCTCTTAACTGCACTGGGGATTTTGTTGAACATATCTCGTTATTCGAGGTGAGGCTTCATGCCTAGGGCATTAACCAGCAGCTGCTTAGTAGAAAAAAACAATAAACGTCCGGCTTGGATAGCTGCAGGTTGCATAACAGCAGCTGCAACTATCCAAGCCGGATATTGTTGTTTACAGGAAAATTTGCTCATTTAATATGATGAGATATTGAATACACTTTTATTTGAAAGAAACAGTCAATTCGCTAAAGCGGCAACCAGCTTTGAGTTCTGGTCTGCTGCACAGACCAATCAGTGAGCCAGTTGGCTCGATATAGGCCATTGTCACACAAGAGCCTATATGGGCATAAGATACACTATATTCGTGACCGTCACCCGAAAGGAGCGGTGATTACAACAGAAAAACCGGCAGCAGCGATTCAGACTGCTGAAGGGGAATTTCTTTTTCTTCTTACACAGCTAGGCATGTGCTTAAGGAGTATGCTTTGCTGCGCAAAACCGAAGCATTTGCTTACGAAGTAGGTTTTGCTGCGCAAAACCGAAGCGATTGCTTACGAAGTAGGTTTTGCTGCGCAAAACCTAAGCATTTGCTTACGAAGTAGGTTTTGCTACGCAAAACCTTAGGGAGGTTCAACGAATGGAAGCTTTTAAAGCGGAATTGGAACAAGCTAATCTTGGCGAAGTTTTGTACAACGAACCGCTATCGAACTATACAACTTGGAAAATCGGCGGTCTCGCTGATATCTTAATCCTCCCTAGTAGCAAAGATGAATTGGTATCGGCGGTACGTTTGGTGCAAAAACATCAAATACCCTGGACTAATTTAGGCAGAGGCTCGAACATGCTGGTAAGTGATAAAGGGATTCGCGGCGTTGTAATAAAACCGCACAGAGGGCTCGATTACTTGCGTTTTGAAGGATCGACAGCAATAGCCGGTGCTTCATATTCTTTCATTAAGCTATCAGTCATGGCTGGGAAACAAGGTCTGACCGGACTTGAATTCGCGGGGGGAATCCCAGGTACGGTAGGCGGAGCCGTTTATATGAATGCTGGCGCGCATGGATCAGATGTGTCACGTATTTTTAAGTCAGCTGATATTGTACTGGAAACAGGAGAATTGGTTCGCTACGATCGTGAGGCTATGAACTTCGCTTACCGCCATTCCATACTTCACGAGCAAAAGGGCATTGTCATTGAAGCTGCCTTTGAGCTGGCAGAAGGGGATAGGCAGGAAGTACTCGCTAGGATGGCCTCCTACAAAGAGAGAAGATTGAGAACGCAGCCTTTGCAGCTTGCCTGTGCAGGCAGCGTATTTCGCAATCCGCCTAATGATTATGCCGCTAGACTCATTCAAGAGGCTGGATTAAAGGGTGAAAGCCTCGGAGGAGCGCAAGTATCGAAGCAGCACGCCAATTTTATTGTGAATACCGGGCAAGCAACAGCTGAAGACGTTCTCGCCCTCATGACTCATATAAAAAGCACTGTTCAGGACCGCTATGGCATCCTGTTGGTGCCGGAAGTATTGGTGGTGGGTGAGCGGTAATTCGGAGGTGATACATTGGACAAATTGGTGATTGAAGGTGGGAAACCTCTCTCAGGAACCATAGTTATCCAAGGAGCGAAAAATGCCGCTTTGCCGATTCTGGCTGCCAGTCTATTGGCCGAAGGCACAACAACGATAGATCATGTGCCTGATTTGCTAGATATCGATGTCATGCTGAACATTTTGCGCGAATTAGGATGCCGCGCCGAGCATACGGGAGGAACTGTGGTGCTGGACACTGAGACTGCACATACATCCCACGTGCCGGAATCGTTAATGAGACAGATGCGATCTTCTATTTTTTTAATGGGGCCTTTGCTTGCTAGATTTGGGGAAACTCAGGTTTATCAACCAGGTGGATGTGCAATCGGTGAGCGGAAAATTGATCTTCATTTAGAAGGTCTTCAGGCTCTGGGTGCAGAAATAGAAGAATTGGGTAACCGGATCATATGCCGTGCCGAGAAACTAAGGGGAGCGGATATTCACTTAAGCTTTCCAAGTGTCGGCGCAACAGAAAATATTATGATGGCCGCTGCTTTGGCAGAAGGCCGAACCACAATAAGCAATGCTGCAAGGGAACCGGAAATTCAAGACTTGCAAGGCTTTTTAAATGCAATGGGCGCTAAAATAATGGGAGCCGGAACCGACACGATAACGATAGATGGGGTACAGTCGCTAACACCTTGTCGTTATAAAGTGATTCCGGATCGTATTGTAGCAGGGACCATCATGGTAGCCGCCGCTGCAACACGCGGTCAAGTCACGCTCCAAAATACGCAGCCAGCCCATTTATCTTCCTTGATTCATGTTCTGCGCCGGGCAGGTGTTCAAATTGTTGTCGACGATGATATAATTAAAGTTGGCAGTGCAACAAGGCCTAGAGCGGTTGAAAGAATCGTAACCTCTCCATACCCGGCTTTTCCTACCGATTTGCAGTCTCAGGTTATGGTACTTCTTACGCTTGCAGATGGTGTGAGCGTATTAAAAGAAACGATTTTTGAAGGCAGATTAAAGCATGTGGATGAACTGTCACGTATGGGTGCAGACATTCGCGTAGACATGAATGCGGCATTCATTCGCGGCGTGCCAAGGCTTTATGGAGCGACGGTGGAAGCAACGGATTTGAGAGCGGGTGCCGCCCTTGTCATAGCTGGTTTAGCAGCGCAAGGAAGGACGGTCGTTGAGCAAATTCATCACATCGATCGAGGCTACGAAAAAATCGAAACGATGCTGTCTAGGCTGGGTGCGCGGATTTCGCGTTATTCGCCAGTGCCTAATAACTAATACTATGCGCATGAGCTGCAAGATAGAAACAGCCGGTACCCTTTTGATGCTAAGCGAAGGCTGACGCGGAGAGGTTAACCGGATGTTTTTTGGGGAAAGAAGGGACAAGTTATGAGTGCACAGATGCCAGTACTTAAGGAACCACCGAAAAAAAGAATGGGCAGTCGGAAGCTGTTGACCATACTTATATTATTGTTTGTGGCGCTTTTGGCTGTATTATTTTTTAATTCCTCTATTAGCAAAATATCAGAAATCCAAATTGAAGGAACTAGATTCGTAACCAGAGAAGAAATAGGCAAGGCAGCTGCTATTTTGGTTGGCGATGCTTTTTTTCGAACTTCGTCTTCTACTATAGAAGATAGAATTGTCACATTGCCACAAATTAAAGGGGCTAAGGTTACGAAGGTATTTCCAGGTGTGGTGAAGATTCATGTAGAGGAGTTTCCTGTTGTTGCATTCGAGCTTTCCAAGCAAGGGGAAATGACAGCGTTATTGACAAATGGAACGACAGTTGAGGCTGACAGCGATGAAATGCAGCTTGTGGACAAGCCTGTATTGTCAGGCTGGGCAGATGGAGATCCCGTAAAAGCACAGCTCACGAAGCAGCTTGCAAAAATATCGACGAAGCAGCTCTCCGACCTGTCTGAGATTTTACCATTTCCGTCAACCGCTTATCCCGATCGGATTCTGATGTACACTCGCACTAAATTTGAAGTAGTAACAGCGGTGTCGGTTCTTCCAGAGAAGATTGAAGCGTTGAATGCAGTAATCGAGACTCAAGAGCCAGGTAAGATCACGATGCTTCTGGCGGATACATATGTGCCTTTCGTAAGTGAGAGTCCAGAAAATATAGATTCTGAGTAAAATTATACTACTCAATAGTCTGAAAGAATGGTAGAATTTTATTTATGCATTAATACTCGATTAAGCTGGATAAACATAGGAAATATAGAGAATCGCAAGGGGCGGTGCTCGACACAAAGCGAGAAACAACGAAAAATTTGTTGAAAAAAGAGGGAAAATAATAAAAGCGTTGAATATGTAGGAAGACCTTAACATGTGGTAAAATAATTAATTATTTGAAACGGAGGTGCCGCAAGATGAGCAGCAACGACATCATCGTCAGTTTGGACATCGGTACATCCAAAGTTCGTGCTATTATTGGTGAAGTGAATAATGGAGCCATTAATATTATTGGAGTTGGATCTGCCGACTCAGAGGGTATTCGCAAAGGAGCAATAGTAGATATTGACCAGACTGTGCAATCGATCCGTAATGCCGTAGAGCATGCGGAGCGCATGGTAGGCATTCAAATATCAGACGTATATGTTGGTATTCAAGGCAATCATATTGCTTTGCAAACCAATAGAGGCGTCGTTGCAGTATCCAATGAGGACCGTGAAATTGGTGAAGAAGATATTGAACGAGTATTACAAGCTGCTAAAGTAGTGGCGCTCCCTCCAGAGCGTGAAATCATTAACTTGGTTCCAAAGCAGTATCTAGTAGACGGCTTGGAAGGTATTTCCGATCCGCGCGGTATGATTGGCGTTCGCCTTGAGGTTGAGGCGACGATCGTCACGGGGACGAAGACTGCTATACATAACCTTATGCGTTGTGTAGAGAAAGCAGGCCTTCGTATTTCTGGTGTCATTTTGTTATCACTCGCTTCAGGCGTGGTTTCGCTCACCAAAGATGAGAAATCGATAGGGACTGTTCTTACTGACATAGGAGCAGGATCATGTACGATTGCCATTTATGATCAAGGCGGCCTAGCTGCTACGTCAACGCTTCCAATTGGTGGCGAATATGTAACAAATGATATAGCTTATGGTTTGCGCACGCAAAGTGAGCAAGCTGAGAAAATCAAACTTAAATATGGCTGTTCTAATGTATTGGATGCAGCTGAAGATGTGAAGTTTAAAGTAGCACGAATGGGCAGCAATGTGGAAAAAGAGTTTTCACAGGTTGATCTTGCTAGTATTATTGAGCCTCGCATGCAAGAGATTTTCCATTTAGTTCGACAAGAGGTACGTCGACTTGGTTATGGAGACAAGGTTAACGGTTATGTGTTGACCGGTGGCACTGTATCGATGCCAGGAACACTCGCTTTGGCCCAGGCAGAGCTTGAGTCTTCCGTCCGAATTGCACTCCCTGATTATATTGGTGTAAGAGACCCGGCGTATAGCAGCGGCGTTGGCATGATTCAATATGTGTCAAAATATATGGGAGCTCGCGGAACTGGAGCAGTGAAGAAAACGGCAAGCCGCAAAGCAAGTCCAACACCTTCTACTAAACCCGGTATGTTCGAGCGGATTAAAAGTATGTTTAATGAATTTATTTGAGGATTTAAGATAATATAAGTTTCACCTTATATACGATACTTATATTTTACTGCGAAACGTTGCTGTGCCGTCTCATAGATGTTATCAGCAGTTTACGCTTGACTGGGGGAAAATGAAAGATGTTGGAATTCGACTTTGAGCTTGAGCAGCTTGCTCAAATAAAAGTAATAGGTGTTGGCGGTGGCGGTAGCAATGCCGTTAACCGAATGATAGAAAATGGTGTTAAAGGCGTGGAGTTTATTACGGTAAACACCGACGCTCAGGCGCTGCATTTGGCTAAATCCGAGCATAAGCTGCAAATCGGCGATAAGCTGACGCGTGGACTTGGTGCGGGTGCCAATCCTGATGTAGGCAGCAAGGCTGCAGAGGAATCTCGCGAAATTATTATGAACCAGCTTAAAGGCTCGGACATGGTATTCGTGACAGCAGGAATGGGCGGCGGTACGGGAACGGGAGCAGCTCCGGTTATTGCCGAAATCGCTCGCGAATGCGGCGCACTCACTGTAGGGGTTGTTACTCGGCCTTTTACCTTTGAAGGACGTAAGCGTGCTGGACAAGCTGAGCTTGGGATTGAAGCACTTAAAGAAAAAGTAGATACGCTTATCGTCATTCCTAATGACCGTTTGCTTGAGATTGTAGATAAAAAGACACCAATGCTGGAAGCTTTCCGTGAAGCGGATAACGTACTCCGTCAAGCCGTTCAAGGCATCTCTGACCTTATTCAAGTACCAGGCCTAATCAACCTTGACTTTGCAGACGTAAAAACAATTATGACAGAACGCGGCTCCGCTTTGATGGGTATCGGTATTGCTACTGGCGAGAACCGTGCTGCTGAAGCAGCGAGAAAAGCGATTATGAGCCCGCTGCTTGAAACGTCAATTGACGGCGCTCGTGGCGTTATTATGAACATTACTGGCGGCAGCAACCTTTCACTCTATGAAGTGAATGAAGCAGCTGAAATCGTCATTTCAGCATCTGATCCAGATGTGAATATGATCTTTGGTGCGATCATCGATGAAGATCTGAAGGACGAAATTAAAGTAACCGTTATAGCAACGGGCTTCGAGCACAAGTCACCAGCTGCTCGTCGTGTTCCACAACAGCAGCCAGAAGCGGTTGATACAAGGCAACAGGGCAGCTCCAATGCAGTTAAGCCTTTTGGAGCTAACAACACTTCAAGCGATCAGCTTGAAATTCCAGCATTTTTGCGCAATCGCCCTCGCAACGATCGCTAAAACTTTTTGTACTAAGCCTCGCCATTATGGTGAGGCTTTTTTTATTTGTTTGATTGTAAGTTGATCGAGAAAAGGGGAGAAGCAGCTGTAAGCACGCATATGCACTTACAGCATGAAGAAAAATTCATTTTGCTGCTAATGAGCACCTATATGTTCTTTTTGCCAACGATTAGCGAATGAGCAAGGTAGATAAGCCGTTGTAAGAACACATAGGTTCTTACAGCAAGAAAGAAACCATGGTTAGCTGCCAATAAGCGCCTATACGTTCTTAAAGCCTACTATTTGCGAATGAGCAAGGTAAATAAGGCCCTGTAAGAACAAATAGGTTCTTACAGCATAAAAGAAACCATGGTTAGTTGCCAATAAGCGCCTATACGTTCTTACAGCCTACTGTTTGCGAATGATCAAGGTAGGTAAGCCTCTGTAAACACGTATAGGTTCTTACAGCATGAAAGAAACCATGGTTAGCTAGCCAATAAGCACCTATATGTTCTTACAACTGATGCTTGGTGAATGAGCAAGGTAGAGAAGCCTCTGTAAGCACGTATAGGTTCTTACAGCAAGAAAGAAACCATAGTTAGCTGCCAATAAGCACCTATACGTTCTTACAGCCTACTATTTGCGAATGAGCAAGCTAGATAAGTCACTGTAAGCACGTATAGGTTCTTACAGCATGAAAGAAGCCTTAGTTTGCTGCGAATGAGCAAGGTAGATAAGCCTCTGTAAGCACGTATAGGTTCTTACAGCATGAGAGAAGCCTTAGTTTGCTACCAATAAGCGCCTATATGTTCTTACAATCAATGCTTGGTGAATGAGCAAGGGTGAGAAGCTGCATATCGTAAATGCTAACAACCCTCTAATGTGCTTGTTAAAGTGAGGTAAATAATAAAGTATGCAGCTGCTCTTGGTTTACTTTGTAGCATCGAATTCTCTGGGTGCCATTTCCTGCGGGCAACAAGGCTTGATTGAGAACCATACGATGAAGCAGTTTTTGAGCTTCGCGTTTTTTGATTTTCAGAAGATCGATAACGTCAGTGGGCCGGATAGGATGCTGTAGTTGAGAAGCATAACGTAATACTTCCAACTGCAAGAATGCATCAGCGCTTGTATCTTGTTTATTGCCAATCAAGCTCCTACCCATAAATTGCTGGAGAAGCTGTTGGCACATTCGCGGTTTTTCTTTTAGGTCATCATAGGAAAAACGTAATATTTTCCAGCCGTCGAGCACAAGGTGGTTTTGACGCATTAATGAATCTGAAAACTGCCAGCGAGTGGTTTCTGAGGAATGAGTGCGAAATCCATCGATTTCGATCGCTAGCCGCAAGCCTGATTTTAAATATGCAAAGTCTAAAAAACGAGTGCCGTCTCGAAAATCAGCAATCTCAAACTCTGGAATAAGTCCGTCAAGTTGATGGAAGGCAGGATACCATACCTTTTCTAAAAATAATTTTTCAGCGTGTCCATGTCCTTGCTCCAGCCTCCGTCTATTTTCTCCACTACTTTTTTTCAGATGATGTACCAGCCAACATTCATATACCGATTGAAACGACAAAGTTATCATCCTCCTCCGGAAAATAAAAAAAACCGCATACTGCGGGAGAAAGATCTCCCGAGTAAGCGGTGTGCTTCACTGCTTCTATCTATTTAGAATGATAATCTAATTGCCAAAGTGGAACAAGTATCCATTCCAATTTTTTTGTATTTTTAAAAAAAACGGCCAGATTAATTAGTCGAAAATTATTTTAGCAATGACAAGTGATGGCGGGAACCTCAAAAAGAAACAAAAAGGTAGATTCAGCCTGACATAGGAGTGATCCCTCACAGGAGCAGCCCTAGGTTAATGAACTGTTAGCAAAATAGGAGGAGCTAAAGATATAAGCCTCTGCAAAAATAAACATAAAAGACTTGCCGTTTTTTATACTCCTACTCGACAAAAAAAGATACGTCATGCCGTCATGAATAGACAGACTTTGAAATAGGATTTTAATATACTAGTGTCAATCGTTCTCCCGGGTGCCGGCTGCAGGCCGTTTACCGCCAGTTGCAGGAAGGTGACCGAAGTGGCTGTTTATGTTGATGTTATGTTTTTGCGAGAGCTGCTCGTTGACGGTGCTATTCTATTAACTACTGCTTGGGCACGTCATCTTAAACCGAAGCCTTGGCGAGTATTATTGGCTTCTGCTGTCGGAGCTTGTTATGTCGTTTTAATGCTTTTTCCACAATTATCTTTTTTATTCACATTTGCAGTTAAGGTTGCTACGTCGTTATTGATTTTATGGATTGCTTTTGGCTTTGCCTCGATTCAGCACTATATGAGGAATGTTGCAGCGTTTTATGCGGTTAACTTTGTGGCTGCTGGAGCTGTGCTTGGACTTTATTATTTGTTCATGCAAGGGTCCCGTGAGGTTTGGAAAACGATGATGTTCGTAAACGGAAACATGCGTGTGGAGCTTAAGATGGGATTGTTTTATTTGATTGCTGCGTTATGCATCGGATTGTATATATACCGTGCCGTATTGACGCAAAAAAGAGAAAGGGAGCTGGTGCAAACTCATTTGGCAGAAGTGAAAATTATGATTGGAGAACGTATACAAACCTGCATAGGCCTGATCGACACCGGCAATCAGCTTTATGATCCACTTACACGGACACCGGTCATGGTAATGGAGGCATCCTTGTGGCAAGATGATTTACCTGAATCGTGGTTGAATAGCATACGAGATGCACAAGTGGATCGTCTTGTAGCGGGAATGGATGAGCACACCTTTGTTTGGCAAGATCGACTTCGTCTTGTACCATTCAGAGGTGTCAATCGAGGGTCACAGTTCATGCTAGCGATAAAGCCGGATGCGGTTGAAATTACTAGGGAAGGACAAGTTTTTGAAACGCGGAAGGTGCTTATCGGGCTTGACGGCGGTAAGTTAACGTCTGATGGGGCATATCGAGCCATTATCCATCCGTCTATGGTACAACAGTAACGAACGTATGCTCATACAAACGAGGAGGGATGGGCCAGATGCTCGTCAAGTACAAACTGATCCTTCAGTTATATTATTATCGTGTCATGTTTTTATTCGGATTAAAAAGTGAAGAAATTTATTATATTGGTGGCAGTGAGGCATTACCGCCTCCCCTAACACGTGAAGAGGAAGAATATTTGCTGGAAAAACTGCCTACCGGCGATACGGCTATTCGCGCAATGCTAATCGAACGTAATTTAAGGCTAGTCGTATACATCGCTCGTAAGTTTGAGAATACCGGCATTCATATTGAAGATCTCGTATCAATCGGCGCGATCGGTCTAATTAAGGCGGTTAACACGTTTGATCCTGAGAAAAAGATTAAGCTGGCCACCTACGCCTCGCGTTGTATTGAAAATGAAATATTGATGTACCTGCGCCGCAATAGTAAGACGCGCACCGAAGTGTCCTTTGATGAACCGCTTAACATCGACTGGGATGGAAATGAACTGCTTCTATCGGATGTTCTCGGAACGGAGAATGATACGATTTACCGTAACATTGAAGAGCAGGTAGATCGCAAGCTGCTTCACAAAGCGCTTGATAAATTGTCAGAGCGTGAACGGATTATTATGGAGCTTCGCTTCGGTCTTGCCGACGGCGAGGAAAAAACACAAAAGGATGTTGCTGATCTTCTTGGCATTTCACAGTCCTATATTTCACGCCTTGAGAAGCGAATTATTAAAAGACTTCGTAAAGAATTTAACAAAATGGTTTAGATCCCGCATCCTGCTTGCAGTTGTCGAACGATGTCGCAATAGGAATAAAAAGGACTCCTGAGGAGATAATGTACATTAATGTTTCTCCTTGGGAGGTAATCACGTTGACCCGAAATAAAGTCGAGATCTGTGGAGTGGATACCGCGAAACTGCCTGTCCTTAATAATGTCGAAATGAGAGAATTGTTTACGGCATTACAAACCCGTAATGAGTGGGCAGCAAGAGAGAAATTAGTTAACGGTAATCTGCGGCTAGTGCTTAGCGTTATACAACGGTTTAACAATAGGGGAGAGTTTGTAGACGACTTATTCCAGGTCGGATGCATTGGACTTATGAAGGCGATAGATAATTTCGACCTTAGCCAAAATGTCAAATTTTCCACCTATGCCGTACCGATGATTATCGGGGAAATACGCCGTTACTTGCGTGACAACAACCCTATACGCGTATCGCGCAGCTTGCGAGACATTGCCTACAAGGCGCTTCAAGTTAGGGATAGCTTGACGAACAAAAATTCACGCGAACCGACGATTTTTGAAATATCGGAAGCTTTAAATGTTCCGAAGGAAGATGTCGTATTCGCACTGGACGCCATTCAAGATCCTGTTTCATTGTTTGAACCGATCTACCATGACGGCGGCGATCCTATTTATGTTATGGACCAAATTAGTGACGAACGAAACAAAGATGTATCGTGGATCGAGGAAATCGCGCTTCGGGAAGCTATGCATAAGCTGAACGACCGTGAAAAAATGATTTTGTCGATGCGCTTTTTCGAAGGCAAGACGCAAATGGAGGTAGCCGATGAAATCGGCATTTCACAGGCACAGGTATCTCGTTTGGAAAAGTCGGCTATTCAGCAAATGCAAAAGCATGTAAAAACATAAAAAAACGGTGCCGAGAGGCACCGTTTTTTTTGTTTATGTGATTTATTGAAGGGGACTAACCAATAATCATTAACCAAAAAGATAGGAAACTGATGATCAGACAAAGCGGAGAGTAAACATACGTATCCATTCGTGCAAAATGCGTGTTTCGAATCGTTTTGAATAACCCGACTGCACGAAACTCACCAACTGCTCTAGCCAAAAAAACAATAGCAAGTGCCCAGGCTGCAATGGAGGGCAGTGATGCTGGTCCGATGACAGGGATAATATCTGCAAACATGAGAATGAATGCGGCGCCCGCAAAGAAAAGTACTGCAACAGCTGCCGTTCCAATTGGACGAGGTTTAAAAAGAGGCTGAGATGTGTAATTCTTTGTCGGGACAGCAATGGAGATTCCATGCCGACCGCCTAACACCCAATATACATGTATCACGCCGATGACGAACAACACCGCACTAATGAGCGCTGCTAATAACGATTGCATCACATATCCCTCCGTGTCATGTATGATTTTTTTCAATAAACGGCATGAGCAGGTCAATCTGCTTCTTGGTTTCTTCCGGATTGAGAGTACGATGTTTATTTCGTTCGTACCATCCCAAGTAATAACTGTATAAGAGTTCAGTTGTATTCTTTGCCTCATCTTCTAATAATTCGCACGCAATGAGCAAGCCGCTCATATAATCCAAGCGCTGCTGCTCAATTTGCTGAAGCAGCTCGGCATACGCAGGCGATGTCGTTCCTAATTTTCGGAAATGATAAATAAAATCTTTTCCTTCTATCGTGCTGAACATGACGCTGAGCAGCTGGTATACCTTTTGCTTTGGTTCTAATGAATCATACTGCTGAATATGAGCGATGATTGATGTGGTTGTTTGTTCATGCCAGTAATGAATAATACGATCCACATACAAAATACGATTTTTAAAATACCAATAAAAGCTGGTTTTACTGCTGTTTAACTGCTTAGCGAGCTGTTCGATAACGAGAGCTTCGACACCCCCTTCAGCAAATTTTTGCAGTCCAAGCTTGATCCAATCGAGTTCCGTTGCGACGATTTTTGGCATGATATGCTCCTTATTCGATCCTCTGATATTCTTTTATTGTACGCTATCGTACATAAAAATCAAATTTTGAAATAAGAGGCTCCTTTTCTTGATAAGAAGGACATTTTGGGCGATTTCCACATATAATTATAGGAGAGACAAACGGGTGATCACTCTACTTGAAAAGTGGTGAGCGGAAATGAAAATATCTGATTTTCAGACAAAGGACGTTATTAATATTGTGGACGGAAAAAAGCTGGGTCAAATAACGGATTTGGAGCTTGATCTGCGGCAAGGTCGGATCGATTCTATTGTGGTGCCGCAGTATACTAAGTTTTTGGGGATGTTTGGCGGTGGCGGCACGGAAGTCGTTATTCCATGGCGCAATATTGTGAAAATTGGGGCAGATGTTGTGCTCGTTCGAATGGATGACACGAAACAGCTTCGTTCCGAGGAAGAAGATTTGCACGCTCGCTCATAAAACGCTAAACTGTGACTATACCAGCAAAGCAGATTTGCTTTGCAAACCTTAGCAAATGCTTACGAAGTAGGTTTGCTCTGCAAACCTAAGCTTATGCTTACGAAGTAGGTTTGCTTCGCAAACCTTTAATAGAGGTGAACAAATGGAAGCTTTTAAACATAATCAATCAGCGAAGGGACCTTCGCTTTTTTTATTGTCTGAATGGGAATCACGTTATGATCGTTTGAACGCGGGGTTTACAGGACGTCAAGGCGGGGTTAGCGAAGGACACTTTTCATCGTTAAACATGGGCTTGCACGTCAAGGATCAAGATGCCGCGGTTATATCAAATAGGCGATTGCTGACCGATGCTATCGGCTGGCCTTTTGAAGCATGGACTTGTGCTGAACAGGTGCATGGGAACCGGGTATGGCAAGTGACTGAAGCAGATAAAGGCAAGGGTAGAAATAGTCTGGACGATGTGCTGAGGGATTGTGATGCTATCATGACTAACGTCCCTGGGGTGCTGCTGACTTCTTTTTACGCAGATTGTGTCCCATTGTATTTCTATGATCCAGAGCATGATGCGGTGGCGCTTGCCCATGCCGGTTGGAAGGGAACCGTCCAGCAGATCGCTATTGAAACGGTACGAGCAATGGAGCAAGCATATGGAACCGACCCTAAAGCGCTTGTGGCAGCGATAGGGCCTTCTATAGGAGGCTGCTGCTATGAGGTGGATGGTCCAGTCATAGAGCAAGTACAGGCGCTTTTGACTGATCTGAGCTTGACGCCAGAAGAAGCGGAATCAATGCTTAAGCAAACCGAGGATGGCAAAGCGAACTTAGACTTGAAAGAAATAAACCGACAGATTATGATAAAAGCAGGAATTTTGCCGATACGTATCGAATTAACAGAGTGGTGCACTGGATGCAGACGGGATTTGTTTTTTTCTCATCGCAAAGAAGGTGGCTTAACCGGCCGAATGGCCAGTTGGATCGGCATTCGGGAGAGGTGAAACATGTCATTCACATTAGAGAATAGAATTGAGCTTGTGGAAGAGCGAATTAAGAAAGCCTGCGAGCGTGCCGGGCGCAGCAGAGATGAAGTTCAAATTATTGCTGTTACGAAATATGTTTCTTTAGATACTACGAAGGCTGCCCTAGGGCAAGGCTTGCTTCATTTGGGTGAAAATCGCTGGCAGGACGCGCAGGCGAAGTGGGAAGCGATAAGCGGCAGTGACGATCTAGCAGCAGAGGATCAGCCTATCTGGCATTTTATCGGTTCATTGCAAACGAATAAGGTGAAGGACGTCATTGGGAAGTTTACATACATGCATTCGTTGGACAGGCTATCGCTTGCTGAAGCCATAAATAAGCGTGCTTCCCAGCTAGGTATTATCGTTCCTTGCTTTATTCAAGTAAATGTATCTGGGGAAGATTCCAAGCAAGGCATTAATCCAGACGAGCTCTTTCCCTTTGTGGAGCAGCTTGCTAAGTTTAATTCGATCAAGCCAATTGGTTTGATGACGATGGCTCCTTATGAAGCCGAACCAGAGCAAACGAGACCCGTCTTTAGAGCATTGCGAGAGCTGAGGGATGAATTAGAGCGGCGCTCGGAACATCCAAACACCATCACCCAGTTATCAATGGGCATGTCGAATGATTTTGAGGTTGCCATCGAAGAAGGAGCGACATGGATTCGCCTTGGTACGATATTAGTAGGGAAAGAGGAGGAATAGGGATGAGCGTCATGAACCGCTTTATGAGTTTTCTTGGCTTGCAAGATGAAGAAGAAGTTGTAGAGAGAGAACGTGTTGTACAGCAGGAAGAACAAGAAGCTGAAACTTCTCCCTTCGAGGCACGTAAAAACACGAAGAGCAATAATGTCGTCAGCATTCATTCACAGAAGAATGTCCGGGTAGTACTTAGCGAGCCAAGGTCTTATGATGAAGCGCAAGAAATTGCTGATCATTTGCGTTCACGCCGTGCAGTAATCGTGAATCTTCAACGTGTTCGCAGCGATCTTGCTGTTCGAATTGTTGATTTTCTAAGCGGTACCGTGTACGCTTTAGGCGGAAGCATCTCTAAGCTAGGACCCAATATTTTTCTTTGTACGCCGGATTCAGTCGAAATTCAAGGTGCTATAACGGAAATGCTGGCGGAGGAGAACGACTACAACAAAATGAGGTGACCTTGAGTTAATGGATGAAGTTTATAGTATTGTGATGCTGGTACAAAAAATTTACACGTTTATGATCATTGGTTATGTGCTGCTATCTTGGTTGCCTAACGCTCGTGAAAGCTTTATCGGCGTATTTCTAGGTAAGCTGGTTGAGCCATACTTAGGTATTTTCAGAAAGTTTATTCCGCCAATCGGAGGCATGCTGGATCTTTCGCCAATCCTTGCCGTGTTCGCTTTGCAATTTGTAGCTTATGGCCTGATTGCAGTAATCGGATTTTTTATTTGATTAAAGGAATGAGTTTATATGAAACAAGGAATATACGATCATTTCCATCCCGATGAGAAACCTTTCGTAGATCGGGCGGAGGAATGGATAGAGCGGTCCGCACAGCAGCATGAGCTGAAGCGGACCGATTTTTTAGACCCAAGACAAGCACAAATATTGACTATTTTGGCAAATCGCAACCCTGATGTTAATGTCCGGTTTGACGGCGGTTATGATCAAGCTGAGCGTAGACGAGCCATTATAGGTCCAGATTATCGAAATTTGGATGACGAAAATGCTGGCATATCTGTTCTTGTAGTTAATGGACCGGGACAAGCCCAGATGGAATTAGATCATGGTGATTTTTTAGGAGCACTGCTTGGACTTGGTATAAAACGTGACCGAATTGGTGACATACATGTGCATGAGCATTTTTGTCATATCATTGTTATGGATGAAATTGCGGATTACTTGAATATCCATCTGAGACAGGTTCATCGGATTAATGTGCTGACAGACGTACTTCCACTATCTGAGCTTCAGACGGCTTTGGTTAAGCTGGAGGAAATGAGTTTGTCAGTTGCTTCTATGCGATTGGATGGGATTGCGAGCGATGTTTATCGCATAAGCAGATCCAAAATCGTTGATCCGATTCGGGCAGGAAGATGCAGGGTGAATTGGAAATCGGAAGAAGACCCATCCGAGCAGCTTCGAGCGGGTGACGTTGTGTCATTCAAAGGACTTGGCCGATTTAAAGTACTAGAGGTGGATGGCGTGACAAAAAAAGGCAGAATTCGAGTAAAGATCGGCAAATTTATTTGAATGATTGCAGGAATTTTCCTGTAGTTGTCGAATTATTCTCATCAAATCGTGTATTTTCGGTTACGAATGTTCCAAATACCATAAGGAGGTGCCCCAATGCCGTTATCGCCATTGGACATACATAACAAAGAGTTTGGTCGGAGATTACGTGGCTACGATGAGGATGAAGTTAATGAATTTCTAGATCAGGTCATCAAAGACTATGAATCGCTCATTCGTGAAAATAAAGAAATGCAAAACCAAGTATTAGGCTTGCAGGAAAGATTGAATCATTTTACGAATATCGAAGAAACGCTTAGCAAAACGATTATAGTTGCACAAGAAGCAGCCGATGAAGTAAGAAACAACGCGAAGAAAGAAGCACAGTTGATCATTAAGGAATCAGAGAAAAACGCTGATCGAATTATCAATGATTCACTTGCCAAGTCTCGCAAGGTTTCTCTTGAGGTGGAAGAGCTTAAAAAACAAGCTTCCGTATACCGTGCTCGTTTCCGTACACTTGTAGAAGCTCAGCTTGAACTGCTTTCGGTAGATGGTTGGGATACGCTGGAGCCGCATGTAAGACAAACCGAGCATGAATTGACTCGCGGCTAGTTTTTTTATAAACAGGCGAAATGCCATTTGACATTTGGCCTGTTGTTACGCTATAACTAATAGTAATTAATTGATGATCTAAACTTCGTTGATGAGAACAAGTACGTTTTGAGTTCACTCCTCAGAGAGCCGGCGGCAGCTGAAAGCCCGGTGTGTGAGCTATTGCGGAATATCCTCTCTGAGAAGCGGTGCTGAACCTGCGTATGCAGCAGTAAGTGCTGACGGCTGTCCCCCGTTACAGGGAACGCGAATATTATGTTCGCGACTAAGGTGCCGCATGAAGCACAGCTGAACGTAGCTGTCTGCTCTCATTGACTTGTTGCTGGATTTCAGCAGCAGTGCGGAACAAGGGTGGTAACGCGACTAAGCCTCGTCCCTTCTCATAGGGATGAGGCTTTATTTTTGTTTAAATTAGGAGGCTGAAGCGATGCAACGCGTAGACGTTAAGGAACGTGCCCGCACCCGTGAGCTGCGAGTGCTGGAGCAATGGAAAACAGATGAAACGTTTAAAAAATCAATAGCAAACCGGGAAGGCAAGCCGAATTTTGTATTTTATGAAGGGCCGCCTACCGCTAATGGAGCACCACATATCGGTCATGTACTTGGCCGCGTAATTAAAGATTTTATTTGCCGCTACAAAACAATGGCAGGATACCGTGTTATCCGTAAAGCAGGATGGGATACGCATGGTCTACCGGTTGAGCTTGGAGTTGAGAAGCAGCTAGGCATCTCCGGCAAGCAGGAAATCGAAGAATACGGTGTAGAGAAGTTTGTGAAAAAATGCAAAGACAGCGTATTTGAATATGAGAAGCAGTGGCGTGAGCTGACAGAAGGCATCGCGTATTGGACGGATTTAGACAATCCATATATCACGCTTAAAAACGAGTACATCGAGAGTGTATGGCATATTTTATCGTCAATCCACGGAAAAGGTCTGCTGTACCGCGGTCATCGCGTAAGTCCTTATTGTCCGGATTGTCAAACGACGCTTAGCTCACACGAGGTTGCTCAAGGTTATGAGGATGTTAAGGATTTAAGCGCAACAGCGAAGTTTAAGCTAGTGGAGTCGGGAGAATTCGTTCTCGCTTGGACAACTACGCCGTGGACGCTTCCTGCAAATGTGGCGTTAGCCGTAAATCCGGAGCTTGATTATATCCGTGCTTCCAAAAACGGTGAAGTGTATATCGTTGCTCAAAATCTAGCGGAGAGCGTTCTTAAAGAAGATTATGAATTTCTATCCGTATTGAAAGGCGCTGAACTTGTTGGTCTTAGCTACGAGCCGCCATTCCAATACGTTGCCCTAGAAAAAGGCCACGTCGTTATTGCAGGCGATTTCGTTAGCGACACTAGCGGTACGGGTATCGTTCATATCGCGCCAGCACATGGTGAGGATGACTACCGAGTTTCACGCGACAACGGAATCAGCATGCTGAGTGTTGTTGATTTGGCTGGTCGCTATACGTCAGAGGTTACTGACTTTGCAGGACGTTTCGTGAAAGACGCTGAGCTTGATATTGACATCGTCAAGAACCTTAGTGAACGCGGTCTTCTTTACTCGAAGGAGCGCTACGAGCATAGCTATCCATTCTGCTGGCGCTGCAAAACGCCGCTCATCTACTATGCGATGGAAAGCTGGTTTATTAAAACAACAGCGGTTAAGGATCAGTTGATCGCCAACAACAACAGCGTTGATTGGTATCCTGGCCACATCCGTGAAGGACGCTTTGGTAAGTTTCTGGAGGATTTGGTGGATTGGAACATCAGCCGCAACCGTTATTGGGGCACGCCGCTTAACGTTTGGGTCTGCGATGTAACAGGCAAAGAGTATTCACCAAGCAGTATTGCTGATCTGCGTGCGATGGCGATTGGCGATGTGCCAGAAGACATTGAGCTTCATAAACCGTATGTGGATGATATTAAACTGAAATCACCTTTCGCTGAGGGTGCTGAAATGACGCGTACACCTGAAGTTATCGATGTATGGTTCGACAGCGGTTCGATGCCGTTCGCTCAGCATCATCATCCGTTTGAGAATGAGCAGCAATTCGCAGAGCAATATCCAGCAGACATTATCTGTGAGGGTATTGACCAAACGCGCGGCTGGTTCTACAGCTTGCTTGCAGTTTCTACACTGTATAATGGCAAAGCGCCATATAAAGCGGTTATCTCAACTGGCCATATTTTGGATGAGAACGGGCAAAAGATGTCCAAATCTAAGGGCAATGTAATTGACCCTTGGGAAATCATCAACGAATATGGAACGGACGCTTTCCGCTGGGCATTGCTTGCAGACAGCGCGCCATGGAACAGCAAACGCTTCTCACGCGGCATTGTTGGCGAAGCGAAATCGAAAGTCATTGATACCATCGTAAATACACATGCGTTTTTCGCGTTATATGCTTCAATCGATGGCTTTGACTACACAGCGCATGAAGAGATCAAATCAGACAACAAGCTGGATCGCTGGATCATTTCACGTCTGAACAGCTTGATTAATACAGTGAACAAGGGTCTTGAAGTAAATGATTTCCTAAATCCAGCTAAATCGATTGAGGTTTTCGTTGACGAGCTGAGCAACTGGTATATCCGCCGTTCACGTGATCGTTTCTGGGGAAGCGGGCTTACAGATGATAAATTAGCCGCTTATCAAACTTTGCGCAGCGTATTGCTTACCCTCTCGCGTCTGATCGCTCCTTATGCACCTTTGCTTGCAGAGGATGTATTCGGAAACCTTGGCGGAGCAGGCAGCGTTCATTTGGCTGATTATCCGAAAGCGGATGAAACGCTTATTGATGAGACGTTGGAGCGCGATATGGAAAGTGCAAAACAAATCGTTGAGCTTGCTCGCAACGTTCGGAACGAAACGGGAATCAAAACGCGCCAGCCTTTGTCGGAGCTAATCGTATCGCTTGATCGTGATTTCAACGTAGCAGACTACGAGGATATCGTGAAGGATGAAATAAATGTAAAAGCTATTACCGTACAAAATTCAGACAGTGGATTTGTTGACTTCACCCTTAAGCTGAATCTTAAAATTGCCGGTAAAAAATACGGTAAAAACGTTGGACCTATTCAAGGTCAGCTAAAAGGACTATCAGCAGAACAGACTCGAAACATCGTAAATGGCGGAAGCTTCCACTTCACAAGTGCAGAAGGCGAACAGCTGTCGATCACTGTTGATGAGCTGTTGGTTGAGAAGCAAGCGAAGTCAGGTTTCGCATCTGCATCTGGCAACGGTGTTACTGTAGCGCTGAATACGGATATCACAGCTGAGCTTGAGCAAGAGGGCTGGGTTCGTGAAGTGATTCGCGCCGTTCAGGATACACGCAAAAAGCTCGATCTGCCAATTGAGAAGCGCATCGATCTTGTACTTGATGTTGACGCAGAGCTCAAAGCGGCGCTGGATGCGTTCGCACAAGTGCTTCAAGACAACGTGCTTGTTCAAACCGTTACTTATGGTGATGAGCCGGGGATGGAGAAAGTTGTGCTTGGCGAAAAAGAAATAGGGATTTTCATCCGCGGATAAGGTTATAGTATAAAGGAAATTAACAAGCGAAAAAAACGAGGCCGTCGCCTTCCGACAGCTGCAGCAAACGACTGAATGGTCGCGATGCTTGCAATGTCCGGCAGGTCAGGCCTCGTTTTATTGTTTGACAAAGGGGATGCCTCGTATGAATACAAATAACCCGGAACAGCCGAAAAATTTGAACGAGTTACAAACTTCGTTAAGCAAGCTTGATAAACGACTGCAAACTATTGCTACCGAAATGGAACATACCCAAATAGCGGACTACATTGATCTGTTAAACAGACCATGGACAATGATTTGGAAAAACCTGCTGGCTGGTACAGCCAGAGGTGTAGGAATCGCGATTGGCTTTACCTTTTTTGCTGCGACCATTCTTTATGTTCTGCGTATATTAGGAGCGTTAAACTTACCGATAATCGGCGACTATATTGCAGACATTGTCCGAATTGTCCAAATCCAGCTCGAAGGAAAAGTTTATTGATTATAAGCGTTGATCCTCAAGATCAGCTTCTAATCCATGATCGCCTTCGTCTGACTCCAAGTAATTTTTATACTCTCGGTTGCGGATGACGGACACATGACGCCCTGTAATGTCGGTTGCAAGAAAGCTTTCAATGGATTCAACGAAGCCGTCATTCTCGAAAGCTTCAATGCCTACATGCTCATAATCGGCAACATCTCGATTCTCGGATGTGGCAGGTGAATCCGCATTGCCCCATTGCTCAACAATTTGCCAAGCATCCTCGCCATCAAAACCGTTGTAGGAATCATGCTCATCCATGCTGGTTCGACCAAATGGAGGTTCGAGAAATAATTCTTCAACCGGCCTGCGCAGGGATAAATGTTGTCTTGGCGCATGTTCAATGCAATAAAGCGTATCGGGTACGGCATCCAAACGCTCAAGCGGGATAGGTTCATTGCATGTTTTACAAATGCCGTATGTTCCATCAGCAATCGCGGTTAGCGCTGCCTCAATGCGATTCAGATGCAATTCCTCTTGTTCATGAAGGGCTACATCTTTCTCGCGTTCATAAAGCTCAGTAGCGACATCACCTGGATGATTATCGATTGTGGATAGTTCTCCGGTAGTGTCACGCAACGAATTCGCTAAGCCATAATGATCGTTTTCTGAGAAACGTCTTTCAATTTCGCGCTGCTCGTCCAACAATCTGGCTTGCAGCAGCTGAATATGAGCAGTGTTTGGCTTTGTCATTTTGAGCACCCTCCTTAGCAGGGAACATAATTGCAGTATTAGCTTTTGCTGAAATACGGTTTTTCAGTATGGTCTTCAATGGAAGAACAGCAGGCGGGTGCTGGCTCTTATTTAGCTCCGTATGCTACAATTGATTAGCAAACTTTCAGAAATGCGCTGGCTTTTCACATCTAGCCTGAAGTGCTTTTGAATGGAAACGCTGCTTTACAAAAAATTAGGAGTGATTCGATGCGTTTTTATTATTACTGGGTAGCGGTATTAGTGTTAGTCCTTGATTTTGTAACAAAGAAATTAATTGAGACAAAATTGGAGATCGGGGATCAAATTAGCATTATCGGTAATTTTTTTCTCATCACTTCGCATCGAAATCGCGGTGCTGCATTTGGCATCTTGCAAGAGCAAAGACTGTTTTTTATCATTATTACCGTTATCATTGTTTTGGGTATCATTTGGTACATACAGGCATCGAGAAAATCAGCTAAGCCTTGGTTGCTAGTAGGACTCGGACTAGTTCTTGGCGGCGCAATTGGCAACTTTCTCGATCGCGCGCGTTATGGTGAGGTTGTTGACTTTCTGCAGTTTAACTTCGGCAGCTATGGCTTCCCAATATTCAACGTAGCGGATTCAGCGATTGTCTGTGGTGTAGCATTAATTCTAATTGACACCTTGTTATCGGCTAGAGATGACAAGAAACGTTTGCAAAATGGAGAGGACAAGGATCAAAACAATCATGAGCAGCAACCTGTATAATGAAGAACCGTTGGAATGGATCGTAGAGGCGGAGCAATCCGGCGAACGAGTAGACAAGTTTGTAACAGACAGTATTGACGATCAAGGCGTATCCCGAACCCAGGTTCAGGAATGGATCAAAGCAGGGGCCGTTCAGGTCGATGACAAAGTGGCAAAAGCGAATCTGAAGGTAGCAGAGGGCAATCGTGTCGTTCTGATTATCCCAGAGCCTGAAGAGGCCGCCATTGTCCCTGAGAACATTCCGCTTGAAGTTATCTATGAGGATTCAGACTTGATTGTTATTAATAAAAAGCGCGGTATGGTCGTTCATCCTGCACCTGGTCATTCTTCAGGCACGCTTGTTAATGCGCTGATGTATCACTGCAAGGACTTGTCCGGCATTAACGGCATGATCCGTCCGGGCATTGTTCACCGCATAGATAAGGATACAACAGGTTTGTTGATGGCTGCCAAAAACGATCTGGCGCATATCTCGCTTGCTGAGCAGCTTAAGGAGCATACGGTAACGCGGAAATATATCGCACTTGTGCACGGCAATTTGCCGCATGACCAAGGTACAATTGATGCGCCTATCGGACGTGACCTGAATGACAGGAAGCTGTTTACGGTAACCGAGCACAATAGCAGACATGCAGTAACACATTTTCACGTATTGGAGCGCTTAGGCGATTACACGATTGTAGAGCTTCAGCTAGAGACGGGACGTACCCATCAAATTCGTGTGCATATGAAATATATCGGTCATCCGCTTGCAGGAGATCCGGTTTACGGCCGCAACAAAACTGTAGCCTTAAAAGGACAAGCTTTGCATGCTACGCTGCTTGGCTTTACACATCCGCGCAGCGGCGATCGGCTGGAGTTCGAAATGCCTTTGCCGGCAGACTTCGAATATGTATTAAGCAGCTTGCGTTCAAGGTAATAGTGCAATAGTGCAAACTTTTCACCACATTATTCATTATTTCAAGCACATAAGTACGTTATTCTAATCAATAACAACTGAAGTAAATGAATATAAGGATAGGTGACGTGAAATGACTTCCATTAACCAAAATTACTTGGAGCTGCAAGGCAGCTACTTGTTTTCTGAAATTGCAAAACGCCGTACTAAATTCATTCAAGAAAATCCAAATGCTGAAATTATCAGCTTAGGAATTGGTGATGTTACGCTCGGTTTGCCGGATTCGGTTCTGAATGCTATGCACAGTGCAGTGGACGAGCTTGCAGCTCCAGGTTCATTCCGTGGATACGGACCTGAGCAAGGCTACGATTTTCTAATAAATGCAATTATCGAAAATGACTATAAAGCACGCGGCATTGACATTGCAACAAATGAAGTGTTTGTAAGTGATGGTTCCAAATGCGATGTCGGCAATATACAAGAAATTTTCAGCGAGAACAGTATCGTTGCGGTACAAGATCCGGTTTATCCAGTCTACGTCGATACGAACGTCATGGCTGGCCGCTCAGGCAAATACAATCAAGATACAAAGCGCTATGAGAACATTGCGTATTTGGAGTGTACAGCTGAAAATGATTTCAAGCCTAGCCTTCCTGATCGTAAAGTAGACATTATTTACTTGTGCTATCCGAACAATCCAACTGGCATGACGCTTACGAAAGAAGAGCTTAAAGTATGGGTTGACTATGCGAAAGCAAACAACTGCATCATTCTTTATGACTCCGCATACGAAGCATTTATTCAGGAAGAAGATGTTCCGCACAGCATTTACGAAATCGAAGGCGCGCGTGAAGTAGCCATCGAATTCCGCAGCTTCTCCAAAACAGCAGGTTTTACTGGTGTTCGCTGTGCATACACAGTTGTGCCGCGTGAGCTGAAAGGTCTTGACGCTTCAGGCAATGAAGTGTTGATCAATGATTTGTGGAATCGCCGCCATACGACGAAGTTTAACGGCGTATCATACGTTACACAACGTGGAGCAGCTGCTATCTATTCAGAAGAGGGCAAAGCGCAAATCAAATCTTTGGTTGACTACTACATGAAAAATGCAGCAATTATCCGTGACGGCCTTGCGTCCATCGGTCTAGAGGTATTTGGCGGAGTAAACGCTCCTTATATTTGGCTGAAAACACCGAACGGCATGGATTCATGGTCATTCTTCGATAAGCTTCTTACAGAAGCAAACATCGTTGGAACGCCAGGTGTAGGCTTCGGTCAAAGCGGTCAAGGCTATTTCCGCCTTACAGCATTCGGAAGCCTTGAGAATACTCAAAAAGCAGTTGAAAGAATTCGTAAATTAAGCCTGTAACAAATAATCGCTATCCTTGCATAGTTTATCAGGATTGGTCCACACTAAGTTGAAGCGGAAATAATCGTTTTTACTTGACATCTTTTGTCGAACGTGGGATAATTCCTATGATATACATCAGTACCTTTAACTCAGTCCAGAGAGGCTGGCAAGGTAGCGTGAATAACAGGTCTATAGAAGAGAGGAATAGGACAGCTTTATGCACTGCTTTCTGTGACGAGAGCTCTGCTTGCTTGCACCTATCTCTTTAAGCCTTATCACAAGCTCCTTGCGAAATTCGCAAGGAGCTTTTTGTCGCAACCTGGCAGTTTTGGACGGTTATGGAAGGAGTCAGCGGAAATGACGGAAGAAGAGCATTTAGTCATCATGGATGAAACGGCGATTCGCCGCGCATTAACGCGAATTGCTCATGAAATTGTGGAGAAGAACAAGGGAATCGATAACTGTGTGATTGTAGGCATTCGCACAAGAGGGATCTACCTTGCTCGGCGAATTGCAGAGCGCATCGGTGAAATTGAAGGAAAGCCTGTTCCTGTGAGCGAGCTTGATATTACTCAATACCGTGATGATCGAAAAGCAATCATATCTGCAGACATGGAAATAGCAGCAGCAATTGGCGATACCGACGGCATACCCTTTACGGTTCAAGACAAACGCATTATTTTGTTCGATGACGTATTGTACACGGGCCGCACGATTCGCGCTGCAATGGACGCGCTTATGGATTGCGGAAGGCCGCAAAGCATTCAGCTCGCCGTCCTTGTAGACAGAGGACATCGCGAACTGCCGATTCGACCAGATTTTGTAGGCAAGAACGTCCCAAGCTCTAAGCAAGAGCAAATCGATGTGGCTCTTACCGAAATCGATCAAATCGACCAAGTGACCATTATTAATCAGAGGGGGCAAGCCGGATGACCATCACACAGCTTAAACAACGGAGTTTGCTCGGATTAAAAGATTTAAGCCAAGAAGAGATTGAATCGATACTAGATCGTGCTGCTTATTGGGAGAATCATTCAAACAAAGTGCACACGACGATGCAAGGCAGATTTGCAGCCAATATGTTTTTCGAGAACAGCACGCGTACTCGCTTTTCATTCGAAGTAGCAGAGAAACGACTAGGTACAGAAGTGCTGAATTTCTCCGCTGCGGTTTCAAGTGTACAAAAGGGCGAGTCAATCTACGATACTGTACGCACACTTGAATCAATGGGAATTGACGTTGGCATCATTCGCTTAAAGCCAATCGGCGTTCTTGCAGAACTAGCAACGAAGATCAAGGTGCCGCTTATCAATGCCGGCGATGGCAATAACGAGCACCCGACACAAGCGCTGCTGGATATGTACACGATGCGCAAGCATTTTGGACAACTCAAAGGCTTAACGGTCTCGATCGTTGGAGATGTGCTGCATAGCCGCGTTGCAAGATCGAATCTATGGGCTTTGCAAAAATTCGGAGTTAATGTGAACTTTTGCTCACCGCCAAATATGCAAGCCTCTGAACTTGACGTCTCGTATGTCTCTATAGATGAAGCATTAAAATCAGATGTTGTCATGATGCTGCGCGTCCAGCTGGAACGCCATGAAAGCGGAATGTTGAACTCTGCTGAAAGTTACCGCGAGCATTACGGCTTGACGGTAGAGAGAGCCAGCAAGCTGGCTAATCACGCGATCATTATGCATCCTGCTCCAATCAACCGCAACGTAGAAATAGACGATGAACTGGTTGAGCATCCACAATCTCGTATTTTCCCGCAAATGGAAAACGGGGTTCCTATCCGCATGGCGGTAGTAGAGCGTGCGCTCAGCTAATTTTAGCAACATAGATCTAAATCCGGAGGGTGAAACGACAATGTCATTATGGATTATAAACGGTAACGTATGGAATGAAACTTCGGGCAGCTTAGAAAGTAAGCATATTCGGATTGAAAATAACAAGATCGAAGCTATTATAGACGGTTCCGAATCAGTAGATACAGGAAGCGCAGAAGTCGTTGATGCAAAGGGCAAGCTGGTATCGCCAGGCTTTATCGATATGCACGTTCATTTGCGCGATCCGGGCTTTGAATATAAAGAAGATATCGCAACAGGCACACGCTCTGCTGCAAAAGGCGGATTCACAACGATTGCATGTATGCCCAACACTCGCCCTGTAACGGATACTGCTGAAACGGTAAGCTACATTGCGAACAAGGCGGCTCAAGTCGGCGTTGTCAAAGTATTGCCATACGCATCCATCACTAAAAACGAGCTTGGCCGTGAGTTGACGGACTTTGCTTCATTAAAAGAAGCGGGTGCAATTGGCTTTACGGATGATGGTGTAGGTGTCCAGAACGCGCAAATGATGAAAAACGCGATGGCGCTTGCTCATTCCATGGATATGCCGATCATCGCTCACTGCGAAGATGATTCATTGGTTGAAGGCGCTTGGGCATCGGAAGGCGAGTTTTCCCGCAAGCACGGCTTGAAAGCTATCCCAAATGAATCCGAAGCGATTCATGTAGGCAGAGACGTACTATTGGCGGAAGCGACGGGCGTTCATTATCATGTATGCCACGTTAGTACTGAACAATCGGTACGGTTAATTCGCCTAGCTAAGCAAATCGGAGTTCGCGTTACTGCTGAGGTTTGCCCGCATCACTTGCTGCTGTCTGATGAGGATATTCCGGGCCTTGATGATGCGAATTGGAAAATGAATCCTCCGCTTCGTACGCCGCGTGACGTTCAAGCGGTTATCGAAGCGATTGAAGACGGAACGATCGATATGGTCGTTACGGATCATGCACCGCATAGCGCGGAAGAGAAAGCGCGCGGCGTTCAACTTGCACCTTTTGGCATCGTTGGCTTCGAGACAGCTTTCCCGCTCTTGTACACAAAATTTGTTCAAACCGGCAAGTGGACGCTTGGCTTCCTACTTCAGCGCATGACTGCGGATCCGGCACGTGTTTTCCGGCTTCCAACGGGGCGTTTAGAGCAAGGCGCTCCTGCTGATATTACAATCGTTGATTTGGATAACGAGCGTTCGGTTGATCCGAGCACATTCGCATCCAAAAGCAACAACACGCCATTCGGCGGCTGGAAGCTTAGCGGCTGGCCTGTGACAACGATCGTTGACGGCGCAGTTGTTTGGTCAGAATAAATAACTTTTACTAACTAAAGCCAATATATGGGGACAATCAACACCTGAGGAGTGATACGGATGCAAGCAAGATTATTATTGGAAGACGGTACATTGTTCACAGGACTTTCGTTCGGTGCAGAAGCACAAATGATGGGCGAGGTTGTATTTAATACTGGAATTACTGGTTATCAAGAAGTTTTATCCGATCCGTCCTACTGCGGACAAATCGTAACGATGACCTATCCGCTAATCGGCAACTACGGCATTACACGTGATGATTTTGAGTCGATGCGTCCATTTATTCATGGCTTTGTCGTTCGTCGTCATGAAGAAGTGCCAAGCAACTGGCGCGCTCAATATTCACTAGGACAACTTCTTAAAGAATACGGCATCCCGGGCATCAGCGATATCGATACACGTATGCTTACTCGCAAGCTTCGTAACTACGGTACAATGAAAGGCCTAATTACAACAGGCAACGAGCGTGTAGAAGAACTTGCTGAACGTCTTAACATCTCGAAGCTAATGACGGATCAAGTTGCACGCACTTCTACATCTCATGTATTCTCAAGCCCGGGTCAAGGCGAGCGTATCGTACTTGTTGACTTCGGTGCAAAAAGCGGTATTTTGCGCGAGCTTACTAAGCGCGGCTGCGATGTAGTCGTTGTTCCTCACGATACAACAGCAGACCAAATTCGTCGCCTAGCTCCAGACGGCATTCAATTGTCCAATGGCCCTGGGGACCCGCAGGATGCACCTTATGCTGTAAAAATGATTTCTGAGCTGCTCGGCGAATACCCGATCTTCGGAATTTGCTTAGGCCACCAGCTGTTCGCATTAGCTTGCGGAGCAGAAACAACGAAGCTTAAATTCGGACATCGCGGCGGAAACCACCCGGTTAAAGAATTGGCAACTAACCGTTGCTACATTACTTCACAAAACCATGGTTATACGGTGCTCGAAGAATCAGTAGCTAACACGCCGCTTGTAGTAACACATATCAATAACAATGACCGCACGATCGAAGGACTTAAACACAATACATTCCCAGCTTTCTCGGTTCAATATCACCCAGAAGCTGCGCCTGGACCGTATGATTCCAGCTATTTGTTTGATGAGTTCCTAGAAATGATCCGTACGCACAAGAAAAATAACCCACAAAAACCTCGTCAAGCTGTGTTGTCGGAGACGTTGAAAGGAGAGCTTCAGTATGCCCAAAAATAATGAACTCAAAAAAATTCTCGTGATCGGTTCCGGTCCAATTGTCATCGGACAAGCGGCGGAATTCGACTATGCCGGTACTCAAGCCTGCCAAGCGCTCAAAGAAGAGGGCTATGAAGTTGTTCTTATAAACAGTAACCCAGCAACAATCATGACAGACACGAACATGGCTGACAAAGTATACATCGAGCCAATTACTTTAGATTTTGTATCACAAATCATTCGTCAAGAACGTCCAGATGGACTTCTTCCGACGCTTGGCGGCCAGACAGGCCTTAATATGGCGGTTGAGCTTGCACGCGCAGGCGTTCTTGAACGCGAGAATGTAAAATTGCTTGGAACACAGCTGACAGCTATTGAGAAAGCAGAGGATCGCGACTTGTTCCGTGACCTTATGCGTGAGCTGGAACAGCCAGTACCAGACAGCGACATCGTAACTACAGTAGAAGATGCAGTTAACTTCGCTAACACAATTGGTTACCCAATCATCGTTCGTCCTGCTTATACACTAGGCGGAACAGGTGGCGGTATTTGTGCGAATGAAGAAGAACTGCGCGAAACGGTTGCTTCTGGAATCCGTTATAGCCCGATTAGCCAGTGCTTGATCGAGAAATCGATCGCAGGCATGAAGGAAGTCGAATATGAAGTTATGCGTGATGCGAACGATAACTGTATCGTTGTCTGCAACATGGAAAACTTTGACCCGGTTGGCGTACATACAGGCGATAGCATCGTCGTAGCGCCAAGCCAAACCTTGTCTGATCGCGAGTATCAAATGCTTCGTTCAGCTTCCCTAAAAATCATTCGTGCGCTGAACATCGAGGGCGGCTGTAACGTACAGTTCGCACTTGATCCACAAAGCTATCAATATTATGTCATTGAAGTAAATCCGCGCGTAAGCCGTTCATCGGCACTAGCGTCGAAAGCAACAGGATACCCAATTGCCAAAATGGCAGCAAAAATCGCTGTCGGCTACACACTCGATGAGCTTGTAAACCCTGTTACAGGACAAACGTATGCTTGCTTCGAGCCAACACTTGATTATATCGTATCGAAAATTCCACGCTGGCCGTTTGATAAATTCGTTAACGCGAACCGTAAACTTGGTACGCAAATGAAAGCAACTGGCGAAGTTATGGCTATCGGCCGTACGTTTGAGGAATCCATTCATAAAGCGGTTCGTTCATTGGAAATTGGCGCTCACCGCATTCACTTGAAAGAAGCTTCATCTTTAGAAGATGCAGTGCTTCGCGCACGTCTAGAGAAGCCGGATGATGAGCGTATGTTCCTCGTAGCAGAAGCGTTCCGCCGGGGCTATCAGCTTCAAGAAATCCAAGACATTACAAACATCGACTGGTGGTTCCTTGATAAAATTCAGTCTATCGTAGCATTCGAGGATCGTATGCGCAGCGAATCAACGTTGAATCAACAAACGTTGTATGAAGCTAAACGCAAAGGTTTCTCAGATCGTTCTATTGCTGAAATTCGTCAAGAAGGTTTCCCGAATGGCAGTCACACAACGGAAGCTGACGTGCGTGCACTTCGCGAACAGCTTAACTTAAAGCCGGTATACAAAATGGTTGATACATGCGCAGCTGAATTCGAAGCTTCGACACCATATTACTACTCCACTTATGAAGTAGAGAATGAAGTAACTGTTACAGACAAACAGAAGGTTCTAGTCCTTGGCTCTGGACCAATTCGTATCGGCCAAGGTATCGAGTTCGATTACTCGACGGTTCATGCGGTATGGGCAATTCAAAATGCAGGTTATGAAGCGGTTATTATCAATAATAACCCAGAGACGGTTTCAACAGACTTCAGCACATCGGACAGACTCTACTTTGAGCCATTGTTCTTTGAAGATGTAATGAATGTTATTGAGCAAGAAAATCCGATTGGCGTAATCGTACAATTCGGCGGTCAAACGGCAATCAACCTTGCAGCTCCGCTTTCCAAAGCTGGCGTACGCATTCTAGGATCCAGCCTTGAGAGCATCGATGCAGCAGAGGATCGCAAGAAATTCGAAGCATTGCTTCGCAGCCTGAACATCGCACAGCCAGACGGCAAAACGGTTATCTCTGTTGATGAAGCGGTAGTTACGGCACAAGGACTTGGTTATCCGGTACTTGTTCGCCCTTCCTATGTACTTGGCGGACGCGCAATGGAAATTGTGTACTCGGACGAAGAACTGCTTAACTATATGGAAGTTGCAGTGAAAATCAACCCCGAGCACCCGGTTCTAATCGACCGTTATATGCTAGGTAAAGAAGCTGAAGTAGACGCAATTTGTGATGGCGATACTGTTGTTATTCCAGGGATTATGGAGCATGTTGAGCGCGCAGGCGTTCACTCAGGCGATTCCATTGCGGTATATCCACCACAATCACTTTCGGAAGAAATTAAACAGCAAATCGTTGACATCACGATTAGCATTACTAAAGCTCTTAACGTAATTGGACTTGTTAACATCCAGTTCGTCATTCACCAAGAAAAAGTATATGTGATAGAAGTTAATCCGCGTTCATCGCGTACCGTACCTTTCCTAAGCAAAGTTACGAATATTCCGATGGCAAACTTAGCTACTAAAGCAATTCTCGGTACGAAGCTTGCTGATCTTGGTTATGTTGAAGGCTTATGGCCTGAGGATGAATATGTTTCGGTTAAAGTTCCTGTCTTCTCCTTCGCGAAGCTGCGCCGGGTTGACCCAACGCTAACGCCGGAAATGAAATCAACAGGTGAAGTAATGGGCCGCGACGTTCAATATGCGAAAGCTCTTTATAAAGGTCTCATTGGCGCAGGTATGAAAATTCCAACATCAGGCGCTATCATTGCTACAGTTGCGGATAAAGATAAAGAGGAAGCAACAGAGTTGCTTCGCGGATTCTTTAACCTAGGCTACAAAATTATTGCTACAGGCGGAACGGCGAAAGCACTCGAAGAAGCCGGCCTTATCGTTACGACTGTTAATAAGCTTAGTGAAGGCTCGCCGAATATTCTTGATCTAGTACGTGAAGGGCAAGCGCAATTTGTAGTCAATACGTTGACTAAAGGCAAAGCTCCTGAACGTGATGGATTCAGAATTCGTCGTGAAGCGGTTGAGAATGGCGTCGTTTGTATGACATCGCTTGATACAGTTCGTGCATTGCTTGTTATGCTCGAAACGTTGAACTTCTCCTCCCGTTCAATGCCAGTAGCGCTACAAAACAAATAAGCTCAATGAGCTTAAAAGTACGGCCAGCGTTTATTGCTTCGTTATCTACCTTAAGAAGTTAGTCTTAAGGTGGATAGCTTGAAGCAAACGTATGGCCGTTTATTTTGCAAATGAACAGAGAAATGGAGCGATTTCGGATGAAATTGACTAAAGAGCAAGCAGCAGGACGGATTATGGTAGCCCTTGATTATCCAGATGCAGCAGCGGCTGAACGTTTAATTGCCGAACTGCAAGGCATTCCCTGTTTTATGAAGGTGGGCATGCAGTTGTTTTATGCTGCCGGTCCTTCCTTCGTGCAAAGCTTGAAAGAGCGTGGTTACTACGTATTTCTTGATGTGAAAATGCATGATATTCCGAACACTGTCAAAGGCGGCTCTAATAGCGTAACGAAATTGGGAGTTGACATGTTTAACGTCCATGCAGCAGGGGGCAGTGATATGATGGAGGCTGCGCTTGAGGGCGTAGATATTGCATTAACAGGCAGCAGCCTTCGTAAGCCAACGGTAATCGCGGTAACTCATTTGACAAGTACGAGCCAGTCCATGCTCAATGAGCAGATCGGTATTAGCGGAACCGTAGAAGCAGCAGTGCTTCGTTATGCAGAGCTTACCAAAAAAGCGGGTTTGGACGGTGTTGTCGCATCACCTTCCGAGGTTGAGGCTATTAAGTCGCTATGCGGCAGCTCTTTCAAAACCGTAACGCCAGGCATTCGTCCCATTGGAGCGGATGTTAATGATCAATCACGCATCATGACGCCAAGTGAGGCGCTGCGCAAAGGAACTGATTATATGGTTATCGGTCGCCCGATTACAGCGGCACCAAATCCGCGTGCAGCATTAGAATCTATTATTGAGGAGCTGATTTCCTATGAGTAAAATTACTTTATCTGAATTGCCAAATCAAATTGCTAAAAGCCTGCTAGAAATCGAAGCTGTGGCACTTCGCCCTAATGAGCCATTCACATGGACATCAGGCATTAAATCACCAATCTATTGTGATAACCGCCTTACGATGACTTACCCAGCGATTCGCGATCTTGTTGCAGAAGGTTTCGCAACGATCATTCGTGAGCGTTATCCTGATGCTGAGGTTATTGCGGGCACTTCAACTGCCGGCATTCCACATGCAGCTTGGGTAGCGCAGAAGCTTAATCTACCGATGGCTTATATTCGCGATAAAGCGAAAGGTCATGGCAAGCAGAATCAAATCGAGGGCCGTGTTATACCTGGACAAAAGGTCGTTGTGATCGAGGATTTGATCTCGACAGGCGGCAGCTCGCTTAAAGCTGGTCTTGCAGTCAGAGAAGCAGGCGCAGAAGTGTTGGCGGTGCTTGCTATATTCACTTACGAATTTGATTCAGCGATTCAAGCCTTTGCATCAGAGCAAATGCCTCTTGTTACATTGTCTAGCTATAGCGCACTTATTCAAACAGCTGTAGAGCTTGGAAAAGTTGCTCCTGAAGATGTAGCTGCTTTGCAAGCTTGGAGACAAGATCCTCAATCGTTTGGAAAATAATTGCTTAAATTAAAAAAAGCGTGCTCTTTCCATGAGAGCTCGCTTTTTTTGTGACAAAATTGTTCATAATTCGACACTAAAATTTAATTTTTTTTGAAAGGGACTCTTCTTAATAGCTATTTGTCTCCGATAAATAATTATAGAGTATAGTCATGAATTGAGGGGCGGGGTTTTAATGAAATTGTCTTTACGTGTTAGGCTAGTCTTGTTGTCTTTGGTTCCACTTATGTTTTATGCATTTACTGGGCTTTATTTGCTCAATGAGCAATGGCGTGTGTTGAATGACATGACAGATCGTATTTATGAAACTTCTAATCAAGTAGACACATTAGTATTAAACGCGGATAGGGATATGTATCAGGCCTATCAAGCTTACTTGAGAGTGGAATCCGGTACTTTGGATCAAGTAAATGCAGACGCTGCTCGAGTGGAGTTAGCCGAAAATATAAAACAAGTTGAAGACAGGGTAGGAGAAGCGCAAGCCATTTTATATGAGAAAGGACTTCAGAACTTAGCAGAAGGGGAAACTGAGCGCAGCATAAACCAAATTTTAATTGAGTTTAAGGCTAATTTTAATTTCTGGTCAGTTGCAGCGGTAAAAGCAGCAGCGGATGGAAAGAACAATTTTCAAAATAAACAGATCGATAATAGCTTCTTAACAAGCCGTACAGGGATTGATGAAATCGGTCAAAATATTAAAATTTATGCACAAACCACGATTACTGATATTACAAATGAGCTTAGAAAAACGCAGCTTACTCTCTTAGTCTGCATCATTGCAGTTACATTAGTTATATTAATTGCTATGTACTTTACAGTGCGTCATATAATGAAGACAATCAGGAGTGTTGTATTTAAGACACAGCGAGTAGCAGAAGGGGATTTAACGGTTCTTCCGGATCAGAAATACAGCAAGGATGAGCTTGGCCGTATTTCGCAATCGGTGGATCATATGATTGAAGCTACAAAGCAGCTGATTAGCGGTATTGCTAGCAATGCAGCTGAAGTGACCAAGTCAACTGATCAGTTAACGACTGCATCTAAGGAATCTGCTGATGCAGCAGAGCATGTTGCTCAAAATATTCAGGAAGTAGCAAATGGCTCAGAAGTACAAGCAAGAGGTGCGGAGGAAACATCTAGAGCGATCGAAGAGATGACGATAGGCATTCAACGAATCGCAGAAAACACAGCCTCAATTGCCGATAAATCATCTTCAACCTCTAAGCAGGCTGAACTTGGTCATGAAGCGCTGCTCCGGTTAATTGATCAAATGAGCGAGGTAACCTCAGTAACTGGCAAACTATCGAATACAATTGAAACGCTTGAGCATCGTTCCAAGGAGATAGGTGCAATTGCCGAGAATATAACAAGTTTTTCAAACCAAACGAATATTTTGTCGCTGAACGCATCAATAGAAGCAGCTCGTGCAGGCGAACACGGCAGAGGTTTTGCGGTCGTTGCAGGAGAGATTCGGAAGCTGGCAGCGGGATCCCTAGCATCTGCTGACGGGATACATCAACTCGTGGACATTACCCGAAGTGAAATCGCAGGAGCCTCGGCTTACATGTCGCAAACGGTTCTGGAAATGGAGCGAGGCAGCGCGCGGGTAGGCGAGGTTCGTCAGAACTTGGATGTCATCGTTGCTTCTATTACACAGATGAGTGAGCAGATTCATGAAAATTCTGCAATTACTCAGCAAATGTCAGCCAGCTCGGAGCAAGTAAGCGCCTCAATGCAGCAAACGGCTGCTACAGCTGCCGTTAATCTGGAGAAGACAGAGAATGTTGCTGCCGCAACGGAAGAACAGCTTGCTTTGATGGATAACATTTCTTCAGCAGCTGTTCATTTAGAGGAAATTGTACGCGATTTGGATCTTGCTATTTCTCATTTCAAGGTGAAGTAAGATAATGTAAAAGCTGTTTTTTATGCGGAGTTTAAGCCTTCGCTAAAAGCAGCTTTTTTTGTTTAAAAAAGGTTTTAAAAAGTTGTTTAAATTTGACGTAACTTTTTGAGCATGTCCTACGTCTATCATGTAAGATGAGAATTATGAAAGTTGGTTGAGGAGGGATCGGAAGCGCTAATGGCCATTCCGCAGGAAGAAGAACAGAAGGTAGAAGAGCAGTTAGAAACGACTGAGGAAAGACGCGATCTGCTTAAAGTTATTGATGTAGAGCGAACGTTCCAGGTTGGAGGAACTCCGCTGCCTGTACTGAAGGGCATCAATATGGAGCTTAAGGAGCGTCAATTAGTTATGCTCAGAGGCAGATCAGGCTCTGGCAAGACGACGCTGCTGAATTGCTTGGGCGGGCTTGATACGCCAAGCAAAGGAGAAATTTTGTTTAACGGTTTGAAGTTTCACAGCATGAGCGATGACCAACGCACTTTAGTTAGGCGAAAGCACATGGGCTTTATATTTCAAGCCTTCGCACTTATGCCGCTATTGTCCGCACGTGAGAATGTGGAGCTGTCTCTTCGGATGGCTGGTGTACCACGAGCGGAATGGAAGGATAGAGTTACGCAATGTCTTGAACTGGTTGGTTTGGAGCGCCGAATGAATCATCGTCCCTTCGAGCTTTCCGGCGGTGAGCAGCAGCGGGTCGCAATTGCTAAGGCGATCGCCCATAAACCAATGCTGCTGCTTGCTGACGAACCGACGGCAGAGCTTGATACTGGCATGTCAGCTCAAATTATGGCGGTTTTCCAAAATATTATTCGCACTGAACAAGTTTCTATTTGTATGACTACACATGATCCTACGATTTTGGAGGTTGCTGACATTGTCTATGAAATGGTGGACGGAAAATTTATTTAAGCGTTCAATGGTTGTTGTATTAAGTGCTTCATTGGTGCTTTCAAGCGGGTGCTCATTGCTTCCCGCAGAAGATGAAGAAGAGGTTATACCTGAGATTGCCCCTGCACAAATATCCAAGAAACCTGAGTATGAGGTAACGACGACGACATTAGAAACTTCGATACCGCTGATCGGCAAGCTTATCTCTTTGGAAGAAGAGACGATGTTTTTCACATTGGACGGCAAGAATTTGAAGGAGTTGAATGTGAAAGTAGGAACAACTGTAAAAGCCGGTCAAGTGATAGGTCAGCTGGACGTTGATGTACTGGTCAAAAGCTTGCGGCAAGAGCGGCTTTCATTTAGGAAAGTCGAAAATGAGATGAAAGACACGCTTCGCCAGCGTGATGAAATGGATCCGATTGAATTCGAAGGTAAGCTGATTGCTTTTGAAGAACAGAAGCAGAAGCTAGTCGATATGGAAGAGGAAATCGGGAAAGCGACATTAAAAGCTCCATTTGCCGGAACGATTGTATCGCTTAACGTGCAGAAGGGCGATTTGATTAAAGCCTATGCTCCAATTGCAATTGTAGCCGATACGAGCAAGATTACAGCTGCAGCCAAAATTTCTAAGTCAGAGCTAGAAAAATTAGGCGTTGGCATGGAAGTAACGGCTGATATTACGAGCGTTGGTAAATTTAAAGGCAAGATCAAGCAGCTCCCTTACAAAACGGAGGAACAGAACAACGGCGGCGGCGGTGGTGGTTCTGGAGTAGAGAAACCAGAAAAACCCGAAGACTTCTTAATCGTTGATCTTAAGGATTTGCCTAAAAACTTGAACCGCGGTATGCCGCTTTCGATTAAAGTCATTACGAAGCGCACTGAAAATGCTATTGTTATTCCTCCTTCTACGCTTCGTTCTATTGGATCTCGTACGTACGTGCAGGTCATTGAAGGCGAAGTTAAGCGCGAAGTTGACGTAGAGGTCGGCCAACAAACCTCGACGAATATCGAGATCCTCAAAGGGTTGAAACCGGGGCAGAAAGTTGTAGGTCGATAGCCAATGGGAATTCCGCTGTTTCGTTTTTTGTTCCGCAAAATGTGGAACACGCGCTGGCTAACCTTAAGCACGCTGGCTGGGCTAACTCTGGCGGTTGCATTTGCAACGAGTATCCCTATGTATGCAGATGGCGCACTCAAGAGAGTAGTAGCCGAATCACTGCAGCAGAAGAGTACCGGATTACCTGCGGGCTCGCTTCTCATGAGATATCAATCACCTGCTGGCGGGAAAACGGATTTAGCAGCGCTGTCGGAGCTTGAAAAGTATATTAAAGATGGAATACCGAAGGAAATTGGATTTCCATTTGGTACGTATGTAAACAGCTATTCCATTCGCGGTGCAGAGGTCGTTCCTGAGGATTCAAGCAAAGTAGACGCAGGACGAAACCGTCAACTGACGATTATGAATCTGTCAGAACTTGAAAAAAATACAGAGCTGACCCAAGGTAAATGGTTTTCAAATACCGAAGGGGATGGAGATATACTCGAAGCAGTCATGTTCGAGGAAGCAATGTATAGAAATGATGTACATATCGGCGATGTTTTTGAATATCCGATATACGGTGGACTGGATCTGACATTGCGAGTGAAAATTGTCGGAGCAGTCAAACCGCTTACTGATACGAGTTCATACTGGTATCAAGGGATGGAAAGCTTGCTGAACACGTTCCAAATAAGCAAAGCAGCATTCGAAAAGACGCTGTTAGCGAATAAAAAAATACCGCTGCATAATGCAAGCTGGTACTACGCATTTGATTTATCAGAAGTAAAAACGAGTCAATTAACACCGTTAAGC
Organism: Paenibacillus sp. 01T431; assembly: GCF_056398625.1. Taxonomy (NCBI): domain Bacteria; kingdom Bacillati; phylum Bacillota; class Bacilli; order Caryophanales; family Paenibacillaceae; genus Paenibacillus; species Paenibacillus sp. 01T431. Next base: position 440,042 of record NZ_JBFTPT010000005.1, read on the forward strand.
AAGACGCTAGAACGCTTGAATATTGAGCTTTATCAGCGTCTTAAGGACACAAGAGTAGAAATTTCTTTTGCATCCACGCTTACCGAATTTAAGAAACAAAGCCTGCAGCTGCAAACATTGCTGTTTACGCTAGCTGCTCCAATGCTTGCGATGGTGTTTTTCTTTATTGCCATGAATGCAAGGCAGTCACTGGATAAGCAGCGAAGCGACATTGCAGTGCTTCGAAGCAGGGGGGCCGGCACACGGCAAATCATATGGATTTATTTGCTCGAAGGACTACTGCTTGGAGGGATCGCGCTTGGAAGCGGTCCGTTTATCGGTTGGTTCATGGCGAAGAGTATCGGATCAGCCAATGGCTTCCTTTCTTTCGTTAATCGGAAGTCCATACCGGTTGGCTTCTCTACAGAGGCCATTATTGCTGGTGGAGCTGCAGTCTTTCTAGCGCTTATGGCGACCATTATTCCAGCTGTTATTTATGCAAGATCTTCAATCGTAAGTTATAAGCAGGATCTGGCGCGTTCTGATCGCAAGCCAGTTTGGCAGCGTTGGTATCTTGATGTCTTGTTAATTGCCGCTGCTGGTTATGGCTGGTATATGTTCAATGAGCGCCAAATGTTGACATTCAAAACAGGCATGACAACGGATCAATTAAACGTACAGCCATTTTTATTTTTTGTTCCTGCCTTATCAATCTTTGCATTTGGGTTGTTTTTCTTAAGATTATTCCCATGGCTTTTGAAGGTGTTTACATGGTTAGGACGCAAATTTTTACCGGTTCCGCTATATTTGACGCTGACTCAGCTTTCACGTTCATCCAAGGGATATTACCCATTGATGATTCTATTGGTGCTGACGCTGGGGCTTGGTGTTTATAACGCATCGGCAGCTAGAACGATTGATTTGAACTCCACGGAACGTACGCTGTATAAATACGGAGCAGACGTAACCATTCAAACGGTATGGGAAGGCTCTCCGGAAATTACCACGACGCCTGGCAACAACGGCGGAAATGGTGGCAACGGCGGCAGTGGAGGCAATGGCGGCGGTGGAAACGGCGGAAATGGTGGAGGAGGCAACGGCGGTGGTTCAGGCGGCGGAGGCGGTGGCGGTCAAACCATACCTTCAAAGATGTTGTTCAGTGAACCTCCATTTGAGCTATTCCGTTCCCTTGAAGGCGTAGAAGCGGCTGCTCGTGTACTACAGACGAAGGGCAGCGTGGTCATTTCAGGCAAATCGATTGGTCAAGGAACCGTAATGGGAATTGATAATGTCGACTTTGCCAAGGTCGGCTGGTTCCGCAATGATTTGTACCCAGTTCATCCGAATTATTATTTAAATAATTTGGGTAAATATGAGCATGCGGCACTTATTCCTTCGAAAGTAGCAGAGAAATATCAATTAAAAATCGGAGATCCTGTGTCGGTTGGATTCGCCGAAGGTAAAGTGGATTTTATGGTCGTTGGCATTTTGCCTTATTGGCCTAGCCAATATCCAGATAAATCTCCGTTTATTATCACGAATTTAGATTATATTTATGACCAGCTTCCGCTTATTCCTTATGAGGTTTGGCTGAAGATGAAGCCTGATGCTAAAGTAGCTCCGATCGTTGAAGCGCTGCAAAAGGCTGGGGTGGAGATAGCAGCTATTAAAGATGTAAGAAGCGAGCTAATCATTCAATCGAAGCTTCCAACTAGGGGCGGCGTATTCGGAATATTGAGCTTAGGTTTCCTTGTTTCGGTCATCATCACATTAGCTGGCTACGTTCTATTCTGGTTCTTTAATCTCTCAGGGCGCGTTGTCCAATTCGGGGTATTGCGGGCAATGGGATTATCGCGAAGACAGCTTACGGGGATGCTGCTTCTGGAGCAGCTATTTACAGCAGGACTTGCGATTGGACTTGGGGTGTTAATTGGTAAAGGTGTGAGCTTGCTCTTCCTTCCATTCTTGCAAACGACAGAAAACGTTGCAGAAACAGTACCGCCTTTCCGAGTCATATTCGAGTCTAGCGATACGAACCAATTGTTCATAGTTGTCGGATTTATGATGCTGACCGGCGCATTGCTGCTCTTCCTGCACATACGCAGGCTTAGAGTGCATCAAGCGGTCAAGATGGGAGAAGAACGATGACAACAGCGATGATCGATTGCGAAGGTCTAGTGAAAATTTACAAGACAGACGATCTAGAGGTCGTTGCCCTGCAAGGCTTGAACCTAAAAGTAAACGAAGGCGAGCTAATGGCTATTATCGGCAACAGCGGCAGCGGGAAATCGACGCTTCTGAATACGCTGGGCGGTCTTGACCGCCCTTCAGCCGGCCAGGTGCATGTAGGTCCATGGGATCTTCTGAAGATTTCCGAAGAGGATCTAGTGAAATACAAGAGGGAGACGGTAGGATTTATTTGGCAAAATAATGCCAGAAACCTGCTGCCTTATCTTACTGCCCTCGAAAATGTAGAAATGCCGATGATGCTTTCAGGGAAGGTTGATCGCGCATATGCGAAGCAGCTGCTTGAATGGGTTGGCTTGAAGGAGCGAATGCATAACAAGCTCCATCAATTATCAGGCGGTGAGCAGCAAAGGGTTGCCATTGCGATTTCATTGTCGAATCGCCCGAAGCTTCTGCTTGCGGATGAACCGACAGGTTCGGTTGATACGGCTACATCCGATTTGATTATGGGTATTTTCCGCAGGTTGAATCGCGAGATCGGTATTACCATCGTCATTGTAACGCATGACTTGACGCTTGCTGGCAAGGTAGACCGAGTGGTTGCCATTCGCGATGGCTTGACGAGCACTGAGTTCATTAAACGCAATCCGAATATTAATCTTGATGGAGGTGAGGCAGAGCTTCCAGCTGTAAGCAGCGGACTGCAGTCTGTGCATGAAGCCTATGTCGTGGTAGATCGCGTTGGACGTTTACAAGTGCCTAAGGAATATTTATCTGCTCTTAATATTAAAGACAAAGCAACGATGGAATTTGACGGCGAGCGGATTATTATTACTCCGCCTAAATCACTAGGGGGTTAAAATCAAATGAATAATAAAAGATTGTCAGGCAAGCGAATTCGCAAATTTACTTTAGTATCGTTAACACTTACCTTGCTTATTGGCCTGCTAGCAGCGTGCAGCAGCGGCTCAGACAGCTCTACAGAAAAACGGGTTTTACGTATTGGCGTGCTTTATGGCGGTGCGGATAATGAGCCGTATTTCCGTCAGCAATACACGGATATGTATGAAATGTCTCATCCTAACATTGAGTTCCAAATCGTAGGCGCAATCAACTATGATGATCAACGCTTTGAACAGCAAGATCCTGCAAAGCCAACAAAGCAGCCAGATCCGTATGAAAAAATGAAAGAAATGCTAACTGGATCAAATCCAGTCGATGTTGTTGTTCTGGATTACAATATGCTTCGTCGGATGACACAAGACAACTTGCTGCAACCGCTGGATCCGCTAATAGCACAAGATAAATTCGACTTGTCGGATTATGTTCCAACTGTTGTTGAAGGCATTAAAGCTGCTGGTGATGGCGGATTGTATGCATTGACGCCAACTTTTAACTCTTCTGCACTTTACTACAACAAAAAAATGTTTACTGAAGCTGGTGTAACTCCTCCGACAAACAAAATGGAGTGGACTGAAGTTCTTAACCTAGCACGTCAAGTGGCTAAAGGTGAAGGCGTGGACCGTAAATTTGGATTCTCCTTCAATCGTTGGTCCAACGACGGCTTTAGCAATGCGCAGTCTTATAGCCAAGCATTGCAGCTAAAAATGTGGGATGACAAAGGCGAGAAAATGCTCGTCAATAGCGATCAGTGGGAAAATGTATGGAGCACTGTTGCATCGCTGTATCAAGAAGAAGTTATTCCAACACAAGAATTTATGAATAAAATGTATGAGAAGCAAAACGCGGAAGGTGGCAATGACCCATTCTATGGTGATTTGTTCATCAAAGGCAAAATTGCGATGACGATCGGTGATTATGGTTATATCAATGAGCTTAAGAGAGCTTCGGACAACGCATCGAAAATTAAAGATTTTGAAGCTGTTGATTGGGACGTTGTGACAGTTCCCGTTTCTCCAAGCGATCCTGAAGTAGGCAGCAGTATTTCATTGAGCCAGTTGATGGGTATTAACAACAAAGCTCAAAACGATAAAGACGCTTGGGATTTCATCAAGTTCTCCAACAGCAAGGAATGGGCTAAGCTGAAATCGAGAAGTCTTTATGAAATGGTTGCACGTAAGGAATTTTTGACGCCAATCGGCGGTTTGCAGTACAACATTGACGCATTTACTTCACTTAAACCAATGCCAGCTGTAGATACGGACAAAATCTTCCGTGAGAAACCAGGTGCATGGGAAGCTCAACAACCTGGCTATGAATTGTTCCAGGCCGTAATCGAGAAGAAAAAATCGGCTCGTGAAGCACTAGCTGAGTGGGAAACACGTGGAAACGCGGTTTTGGAAAAAATTAAAAACAATCCAACTGGAGAAGGCAACGGCGGCGGAGTCGAAATTATGCCAATGCCAAGATAATTTGAAATAAGGAAAAAGCCCGTAATCGACCTCTGCGTCGTTTGCGGGCTTTTTCCTTAATATTTGTCTAACCTCGTAATAGAAAGGACTGGTAAGCGGTCCAAGAGCCGTTCTCGGTCTGATACATCAGATGTATGCGATCAATTCTCGAAGTAAGATCAATGGACTGCATGCGCAGATTTCCGAATAAATCATGCAGCTCATCAGCTGAGATTTCTTGCCCTATCGTGACATGTGGCGTGTAAACATATTTAGGCTCGACAATGGCCAGCGGACCGCTGCATACGCTCTCCTGGAGCTTCTGCATGGAAACGGTGTCTTCAAGCGCTAAATAGAGCACATGACTTACAGGGAAAAAAGTAGATACACGGTTCAAATGGATAGAGAAAGCAGGCAGCTTAGATGTGGTTTGCTCTAAATGAGCGACTGCTAGCTGCAATTCATCGTCTGACCAATCTTCTGCGTATCGTACTGTCAAATGAGCAGGCACAGCTGTGTAATGCGGATCATGGCGTCTTCGCCAGCTATTAGCGAAGTCCTGTACATGCTTTTCGGGGAAAACAACAATTCCATATAACATGGTCTTCAGCTCCTTCGAAATGACCTATTTTGAGTATACCCCATTTGCATGTATGATCCCAATTTTGGGGTATTCTAATGTATACAGCCTTTATTGGAGTGATAAGCATCAGCTTCTCCAATAAGATAGTGGAGGGATGACATGAGATGGGTATATTGGGTTCGCCTATATGAAACCAAATTTCAAGCGGGTTGTTTGGTTAGGAGAATGGAGAATGACGGTTGGATGTATGGCTATGAAACTCCGCATGAGGTAGAGGTATTTCGATCCCGAAAAGGGCGATACGGCGTGAGGTTTATACCATAAAAAATAAAAAGAAAATAAATTAGAATATTTTGCTTGACTTAAAACACACCTATATAGTATATTATTTTATGTCGCCAATTCAACTGGCTTTGCTCAAATGGATATACGTCGCGGGGTGGAGCAGCCCGGTAGCTCGTCGGGCTCATAACCCGAAGGCCGCAGGTTCAAATCCTGCCCCCGCAACCAACCTTTCGATGAATACGTTGAAATATACGTTTTTCGAGGGCCCTTAGCTCAGTTGGTTAGAGCGGTCGGCTCATAACCGATTGGTCGGGGGTTCGAGTCCCTCAGGGCCCACCATAAGCAAAACCTTTACAACATGCCGGGGTGGCGGAACTGGCAGACGCACAGGACTTAAAATCCTGCGATGGGTGACCATCGTACGGGTTCGATTCCCGTCCTCGGCATACCTCGAAGACATTGACGAGTCAATGGTTTTCACGAAGTACATAAGATGTACGAACGATAAAAGAACCTCCTTTATAGAATCTGACTTGTCAGTTCTAAGCAAAGGAGGTTTTTTTATTGTTAGGTACTTAATATCTAGCAATTTAATTTAATATGTTAATTTCTAAAGCTGTTAAGTAAATTAAAGGCTGGCAGTAATTAATTTATAGCAGCTTGTCTCGCAGCATTATGGGCTAACCTATGGAGGGTATTGTTTTTCTTGTGCTTGCTTATGTATTTTATTTGTATGTGAACGCTGGGATACATATTATTTAAATGATGTAGAACTGCCAATATTTCATCTCTAGCATCTTTATGATGTGAATGAGAAAAATAATCTTTTGATAAAATGTTTGCGATTTGACTGCAATCAGTATAGATAATAGCGAATTTCGGCTCATACTCCGTCAGCGCACTTGCAAGTATTTCAAGACTGTAACGAACAGCAAGCAATTCACCGTAATTGGAACCTTCAATATGTTCCATCATAATTTTTTTGGCGGTAACGCGTATTGTTCTATTGAAGACAAAGCAACAAGCTGCTCCATGATTATTTTGCGCAACGAAACCGGAGTAATCACAATACAAACAAATCATACTCTTGTTCATAATGTTTTGTCTTAAACGGGGATTGGCATATGCTCTTTTTATTAGCAATTCAGTTGTAGTATCCACAAAATCTATCCTCCAGATTATATTCCTTCTTTCATTATTTTAATCATCGTCAAAAAAGAGATGGGCTAGTCTTCAAATGGGAAATCCTCGAAATATTTTTTACTTTAAGGATAGGCGAATGGATTAAGGTATACATCGGAGCTGATAAGCGTAAGTTTTAATAGGAATGTGTCTGAATAAGGAAGTAACATTAATGATGTAATACTGGAGGGGACTCGGCATGAACGCAGGTTTTTGGATTCGATTAGGAGCTTCATTGCTGGATGGCATTATTATTGGCATTCCGTTAGCCATTATTTCATTATTATTTACAGGAGGATATGAAGGGAGAGATTATTTTACAGATGCGGTCTCATTCCTTTACTCGTTACTGGTTCCGGTATTTTGGAGCGGCTATACCATTGGGAAAAGGATATGCGGCGTACAGATTAGAAAGCTGGATGGCTCACCTCCAGGTATAGGCACCATGTTATTGCGTAATGTTGTCGGTGGACTTGTTTATGGATTAACATTAGGTATTGCTGTGATCGTCAGCGCCTTTATGGTCGGTTTGCGAGAGGACAAAAGAGCGATTCATGATTTTATAGCAGGAACAGAAGTGGTGCATTCTGATTAAGCGGTCTTATGAGCTCGTTGCGATATCATGCAGCGGGCTTTTTTTATTATACTTTTGGCATTTGCCACGATATTTAATGAGGAAACTTTTTTGCTTTCTCTATTTTGAATGAAGTAAACTAAGAGTTGTATTGAAATACCTGAGCGATAAGGGAAGTAGGTGGATGATTGATGCAGCACAAGAACGAGGAGACTTCACTTAAGCTAAGCGCGCGTCGACTCTATGCGGAGATATTCTCTTTAAAGGACACGCTTTACAATGATCTTCTACATCGGTTTAAGGATGATGTATCACTCACAGAAAAAGCGGAGCAGTGGAAAACCGGCATAATGGCAGCTGCGATCTCTACAGCGCTTTACAGCTCTTCTCTGGGTGGAAACAAGGAGTTTCCTTATGTCTATTCCTATTTGAAAATAAAGCTTAAAACGTATCATTCTGAAGGGGAAGCAGCGATAGAGGACTGTATGACTGTCATTTCAGGCCTATTAAATGAAGCTGATTACGAGCCTGATTCATTCTCCGAAGGAATTGCTTTATGGCTTTATTTTAGTATTCAAGGAAAAGAGTCGTTTGTAGAAAAAGAGACGGTTCCATATTTGCTTACTGGACAATATATTAATCAAGTTTTTTATAATTGGTTTGATAAGCAGAGCTAATAAAGGATGCTTATTCAAAAACGATTGCGTTTGAAGGGGATATTAATGATTATGAATACGTTAGCAAATGATTGGGCGCAGAAATTGCAGAGTGAGCTTGAAGCGCCTTATATGCAAGAGCTTTTTGCCATATTGGCAGAAAAATATAAAACGACCACGGTTTATCCGGAAGCGGAAAATATATACAATGCACTTCATCATACATCCTATGAGCAGACGAAAGTGGTCATTTTAGGACAAGACCCTTATCATGGACCAAAGCAGGCGCATGGGCTTAGCTTCTCCGTGCAGCCAGGATTAAAGGTACCTCCTTCACTAAAAAACATTTACAAAGAGCTGGAGTCGGATGTAGGGGCCACGGTACCTGACCATGGAAGCTTGCTTTCATGGGCTAAGCAAGGAGTGCTGCTTCTAAATACAGTGCTTACGGTGGAGGATGGCAATCCTAATTCTCATCAAGGAATAGGGTGGGAGCAATTTACCGATCAGATTATTGCCGCTCTAAACGATAGGGAGAAGCCCGTGGTATTTATACTTTGGGGCAAGAATGCAGAAGCGAAAGCGAAGCATATTAATGGGGACAAGCATCATTTAATTATTTCACCGCATCCAAGCCCATTTGCAGCGCGCAAAGGTTTTTTTGGAAGTAAACCATTTTCCAGGACAAATCGTTTCTTAGAATCGATTGGAAGCGAGCCGATTGACTGGTCGATTCCGATGCTGAATGAGCTTGAAAGTAAATAAAAAAAAGACTTCTCAACTGTCTGATGGTTGGGACTGACCCCTTAGCGTGAGACAAATTAAAACACCTTCAAGAAAATGCAACCATGTCGTAAGATATGGAGACAACCTTGGAGGTGTTTTTACGTTGGCAACAAGAGTAAGTTACCCAGTGGAAACAAAAATGAAAGCTATTGAATTG
>NZ_JBFTPT010000006.1:0-419177 GCF_056398625.1 Paenibacillus sp. 01T431
CCCGTTACCCGTTAACATTCCTGTAGGTGTTAGTAGATTCAATTTGCAGTAAAACGAACGCCCCGCTAGGATGAGTATGTACTGGGTTGGAGCCCTCAGAACTCACCTTAGGAGGCGTTATTATGAAGTCTAGACTAACTAAAGCTCAAAATCAACGTGTAGAACGTGTTTCCACTTCTACGCTTGTCATTGGCATCGACATTGCCAAGGAGAAACATGCTGCTCAAGCTATTAACTTTCGAGGTATTGTCCTCACCAATCGCCCCATTATGTTTTCGAACGACCATGCGGGCTTTGAGCATTTAATAAGCAGTATTCGTAAATTACAGAACATGCACAACTTGAACGACGTCATTGTGGGAATGGAGAGTACCGGTCACTWCTGGTTCAATCTCGCTCATTGGTTGATGAATCAAGGGATTTCTGTTGTTCTTGTTAATCCAATGACGACCAAACGCAATAAGGAAAACAGAGATAACTCTCCATCTAAGAATGACCCAAAGGACGCTTTGGTCATTGCCGATGCAGTGAGCCGCGGGTTTTATACGCCCTTCTCTCCAAAGGAAGAAGCCTTCCGCCGCTTACGGGTTATTGTCACAAACAGAGAGCACTGGGTGGTTAAATCCGGACGGATTAAGAACAGAATCCACCGCTGGTTGGATATCCGTTTTCCAGAATACTGCAAAGCGTTTGAAGATATTTTTAGTCCTCGTTCATTAGCCACTTTGCGTCGTTTCCCAGCCCCATCTGACGTATTGCAGTTAACTCCGGAGCAGATGGTGCAAACCTGGGGAATTTACATGGCTAGACCTGGCGGTGTGCGAGGCAGGAACAAGGCTATCCAGCTCCAAACACTCGCTAGACATAGCGTTGGAGACGCTACTGCCCTTGATGAAGACAAATGGGAGCTTAGGCACCTCATCGAAGAATTTGAACGAATCTGCCACATCATTGCTGAAGCGGACGAGATCATTAAAAAGCTATTGCCCGAGATCCCCTGTTCTGATCTCGTTCGATCCGTCGGTGTTTCCGTTCCCGCTATGGCTGCCATATTCGCATTTGGCGGGGACTTGCGTAAGCTGTCTCACGGAAATCAGTTATTGCGAAAGGCTGGATTAAACTTAGCGGAACGTAGTTCTGGTAAGTWTAAGGGGCACATTAAGCTAACCAAACGAGGAAACTCATTACTACGGAAGCATTTATACTTCTCAGTGTTTCACCTCTTATCTCACAATCGTGCATTCCAAGCCGTGCATGCACACAATGTTGAAGTAAAACGAATGACAAAAATGCAATCCATGATGAAGTTGATTGGGAAATTGGCTCGAATGCTTGTAGCCATGGTGCGAGAAGGACAARCTTTCTCCGCGGATAAGGCTCAGCCGCTACTAGCAGCTTAACTACTAAATTCGCAACYCAGATACGTAGATTAGCTCGTTCGCAGGATTTCACAAAGAAAGCACGGAGTACCGAGATTTTTACGCTTTAGGGCATAGACCCGTTCCGTTAACGTTGATCGGACTCCACACCTTGGTAAGATAGGACGAAGGAATGTAAGGGCTTAGACCCGTTGAGATTTGGGAGAGTGAATCCCAAGGACCTTGTGGAGAGAGGCGTGCAGCAAATCTTTCTGAGGAAGATGTTGTAAATAGACCAACACTTGCACATTGCCAAGAATATGTACCGATAAAATAAAAAAACCGCGATTTACGCGGTAATTAATCGGCTCATATTCTTGTCATCCGACATTTAGTGTCATACACCATATAGCTCGATTTTCGTTCTGTTTTTTTATAAGTTTCCCTTTCTTGCAGTAAAAAAGCAATTCGGATATAATCCGAATTGCTTTTTCTTTGAATAATGTGCTCCGGTACCGTACCGCCAACGGAAAGGCCAATCGTTGTCAAACCACTTCGATTGCCGGATTTATCATTCATCATGGATTCCCGGCAACTCATAACGTTGTTACAAATGGCAATCCTAAAACATCAGCTATTGTTCCGCGTTCTGGAAATATTTATTAATTACTCCTTTAATCCTTCTAACTCCAGCAGCAGAAGATTGTTCTTTTTTAATACTGAACTTTCCTAAGTTTGTTGTATCTTCTACATGAGGTCCTCCACATACTTCTCGACTCCAAACTTTCCCTTCATTATCTTTGATTGTATACACCTTAACGATATCCGGATATTTATCCCAAAAATTCCCTTCAACATTACTTTCTTTCGCTTCAATTTTAGGCAGCTCTGAAATATAGGTAACTGCTTTTGATGAAATCGCTTCATTCACATACTTTTCCACCTCAGCTATTTGCTCTGGCGTAAGTTTTTCATCATGGTTGAAGTCAAACCGTAATCGTTCTGAAGTAATATTACTTCCTTGTTGATGAACATGATCACCTAAAACTTCCCTTAAACCAGCAAGTAATAAATGAGATACCGTGTGCAGCGCTGTTGTTTCTGTTGAATGTTCAGCTAATCCACCTTTAAATTTACCAACAGAAGCAGTTCTGCTCTTTTCAGCATGTTTCTTTGCCGCCTCTATATAAGACGCCTTGTCCTCCATGCTATATCCACTTTCAGTTAGAAACTCTTCCGTCAACTCCAAGGGAAACCCATATGTTTCGTAAAAATAAAAGGCATCTGCACCTGTCACTTTACCCTTATTCTTAAGATGTTTTTGTATTTCAAATTCTCCTTGCTGTAAAGTTCTATAGAAAAGATTTTCTTCCTTATTTACTATTTCGATAATTTTCTTTTTATTACCGATCAAATCTTCATAAGCTGTTGCTTCATCTATATAAACTTCAGACAACTCAACCACAAAACTTCCTTGTATACCTATTTTTTTACCTGCACGAATTGCCCTTCTTAATAACCTTCTTGTTATATACCCTGCATCACTATTAGCTGGCTCCGCACCATCATTAATTAGAAAAGTAGCCGCTCTCACATGATCAAGTATGATTCTAAACGACTTTAAATCGTCAGTATATTGTTTACCACTTAACTCCATCAATTTTTTCTTGGGATTAAGGAAGAAAGCCGTATTATAAATATCCTTGTCACCATTAAGGGCTGTTGCAACCCTTTCTAATCCGCCTCCATAATCAATATTGGGATTTTGCATTTTTACAAATCCTGTGTCTTCTTTTTTGTAACACATAAATACGTTGTTCCCAATTTCTAAAAACCTCTCGCTTACAGAAGCAGGATGATCCAGTGAATCACCGCCTGGTTCAAGATCATAGAACATTTCACTATCAGGCCCACCCGGTTCACCAACAGGCATATCCAATGGATTTCCGGTTCGACTCCACCAATTTTCTTTTTCATCGTATAAGAAAATTTTCCCACCTCTAGATGCCCCATATTGATAGGGATCATCTTCAATGATAGGTTCTATGCCAACTGATTTAAATTTTTCTGACCAGATTTGAATGGCTTCCGTATCTCTCTGTATATTCAAATCATCACTTCCTATAAAAGCACTGATATACAGCCTGCCAGGATCAATTCCTAATTCGATAATATGCCAATTCCAAATGGCATCGATTTGCTTTTTCTTATAGTTATTTTCATTTGCTTTAAACTCCCATCGACCTATCATTTCAAAAAATGTCAGATGCGACGTATCTCCTACTTCATCAATATCCACTGTCCTTAAACACTTCTGAATATTAGCAATCTCATTACCTATCGGATGCTTTTCCCCCAATAAATATGGAACCATAGGTTGCATTCCACTTCCTGTAAACAACGTTGAGGGATCATTTTCTGGTAACAAGCTAGAAGAGGGCACTTGGCTAGCCCCTATTCCTTTCATAAAATCAATATATGATTTTCTTAACTCATCTGGTGTCATTTTCACCATGCTCAATACCTCCATTTCAATTATTAATTATTCTCGGAAAATTATTTTGCAAATATTCGAACGAGAAGATATAAAACAAAAAAGCCCTAAGCTGACATATTTCTTGTCAACTTAGGGCGAACTATTATGTCCGTGTTACCACCTAATTTCAGATTTCTCTGCACTCTATCAATACGGGATATCTCCGATATTGTTTCCTGAATAACGGTGGAACTCCGTTGAAGCCTACTAAGATTCCTCTGTTCGGTTCACAGCTCCGAGACTGCTTCACTATTAGATCAATGAAGATTCGCACCAGCCATCTTCTCTCTGTGAGATCCCTAATAGCTACTATTTCTCATCATAGCCTTTTCGTTTTAAGTTAAAGCAATGCTATCACACTCAACATGCTCTGTCAATTAATTCCACTATTTTTTATAAGGTATAAGTCTGTCGATTCTACCATCAGCTTTGGCAATTCGGTTGCTTCGCATCCTCTGACTTTAGCCAAATTGAATGAGAATGACGCTCAACATCTCTTGGTGATGATGAGCGTCTTCTTTATTCATACCTTTGGAAATGCTTTCAATAAGACAGTGATCGATTCGGCGCGTGTTGTCGATGCATTCGGCGCAAATTGATTGCTGCCACGCCCTTGAATCCAGCCTTGCTGCACAGCTGCATCAATGGCTCCGATCGCCCATGCCGGGATTTGCTTGTCATCTGCGAAGCTCGTTCTTGCGCTTGCGTCGATAGACAGCTTCAATGCTCTCGCGACCATCGTCACCATCTCTGCGCGACTGATCGGCTGATTCGGCATGAACCGTTGATCAGCATAGCCTTGAATGAGTCCGAGCTCTACAGCTTGCGCCACGGCCTCACTCGCCCATATCGGGATCGAGGCTTGATCTACGAACGCCTTCGTACTGCTTTCGTTGCTTAGCTGCATCGCCTTCGCGAGCCATACCGTGAACTCCGCGCGTGTCACGGACTGATTCGGTCTGAATGTTCCATCCGGATATCCGTTCGTCATTCCTCGCTGCACGGCTGCTTGAATATCCTTGGCAGCCCAGTGGCCTGCGATGTCTTTGAAGGCCGGACTCGGCTCGGTCGACTTACGATTGACGGCAAAGACGGCGAATATACCGACATTACGTGTATCCGCTTGAATCGTACTATCCGTTACCGTGCCTTTGAATTCCACCCAACGCGCTGTTGCTTTATCATATTGGAACACAGATGCTTGTTGATCTTTGCCAAGCTTACTGACATCAAACGTCAAGCTGATCTGAATCGGCTTATCGAAGCCGCCCTTCACATCCTTTGACAATTCGAACACCGGGCTTATTGCATTCGGCTGCTGCGTCAGCAAGTCAGCGGAATTGTCGATTTTCTTCAGATGCAGCATCATCGTTTCTTTCGCTGCGCCTACCGGAACAGAAACGGTAATCTGCTTGCCTAAGCTGACCGTTCCCGCTTCGCCGGCTTTGATCGTCGCTTCGCCTTCCTTCACGCCAGGTCTAGGATTATCAGTGTCGATTGGAGGTTTCGGTTCCGATTTATCGATAGAATCCTTCAACCTCGCGTTCAGATCGCGCAGAGTATCCACTACTGTCTCGAAATGATACGGGTATCGATCCAACAAGAACATCAATTGTTTGCGAAGCTCCTCGTTCCCTTTGTTCAAATTGATCAATTTCTCGGCTGCATCAATTAATTCTTTGTAGGGTACCATTAGATCATCGCCGTACACTTCGAACTCATAGATGGAATATCCGTAGTATTCGCCATAGACAGGCATTCGTTCAATTCCTTGGAATTTCACGTATCTAGCCTGCTTCGGAGCGAATTCCACCGTACTCGTCTCTCGTTTATCGCTGGCCGTAAGAATTCGATCGTCTGCCATCACGTTTTTCCATGTTACGTTATCAGTGGAATAGAGAATCTTGAACCGTTTCGCGGCCGTCTCCCATCCGATGACGACCTTGCTAATATTTTGCGTTTTGTCCAAGTCAACGGTGAACCACGAATCGTCTTTGTACGTACTCGCCCAGCGCGTGATCATATTTCCATCGACGGCTTGGCTCGAAGGTACCCATGCCGCCTCTAATCCCGAGGCATCGGTTACCTGATGCAGCGCATAGTTGTTCACATCGAGCAGCGGAATGAAGCGATTATAGACTTGTAGATTATCGATCGTTCCTTTGAACGCGTTGGTTGTGCCGCCGATTTTCGCGACAGGCAGGACAAGCGTCTGAATGCGCTGCACTGGCTGCGCCAGCTTCTCGACGTATTCATTCCCGTTCACATAGAGCGAGACGCCATTGCTGTCCCCCGTGATGAGAAGATGAGTCCATTGGCCAGCCGGCACTTTGTAATTGAATGCGCTATCATATCCTTCTTTAGAGAATCCTAATTTACCCTTGGTGCCGTGTTGCTTTAATTTTACCGTTCCCGCAGGCGATTCCATTAATACGGTATCGTCCGGATTGTCCGCATCCGGGTTAATCCACATGGAGACGGTCCAACCAAAGTTTAAGCTGTTGAGAGGTGTATCCAAATAACTAGTACCGCCGTTGAAGTGGGCGCCTTGCCCATATTTTCCTTTGACAAAATCGACGTTATTGCTTCTTGCATCGTATCCATTACCGGATGCGTCGATGGAATTGTTTTCGAACGAATAATCAAGGACGATTCCTTCCGTATTTTTGACTTTCACATCATAGGAAAGGTGGGTATTCGGCGCATCGCCCATCTTCGCGGCCGTCTTCACAAAGGTGTCGTAGTCTACATCGCTTCTCGCGCCGTGCCACATTTTCTCGGAAAGGACCTGCATGGCAGGGACCAAGCGGACATGAGTATCATCCATCGATAGCCCCGCTTCATACGAAATATCGTTCCAAAGTGCGAACATGCCGCCTTTTAATTGCGGATGGCCAAAAGGCAGCGTCGCACCGTACCATTTTACAGGCTCCCATTCCTGATATAAGAGTGACGTATTTAAATAATCGGCATATAGTCGGGGTACGAGATATAAATAGCTATTATTGATGTTAATGATGTTATAACCAAGATCGATTGCTTGCTGCGGTCCGCCATACGGTAAGTGCCAGATCGCCATGGTCGCTTCATTGCTGATCGGTGTCTTACCGGCGTACTCTTGCAATCCGCCCCACAACAAAGGATGTTTCCCTTTGCTATTGATGAATTTGATCATGGTATCCATATATTTTCTGAAATCTTCCGTGTTTCCTTTGTATTCATCGGTTCCAATTTGAACATCAGGACCGAGAAATGTAGGGTCTCCGCCTTTCCAGCCATCAAGATATTCACTCCACAAATTCTTGACAAATTCCACGGTCTCGGGTTTTGAGACGTCGAGATGCGAATCATTCCCCAGAGAAGGATCTAATGTCGTAAAAGCACGCGAATGCCCCGGCGTATCGATTTCAGGTATAATATTAATACCATAATCTTGACCTAACCGCTGCAAATCGCGGAACTCTTCTTTCGTATAAAAACCATCTATACTTGATAAATTCGGATACCTCTCGCTTTCTAACCGAAACGCACCGCGATTACCTATATCATCATTCAAATGGATTTGCAAATCCGTCATCTTATACCAAGCCATCATCTTCACGTAATCCCGCAAGAAATCAATCGTATAGAATTTGCGAGCCACGTCGATCATAAATCCGCGTGTCTCGTATTTCGGATAGTCGCGGGACTGCCCCTTCGGAATCTGGTCATGACCTTCATCCTGCTTCAGAATTTGCAGCACGGAACGCGTTCCGCTGAAGACACCCTTTACCGTCGGCGCCGTAATGGCTACATAATCACCGATATCGAGTATGTAACCTTCTTGACCTAAGACCTTATCCGTCGGATTTAAGGACAAGTACAGATCTCCGATGGATGGTGTCCCTTGGGTAACAGTCAATTCCCGTCCCGTAATCGCTTTCATATCTTCTTGGACGATAGCTGCTGATTTGGCTAACGACGGGTCATTATAGACAATCTTCGCTGCAGACGATAATGTATATTGATCTGTTCTCCCAATCCATTCTTGCAGGGACGGAATTACTTTCGGTTCCTCATTCAGCCCTTCGATCTGTTGATTTAATCCTGTGACCGTAACTTCGAATGACGGCGTTATCGCTTTCTGCGTTGGGTCCTCCAGGCTTTGTACTTGCAGCATCACATGAACCTTTTTATCCACCAATGGGGGGTGAATGACGCCTTCCTTGTCAATGACAGGCAGCGCATCCGATCCGTAGATGGAGATTTGATAACCTTCTGGTACAGCCGGGAATGGGAACTCGGTCTGTCCTTGACTGATCGGTTCAATGCCGTGAATCCCTTTGATGATTTTCTCTAGTGGATCTTCGCTGTATACCTCGAACTCATAGAATGAGTACCCATACAGAATGCCATCAGCCGGTTTCCGCTCAACCCCTACAAACTTGACGTATCTTGCTTCTCGTGACAGAAAATTTAGGACTTCCGTTCCACCTTGGCAATTAATAATGCCATCATTCTCAAGTGTAATGTTCTCCCAATTATCACCATAGACCGAAGTCAGCACGCGGTAGGATGTAGCTGGCGTCTGCCAACGAATGATAACTTGGCCGATCTCCTTCTTTTCGCCTAAATCTACTTCAAACCACTGATCATCGTATTTATCGGAAGACCAGCGTGTAGACGAGTCTCCATCGACGGCAAATTTAGGAAAAAGTCCGTCCGGAACTTCATTGCCGGATACTTTCACATCCTTCTTCAACGCATAGTTCTCCCGGACGCTAGCTAAAACCGTTGGTGCAGCATCCATTCCTGGCTGCTGCACAGCGAATGGCTCTTCGAGGTTGGCATCTGGGACAGTTTCAGGATCCGAAGCTACTTCAGAACCAGGCACTGTTTCCGGTAATGAGTTATCCGGTGCTTGTTGCGTGATTTCTTCTGCATTTAATGTTCCGTCTGCATACGTTATCGATGGATGAACAGAAAATATGATAGAAAAAAATAAGACCAACGATAACAATAACGAACATCTTTGTTGATTCCTTCGGCTTGACTGCATTTCCTCATCCTCATTTCCTCGTATGAAATGATATATTCGGGTTTTCGTACTGCTAACTTGAGTACTCGTCATTCCCGGGCACCCATTCCTTACCAAGTGGCCTCCTCACAGTTAATAGTATGAGACGTGTTAGCCATAGAAAAATAGATAAGTTCTTACTTTCATATACATTTGTTTACATTTTCATTATATTAATAAATAAAATCCCATCAAATCTACTTGATGAAATCCGGAACTCTATGAAAGATACTCCCAAAAGAGTCTCACAATGAGGAAATTTAGGGAATATTAACTACACTAACCTGCCCTTTAGCTTAATGAAAAATAGAGCAGCTGCCCGATCGCAATCTGCTCCCTGTTGTATTCAACTAAAGTCTCCCGTTAGCAAAATGGAACTTTTAATTCTTTACTTCAATTAATTCTTCAACATTGCCAACTATCTCAAGAATTTACTTTTTGAACGCTCCCTTTAGTAATGAATGAATCTTATCCTTTAAGTGTTCTTTACTATCGCCGCTAAGTACATTTTTATCCCAAATCTATGACTCAGGTATGTCATTCTCATAATAAACTTCATAAGAAACTAAACCATTTCCCCTTGTCACTCATCAGAAATGTTAACACGTTCATGTCATATCATTTTGGCAAGAAAGTGATAACAAAAATAAAAAAGCCGCATAAATTGCGGCTTACAATGTTACTATGTTCTTGTCACCCGATTAAACAATGGTTATGAGAAAGCATTATTATTGATGAGTTATTCTTATGGTATAGTGTCATATTGCCGTTAGCCTCAAAGGCGAAGGCTATGTAGTCGTTAGGATTGATATAGCTTTCGAGCTCTTCATCATTACTTACATCCGCAATGTACGGCGGTTTTTTTATTTTATTCAATCCTGCCGATACTCGAGAATATCTCCAGGCTGGCAAGCGAGTGCTTTGCAGATCGCTTCGAGTGTTGAGATTCGAATGGCTTTCGCTTTTCCGTTTTTAAGTATCGACAGGTTCGCCATTGTAATGCCGACTTTCTCGGATAGCTCAGTAACGCTCATTTTCCGCTTTGCAAGCATGACGTCAATGTTAACCACTATCATACGGTCAACTCCTGTTCTTCTTTGAGCTCGATCGCGTTTTTGAGCAGTTTCTCAAGAACTGCGGCAAATACTGCGATTACGACTGGCGCACAGGTTATAATTAGCCCAATGACCATGACGCCTGGTGCATCTGCGCCGTCAGCTACAAAGTAGAAAAGCGGGAGATTACATGCAAACATGAGTGATACGACAACCGCCGCTTGTTTTATTTTCTTAAGCGCTAAAACAGAGGTTTGCGAAAAAGCGGTATTTGTATCAATGTACCTGAGAAGCTTTAATGCCTGAAGTAGCGTAAATAAATACGCAATAGACGCCACATACGCAGCCAAAGCGGAAAGATAAACTTTAATATCCGGGAAATCCGGCATCATACTATGCGCCATCGCTGGGATTCCATAAAAACACATCACTAATGCAGGAATTGCCATAACAACCAGAACAATTTTTAAAAAGAGCGTCTCTTTTTTCATTTATTTCACCTCATTTTTGATTTTATCACTTCATTTATCGTTTCACAATAAAAATACATTGTTTTCTTCGTTTGAACCCCACAAGTTATTAAAAAAAATAAGCCCTACGGCTTATTTGTTCCTCCTTCAAATTTGAGCCGAAATACGGACATATTTATGAACCCACTAATTGAAGTTAATCGCGAAAATGATTAAACTATCTTGCCCGTTAGAATTCCTGTAAAACGAATATTTTGGACTTTGCATAAAAAAGAGCGCCTCTGTAATATGGGAGTTGGAAACGGGTCTACAGCCCTTTAATCTCACCATCAGGAGGTCGCTCTACTATGAAGTTTAAATCACAGGAAACAAAATCAACGCATTGAAAACATTTCCTCATTTCATCTTGTTGTCGGAGTAGATATTGCCCAGGAGAATCATGTCGCTCGTGCAGTCAGCTATCGTGGTGTTGCTCTGGGTTCGTCGCTAGAATTTAGCAGTCATGATGAAGGGTTTGGGCGGTTCGGCCTATGGATTCAAGATCTGCTCAAATCATTCAAGCTGAGCAAAGTTATCATCGGCATGGAGCCTACCGGCCACTACTGGTTCAGCCTGGCTCGCTGGCTTTCATCAAAAGGAATTGAGGCTGTTCTCGTAAATCCCCACCTCGTCAAAAAGAACAAGGAAAACCGCGACAATACCCCTTCCAAAATCGACCACAAAGACGCACTCGTCATCGCAGATATGGTCAAAAATGGCTACTATTCCCCTGTCCAGTTCAACCCAGAAGCCTATGAGGAACTCCGGATTCTCATGGCCAACCGGGACACGGTTACCAAACGACTTAACAGCGCTGTTAATCAGATTCATCGTTGGGTAGATATTGTCTTCCCTGAAATACGGCACGTCTTTAAAATCCTTACCTGCACCAGCGCCATTGCTACGTTAAGGCTGTTTCCTCTTCCGAAGGAAATTAGCAGCTTAACGACAGAGAAAGTCATTGCCGGCTGGAAGCAATATGTGAAACACCATGCAGGATTGCATCGAGCCGCGCAGCTCATTGTGCTGGCTAAACGCAGCGTTGGCGCTACGCAGGCACTTTACGCCTACAAGCTGCATTTAGCCCATTTACTCGAAGAATACGACTTGGCGCAGCACCAGCTTGAGCAAATTGAACATGAGCTCCATCATATTCTGGGGCGCATTCCAAACGCGCAGAAACTGCTTGAGATTCGCGGTGTAAATGTGACCAGTTTAGCCGGTGTGCTGGGCGAAGCTGGTAACTTAAGTGGTTATACGCATGAAAACGTCTTGCGTCTCTACGCCGGTCTTAACCTAACGGAAGCCAGCTCAGGTAAATGACGTGGAAAAATGGCGCTAAGCAAACGTGGCCGCCTTCGTCTCCGGCGTTTTCTCTTTCTCATAACCACGTGTATGGTCATGACCAATTCGGATGTTAGAGCGCTACACCACCATAAGGTCGAAGTGAAAAAGATCTGTAGTCATTTGAAGTTCTTCTAACCGGATGGACTTCGTGCGGAACCATTCGGTCGCTTGCTGGACCAGTGGTGAAGAATTTATCGCTGTACACCAAAATGCAGTCCACAATCCGAAATTTGGTGTTGAGTTCTACCTATTTTTTAATGCCAATGGTTCTCCCTTAAACATATCATCACGTTTTTCAATCATCACTTGAAAAAATTTCAGGGAGGCCTGGATTTCAGACTCCGATAATTCATTTAAAACCGATATAAACCTATCCTCCATCAATTCATGCATGGTCGCATGTAATTCATAAATCCTTTTGCCCTTGGGTGAAAGGGTAAAATAGACCTCTTTTTTATTATCAACCATCTGGTTTCGTTTGATAAAACCCTCTTGAAGTAACTTATTACTAATTTTTGAAATGCTGGCTTTGGACAAATTCATTTTTTCTGCAATCGACGTATTGTTAATAGGTTCATTGTTTCCAATGCAATCAATCACATGTACGCTTGTCAAGTTGTTCGGAATGGATGTAATGCCATGTGACTGTGCCAAGCCAGTAAACTCGCTAATCTCTGCTGTAAACATTTGCTCGGTTAGATGAACAAAGTGAAGAAAACGTTCGTACAATGTTCGCTTTAACCCCTCAGACATGATGTTAACATCCCCTTTATAAAAGCGAATTGCCCCTAGCAAGTTTAATACGCGGGCTAACGCTATATGATTGTTTTAAGTCCTATTTTTTATTGTTCACTTATAAATTATTTTATCACATTACTTCATAGGGATCAACCCTGAAACACCGAATATAAAGAGAAGTTGACAGCAATTACGCTTTTATATTATAGTTTCATCGTTAACAATAATAAAAAGAAGGTGTTGCATTTGACTCGTTCCGATTCATCTACTCAGTACAATCGAGGGGGTATGACTGTGAATATTGCCAAAACGATAATAGAACGCCGAACCATTCGCAAGTTTAAATCAGAGCCCGTCCCATTCGAATTGATGAATTCATTGCTCAAACAAGCTTCAAGTTTGTGGAAATCCGAAGCGCCTCAACATTGGCGTTGCATTTATTATGACTCCATGGAATCGCGTTTGCGACTGGCAGAGAGCATGTTTGCCAAAGTAATAGACAGTCAGCTTGGTAAATTGATCCCGTCAAAATTAACGGGATTTCTCACCAAATCCGTTCTTAATACGCCGGTTCATCTGGTTTTTATTGCGGCATCTTCAGAAAATCATCGACAGCGTGACAACAATTATGCCGCCGTCTGCAGCATCATGCAAAACCTTCAATTGGTTGGTTGGGAAAACGGTTTGGGGATGCTCTGGTACACGGACCCATTGCTGAACAATCCGTCATTTTTTAATGAAATTGGCCTGAAGACAGGGGAGAAGTTTGCCGGTATTTTAAATATTGGATACTTTGATAGGTCACCTAAAGCCCGAAAAAGGACACCCGCGGAAATGAACTGGACAGAATTCACAACAGATACAAAACTGCATCTAACTAATGAAGACCGTTATGTATCTTCTCAAGACATTTTGGAAACATTAAACATCGCTGTTTGGGCACCGAATGATGGACTTCGTGAACCATGGCGATTTATTTATGTGACCGGCGAAGAAGCCGTTGCTAAACTCGCGCCTTCACATGGGAATACCTCGCAGTCATTACTTATCGTATTGGCAAAGAAAGAAGCTGACCCGCACAAGCAAGAGGAGGATTATGCTGCAGCATGTTGTTTGATTCAGAACTTTCAAATGTTGGCCAACTCTAAAGGCTGGCATGTTCGTCGCACCATGCCGGAATGGATATATGAGCGACGGCTACCGATACCTCTTAAGATAGATCTGCAAGAGAGAATTGTAGCTGTACTGGAAGTTGGGACAGTGGAGCAAATTTCATATTCATCCTCCACTCCCTCGACTTTAAATGTAATACGCCTTTGAATAAATATGAACCTCATTTAAGGAAGCTCCAAAGTGCGATGAAGGGCGAATGAGCACCCCCCGCCGACAAAACAAGTTGGAAACGTAAAAGTTTCAAGCTTGGTCAAGCCGAACACAGCTTCAATAATCCAACTCAGTTTTGATTCCCGATTACAAAATCAAAAACTTATCACCGCTGGCACTTCGTTTTTATTAAGACATCGTTCGACAATCAAAAGAGAAGGCATTCTCCCGATGCCTTCTCTGCTGCTTATTATTAGCTGGTATAGCATAATGTTAACGATAGTTCCTTATCTCAAGATTATCTAGTTTTGATTCATTGTCCCCAAGCTATGATGACATCCTTGATGTGAGGATTCTTCAAGAGCATATCATGCATGGCTTGGTTGTTTTTGGCCATATGTTCTGCATATTCTGGCTTACGGATATACTGATTCAATTTCTTTGGATCCTTCTCGTAAATTGGAAACAAGTTTGCGATAAACACGCCTGAATATTTATTATGACAAAAAATGCAAAACAATATTGAACGTCATATCTGATTCGAATTGATTTGCTCTACTTGGATACTCCACCAATCAACTTCTCTAGATTTTCCCTGTCCAGAAAAGGTGCTAGGCTTATGATCCGGTTCGCATCGATGGTGCCGTCTACAACCTGGTCTACCAAACGACTTAATGTCTCTCTGCTAATAAAGGGCGCCAGTCCATTCACGGCATTCCAGCTCAAGCTTCCTTCTTCGGCTTCTTGTACCAACCGATCCACCTGTTCCCTACCTAGAAAAGGTGCGAGGCTTACGATCCGGTTCGCATCGATGGTGCCGTCTACAACCCGGTCTACCAAACGACTTAATGTCTCTCTGCTAATAAAGGGTGCCAGCCCTTGAACGGAATGCCAGCTCAAGCTGCTCTCTTCTGCATTTTGTACCAATCGATCTACATGTTCTCTTCCAAGAAACGGCGCAATTCCAACAAGATTGTGCACTTCTAAGGAACCGTCAATCGATTTATCTACCAGTCGATTTAATGTGTCACTGCTGACGAACGGAGCGAGTCCGGTAATGACATTCCACACAATCTCGCCCTCTTCTGCCTGACAAACCAGTTCATCCAATGTATCTGTTCCAAGGAACGGAGCCAGCCTCATGATCACGTCTAACTTAAAGACGTTGCTGTCTAATCGTTCAGTAACCTTATGCAGAACGCTTGCCTTTACAAACGGCGCTACTTCTACAAGCTCTTCCACCTCCACCTCTCCGGTATTGACCATCTCTGCAACTTGTTCTGGCCTGTTCCCTGCGATCTCCTCAACGATCGTTCCTAGGTGCTGGTACTCCCGATTTTCTGCGTTTTCTCCTGCATTAATAATGTCGTCTACCGTTTTTCCGAATAACCTCGCAAGCTGCGGAAGCGTTCCGATATCCGGTATCGAATCGCCCCGTTCCCATTTCGATACCGCTTGATGACTTAAATTCAGTTGATCTGCAAGTTCCAATTGGGTCAGATCCTGGTCTTTGCGAAGCTTCGAAATATAAGCTCCAATTTTACGTAAGTCGAGCATCGTATTACCTCCGAAAAAAACAAAATGTACAGTGCGCACCGTCGAATACAGCATAGCATTTCCGCAAACGTGATTCTATCAAGCGTTGGTTGAATTGTCACATCCGCTTTATTCAACTGCCAGTAGAATTGTCTAGATTGAAAATCGCTAGAGAGGGTAGCCAGAAGATCCCGCAGCATATGCCAGATCTGGAATCTACCCGACCTACACTACTTTTGTCGCTTTCATCTATAGGTTTTTCTACAAATCATTTCCATTAAACTGCCCATTAGTTTAATGAAATGAGCAGGTCACTACAGCGCCTGCTCATCGTTGTATGCTATTGAACTAAACTTCCCCGTTAGTACAATGCAACTTAGTAAATATCCTCATTATTTAAAAGCTCTCTTAGCCCCGTGGTAAATTTGAGTACAGTTTTCCTCCTGTTATAAATTCAATGTAAACACTCTCTTCATGCGAACCACCGATTTGTGCGTGAACAAAAATCGTATCTTCCTTGAAACTTATTTTTATAAACCCATCAGAATCATTATCTTGAAGTTCTGCCATTATTCCTTGGTCGATACAACAAACAATACCCTCAATCTGTTCTTATCTCACGCAAAAATGAGAAGTATGTGATATGAATTTTGTTGCTCCTGTCATATCAAAAGTATAATTAATATGAACCGGATATCTTGTCGCTAGTATAAGCTTTGCAGAACCATCAATGGAAGACAATGTGACTTTGTTCGATAGAGGTAACATAATTTATTGCTCCCTTCTTAAATCCTCCGTGTATCATACCTTAAAACTAAACTGCCCGTCAGCTCAACGAGGCTGCCGATTTATGTCGGCAGCCTCGTTCTTTTGATAGTTAATTAAGCTATTGTTCCCCGTTTGTACAATCATTTATGTTGTGAGAAATTACATTCAAATCGCTCAACTCCAGGGTGTTTTTCTCCCAGGCTCTTAATTGTAAACCCAAGTCTACTTGAGTGATTTTAAGTAAAACATTATTCCTGCTCTGTCTACATTAGAAAATTGCAAAGGTTCATCATCCATCAAACGTCTTAATTCGTCTACTGAAATCCATCGTGGGTTTTTAGTATCATCACCTGAAGATAATAACTCCCCTTGCACCTTGCAACGGAAATAAACTCCAACTGAATCGAAAGGACCCTTTATTGTTTGATAAGCTCCAAACGGTCTTATACATTCCACTTGGAATTCTGGGTCGATTCCTGTTGTATCGACCCGTGTATCCTCGCCTTCAATTTCAACTACATCCAGTCCAGTCTCTTCCTTAACTTCCCTTATTAGAGCTTGTGTTAATGATTCATATTGCTCAATTCTGCCACCAGGAAGTTCAATTTTTTTCGTTTCACCCGCTTTATCCCTTGTCTGTACTACTATTTCTAATATTCCGTTTACTATTCTTTCAATTATGGCACGAGAATTTACTAAAAACATTTGTATCAACCCCATTTCACACTATCGAATTAACCAAAATATGGATTTGTTATACAGGATTATTCTACGCAAGCTTCAAACTATCCTGCCCCATTTCAATGAAAAAAGTAGGCTGCCGTAGCACCTGCTCATCAATGTGTATCATTCAACTATCGTTCCCCGTTAGCTCAACGGACTACAGCAGTTTATGTGGGGAAGTAACCTCTCCTCTTGTTATGGCGAGCTTATCTTACGGAAGAATGTGACTTGCCCGCTTTGGCCGATACGGAAAAATACCTCATCTCGCCGGGTGAGACAGGCTTTGTTTTCGGTTCACCCAACATTTTCTCTGGTACGCCGTCTAGACACTCATCCTTGCAGTCCCGTCTATATCTCCCCTCCTCCAACTTCATGTCGATAAAATCAACAACTTGCTGCAGTGATGTGATCTGGCTGATAATATTTTCACGATGACTTCTTAAGAGTCCCACAATCTCCGGATATTCCGCGGGATCAGTATCGGCCGAGACCGCCAAAAAAGGTCGAATTTCCTCTAGCAGCATCCCCGTTTTTTTCAGGCATGCTATCAGCCGGATCGTATTGATGTCCTCCTGCCGATAGATGCGGTGCCCGTTATCCTTCCGCTCTGCGCGAGGCAGCAGCCCGATCTTTTCGTAATAACGGATCGTATCCTCAGTAATTCCGGTTTGTCCAGCGGTTTGCTTTATCGTAAAGCATTGCTCTTCCTTCATCCTGTTCCCTCCCTAAGATTGATTTTTGTACATTATACATCTTGAAGCTGGCTCTAAGTCAAATCTCTTATCCTTGGAGAAAAGCTTTGTTTTCGCGTCTTGACTTGGAGTCGACTTCAAGTTATAGAATGTGCACTATCGAATCATATTAAAAAGGAGATGTACAATGAACAAGGACCAGAGTGAACATATCGCATTGATTACAGGCGCAAGCGCTGGGATCGGGTTAGAACTAACACGGAAATTACTGTCGGAGAACTGGCATGTGGTTGCTGTAAACCGTTCTGATTTTCCAGCCGACGATAGGAGCATCCAGAATGCGGTCAAGAGCGGTTCGCTTCGAATTTATAAAACGGATGATCTCGCCGATTATGCCTGCTTGAGACTTACTTTAGAAGAGATCAAAAGCAAGGAGCAGCGGATCGATATTTTGTTCAATAACGCCGGAGGGTCTTTTCCCGAGCTGAGCTATTCGAAACAAGGACGCGAGAAACATTATGAACTGATGACTGTCGTTCCGTATATTATTCTGATGGAATTGAAGGAACTCATTAAAATCAGTCGTTTAAAAACGGTAATCAATACCTCATCTTCAGCTCTAAAATTTACAAAAGAGTTTTCGATCGAAGACCTGGAGCATCCCAAAACCTTTCGCAAGTTGCTTGGTCCTTACGCGACCTCAAAGCTAGCTATTTCTCTGTGGACTCAGGCCATTGCACCGCAGCTCGCCAAGAATGGTATCAAGATCCGTAGCGTTGACCCAGGTAGCAACAATACACTTAGAAAAGGGAAACAATCCGGACTACCCGTTTTGGTTGAAGTATTGATGAAGCTATTTTTCTCGCCTCCTACCCTCGGTGCCAACAAGCTGTATGAAGGGGCTCTTGGTGAACACCATCATGAGAACGGCGTATTTTTGCTAAAAGGACGGGTTGCGGAATTAAAGTTTAAAGAGCAGGCGCAGAACGTTCTGGAAAGGATTCAAGCGATTTATGAACACGAATTTCTCATGTCTTGAAGCCCAGACATTGAACAGAATACTGCACTAACCTACTCTTTAGTTTAATGACAGAAGGAGCAGTTGCCGCAACGGCGAATTGCTCCCTGGATATTACACTATTGTCTCCCTTTAGTGCACTGTTTCCTTCAACTTTTGCAGCCGTTAAAAGTAAAACTTAGATACTTTCTCATGGACAATGTACTTACTTTGAATTGCGGGCTAGTCCATCGCAAAGATCACAAATAAGACACCCAACTCGTTCAGCACCTGCTTACCCCTTACCTCTTCATAGCTACAGTACTTATTAGTAAACAGATTCACTTTACTAAATTTCGTTTTTGTAAAACGTCCACTTGTCGTAAACCGGTTTTGCATTGATTATTATTTCTAACAGTTCAGCTTTCAAGAGTTCAATATTTTGCTTTTCCACGAGTATCCTGTTTCCACTCACTTTACCAAACAGTATTTTAATTTACTATACTATCCTACCCGTTAGCGTAATGAATCTCTAACAAAAAAGGTTTTTTATTCTGTGCCTAATTGCTCTCTATACTGAAAATTAAGTCCCCAAAGTTCTTCGAGTGGTACTGCTTTTTTTGAACATTTTTCAATTCCACTTTCCTTTGCTTCATTAGACCAAAGATAGGGATAAATAGAAATGCCCTGATTCCCATCTAGCGTAGGAACAATGGTTTCCCAGTTATTCCATCTAAATGGTTCGTAGAATCCCGACAAATCCCCCGTACAAGACCAATTCAGAAAATCAGTATAGCCTATCTCTAAATACTCCCACGCTAACGTATCAGGTGCAATATAAAAAATTTCTCCTTTACCTTCATCAAAGTACCCGCCGTTTAAAGCAAAAAAACCGCCTAATATATCATCGGCAACCAATAAGGCATTTTCCAACTTACAATTTTTGGTCCATGATGGATCGTTCTAGGTAAATTTTCATGACCTGAACCTAAAACGCGAAGCCATCCATTCTGAAGTAAAATACCACCAGTTGAATATTCGACCGCACCTAGCGTTGACTTAGTTGTTAATTGAAGGCGAAACAATTCTTTTTCGCCTTATTCTTTGAAAGAGGGGAGGATAACTGCTCCATTACAATTGTTAGATTCACGAATCCATTGTCTTATCATAAAAAGTGCTGATTCATCCTCAAATACAAGCTCTTTTAGCGGCTTCATGCGGTAACTCCTCATTTTAAACAGCTTATTTATTATAATAACTTTAACTGCCTTTTCCTGCACTAAACCTCCCGTTAGCTTAACAATTGAAAGACATTTTTTTTATCAATTGCCTCCAATATGAAAGACACCAATAACGGTTTTACCATCAACGTCATATAGCGGGATATCATAACCACCTGGGGGTCTACTGTTTTGTATAGCTAGAGCTTCCTCGGGTGTCTTAGGCTGCTCACCGTCTATATCTTTTTTTAGCAAATATCCCGTAGTGCCATCCACACCTGTTGCACTAATTAAATCAGGTCCCGTTTCGTAGGAAGTGGCATCTGCAGCAGAACCGTATGTCTGTCCGTTTTTATTTTTAGGATAGTTCATATTCTTAGGGCTAATATACAAAGAACCAATTATGTTTACTCCATCAACATCATACAGTGGGACATTACGACTAAGTTCACCGAGATAATCTTCTTTCAGCAAGTATCCTGCAATGCCATTCACACTTCCTGAAAAAATTAAGTCAGGTTGCATTTCAACGGAAGTGCTTTCATTGGCAGAACCGTATGTCTGTCCATTTTCATTTTCAGGATAGCTAGGAAGATTTGTGAGGCTTTGATTAATCGTGCTTTTAGCATCGCGTTGAAACGCCATAGTACCTCCCACTACGCAAATGGTTAAAACAACACCAAGAATGATTATTCTAATGTGTTTCGAGTAAACTCTCATTTTCTCACTCCTTAAAAATACTCAATTGTAAATGTATGGTAGTTAACTCAACAATTACTTATACGATACCAGTAGTTGGAAGTTGCGCTATCCTGTCCCTTGGTTTAACGCTAATTACTGGGACATCTGTACAAAAACCTTTATTCTGTATCTGTTGTCAATGTATGATTATTTCTAAATCAGAAATAAAAAAAACTTCACTAATCCGGTCTTCGGATTAGTCTTAAAGGTAATCTCAACATTCATATCATTGATACTTTGTCATCTTATTACGTATTAACTATTTATTCACCTCAGCTGAAGTGAACCTTCTTTAAAATGCTTTCATGCTAGATAATCGATTTGTATGTTGCGACACAAACATGCATTAATAACGTATATCTACTTTTTACATTCTTCTCTTTTTTGTTGCAGAAAAAAACATTACCATAATATTTCAACAAAAACATTACTAAACATGTATTTCCGATTTGATCTCATTTTGATTTAAAAATTTCATTAAATCATGACGCAACTGCACAATCTCATTGTTAGCATTATTCGCATAATCCGGCAACATCATATCCCTAACCATTTTAGTTCGTAGCCATGTCATAAAGAAAAGATCCAAAATTAAGTTTGGAAATTTAAGCACTATTTTAAGCATTGGTGGATCTATTGAAACGCCAGCTTTTTGTATTGCCCTTAGATACGCTTTTAAAGTGACTGTTATTTTGCGTGCCGTCTTTCTGGTTCTGACTGTTTTTTTGTCAATTATCTTATTCTCAGAATGCAAAAAGCTTAACATGGCAATGTCTGATACGGAATGTGTGATTAGATACGCTTGCATATCCTTTTTAATAACGTAAGGAAGCTTTGCTGTTTTAAATAATTTTGCGAGGTTTTCTATGCGTTCTGACACTACACCATTCATTTCTCCAAATGCAGTTGCTGCTATAATCTTTGGTAGAAATCGAGCATGCAATACTCCATCTTTAATCTGTCCGCCGAAGCCTGGAAAAGCTGGTAAAAGTCTATCCCCTACGATATCCTGCCACGAAGAAAATCCAATTGAATTACTAGTCATCGTAACTATATTTTTGCTTTGATTATCTTTTAGCGCTAACAACGCTGATTCGGACCGATCATAACGAACGGTAACGAAAATAAAATCGTATAGATCGTCATTTTCGAGCGTATCAATGACATTCACTTGTATCGATCTAACTGTATCTTTTACTTTATATTGCAGGCCATTTTCTCTTAATGATTTAAATCTATTAGAATGTGCAAACAGGGTAACGTCAAACCCTGCTTCAATAAGCTTAATTGCGTACATGCTCCCGATGACACCTGCACCAAAAATTAAAATTCTATCTTGTTTTGCTGACATTTAAACCACCCCTACTTATTAACATTTCCTTTTTGATTATCAGACAACTTGTTGTATGATGTGATTGTAAATCTTTATTATTCCTTGATCAACCATCAGTTTTTTATTATTTGTCGGATGATATTCTTATTCGCTAGTAGGAGGGAAACATGAAAAAGCAACCCCAAATAACGGAGAAAACAAGACAAAAGTTTGTAGAAGTTTTTTGTGAGTTATATAGCCAAAAGCCGATTGAGAAAATTTCGGTTCAGGAAATTGCGAATAAGTCAGGATATAACCGCAGCACCTTTTATCAATACTTTATCGACATTTACGAATTGTTAGACTCTGTTGAAAATGACTTATTGAATGAAATGAAAAAAGAATTGGCGAATAAAGAGCTATCGATGCATACGGTTCAAGATACGCTCTATTGTCTGGACAAAAGAGAACATCTCCTGGTTCTTAATGCCCTTTTGGGTGATTATGGAAGTGCCCGTTTTTTAAAACGCTTAAAAAATGAAATCACTTTGGATCAATTAGAATTAAACGTTCCCCAAAACCATTCCTTAACGCCATACTTAATTGAGTTTTACCTGACAACTTCCCTTTCTTTATTTCGTCTTTGGCTCCAGCGTCAAAAGGATTTATCGTCAGAACAATTTTTCAAGTTAGTGGAAAACCTATATTCAAGCGGGATTACTCCCTAT
Organism: Paenibacillus sp. 01T431; assembly: GCF_056398625.1. Lineage (NCBI taxonomy): Bacteria > Bacillati > Bacillota > Bacilli > Caryophanales > Paenibacillaceae > Paenibacillus > Paenibacillus sp. 01T431. Next base: position 22,640 of record NZ_JBFTPT010000006.1, read on the forward strand.
TTTAAAAAATGAGTCAGTCATTCAAACCAAAAGAACAAGCAAAAATCTAATGTAATTTCACATGAAAATAAGCCCACTACGCCTATACGGGAATTGTGGGCTTTTCTGCTTAATCTTACTTGTAAATTGAAATATCTAGCGGAATAATGAACCCACCGTCAACAGCTTGTGTCACATTTATTGCGATATTCTTTACTCCAGAAATATCTACCTCAATCGTCTGGAGATCACTATTAGGCGAAATATTCTCTACTTTTTTAAGGAGCACATTCTTATCATTATCCCTAATTTCAAGAGACTCTACTTCCTTGCCGATTGCAGCGAATTGCAGAACAAGCTTCTGATATTTGCCGTTAGGGCTGAGCTCTGTTTTCCTCCTCTTGGATGTCTTCAAATCCAGGAACTCCGGAAACAACGGTTATTGAGAGATAATTTTTCTGAAAGATGACGCTACATGTGGGATCGTCTCTGCGTTTATGGAGTTGAAGATTTTACCATATTATATCACAAAGCCCAATACTTCATTTCTATTTCTCCCTTCTTCCAAGCTGCTGATTATCCCAACCCTTTCTAAAAGCATAAGCTCCGGAAGGATCACACTGTCAGTTTATTTCCCTACTTCTCTCATTCCGGCTGTTCACTCTTGTATAGAAAGGTAGATGATGATTTCAGGGTTTTCAAATCCAAGCTTAAGGAAACAAAATCGGGGTTACTTCTATGTATTATCATACTTAACACGAAAAAAGGCGCTCCCGGCAGTAGTCCAGGAGCGCCTGCTTTATATTCAATTGTATATGGCCAGAACTTTCTACTGGCCTTTATTTACATCCTCCATAAAGCTCCTATAGTTTTCCACGATTTCTTTGGACCTTGTATGGTGTAGATAATGCGTGCCTTCAAATGTCATCAATTTTCCATGAACTAGATCTTTTATCTGTTCTTCATGCAATTGTTCCCAGCCTTCAACATCCGTATTATTCGCTTCTAAAAAGAAAATAACAGGAAGCTCTTTCGGGAATTTCGAATTCTCAACAGCGGCAAAATTAGGCTTGAAATTTTCCCCTTCACTAATGATATTGGGATTCATCATATTTTTGAGAGAGATTATTCTAATCTGTTCTCTCATTTCATCATTAACTTCTGGTGCAATAAGCTGATCGTCGGTTAGTTTCGATAACAATCGCAAGAAACCAGTCTTTTTGAGTATTTTATAAACATCTGATGGAAATGGTTCATCCAAACCGCCTTGTGTTGGAACACTGCTGTCTATCCCAACAAATGCTGTAACTTCATTCTCATATTTGTTCACATAATCTAGACCGTAAATACCAGCTATAGAGTGGCCCATTAACGTGTAGCGGTTAATATTTAGCTGTTGCAGCGCTTCATGAATTTCTTTCACTATATTTTCAGTAGTACGTTCTTTTTCTGTAACATCACTTAAGCCATACCCAAATGGCTCAATCACGACTACTTTGTAAAATGGTGCCAACTCATCAATTAGTGGTTTGAAATCAAGCGCTGGCGCTCCTGTTCCGTAACCAGGCAGCAGCACAACCGTTTCTTTGCCATCGCCTTGAATCAAAACATTCATATTTTTCCCGTCTACAGGTACAAGCTGACCATAAGATACGATTTTATCTTTGTCCGTTTTATTGCTGATGATATTAACGATAAAAACGACGGCTAGAAAAACTACAATAGCTATAATAATGACAATTACAGCTTTAAGTAAAAATCTAAGTATTTTTTTCATCATTCATTTTCTCCCCTTATTCTACATTCTTTGTTTTAACCAATTCAGTTGAATTCCGATAAATCACCTGCTTATTTATATAGCTTTGCTTTTGTCTTCCTCATTCTAACAAACCACTCTTAGATCTTGTGTAACTCAGCTTTAACTAGACCTTAACTCTTATTCGTTATTGGAGCCAACAATTAAGCTTCCATTAAGATTACAGCTAAGATTACAGCAGTTAGGCTCGTCCTTCTTCATATTCGGCAAAATGGATACCTGTCTAAACATGGAAAGACCGCCTTTAATCAAGGGCGGTCTCATCAAGAGCTACAACGCTATTTGGTTTATTTTCAACATGAATCATTCTTTTGGAGAAGAGCTGCTTAAATCCTTAAACGCTTCTATAAAAGACGCTGGATCTGTGGATAGCATATACGAGAAAACACCCTGCAGCGTGTGCAAATAGAAAATACCGCCATCCCCGCCAATTGGTTTATACGATAAATCGAATACTTCCGTTATCGGAAATTCATGGTACTTAGTAACAATTTTCTCTTTGTATAAATACATAACACGTTCATCCACTACTGTTTTTTGTTCTACACTTGTGATTTCTCTCTTCACTTTATAATAATGCTGGATAGCAATACAATTCATATTTACTCCTCAGTGCTTCGTCATTAACGACAACTATACCAAATAGTCTCTACACTTTACAAAAAAATGACCGGAAAGAGACACTCTCTTCCGATCTTTAATTATGAATTAGGATGATTTTGTCAAACCCATTGTTCTAATCGTTCATATTCATTTAATGAAGCTTGATAAAGTCCCAGCCCAGTTAACTTTTCAATTTCCGATTTCTTCTATCGAGCACATACTGATACAAACCGATCGATACAGCAAGCCATGTCCCACTAGCCAAATATCCACCTACAATATCACTTGGAAAATGGACCCCTAAATAAATCCGGCTAATTCCTATCCCCAGTATCATAACTGAACCAACTAAGATCAAAATGACACGCCAATACGCCTTCGGAATATGCTTCCATAATAGAAAAATGATAATCCCGTAAAAAGTGAAAGCGGCCATGGAATGTCCACTCGGAAAACTATAGCCATTTTCTTCAATAATGCGGTAAATCGTTGGCCTGACACGTTGAAAACTCAATTTTAGCACACTATTTAAAATGGTTGATCCAATTAAGATTCCTGCAAAGAAGTACAGTTCTCTTCTATATTGCAATTTTGCTAATACGACTAACATGATGATGGCTAAAATAGAAACCATAACTCCTGATCCAATAAACGAAAAAAACTTCATTATCGCTGTAAGAGTATCAGATTCCGCTCCTTGAATTTTACTGATGATGCTCTGATCAAAATTTGCAATTCGCTGATCGCCAATCCAAATGGATATCCATATGAACCCGATTGCACCCAATAAACTTAACAAAAATGCACGTGTAAAAATGAAAGTAAAATTCATCCTGCAGCACTCTCCATACTCTGAATAATTAGACTGAAAAAATGTTGTACATACACTACTACGTCTAACTGGACAAACAGGCTCCAATTCACCGATTTTTTGTGGGTATGAAATGGACAGATCTTGCTCACCCTATAATGCTGGAGGTGATGACATTGACAGGAAGAAACAATAAACCTGATAATGATGGACCAGCTTCAAGTCCATCCAGGCTCGATCAATTTGGTGATAAGCAAAGCAGAAACGACGAAGCAATACCGAAGAAAAAGGACAAAAGCTGCTAATCTAATGTTTAGGCAGCTCCGATAAAAAGAGCTGCCTTTACTATCTGAGCGCTAAAATATAAAAGGGAACAAGTGTTCCCTATCAGCAAAATGAGCATATTGGGGATAAAAACCATTAATTTTAGTCAATTCACCCAATTTTTAATTCAATATCTCCTATCAGGTCGGCATTTAAGTCAATTTTGCCCAAGATGATGAAAAATATCATCTAATTAGGCTAAATCATATGAGAACATTTGTTCCGCACCCGTATTTCGGATCATTTTTATACATAAATCGATACAAATACGCTGCATTTTCTCTCATTCCCCACAAAAAACAGCAATTTCATCAAAAAAAAAAGACCACGACAGCAATTTTTATGCTGACGCAGTCTTTTGAGAAATCAAAAGTTAATCCCAAGGATAAGTAACCGTCAAAAATCCAGCAAACTTTTTGCTTTCATCTCTTCTCACCTTGCGCATGTCCGCTCGGTGCTCAGCTGTCTCGAACAATTTTATTTCCTCTTCCGATTCCGGTACAACGATTGGTACAGGAACGGGCTTCCGATTCTCATCCAGTGCAACAAAGGTTAAAAAAGAGGTTGCTGCAATTTTACGTTCGCCGCTTAATAAATCCTCTTTGATTACCTTCACAAAAACCTCTACTGAGGTTCGGCCTGTCCACGTTACGAATGCTTCTAAGCATACCGAATCTGAAGGCCTGATGGGATGCAAAAAATCAACAGAGTCTGTGGAGGCGGTCACGACTGAACGCCGGCAATGCTTGGTTGCTGCAATCGAAGCAATATCGTCGATGTAAGCCATTAGTTTCCCGCCAAACAATGTATTGTGATTGTTGACGTCCGGCGGAAATACTCTTGCCGTTTTGTAACATCTGGACTCGCGTGAATGCCTCTGCTCCATTGATGATTATTCCCCTTTTTTAAATACGGATAATAGCTGGGAGATCGCTCTCTCCTGCTCAACTTCCAAACAGAAATCAACAGGACGGCCTACAACCGAACGTACTCTGCGATCCGTAATGATCATCCCTGCCGTTAAACCTTCACCGCAGTCAATAACCGCATTCATCGTTTCTATTTTCACGAGAGAAGGATTAATAGCTACAATAACAGCTAACGGATCATGCATTGCGCATTCGCCGTCAAAGTGATTGGAAAATGCATAAAATTCAAAATAACGCTCTAAAGCGACATTTAGGAAATCAAGGATTTCATGTTTATCATCAGCAATCTCGCGTGATAATTGCTCCATATGTGTTTTTGTAAGACGAGTCTTCTGTGTTACATCCAAGCCGACAATTGTAATTGGAAGCTCTGATTCGAATACTAGCGCTGCTGCCTCTGGATCACCGTACAGATTTGCTTCGCTCACGGGTGTAATGTTGCCTGGTGCGAATACTGTTCCACCCATAATAACGACCTTTTTGAATTTCGTTACAATGGAAGGATCTAGCTGTAGAGCGAGAGCTAGATTCGTTTGTCTGCCTACAGTTACAAGAATAAGCTCTCCTGGGCTCTCATTCACTTTCTGAACGATGAATTCCGCAGCAGATATACCCTCCAGAGGCTTCTGATGAGTTGGCGGCAATTCTGCATCGCCGATGCCATTATGTCCATGAATATGAGCGACAGCGCCTGGGAACACACGCTTGAGCGGACCTGATGCACCCTTCGCAACGGGAACCTCATAACCGCAATTTGCAACTTGAATGACACGCAGCGTATTTTCCGTAGCTTGTTCAACGTCGATATTCCCAAATCCCGTCGTAATACCCTCTACCTTAATCTCTGGTGAAAGCAGTGCATATAAGATAGCTAAAGCATCATCAATGCCTGTATCAACGTCAAGCAACATCCTGTTTATCTTCGACATATTATGATACCTCCCTTTTCTATCGTTCATTGTAAACGAATAAAGATTGAAAAACCAATTAAAATATAAAGTTTGTGCTTCCCGTCAAAATTACATCTTGATTTTGGAATGATTAACCAAAGAAATGACTAATATACACCATCACAAGCAGCCCTATGATAAAGGAATAGGTTGCAGAACGTTCATAACCATGTCCATGTGTCTCAGGAATTAGCTCCTTATAGACGATGAACAACATAGCACCAGATGCAAACGCAAGTCCATAGCCAATAAGCCCAGCCACATAGCTTGCCGCAAAATAACCGACTATCGCAGAGACAACCTCCATTAGACCCGTCAAGGTTACGATTAGCATAAGCTTCAGCTTGCTCACCTTGGAATGAATAAGGAAGATGGCAAGGACGAGCCCTTCCGGCATGTTCTGAGCCCCGATTGCAATAGCTACCATTGGTCCAAGTCCGCCATTCGTACTTGCATAACTAAAGCCGGTGCTTAAGCCCTCCGGAATGTTATGGATGATTAATGCAAATATGACGAGCAGAGACTTGCTGTCAAAGGATGAGATCCCTCTTTTTTGCTCAATATCGATATGGGGTAGATTTTTTTCAATGAGGTCAAGCGCAATCACGCCAATTAAAAGTCCTAACGTCAGTGGGATTAGCCCAGATTCCTTGAGAGCTTGCGGCAGCAAGCCAAAGGTAGACGCAGAAACCATGATTCCAGCTGTAAAAGCAATCAATATGTCCTTCCATTTTTCCGAAAGACTTTTGACGAAGAGCAGCGGAACCGCGCCTAGCACGGTAGCCATTGCAGAAATAAAGCTTCCTATGAGTGCTTCTACCATGTTGTCTCTCCTTAGCGGGTCGATCACTACCCAAAAACTGTTTCCTTATTTTATACGAATAAAGCGATTTCCATCCTTTTCTTACGTTGACAGTCCTTGTTTAACAAGGTTCATAAAATACGTCTGGTGATCAGGGTGACATGCAATTAAATAAGGCTCTTCATTTACGCCTTTAAAAGGATTGCCATCGTAATCAATGACAACGCCGCCCGCTTCCTGAACCATTACAATACCTGAATATAGATCCTCGCCCTCCGAGTTGTAAACGATGATTGCATCCAAATCCCCTCTGGCAAGCATCGTCCATTGCAGCGTTGGCGCCCACAGCCGCATCATCCGCTTCGTGTTAACGTCTATGTAATGCCTAAGCGTTACGGCACGCTGTTCATTTTGCACCGCATGACCTTGTATCCAGCCAACTCTCGCTTTTGCAAAAGCCTTTGGTTGTTTCATATGTATTGGCCTAGCATTGCATAAGGTGCCTTCGCCTGAGCTTGCCACGTACAAACGATCTGTCATCGGCTCATAAATGACCGCCAACACCGGTTTAAAGTTATAAGAGAGCGTGATCGAGATGCCGAACAACGGCAATCCAACCGCAAAATTATTAGTTCCATCAAGGGGATCGACCAACCACAACCATTCGCTAGTCAGATCATTCTCGCCATATTCCTCTGAGCGAATGCGATGATCGGGGAATACGCTTCTAATTTTATTTAGTATGATGCTCTCTGCCAAATAATCGACTTCCGTAACGATATCGCCATGGTCGCCTTTCTCTTCATAATGATCCAATGTTCCAAACTTCTCACGTGTTAGCCGGCCCGCTTCATAAGCAGCAGCAATAGCAACCTCTCTAGCCATATTTAAAATCAATTGATCCAATATTTCAGCCCCTTCACATGTCTCTAATTCAACCGTATCTAACTAATTTCCTCAGACTTAGCAGAATAAAAGTGCAGACGATTTCCAAATGGATCTGTAATGCTCACTTGATTCCATTCTTCATCAAAGCCAGGTCTAGCGAAATTATATTTTTTGGCTAACAAATGCTCTTGAAGCGCCTTGGCATTGTCTACTTCAATGCGGATTGCTGAACCAGGCGTACTATCGCCATAATGCTCCGATAAATGGATGACACAATCGCCATTAGAGATTTGCATATAGAGCGGCAAGTCTGGCTCAAAACGATGCTCCCAATCGCATATAAATTCCAAGAAATTGAAATAAAAGTCTCGTGCTTTCGCCTCATCAAAAATGCGAAGAATCGGTACGGTTGATTTCATATGAAAAGTCATCATTATACAACTCCTTGTCCAGTGTCCTATCTTCCATGATTATACATGGATTTCAAAAGGTACGGAAGGCTTGCCACAGAGAAAAGGACTGTACCCCAATGCACAATTCGCACGGAGGTACAGCCCTTTGTTCAACTCTACTGCTATTATTTCACAATGCTTTCCAATACATCATCAATGACTTGTGAATAAGCAATCGTACCTGCGTACAACCAGCTTGATGTGCTTGGGTACTCATAAATTTTACCGTTTTTCACAGCAGGGATGTTTTTCCAGATTGGATCGCTTAATGCTTGGGAATCCGCATCTGTGCCGCTGTTAATGAGGAACAAATGGTCGGCATCAAGTTCAGCTAGTTTTTCTAGCGAAATGGCGTTCCAGTTGCCCGTTCCTGTTGCAGAAACTTCTTTTACAACCTCTGGAACAGTCAAACCTAATTGATTGTAAAGAAGATCACCACTCGATAGCTTTTCACTTACGATATAAAAGTTGCCTTGTACAAACCAAAGAGCTGCAGCTGATTCTCCTGGGATTGCGCTTTGCAGTTTTTCTTTAGCAGCTTTCGCTTTTGCATCATACTCATCCAAAGCTTTTTGCGCTTCTGCACTCTTTCCAAAAACCTCTCCGACTTTCAGCAAAGTAGCACGCCAGTCAGCAATCAATTTATCGCCAATGGTGAAGGTTGGAGCAATTTTGGAGTATTGCGCAAATTTATCGCCCTCCACATTCGCATCATATGCCATAAGAATAAGGTCTGGTTCAAAGCTTGTTACGGCTTCGAATGGAAGATCATACGGTATAGTTGGAACGTCAGCAAGCGAATCATGCAAGTAATCTTGAATACCGTTAGGAACGGACCACTGAGCAACTGGCTTAATGCCTATAGCTACTAAGTGATCTTCTAAATAAGAAGCGATGACGCGCTGAGGATTAGCTGGAATGGTAACCTCGTTACCTAATGCATCTGTTAGTTTTCTTTCTTTTGGCGCATCTGTTGGAGCCACTGTAGCAGCAGGTGTATTATTTGTTTTATTACCTCCGCAAGCTGCTAGACAAATGGATAGGACAATCAAACTCATAAATACAAGTACAAATCTCTTGTTGCGGTTAATCACGATAGTTCCCCCTGTAAGACGATATATGGCTGTGAGGTAACAATAGTTTCACCTCAAAAGTCACCTAATGATAACAATTATCATTTTCATTGTCAACTGGGTTTTCAAGTTGAACCGCATCCGTACTACTTTTTCTAACGATGCTTGATAAACTGCTCGATTGTTTGATAGAGCTCTACCCTTTCGGTACCGCGAATATTATGAGCAGACTCAAAAAACTCTTTAACCGTTATATTGCTGAACAACTGCTTGTAATGAGTTAGTTCCGCATCGCTAAGCAGAGAGCCCTCTAGCATCCCTCTCATAACAAGAACAGGCAGCTTAAGCTTCACATCCAGCTGCAGCTGTGAAGAGTCCCGCTCAATTCCGATAACCGCTTGTTCTCTTATTTTCTCTTCCCGCTTCAACGGCTTCAAATAATTAAAAATATAATCGTGCCGCCATTCAGCCGACATTTGTTTATGCTCTGCAGGATAATCTTCTAAAATAAGTGATTCTAAGTGATGCTCGTTCGTTTGAGCATAACCAAGAGCATAAGATACACCGCGAGAGTATCCCATCAGATGAAAGCGATCCACGGCTGCAGCTTCAACAACAGCTGAAAGATCTGCTATGTGATCTTTTAGATCGTATTGACTAAACGGCGTATCGCTTTGTCCTCTCCCGCGGAACGAGAGAACGATTGCTCTTCGAGGCAATAAATATAACAATAAATCCTCATATTCTTCAGCTGTTTCCGATAACCCTGGGCATATGATTAATGGGGTTAATTTTTGGTCTGCATCTGGTTTTGAATCTAAGTAATGAATATGAACATCTTGATTTATAGCGATTTTCGACTCGATCACTGACTTTCCCCCTCTCTACGTTTCTAAATAAACTTAACGTTCTCTTGCTATAACAAAGCCTTTATCCGTAGAGGTAAATCCAATTCTCGGGTAATAGTCGACAGCTGAAGGCGCAGACAACAAGACAAGTGACACTTGCGCACCAAGTGTTTGCCTAAGTCGCTCTACCAGCTCCTTGCCGATGCCTAATCTTTGGTAGTCATGATCAATTGCCAAATCAGACAGATAGCAGCAATAGGAATAGTCTGTAATCGCCCGCGCTATTCCGACCAGTTTATTGCCGTCCCATGCACTAATAATGATATCTGCATGTTCGATCATTTTTTGCAAGCGTTCTAAATCTTGATAGGGTCTTTTAATCCCAGAGCTCGCAAATACTTGCGACAAGTCTTGCGCAGACAAATTTTTATCGTTCTGATAATGTATCATAACTATTCCTCTCTCCTTTGCTTATTGATTCCCATGATTATACATCTTAAGTTGATTATAAGGTAGATTGTTTTTATAATCCCTTTACCATTCAAATCATTTTTGAAAACTATGAAAATACGCCTATCTATCCTCTTCACTAGCATAATTGGGATAATCCCTAGTCCCTTTTCTTCCAAAAACAAATACATATATAGGAGCAATAGCTTTATAGGAGGGATTATATTTTGATAGCTTCTGCAAAATCACCCACAGTGCAGCTTCAGACTGTGAGCAAGAAACGGAAAAAAATAGTGAGTAAAAAGAGAAATGTCGTTATTCATGGCAAGCTGCACTTACATCATAATAGCAATGGCAGTCTGAGCAATACGGAATGTAAACCTAAAGTTGTGCGGAAACACAAAAAAAGAAAGAGCGATCGCTGCCACCTTAAAGTACAGAAAAAGGTATGTCCAAGTGGGCAAAGAGGTTTGCAAGGCCCTGCCGGTCCAACCGGCCTTACAGGTCCTCAAGGTGCAGCAGGAGCACAAGGAGCGGCTGGAGTTGTTGGTCCTCAAGGCATTCAAGGGCCACAAGGCGTCCCCGGTCCATTAGGACCGCAGGGCCTTCAGGGTCTTCAGGGTCTTCAAGGTCTTCAAGGCGTTCAGGGTCCCCCGGGACCGTCAAGCGGGTTTGACTTTACAGAGCTCATTACATTGCTTAACGGCTACCTTATTGTTGGTACTCTCATTAATGTCATGACACCGGGACAGCCGACCGGGTTCACTGGAACAGTAATCAGCGTACAATCAACACTTGTCCAATTAAACACGGTCTCAGGTACTTTGATGTTTATCCCGTTTTCCTTCATCACGAACATTGAAACAATTTCATAACTCCCTATGAGAAGAGGTTTGTGCTCATGTCAACAACGCTTTCGGGCGATTTGATCGCTTTACTCGGCAAAGAAGTGTTTGTCATGACGAATGGCTTTGGTCAGCTTGCTGTAATCGGAAGACTCGATCAGGTAGGTAACGACTTTATACTCGTTTCCTTCGATCAAGATAGTTTTCTTTACGAGCTGCGAATCTTTTATGCAAACATTATTTATGTCCACGAGAATCCAGCAGTTTCATAAACAAGATTCTAAGGAGAGTAGGCTTGCGATGTCTATTATTTCAAATGGAAATCAGATTCTTCCAGGTACTGCTATTTATAGTTTACTCAAGCGCCATATTGGCAGCATTATTTATATAACGACCTCAACAGGAAATGAAGAAGGCCAGTTGATGGCATTTAACGCTAACTTTTTGACCATTACGACAACTGCGTTAGAAACCAAATATGTACTAACAGCAGAGCTGGTTTCTTTCACATTTCGTTCTTAATAAAAAAGCAGGCTGGATCTAAAGGTTTTTGACCATTAGGTACAGCCTGCTTTATATTAAAGAGCCCCATTCTCTAGTTCAACAGCATGTCTAGCAATCGCTCTTAAAATATCATCGAACATTTCTTCTTGTTCCCAAATGACTTTGAAGCCTTGCACTAACAAGTCACCCAATCCCTGCTCCAAAGGTCTATGCAGCCACTCGGTATCTGCAACACCAAAGTCAGCTTCGATTCCACTTGCATATTCTATTTTTAGAGAGGTTAGCAAAACATATTCCTCTTTCGTCGCTTGCTCTATAGCCTCGTATTGGAACTGATATAAAATGGCATCTACTGTTTTTTGCTTCTTATCGGTAACGAGAAGAAAGCTTAAATTCGAATCCTCTTCACTCTCATCGTCCGCACAAGGCCCAACCAACGCAATTCCAGTAATATGCGAATGTCCGCCTGCCCATTTTACAAATTCGTACATAAGCTTATAATGATCCGGTCTCATATTCTTGAACCTCCAAATACCATCGTGGAACTATGCTGTCAAAATAATGATGATCCTCTAATACCCGCTCCAGCTTCTCAACCATAATAGGCAGCTCAACTGGCCGCACCTTCAATATCCAAACGATTGAGGAGATAATCGTCATCGCAAGATAAAGAGAATATAAGGTCCAGAACTTCTCATCAGGCTCTAGTTCGCCATGATATCCTTTAATCGTACCCATCGTAAATGGAATGCTGATTTCACTGCTGAACATCCCGGCCTTCAGAAATTCATGTACCGGATCTCCCCAGTCCCATCGATTAAAATCAATGACGCCGGCTAATCTGCCTTCTTTTACAATTAAATTGCCCACATGAAAATCATCGTGCTGAAAAACGTTAGGCCGATCCTTCATCAGATGCAGATTTTGTTCAATAAAGGATAGAATCTGCGCATCGTCTTTCATTCGAGCCCCACTAGCCATATATTGCTCGATATAGCTTTTATGCTTTGCAAGCTTACGGTCATGCCATGACAAGACTGAAGCAGGAGCATGCCACTTATGCATCTTAGCAAGCTCTTGTCCCGCTTCCAATCCAATTGTAAATATAACCTTTATTTATTTTTGATATTCGACTGCTGCCACGAAGTATGTCTATACCTTTGATAATGTTGTCGATGAGCTCCTGCTCATTCATAATCTCACCTCGCAAATCCAAATAAAAACGAGCTAATCATCACGTATTTCTTAACCAGACGTTTTTATAATCGATTTTACCCCATGCGTTTAACGAAATTCCTTGCAGCGTTTGATGATGTCCTACAATCTGCAGGCTATGATATAAGAACAATAAGCTGAAATTTCGTTTGAGCTCCTCTTGTATGCTTATCAAATAACCCATTCTAATATCTGAATTCTCATACCGCAAACAATTTGAAATTTGTTGATTGATATTCATCTTGTCAACCGCACCCAGATGGTTCGTAATAAAACTGTTCTTTGACATATACATCTCAATAAGCGAAATATCAGGCTGCTCTCCGAGTACTTCCCCACTAAGGATCATATCCGCTTTCATTATGATTTCGGGATTAGCAAGCTCTTCGAGCGAAAGCTTTACGATTTCCAGTGAAATGCCTAAATGCTTGTAAACCCTTTGCAGCCATTTCGAAGTTTGATCATTCGCAGGCATTTCATAAGTATATAACGTAATGGTCTCGCCCTTATATCCTGACTCTTCAAGCAATGTTGCCGCTAGTTGCGTATCATAATCGTTATAGAAAGCCTTATCCGTATCCTCTAAATTAAAGCCGGTTGAAGGCTGGTGCCTAATGCCGCCTAATTCGTGGATCATTTGCTGCCGATCTATTCCGTAGTGCAAAGCCTGGCGGAACTTCATTTGCTGCGTGATGCCTTTTTTCGCTGTATTGATGGTAATAAAAGTGCTGCCTTTCTCCAATTGTGCCAGCGCTGGTCTTAAACTCTCCTTGATTTGCGCTTCAAAATAAACCAGTTGATCTTCACCGTCTGACTGCAGCTGCTCTTGATTTTCCTCATAATTTGGCCACACCCACATTTCAATGCGATCCAGATGAGGACAACCTTCCAAATAAAACTCATTGGCTTCTGCAACGAGCATAGACTCATTGTTTTTGGTAATCTTGAACGGCCCAGTCCCAATAGGCATGATGGCAAACTGCTCATCAGAACCAGTACCATCGAGCATTTCAGGTACAATCGAATAACGTTCCGTACAAAGGAAATGAAGAAACAGCGCATTAGGCTCATTTAGCTCAAAGGTAATGCTGTACTTGCTCGTTTCTCTTATTTCCTTAATCTTGGACGTTAACCACTCCGCAGGCGAGCTTGTGAGCAGTCTTTGAAAAGTAAATGCGACATCTCGCGAGGTCATTATCTTATCATTGTGAAAACGAACGCCCTTGCGCAAAAAAAACGTCCAGCTCGTTTTCATCACGTTGCTTTCCCAGTAATGAGCGAGCTGAGGGTGGAATTTACCATCCTGATTTGAATATCTGACCAATGTATTAAAAACCTGCTCTATCCAGTGCGTCTCCATGCGGCGACAGACGAAAGCAGGATCTAAGCGCAAGAGAGGACGATAAAAGGGAAATCTCAGTACATCCTTCTCCTCCATATCCCTCTTCACGCCAAATAATTCAGACAACCATGTCATAATTTCGGATTTCACAGCTGGATCCTGAAGCATCTCAAGCATGCTCCAAGCCTCGTTGATCTTCCCTCTCTCGACTAGCCCCTTCGCTTTGCCGAGAACGATATCACGGTATGAAACAAGAAATACGATTTGCGAGAGATTGCCGCGGCCACGACCGGGCAACCATTCGATATAGCTCTTTTCCATCATTTTTGTCAAAAGTATTTGTACATTTCTGCGTGTACAAGACAATATGTCGCAGATCCGTTCCATGGATAAAAAAATAGGCTCGCGTTCTGGGTTTGCTGGAAAAGTGTTTCTTAACCTGCAATAATATTCTTCCACATCCATCCTTAACACCACCTAGGAAACGAAGTCTCAGTTAGCCAGCTTCGTTGCTGTTTTCTCTCTAAGCCTTGTTACTGTAGGCAACAACTTCCTCATAGGATAATTGCCCGCCAAAAATATCAAGCGCACTGCCGATTGTAATATCCAGCTTGCCATTTGAAAGCTCATTAAATTGATCCATATCCGCAATCGACCTTGCCCCGCCGGCATAGGTTGTCGGAATCGTTACCCAATCAGCTAATGAACGAACGAGGCTTTGCTGAATGCCGCTCTGCTTGCCTTCCACATCAACAGCATGAACAAGAAACTCATTGCAATATTGCTCAATGAATGAGATGTTTTGTTGGTTAACAACGAACTCGCTGAATTGCTTCCATTGATTCGTCACAACAAACCATTGCCCGTCCTTCTCCTTGCAGCTTAGATCGATTACTAAACGGTCCTTCCCCACTTCAGCGACGATCTTCGCAAGATGATCCTCATTCAGCTGACCATCTTTAAAAATATATGAGGTCACAATAATATGCGAAGCGCCCTTCTCCAAATAAAAAGCAGCGTTATCCGCAGTAATACCACCGCCAATTTGCAAGCCGCCAGGATATGCCGCAAGAGCCCGAACTGCCGCTTCCTCGTTTCCGCCGCCGAGCATAATCACGTGACCGCCCGTAAGCGCGTCTTTCTTGAACAATTCTGCATAATAAGCTGAATCTTGTTTGGATACAAAGTTTTCTATGATTTCGGCATTCAAAGTTTCACCGACAATTTGTTTCACTTTACCGTCATGCAAATCGATACAAGGTCTAAATTTCAATTTTCATTCCTCAATTCTGTATGTTGTAAGTATGAATATTCTCTATATGAAAAATAACCTAATCCTCTATGTAAATCAACAATGCTGTGAAATCTTGATGGTTTTATTACTTAACGCTTCTCCCCTATACGTGGTGCCTTTAATTCTCTCGTTTCAATAAGCTCAGACAAGCTTCTATCTGCCATTGAAGGAATCAGTAAATCATAATCCATAAAAGCAAAATCCTTCGTCAGCTCGTTTGGAACGATCACAGTATGTAGTCCCGCTGCTTTAGCTGCTAAAAACCCGTTTAGAGAATCCTCAAATGAAATCGCTTCACTCGCTTCAACTCCAAGCTTCTGCAGCGCCAGCAAATACAGCTCCGGATCAGGTTTGACCCGTTCGACCTCATCAGCTGTACTGAAGCTGTCAAAATAATGATCCAATTGATGTTTAACCAAATATGGCTTTATCCAAGAAAGCTGAGAGCTGGATGCGAGACCAACTTTGAGATTCATACGCTTCGCCTCATTCAAATAGTCAATCACGCCTGGGCGAATATCAGCTGACTTAAGAAGCTCTGCATAGACTTCTTTAAATTTTGCTTTAACAGCTGCTAAATCTATCGTTTCAGTTACACAATCGGCAATATAAGTATAAGGGTTAAATTGATCCAGCGACGTCCCTACACATTTGGCATACAGCGTCACAGGCAGCTCTACTCCATACTCCTCATAAACTTGACGAAAAGCATAATAGGATGGCGTTTCCGTATCAATAATAAGACCGTCAAAATCAAAGACCAACGCTTTAATCAATCGACTCATCCTCTCTACTGTACATTCATTATCTATGCGATTCTTGTTTAATCGCGTAACCGCTTAAATATAGCTCTCTACTAGAAGTATCTGATTCGATGCTGGAAGAAATCTCTTTATGTTTAATATCGTTTAAATTCTCGTTTTTATAGACGCAATGATGATCGTAACTATGGGCTTCATTCAGCATCATAGGCAGTGTGATTGGAATATTGGACACGATGCCGACATTGTTTTTATCCATAATCCATTCGAATGTTTTCCAATCCAAAATCCCTTCATCTGTTTTCTTAGGTGTCGCATATTCAAAGGAAGCCGGCACTTCTGCTATATACGCATACATGCCGCCAAAATCAAAATTATCGCCAGACCAGGTAACTAATCCTTTAAAATGCAAATCGTAATGACGAATACCCGTTTCTTCTTCAAGCTCTCTAATCATTGCTTCCCTAGGAGACTCCTGCGCTTCGAGCTTGCCGCCAATCCCATTCCAGCAGCCCATCCAGCTGGATTTCTCTCGATTAAGCAACAATATTTCATTAGCGCGTTTAATAAAACAAATATTATATTTCAGCATCATCGTTCTCCTATGTTTGTGTTCTTATATAAAATTTGTACTATTCCTATCTATCATCATAGCTATACTTTACCACATTGCTGTTTTAGAAGAGAACCTGTCCACAAAATTAAGAAGATTCCCCAAAAAGCTTGAAATCACTTTTTAGAAAATCTTCATTATCATCATATCTGCTTACTTCGGTTTATAGGAGAAGTTCGGATATTTTACAACAGGCCATTTCTCTTTGCGCAGGGCATCCATCAGCTCCGGACCGACATGCAAATTACTTTCAACCAGTTCACACGGAGTTAGCGCCATCCACTGGTTCAATGACACATCAACAAAGCGATCACTTTTGAACATCTCCAAAAACCAAAGTGATTGGCTGCCCGTATTTTGGATATAATGTCCATAAGCAAATGGTACGTATCCAACGTCACCAGCACGATAATCAAAGGTTCGAGCGACACCGTTTCCAGCAAACACGGTCATACGGCCCTGTCCAGCAAGATAATATTGCCACTCATCGTTGTTTGGATGCCAGTGAAGCTCACGCATTCCTCCCGGCAGTATCTCTACGAGGGCGGCAGCAATCGTTTTCGAGATGGGAAAGTTCGAGGAATCCACGATCCGCACGCTTCCGCCAGAAGTTTTAAGTGGTGGCTGCGCCAACAAGCGATGTGTAAATGGAGAGGGAACCTCACCATATGGAGATTGCACCTTTTGGCTTTCAATTGACCCTGGCACCTTATCCTGATAAATATAAACCTGATCGGAAGGAATATGTTGAAAAGCGCTTTCGGGAACGCTAAAATTTGCAGACAACACGTCTTTTGGCGTATGTGCAAACCAATCGGATATGGATAATGTATTCAGATCAGAGAAGGTGCCATCGTCAAAAACAAGCAAAAATTCGCAGCCTCCCTCAAGCCCTTGAATGGAATGAGGGATGCCTGCCGGAAAATACCAAAGATCTCCTTCACTGATGTCAGCGATCATATTGCGTCCAGCTTGATCAACTGAAGTAATTCGTGCTTTACCAAGCAGCATATAAGCCCATTCGGCTTGCTGATGCCAGTGCATCTCTCGAACGCCGCCTGCTGTGAGACTCATATTGACTGCCGCGAGAGTTGTTGCGATCGGTAAGTCTCGAACGGTTACCTCGCGTGACCAGCCGCCTTTGTTTAATTGCATATGTGTATCCGAGAATGAAAATTTCAAATTAGGAAGCAAACCCGAATCGGTAACGGGAGGGACGAGCATGTTCGGGTTTTCAATATCACGCATAATATCACGCGGACCTTGGTCTATATTTCCCGTTCCATCACTTGCTCGAATGGGCTGAGGGATAACTGAGCCGCTATTTGGATCTTGGGGATGATCCTCCATCATAGTCCTCCTCGACTTTAAAATATGTGTAGTAGCTTTCATAACCTATACAGCTTATGATGGGAAAATGAGCAATATTCAAATTGTCAGCAGGCATAAGTCGTGCCAATAAAGGTGATCATGCAACGAGGGAGGAATTTATGATGATAAAAAAAGCAGTTACACTACTAACCCTTTTAATCATTTGTTCAAGTTGCAGTACGGGTAACACTTCAACATCTCCATCACCAACAATAAGTCCAAGTGACCAGCCAACGATTATGCCTAGCCCGAAACCGACTGACAAATCGACTGACAAGCCAGCGGAACAAAATGATCCGCTCAAACAAAAAATCGCCAACATGACTTTAGACGAGAAAATCGGCCAAATGGTCATCGTAGGCCTTGAAGGTACTTCAATGGATAAGCAGGCAAAAGAGCTGATTGAAAAATACCGGGTTGGCGGATTTATTTTGTATAAGGACAATATGAACGATGCAGCACAAATATTAAAACTGCTTAATCAGCTAAAAGAAACCAATCAAAAAAACCTAACACCTCTATGGTTAAGTGTCGATCAGGAGGGTGGAAAAGTGAATCGTATGCCCGAAGAGTACATTAAGCTTCCTCCCCCCGCTGAGGTTGGTAAAGCTGGCAATACCGATTACACTTTTCAAATTGGACAAGCACTTGGTGAAGAAGTTCGCTCCATCGGATTTAACATGGATTTTGCGCCTGTATTAGATATTAACAGCAACCCAAAAAATCCTGTCATCGGCAATCGATCCTACGGGACCAACGCAGAAACAGTCATTACACATGGCCTAGAAACGATGAAAGCCATTCAATCTAAGCAAGTGGCTGCAGTCGTCAAGCATTTTCCAGGACACGGCGATACTTCAGTAGATTCTCATCTCGATCTGCCTGTCGTGAATAAATCCTTGGCAGAGCTTAAGGCATTTGAGCTGCTTCCATTCGTCGAAGCGATCCAGCAGGATACCGATGCGATTATGATTGCCCATTTGTTAATTCCGAAGATCGATAAAGACTACCCTGCTTCCCTTTCCAAAAAGATGGTTTCGAAATTATTGCGCGAGGAACTCGGTTATGAAGGAGTCGTTATGACTGATGATATGACGATGGGCGGCATAACGGAGCATTTTGATGTTGGGAAAGCTGCAGTCACCTCGATTTTGGCTGGAAGTGATATCATCCTCATCGGACATGATTACAAAACGCAGCTATCCGTCCTCCAATCGCTCAAAAAAAATGCACGCGACGGCGTTATTTCAAGGGATATGCTGGATAAAAGCGTTTATCGCATTTTAAGCTTAAAAGAAAAGTATAAGCTTGAAGATAAAACACTACCTTCTATAGATGTAAAAGCTGTTAATCTTCAAATCAAAGCCGCTATTCAATCAAAATAAAGTGAATGCAGGAGACAAATCTACCTATTGTTTGAATTGACTGTACCATATAGGTTAAAACATCCATAAAAAAAGCTCAGACCTCGTTATGAGATCTGAGCCATTTTTTATTTGAACGAATTACAAAGCAAGAATGTGATAACCGGCATCTACGTGAAGAACTTCCCCTGTGATGCCTCTCGACAACTGGCTAAGCAAGAACATCGTTGCATCTCCAACTTCATCCTGATCTATATTGCGACGAAGCGGCGCTCTTTCTTCGATCGTGGACATAATGTCATTAAAGCCTGAAACGCCTTTTGCAGCAAGCGTCCGAATTGGACCTGCAGATACCGCGTTAACACGAATGCCATATTTGCCCAAATCCTCCGCGAGGTACATTACACTGGCTTCAAGCGCGGCTTTCGCAACACCCATAACATTATAGTTTTTTACCACTCGTTCTGCGCCGATATACGTTTGCGTAACGATGCTTCCGCCTTCGGTCATAAGCTTCTTCGCTTCACGCGCAACGGCAACTAACGAGTAGGAGCTGGAGTTTTGCGCAAGCAAATAACCTTCTCTTGTTGTGTCTACATATTCCCCTTGCAGCTCATCCTTCTCAGCAAACGCGACGGAATGAACTACGCCATGAATAACGCCAACCTTCTGCTCCAATTGCTTAAATGCCTCAATAACACTATTGTCATCAAGCACATCGCAGGAAACGGTTTCCAACGCTTCTATTTGATGCTGCTCGAGCAGTTTTTTGAGTTTTTCCAATGATCTTTCCTTACGGTAAGTGAAAACCAGCTTTGCACCTTGATTGTGCAGTGATTTAGCTACTCCCCATGCTATGCTGCGTTCATTGGCTACACCCATAATTACGATTACCTTGTTGTTCATTAAGTTAGACATGATGTTCCTCCCAGTTTCCTAAGTTCTTTTTCTTAAAATCGAATGTGCTTCACCTGCGTGATCACGCGGTCAAACGATCTTTTTAACGAGCTTCTTTGGTCCGGCAGCAATTGAATATTCGAAAGCGAAGCGATATGCTCCACATTATCCATGATGGACGAATGATCCGTTTGCAGATGGTGACCAAACCTTTCATCCGAAAGAGCTGCCACACATCTCTTTATTTGCTGTATCGGCCAAGAGTTTTTCCGCTCGCCTCTGCCCCGAAGTCGTTTCATTAAAGTTTCTTCTGTTGCACACAGAGCATAGTGAACAATTTCCACTCCATCTCCTCGTAAGCGACCAATGATCTCCTCAAAATATTGCGGATTTACGACTGTCATCGGTACGATTATGATGCCATCATAGGTTTCATCGAGATGCTTCAGCATCGCATAATTAAAGTCACGCCACATCGGATTTTGTTGAAAATCACTCGTATGAGTTGAACGCGGCGTATTTTTACGAATAAAATAACCAACATTCTCTGGATCGTATACAAATGAATGTTCCGCTCTTTTATGCAGTTCATACGCAGTTTGTGTCTTCCCAGCGCCAAACGCGCCATTAATCCATATAATCATGACTGTCACCTCGACATCATTGTCATATCATTGTTCTATACTAACGATTCGCTTCGTCATATTCAACTTCTATTTCGAAATTGGCATACTTTTTTCTATTAAAGCTGCCTGTCGCTCATAGATAATATAATCTGTAAGTATCGGATCTGCTCCAGCTTGCCTAAGCAATAAAGCGATTTGTCCGCGGTGGTAGCTGCCATGCAAAACAACCTGCGTAAGGATATCGCTTATTTTTGTAGTGAACGGATTTCCTTTACTGTCTGAGTAATCACTTTCATTCCCATAGTCCGATTCAACCAGCTTGGAGAACAAAATTTCATAGTCCGCTTTATTTTGCTCAGCGAAATGTTCACATTGCTCTAAGGTGTGCGTCGGCCAAATCGCCATCCCCGCACTATCTTCTCCATTAATACGGGTTAGCCATACCTTCTCGGCAGCAAGGACATGACTAAGCAAGCTTAATGACTTCTCCATAGGAAGGTCACTCGATTTCAACGCCATAATAACTTGAGCATTCGCCCACGCGATATGTTGGAAACACTTCACAAAATGGTTATGTAAATGTCCTTCATTAGATTTGCCAACTGTAACAATATGAAGCGGTATTGATAGAGTCGATGACAATGTGATTTCGAGCTGCTGCCCAGGAACTAACTCATTTAAAATTTCAGGATAGATGACTCTAATTCGTTTCACTTTGCCGTTTTCGTTTAAAGCATAAATAATATTTTTATGCTTGCTAACCATTTTGGCATGGATAATTTGGTAGTTTTTGTTGAATACATCCACGACGTATACTATAAAAAAAACAATCATTACAAAACCCATAAAGAAGAAAAAGAAACCTATAGCTTCAGGACCATCATTCATATAAATGTTTATAAATTGAATAACGGCATTCATGCCAAGTACAAAACTTGTCAGAAGCCCCATATAGAAAGATTTCATCGGTCTAAGATTCATTTGATCAACCTCCTCAATGTTATTGTCAACCTACAATTTATGCTATCTTTCGGACGACAAAAGTGATGCAATCACTGCTCAGCAAAATATCCCTTTCATTTCTAACGATTGCAAATTCCAGCTGTTTGACGTGGTGGTTAATGACTTCCCAGCTCATATATGCTTTGCATAACAAATGCTCCATCGCTTGTGTTTCCATATTTACTTCAATAAGAACTTCTAGACTTTCGCCGCTTCGTATATCTGTTTCGCGAATATTGGTGTTTATGATGATACAATTGATTCCATTATCTTTTGTACCCGCAGTCATATGATGCAGTGTATGATGTAACATCGCTTCGGTATTCACATGCTCCAGCGAGGATACTGCTACAATATAATCATATTCTTTCTCTGAAATTGTAAAATTGCCTATATCGCTTGCAACAGGCTTTAGTAAATGATGCACTCCAAATTGCTCGCCATAACTCATTAGCTTACTGAGGGCTGACTCCAAGAGATCCACGCATACCACTTGTCCCAGAATATGATGTTCTTGCAATACCTTCGCTATCGGTATGCTATTTCTACCTACTCCGCAGCCTAAATCAAGAACAGATAGCGGGCCTGATTGATCAAGTAAGTCAAGATTTTTCATAACCGTCAGCACAGGCTTATGCAGCCACGAGCCTTCCTCAAACAATTTATAATCATCATAGCAGGCTTCGTGATATTTTTTCTCTTCCTCTCTAATTCTCGCTACCCTCTCATCCATAAAATAACCCTCTCTCTTTTTATGTGGCGTACTGGGTAATATTGATAGGTCTACTTAAATCCTGACATAACGATGAGGTGGAAGCAACAAAATTTTACGCAGGTATCGCATAATTAATGGGTAAATAAAAAAAAGGAATTGCTGACTCGCGCCGAGCAATCCCTTTAGATTTATTATGGCTCAATGGAAACGAGCGTAGGTCTTTCCCATTTTCGGTGTTCATATTTAATATAATAATCATGATCCACTTCAATTAGTTTATAGATGCCTTTAGGAATTTGAATCATGTCTTGATGCCCGCTCAAATCCTGAATTTTGATGGCTGTTTCATGAACCTCAATCACTTTCACCTGTGCTCCTGTTACATTCGAGTAAGAATTCCATATCGCTAATGCAAACAAGAGCAATAGGACCATTCCGATGGCAGCGAGCCTGTTAGTCTTTTTCATATCTACCTCCAAAATTAAGCTTGTTGATCCTCAGCAAGCATTTCTTTTATCATCTCAATATTTATTGCTGCTCTATGATTCAAGGACTTTTTGTCCTTTAGGTTTAACGATTTTAAATCATGACCCGGATCGATGATCAACGCACTCGACATAACGTCATCCAGAAGCTGAGCGGCTGATTTATACGCTTGATGAAGCAGCTCGGTACTCGCTTTACTTCTAACTAGTTTAATTATTTCGATCATATTTTCAGCATACATCAGCTTTACGATACTATCGGACGACTTGACGTGACGATTAGCGAAAGCCATAACATGCTCTACTATTATTGGATCTGAATTGTTTTTGGCGATCGACAGCAGCTCAAGAACAGCGTCCCAGTTTCTAATCGACAGCTCACTGGCGTTTTTGGCAATCAAAACATCGTACCATGCCGTTTCCGTTTCTTTTGCAATCTCGTAGGACTTGTACTCCTCTAGCTCTCCCGCGCGATGCATCTGAAAATAATTGCCGTAGTAGGCAGTGAATAACTCTTGTGCACGACTATTCGTGTCTACCATTCTATCTCCACCTTCAAATTATACCTATAAACAAATGTCCAACTAGTATAGCAACTATACGATGATTTCGATACCTCATTCTTGCTTCTTATCATTTATTGTTTTCTTCGTTTGTCCAAGCATGCGAAATTGAGACGGCGTAAGCCCCGTTACTTCCTTAAATTGATGGCTGAAATAATGAATGCTTTTGAATCCGAGCCTTATCGAAAGCGACTCCATCTTCTCCCCTAGAAGAAGAGCCTGCTTCGCTCTCTTAATCCGTTCTCTAATAATAAAATGCTTCGGTGTAAGACCCGCTTCTTCCTTGAACAATTTAGAGAAATGGATAGGATGATAACCGCATAATGCAGCAAGCTCCGCTACCGACCAGTTGTAATCTGGCTGCAGCTGCATCGCTTGAATAGCAGGTTCTATTTTATGATTGGCATTAGCCGACAAACTGCCTTCCAGCATATGCCGATACATAACCGTGATTGCTTGGATCATTAACGCACGAAGTGCCATGGTATATCCCGGCTGCTCCCCTTTATACTCCTTAACCATACGCGTCCATATCGCTTCCAGCCCAGGCACTTCAAACAATGTGGGCATAAGAAGCTGGCTTGCCGTCCCGCACACAAGTACCGGATTGTTAGAAACACCCTGTGGCGGCCATGAATTGAAAAAACGAATGCCAAGTCCAGGATGCACAGGCTCTGGCGAATCATGCTGCCAACTGAAATGAATGCTGTAAAAGTCCGTTTTCTCCGTTGCTTTCAAATAGGACTGACAATCAGAACCGTAGTACACGCATTCTCCAGGTCCGATCGTATAGGTCTGATTATTGATATATAGCTCGGCACAGCCAGTAATGACGTTCATGATTTGGCAGTCAGGAATGACTCGAACTCCCCAATTCTCGCCTGCTTCCGCCGTTTGTCTAACGGCGAAGTTGACTGTTGGTGCTATTTTCTCAAGCTCGATAGTAGACATATGCGCTCCTTTTCTCCACATGATAAGAAAAACACAAATGATTCATTGATTTAGGAAAATACAATGCTTCACGCTTTCATTATGATTAGGTTATCAACAATCATAATCAAGCTTGAGGAGAGGTGCAAGAGGATGTTGAATGCTGCACAGTTAGCTGAATTCGAGAAAAATGGTTTTTTGAAAGGCGATGTGGTCTTAAACGATGCTGAGGTTGAACGTTTACGCGAGGAACTAGATTTGGTTATGGAAGGAAAAGCGGTCAAGAAACCCATTCTTAACCACAATATGCGTGAGGAAGAAGCTGACTCCTTATACAAAGGCATGAAGATGAGCGTCAGTGAAAAGGTAGTGCAAATCGTAAATATATGGATGGCTAGCGATGCTTATTTGCAGCATGCCGGACATTCGGTTATTTGCGAAGAAATCGCACAATTATGCAAAACCGATACCCTTCGTGTCTGGCATGATCAGATTCAGTATAAACCACCGGTAACGGGTGGACCGACGCCATGGCATCAGGATCATCCGCTGTGGCCGGTTATTCAGCCAGCTGACCTCGTCAGTGCATGGGTTGCCCTTGACGATGCAGTCATCGAAAACGGCTGCATGTGGATGGTACCCGGCAGTCATAGATGGGGCGATCACCAAAAATATCTAGCAAGTACGCCTGACTTTATGCCTTTTCATCGCAAGCCAGAATTGCTGCCTGAAGGCGCAGTCGTTGAAGCTGTACCGTTCGAGATAAAGAAAGGACAGGTCGGCTACCATCACAGCCTCACTTGGCATGGCAGCCCGCACAACCGTTCCGAGCTTAAACGTAGAGCAATCGCTGTTCATTACATGCCTGGCCACACCATCTATTCGCCAACAAGCAATCATCCCATGGTGCCTTATGTAACGGTTAATGAGGGAGATATCTTATCAGGCGAGCACTTCCCTGTAGTTTACAGCGCAGCTGCTGCAATGAAATAATCTACTGATATTTTAAAAATATATCTAAAGTGATAAAGGCGAATTTCCATTCTATTAGGAATGAAAATTCGCCTTTTTTTATGTTTTTCTATATGTCTGCTGTTTCAATCGGATTCATAGTCAAATCACTTTTTTTGCAATTTGGCTGTCTTTGCTGAGTTTTTCAGTAAAAAGAGATTTTTCTCCTATCCAAAGTCCTAGAATATCTTCCAAAATCAATGTAAAAATGATAATAATACCTTTCACCATTCATCGAAAAAGCCTTTATCCATGCGGCATAAGCGTCATTTTATAATCGTTTTAATCCTTTATTTGTGATATTCAATCAAAAGTTTGATTAAATGCTCCAAAATACACTCATAATTGTCGCGAAAATGTAGTACACTGAGTTCAGTGACAAACACATTATACATTTGTCCCCCCTAAACACCCGTAATGACCTCCTAAAATGATTTAGCCATTCATCAATCTAGAGCCAATTGCCCTTTTGAACAGCGCAGAATACACAAACTAAACTGGATATGAACTCTTTGGAGTTTATATATACAATCTCTATGAACAGGAGGTTTGTTCCCGCACGTTTGCTCAAATGCAACACGAAACGAATAAGCGTTGGTCATTCCAGCTCTTAGACGTGACGGCAATTCCATCTTCCCCAAATTTGAAGGAGGCTACTGCATTGTCAACTATTCGTTCATCACATTTTAAGGTAAAACATCTTCGTACTTACATTGGCATTCTGCTTATTACTGCTCTAGGATTGACGCTATTCTCCCAACAGCTTTTTGCACATGGTTATGTTGAAGGGCCTGCCAGCCGTGCTGCACTTTGTAAATCTGGTCAAAATACCGATTGTGGTCCAATCGTTTATGAGCCTCAAAGCCTTGAAGCACCTAAGGGTTTCCCCGCAGCAGGTCCTGCTGACGGTAAAATAGCTAGCGCTAATGGCGCTTTCCCTAAACTTGATGAGCAATCCGCTACTCGCTGGTCGAAAGTGAATATGTCTTCCGGTCCAAATACATTTACTTGGAAGCTGACTGCTAATCATGCAACAGCTAGCTGGAAATACTATATAACGAAACCAAATTGGAATCCAAATGCTGCGCTAACTCGGGACTCCTTTGATTTAACGCCATTCTGTTCTGTAAATTATGGCGGCACGCAGCCTCCATTCTCCTATTCGAACAGCTGCAACGTACCTGAACGCAGCGGATATCATATCATTTTGGCGGTTTGGGAAGTCGCTGACACACCTAACGCTTTCTACAATGTCATTGATGCAAACTTCAGCGGCAGCAATCCTGTTGATACGCAAGCCCCTACAGCACCCTCCGCTTTAACGACTACAGCGAAAACTACGAACAGCGTGTCCTTGGCATGGAATGCTTCGACGGACAATGTAAGCGTTACCGGATACCGGATATATAACGGAAGCACTTTAACTGGTTCCGTTTCCGGAACAACTCTTGCTTACAATGTAACGGGATTAGCTGCGAATACAGCTTACACATTCAGCGTCAAGGCCATCGACAATGCTGGCAATGAATCCAGTGCAAGCAACTCGTTGTCAGTTACAACGAACGCTCCAGTCGGCAATGATACACAAGCGCCAACTGCACCAGGCGCCCTTCATGTAATGGGTGCGCCAACATCCAGCAGCTTAATGCTTATGTGGAACCCATCAACTGATAATGTAGGAGTATCAGGCTACCGCATTTATAACGGAACAACTTTAGTTACAACAGTAGCCGGCACTGCAACCTTCTACACGGTTACAGGACTTAGCGCAAGCACAGCTTATACATTTAATGTTCAAGCGATCGATGCTGCCGGCAATGTTTCCGCTGCAAGCACGGTTACTGGAACAACGGCTGCCGCTTCAACGGCTGCACCTTGGGCTGCCAATACAGCATACACAACAGGTACACTTGTTTCGTACAATGGCTCCACATACGAGTGTCGTCAATCTCATACCTCGCTTGTAGGCTGGGAACCTTCTAATGTTCCTTCGCTATGGCTTTTGAAATAATTCAGGCTTCTCTGAGCCAATTGGGTTTCAAACCTCGAATGAGTACAATAAATGCCTCGTAACAAAAAAGGCTGTCCCTCAAGGTCAATGTAGATTTAGACCTTGAAGGACAGCCTCTTCTTTTGTTCTTTATTGCGCCAATCCTGTCATCTCTTCAGGCTTCATTGCCTTCAATTGCTGTTCATACAATTTGCGATAAAGTCCGCCTTCCCGAAGCAGCGTGCGATGGCTTCCTCTTTGTACAATTTCTCCATCATCGATAACCAATATCTGATTGGCGCGAACAACAGTAGCTAAACGATGCGCAATGACAAATGTTGTCCTTCCAACCATGAGGCGTTCAAGCGCCTCTGTGACCATAGCTTCCGACTCGGAATCAAGAGCAGATGTCGCTTCGTCCAAAATTAATATTTTGGGATCCTTCAAAATCGCTCTCGCAATGGCAAGCCTTTGCTTTTGTCCGCCCGACAATCGCATGCCTCGTTCACCGATGACAGCTTCATAACCGTCCTTAAACGCGATAATGAAATCATGGGCATTTGCTGCTTTTGCAGCTGCAACAACCTCGTTATCCGTAGCATCGGGTCGACCATAAACCAGATTATCCCTGATCGTGCCCGAGAAAAGAATGTTTTCCTGTAAAACCAATGCAATATGCTTTCGCAAATCATCCAGATTGTAATCACGCACATCGACGCCGTCAATAAATACCGTACCCTCTACAGGCTCATAAAATCGCGGAATAAGGTTGATTAAAGTCGATTTGCCTGCGCCGCTTGGCCCCACAAGCGCAATCACTTCGCCGGAGCGCGCTTCAAACGTAATGTCCTTTATGCCCTGTCTTTCTTCAATCGTAACTTCCGGCGGGAATGGATGTACATTCGTTGGTTTCCAATAAAACCGTTTAGTCGCCTTCTCACGTTCGATGATATCCGTGTCTTCAGTACCGTTAAAGGTTTGTGCAGGTATTACATTTCGTGTTTTATAGTTATAGGTAACATTAACGAAAACGACATGCCCATCACACCTTGGCATAGGAAGCGCATCATCTGACTCCTTAATCGAAGGTTTCTCATCAAGCATTTCAAACACTCGTTCGATATTTGTAATCGAGTTTTGAATGGTGACATTAACATCTGCGAATCGCTGTATCGGTCCATAAAGATTGCCCAGCAGCAATTGAAAAGCGATAATTTCACCTGCTGTCATTTTACCGGCAAGCACTAAGCTGCCTCCGCCGAGCCAAATGATAATGCCGCCGATATGGGCAAAAGATTCACTTAGCCTCCCAAGCACATTTGAAAATAAATGAGCGTACACCGTATGGTTATAATGCTGCTTTGTCTGCTTGCCAAACCGGGCCCGCTCCTGTCTTTCACCATTGAATGCTTGCACGATCCGTATCCCCGCCATACGCTCGACGAGAGTACCTGAGATACGCTCCATCTGCCGATGAACCGAACGCCATGCAAGCCGAATATGCACATTCATGTTCGTAAATGACAAGTAATAGAAAGGCAAAATAATAAGTGAAAGCGATGCTAAGTACACATTCATCCGAAACAACAGAAACCCCGCAAAAAGCACCATAAACAAATCGAGAACAAGGTTAATGATGCCCCCGCCAATCAAGTTTTGAGCCCCTCCGATGTCATGAATGACTCTAGAGGATATTCCGCCTACTTGCCTCTGATCATAGAAGCTGACAGGCATTTTTTGCAGATGATGATACAGCTGCTCGCGAAGATCCTTCATCATCCGATTGCCAAGCATTGCTGAGAAATAATTTCTTAAAAAGCTGACAATAACACCAAAAAATAAAATAATAGCCATGATGCCTACAATTTGATAAAGCCCCCAGTCCCCTTTGCCTGCAAGTACATCGTCGAGCAAAATTTGCGTGTAGATGGGTGTTGATAGAGGTGCAACGAATTGAACCATACCTAACAAAATGATAAGTCCTATCGACCACCAATAAGGTTTTGCCCATAGTAAATATCGTTTAACTGGACTAATGCGAATCCCTCCCGAAACACAATTAATAACTTTTTCCATCTTAGTTCATGATGTAAGGGATTACAAAGCCCAAGGTGCACAGGATATAGCAGAAAATGGTTGCGATTGGGAGTAATATCTATCTGTCAAAGCTCAGATGAAACATTTTCAATAAATTCAAGGATTTAGGGGCAAAAACAAAGGCCCCACGTAAAAATCTGACGTGAAGCCTTTTACCTTATATTTTGTTAAACCTTAAATCCTTTTGCTGCCCATTCATTTTCCAGCTTAGCAATCAATAATTGTTTTTCTTCTTCCTCTAAGAAAGCAGCCTTTGCGCCGTTTAGTACGATTTTGGCGATATCCTTCATCGTTAAACCGCAATGCTCAGCCAGCTGCTCATATTCCTTCTGAATCGTCGTATTCGAAACCGTTCGGTTGTCCGTATTTACAGTAACAATGATCCCTTCCTCCAAATAACGGCGGATCGGATACGCGTCCCAGCTTGGAACAGCTTTTGTCTGGATGTTGCTGAGCGGGCACATCTCCAAAGGTATTTGCCGTTCCCTCACGAGAGCAACGACCTCCGGATCTTCCTGCATTCGAATGCCGTGGCCGATACGTACAGCACCTAAGCCCGTAATAGCGACTCGGACGTTTTCCGCACCTGCCGCTTCTCCCGCGTGGATCGTAATCGGCAGCCCCAGCTGCTGTGCTTCTTCAAAGAGCTGAAGGAACAGCTTGGCGGGAAATCCTGCCTCGTCACCAGCCAAATCGACGGCAACGACTCCTTTATTATAAAATCGCGCTGCTTCTTCAACAACGTCCTTATTGAGCGCATAGGAATGATGCCTCATACAAATAATGATTGCTCTAGCTACCGTGCCAAATGCTTGCTCACCGCGCTTTAAGCCATTTATCACATGCTGGATGACATCCTGAATGGTTAAGCCTTGTGTGCGATGCAGCTGAGGAGCAAAGCGCACTTCAATATAGCTTACCTTATCGTTTGCAGCCTGCTCAACAAGCTCATATGCAACTCTCTCTAACGCTGATCCCGTTTGCAAGTACGGCAAGACAAAACCAAACTTGTCCAAATACTCCTTTAAGCTCTCGCAAGTTTCTCCAACCTGCATATGAGACAGAAGCTCTGTTTCCGAATCTATTTGTAAAGGATTCCCTTGCTCTATAGCGAGCTCCCTAATGGTCTCCGGCTTTACGCTCCCATCTAAATGCACATGCAAATCAACCTTTGGCAGCTGCGACAATAACGTTGTCATAGCTGCAGTTTTTTCATTCATTAACGCCATCGTCAAATCTCCTTTCGGTATATTCATACACTATCCTGATAGTTTGTATACATGAACGCAAAATGAGCTAGCTTCCGCGATAGGTGCTGTAGCCGCCAGGAGCAACTAATAATGGAACGTGATAATGCGAGTTTTTATCGCGAATTCGGAACCTAATTGGAATTTCATCAAATATGCTCTCTGCTATTGCTGACAAATGTTCCGATCGCCGAAAAAATTCTCCTGCTGCAAAAACGATCTCATAGGTTCCGCACTCCATACTTTCACCCAGAAGCAATGGCTTATCAACGCGTCCATCTTCATTCGTCTGATAAGAACCAATGAGCCTAGGCTGGTTTGCAGCTTCCGCACTCTCCTCACCCAAATACCATAGCTCTATGGTTATGCCAACAACCGGTTTGCCTCCAGCAAGATCAAGAACATGCGTCGTAACTTTCCCGTTCACACTGCATCACTCTCCCTCAATCAGGTCAGCTCTTGTAAGAGTGAATCCTTGGAAGCCATAAGGCGGACGTGGTTCAGTAAACACGCCTGCTGCTGCGGAATGCTCAGGTTCCATTACCGTTTCCCATGTCCGATTGTTCGACTCGAATCGAACCTCAGACAGCTGCGGGAAGGTTGTAAGAATGCTTTTTCCAATTTGATAGATTAAATACTGAATGGAAGGTGAGTTTGCAAGATGGAACAACGTGTGGGCTAAATCATGAATCTGCTCGGATGGAACATAATTTCCGCGCCTACTGTCCAAAGCATCCTCTGCATGCTCATAAGTCCAAAAGATATGAAGGAAAATAAATAAAGGACGATCATAGCTTTCAGGCAAAGTTGTATATTCATCGCGAACGAATCCATAAAACGAGCTGCCCCTCACCTTAATGAGCTGAATGTGGGACAAAGCACTTTCATGTTCCGCCAGTTGAAAGCTATTGGCTGTACGTATCCATTTTTGCGAAGCGCTCGCATGCTCGTTGTGCGATCTTCGAAACACAAGCTGGCTATCGTTCCAGCTGCTCCCTTCGGCAATCGTGACGGAGTTGAAAGGCAGCCGATCCGCACGAATCTCAATCGCATCTATATGCGAATAACGCTCCATAAATCGCTCGCTTATGAAAGCTAGCAGTCCCTCTGTTGTACTTCCTTCATAATGAGCAGTTTGCCGTAATATAAAATTTTTCATCGAGTCAGTAGCTACGACCTGCGCATTGTCACCCTCCGTAAAGGAGGTAAGCAGCACCTCGCTGCTCACGGAGAAGGTTATGTTATGAGCAAAAATAATATTAGGATCACCCGTATAAGTTGATTGAGGGATCGATTTAACAGAAAGCGGTATTGCGTATGTCCGGTAGCTCAGCACATCGCCTTTGCCATAATATAATGTTCGTCCGCTGCGTAATTTTAGCATAATGATCGTTCCTTTCTCTACTCCATGATGAGATCTCTTAAACGAAATCCGGAAATTTTCTCAATTTCTCGCAATGCTTGCTCTATTTCTTCAGCAGCAGAATGCCATAATCTAGCTTCCATCGCTGCGAGTATATCCTCTTTCTTTTTTCCTCTTACTGCGAAAATAAAGGGAAACCCAAAAGATTTTACATACGTTTGATTTAATCCGAGGAAGAGCTCGTATTCATCTGCCGTCAATTGATCCAAACCAGCACCTTGCTGCTCTATCGCGGAATACTCGGCAACCGCAAGCCTTGTTCCAAGATCGGGATGGGCGCGGAACAAATCAATAATCGTCTCTACTCTTGATTCCCGCACAACGTTCATCATCGCGTCATGAAGCGCTTCGACCGAAGCAAACGGACGCGCTGCACTTGCCGAAGCGGCCACCCAAGGCGAATGCTCAAATATCGTTCCAAGCCATGTTATGAACTGCTCACGGGTGCATGCATTGATTTGATCCATATTTATTTTCATTTCCAGTACCCCTCGTGAATCGATCTCATGCCTATCTCTCATATCGCTTGACGCCTCCCTTCAATGGCACGTTTCACAGCTCTCCATATTCCGCCATATCCAGTACAGCGACACAAATTACCTGATAAGGCTTCTGCAATTTCATCGTATGACGGTTCTGGCTGGTGGTCGAGCAGCGCTTTAACGGAAACGATCATTCCCGGTGTGCAATAACCGCATTGAAAGCCGCCTTCTTCTAGAAAGGCTTGCCCAATCGGGTCGGTCCCCTCTGACGAAATACCTTCTATCGTCGTAATCCGCTTGCTGGTGCATTGATAAGCCATCGTTAAACAAGAATTGACCGCCTGGCCGTCAATCAATACCATACATGCACCGCACCTGCCGATATCACATGATCGCTTCGTCCCCGTAAGCGCCAAGTCATCACGCAATATGCTCAGCAATCTGGTGGAAGCTGCCGTTTCAATCTTAAGCTCCTGTTCATTAATGAAGCATTGGAGTGCAAACGGTGTTTGGGCTTTTGCAGTATGATCGCTCATCTCCGTTCACCCCTTCATAAGAAATAATGGCTTTTCTTGCAAAAAAGCAGGGTCTACCGGCAGTTTAGTTACCCACTTCCCGCAAGCTTGCCTAATAGCAGCTGCGATAGCTGGTGCTAGAGTAACCGATCCGACCTCGCCAATACCGCGTGGCCCATAATCATCCCCCTCAGGCAAATGCTCAATGGCTTCCACTTCTACTAACCCTTTTTGGTCTATGATCGTCGGAACAAGATACGTATCCAAATTTTGAGTAATATATTGTCCTTTTTCCATAATCGCATCTTCCATAAGTGTAAAACCAAGAGCCATACTGCTGCCTCCTTCGATTTGACCGAGGAAGCCTTGTGGATTTATGACAGGTCCAGCCGCTACCGCATGATACTGCTGCAGCACCTTAACTCGGCCTGTCAGCGTATTAATCTCAACCTTTACAACTACGGCCGAATAGGTATACATAAAATGTGCTCCTACACGTTCTGTAGGTGAGGTTGGAAATGAAAAAGAAGTTTCACAGCGAATAGGGGAATCGCAAGCTTCGGCGAGCTCTTGGTAGGTAAGCAGCAGTGCGTTGCTCGACGTCTCTCTTATGCCGCCTTCACCCAATTGCAGCTCTTGAGCAGGCTGTCTTAACGCTGCTTCAGCTCGTTTTAGCAACTGCTCTGTAAATGGCTGCTTTAACTTTTGAAGTGATTTCCACATCATTGCTGTTGCACGTGAAGCCGTAGTTGAACCGCTGTTTGGCACGACATCGGTATCGCCGATAATGATCCGCAAATCATCTGCTCCTAACTTGAACTGCTCGATGAGCATCTGCTCCAGCGATGCAATGAGACCTTGCCCAAACTCCTCATAACCGAATACGGCTTCAATCTTCCCGTCTTCCGCAAGCTCTAAGCGACCGCCTGCAGGGTCAGGAATACCAACCCCAAGTCCTGCGCCATGCATCGTAAAAGCGGCTCCGATGCCCGTTTTCACCCAAGGTTCTGCGCCATCTTTGCTTCGTGACTTGGTTTGCAGCTTCTCCTGCATCAATGGGCTCTTTGCTATAGCGCTCCATACTCGCTCGGCACCTTCGGTCATCACGATCGGTTGATCAAATGGCCCGAGATCGTCCATTTTGCGCATATTTAATTGGCGAAATGCCCAAGGCTCTAAGCCAAGCTGCTCAGCCAGTCGATCCAATTGTCCCTCAAGCGCGAAGATAGCTTGATTGCCGCCAAAACCTCGGAATTCACCCGACATGCCGTTGTTCGTAAATACCGATACGCCTTCAACGTCCAAATGCTCGTATTGATAAGGACCTATAACATGCTCTACAGCAAAATTAAGCACCTCGGCTCCAAGCGTTGAATAGGGACCCGTATCAGAAATAAGTCTGACTTGGTGAGCAATTAATTTCCCTGCTGCGTCAGTGCCCGTTTTCATCGTAATTTTCATCGGATGCCGCTTTAAGCCAGCACGAACCGATTCCTGCCTCGAATTATGCATCTTGACTGGTTTTCCTGTGTAAGTGGCGAGCAGTGCCCCATAAGGCTGCACATTCAACTCGTCCTTTCCGCCAAAAGAACCTCCAATGGGGCTGGATACGATCCGAATATCCTCTTGTGGTACAGCTAAAATACGTGATAATTGCATACGATCCATAAAGCCGTGCTGCGTTGGTGAATATACCGTTAACCGATGATTCGCCTCCGGCACGAACAAGCCGCCTTCCGTTTCCATATAGGTGTGCATTTGGCGCGGCGTGTAATAGGTTTCCTCTATGATACAAGCACATTGCTCGAATCCAGCCTCAGCGTTCCCTCTATGAAAGGATGCCCGGTGCATCGCATTGCCTTTTGGATGAAGCAGAGGTGCATCATCCCGCAGCGCGTGCTCAGGATCATCCACTACCTGCAAAACTTCATATTCAACTTCGATAAGTGCAATAGCTCTTTGTGCAATGGCAAGGGATTCAGCTGCTACTGTCGCTATTGCATCACCCACATATCTCACTCGCTCCTCACATAAAACAGGCTGGTCAGGATGCGCAATGCCAAAAGCATTTAATCCAGGGATATCTTCAAAGGTAAGCACGGCGTGGACACCGGTTAGTTGCTTGGCTTTATCTGTATGAATGGACAGAATACGCGCATGAGGATATTCGCTTCGTAGAACAAGGCCATAAAGCATATGCTCCCTAGTCATATCGGTTAAATAAGCCAGACTGCCTGTTACTTTACCTGGACCATCAGGACGGATTCGCCATCTACCTCCGCTGCTTGTGCGGTTTAAGAGCATACGCTCACTCCTTCCTGTCATTCCTCAATCTCTAGCTGCCTTCCAAAGCTCCGCTGCGATGACGTTAGCTGCTGTAATCTTCCGATACGACGATGATGCGAATAAATCTTCCCTAGGTTCGTATTCTTGCAAAATACAATCATAGGCTTGCTGAAGAAGCTGATGATCCACAGCCGCTCCTACGATTTCTGCTTCTAAACGTTCTAGTCTTTGCGGAAGCGTTTGTCCTCCTCCAAGCGCGATTCTTAGTTCCATGAGCACGCCAGCGGACGAAATCGCGCCTAATATGGCTGCAGTTACAATAGAAGGAGTAAATGCTTCACGACGTCCTACTTTATGGTAGGCGCCAAAATGCTTGATTTTCGAAATGGTATTTTCCTCTTCATCCCCACACGCCGTGCTCTCTTCCGTTAATAATGTGAAAGGCAGGACGATGCTGAGGAGCAATCTCTCACATCCTTGAGCCGGATCGTTTGCTAGAAGCAAATAGTTGGATAAAGGAGCGCGCTGCTCTATTACACCGTTGTACCAAATCACTTCAGCATCATAGGCAAGGAGAGCCGGAATAGCGTCACCAATTAAGGAGGAAACATTGCCGCCAATCGTTGCTAAATGCCGTATGGACGGCGCTGCTATTGCGCGTACAGCATCGGTGACTAGTGGAAAATTACGCTGCAGGAATGCATTCGTCCGACAAGCCTGCAAAGTCACTTGGACGCCAATAATGACGCCTGATTCGCCGATTTTAACTTCGTTTAATCCACGAATAGCACTCAAATTGATCAAATGTTTCGGGATAGCAGAAACACCAGATTCCCACTGCGTTCGAAGCAAGGTTCCACCTGAAATATATAATCCATCAAACCCATAGCTTTGTTTAAGCAGCCATGCCTCTGCGGCCGTCTGAGGATGCCATACAAGAGGAGATGACATGATCTCCTGAGCATTCATGTTCACATTACTCCCCCGATCCGTTTGCATCTAAATAAGCGCTTAACCCCGCTCCAAACGAGGTCATTTTAAGGCCGCATACAATTAATTGACCCTAGCACTCTTTAGACAAACCCAAATATCGTTTTTTAGCTAAAGCAAAATCTGCTGGCGTATCTACGTCAAATAATGTCTCACGATCTAACGCCAGCAGCCCATAGCCTTGAAATTCAGTTGATTCGAACAACTTACGAGCTCCAGCATCGCCCTTTAATTGAAATAAAGAATCGAACATGGAGCGGGATAATATCGCCGGAGGCATTAGAACAATTTCCCCTTCATTCGCTTCATGCACTGCGGTTGCGACAAAATCGAGAGCCGGACGCTCGCTCCAGCAACGGATAAGCCTATTAATCATTCCGGAAGTAATAAAGGGTTGATCAGCGAGTACAACCACAACTGCATCAAGCGCAGCTCCCTCTCTCAGAAGCGTTTCAAGGCCGCAGCGGATCGAATAGGACAATCCCTTCTGCGCTTCCGCACATTCAATCACAGTGACGCCGCTTGACCGAAAATGATGAGCAGCACTTACAGCACTATCCTCTGCTCCTATCCAATCATTTGAATCTTCGGGATTAACAACAACCTTGATTTCATGAAGATCGCTGGATAACAGAGCCAGCAGCCCCATCCGTGCCAGCGGCTTGTTC
This sequence comes from Paenibacillus sp. 01T431, assembly GCF_056398625.1. NCBI lineage: Bacteria > Bacillati > Bacillota > Bacilli > Caryophanales > Paenibacillaceae > Paenibacillus > Paenibacillus sp. 01T431. Next base: position 59,801 of record NZ_JBFTPT010000006.1, read on the forward strand.
TTCGACAGCTCGAGCGATTGCTTTCGAACTCCCATACGTCTGCTCTGTCCTGCTGCTAAATAAAGGGCTGATATTCGCATGTTTGCTCCCCTCCTGTCGCAGGCTGCCTTTCCTTGCTGCACGTATGGCAATTAATTCAGCCGCAACACTGACAGCTATTTCATACGGTCCATCTGCATGAATGGAGAGGCCTATCGGAGCGTGTACATTGGATGGAATGAGAAAGGTCTCAAACAGCATCCTTATCCGCTTCTTTGAACCAAGAACGCCGATGTAAACAAGCTTTAGAGGCAGTGCAAGCCTAATCATGTCCTTATCCTGAGACAAATTATGGCTGCATACGATTAAATAATCATCTGGACGGAGTTGCACCTGCTCCATAATTTGTACGGGAGATCCAATCACACATTCGGCGTGTGGAAACCTTTCCTTCGTACATAACGCCAGCCGCCAATCAGCTGCTATAACACGAAAGCCAATTTGTATCGCTAACGAATAGATAGCTTCCGCGTCTTTTCCTAGCCCGAATAACACCAAACGAGGTCTAGGCGTAATTACGATCGTCATTTGATTGGAATTGTTGTTCAGTTCATCTTCATAGTCCACCAGTGAGTGATCGCCAAGGTTATCAATAAGAGCGTAGCTGATTTCTTTTTCATCCCAGCTTCGCATTAGCTTAACGGAAATACCGGCATCATTTTTTGTTTTCGCTTCAAGCAAAATCGCCCGCAATCGTCCTTCCACAGGCTCCAGCAACATGCGAATCTCGCCGCCGCAGCCCACACTCTCACCCCATATAGCATCCTCTTCAGGCTTCATATTATAATCGACACAAATGAATTGACCGGAATCCCATACACCCGCCGCCCTTTCCAACAGATCTTGCTCCAAGCAGCCAGGGCTAACTGATCCAATCTGATCACCGCTGAAGCTGAACAACATCGACGCTCCGGTCTTACGATAGGAATGACCCTCAACACATACAATGGTAGTGAGCACACTCGGCTCGTCGCTTGCCTTCAACGATTCCAATACATCATGCATATCCATCCGCTATCCCTCCATTAGCATTAGCGCATTTAGCCCTCGCAGCGTAATCATTAGCTTAGCCTTCAACCTATCAGCTACAATCGAGCGATCAATTTTTTGAGCGAGCGATCCGCTTCCTTTAAGACAACTTTTTTATCAACCGTCCTCACGATCTTGTTTTCCATGACCACTTGCCCATCAATAAGAACGGTATCAACATCGCCTCTTGTCGCCGCATAAACAACTCTTGAATACCAATCAGCATCAAATGATGGATACACATGGAAATCCTCCAAATCAAGCAGCTGCAAATCTGCGAGTTTACCAGTCTCAATACTGCCAATCTCATTTTCTAAGCCAAGCACCTTCGCTCCGCCCATCGTCGCCATCCGCAGCACCGTTTTTGCATTCATAATCGTAGGACCATGCTTCACCTTTTGCATATAAGCGGTTAAGCGCATCTCCTGAAACATATCCAAATTATTGTTGCAAGGCGCGCCATCCGCACCAATGCCAATATCAATCCCTTGCTCAAGAAGATGCGGAATTTCTGCAACGCCTGACGCAAGCTTCATATTAGAGCCCGGACAATGAGTAATCTTGACTCCCCTCTCCCGTATAATTCTTTTTTCCTCCTCATCTAACCAAATGCTATGTGCCAAAATGAGATTCGGCTTCGCAAGTCCAATATGATCCAGATAGACGACATTTCTCATTCCGCGTTCCGCCTCAACCATTGCAATTTCGCCCTGGTTTTCCGATGCATGCGTGTGCACCATTACACCATACTTGGCAGACAAGTCATGAACGCCAATAAGCAATTCCTCGGTGCATGAAACAACAAAACGCGGGCAAAAGGCATATTGAATTCTCCCATTTTCAGCACCATGCCATTTTTCGAGAAGATCCACACTGTCCTGCAGCGATTTTTGAGTATTTTCCTGCAGAGCAAGCGGCACCTCCGTACCATGATCCATCATCACTTTTCCAGAGAGTGCTCGAATGCCGCTTTCTTTAATGGCTTGGAAAGCCGATTCTGTATAATGAACCGTCTCCATATCCAGAATTGTCGTTGTACCGCTGCGAATCAGTTCGCCAATCCCGAGCATGGCTGAGTAGTAAACAGAATCCTCACTATGAGCAGCCTCAAGTGGCCAGATTTTTTCCTTCAACCATTCAATGAGTGATAAATCATCAGCCCTCCCTCGAAACAGCGTTTGGCATAAATGGATATGCGTTTGTACAAACCCGGGCAGCAGCACTTTTCCGCCTGCTTCAATAACACGTTCAACATTCTGTGTGTCCAACCGTTCGCCCATTTGGGCAATTCGGCTTCCCTCTATTAAGACATCACCTGTGAAAATCTGATTGTCGTGGTTCATAGTCATAACTACTGCGTTCCGAATAAGTATAGTTGTCATTCAAAAATTCCCCCTCATGCCTCAAGTGCTAGTATGTTAAATTCACCAAATATTCTGCCTTTATTAATTACAGCATCACCGTCATCCTACAAACGGAAAGACAATGGAGGCATTTACTTTCTTTGTGTAAGGTTATCTAACATAATAATGCAGATTCGATCGTTAGGCAATACGTTTCTTTAAATATTTATATGCTTTACTACGAATTCGTGGAACTACTTAACATTAATGTGACATTAATGTTCCATAGAAAAAATTCAATTCAGCAAAAAGAACAAAAAACCGCTCCAAGCACGAAAAAATCGCGTTTGGAGCGGCTTTTGATTTATTCACCTACCGTTTATTGTTTATTTGTTCCTAAACAAGACGGAATAATATGTTCAAATATAAGGCGTCTTGACCATATTGCCTCATTTCGTTTCGTTATTTGTTTTCGAACGACGATCACAAGCTCATGTTCTGGCGCGATGAGCAAATATTGACCGCCATGGCCAAAAGCAAAATAACAATCGCATTGCCCATTGTGACTCTCCGGCGAATACCACCAGTGATAGCCATAGCCGCCATATATCGGCGGTTCATACTGCATTAAGCCGCGATGATGGAGCTGCGTCGATTCTGCTATCCATGAAGCTGACAACAGCGGCTCGTTGTCAAACTGTCCACTACCTACAAATAAACTGCCTATCTTCGCAAGCTCTCTGCCATACAGTTGAAGCCCGGTTCCGCCTTCATTAATACCGGCCCGTACCATCCATCTCGCACTGCGAAAGCCAAGCGGACCAAACAAATAATCTTTGGCAAACGAAAGAGCAGGCATCCCAGTCGCTGAAGTCAATATCGCAGACAACAGATGAGATCCTCCCGAATTGTAAGCAAAAGCCGTTCCAGGTTCAGAAATCAGCGGCTGATTAAATACGAATTGTATGGGATCTTTCGCTGCTTTCAAGGCTTTATATGGCTTATCAAAGTCAGGCCAATCAAACCCAGGTGTCATGGTTAGCAAATGCTTGATTGAGATTTGGCTGAGCGCTTCGCTTATTTCCTGCGGATGGTCCAAATAATTCGTAATGGGCTCGTCCACACTCTTAAGAAAATGTTTATCAATCGCGATTCCAATCAACGCGGATAAGACGCTTTTTGTACAAGAATAGAGCGGACCGATTGAATCCTGTCCGCTCTCATACCATTCGCCAAGCAGCTTTTGTCCTTGAAGCACGATAACAGATTTCATTTTCCATTCGGCTAACAGCTTGTTACTAGCTTCCAAATCAATTGGATTCATCTGTTTAATCGACCTTTCTAAGAAGCATTTCTTTGCTGCTGTTCAGGCTGCTTAATCTTAGGCATGCCAATGGATACAAATACAACAAAAACAGATAATACCGCTACCCATATAAATATCGTATGCAAGCTTCCTGCAAGAACCGTTGCTTCAATTCGATCAGCTTGACCGGTATGAAGCAGCAAACCAAACACAGTAATCCCAATGGTCTGGCCGAGTGTACGAATGAAATTGTTGCTGGCCACAGCAGATCCACGAAGCTCCCAGCCGACAGCTGAAGATACAGCTACCGTTATGGATGTAAGAGAAAGGCCAAACGAAAGCCCTGCCAAAAACGTATAAATGATAAATAATACAATGGATGTAGAAGCTGTCATAAAAGCGAAACCAATGCTGCTGACGAACAAGAAGCAAGAGCCCGCCACACTAATAAAGCGCAATCCTTTTTTGGCTATCCAGTTTCCTGCTAATATTGAGCCCAGCGGCCATGCTACGGATAGTGGAATCATGGCAAGTCCAGAATAGGTAGCCGGTTTGCCGTATACGCCTTGTATCCATAAAGGCAAATAAAATATTATGACGACATTGATCACACACAATAAGAAACTGCTAAGATTCGCCATGCTAATAATCGGATTCCGAAATAGCTGGAATGGAATGATCGGTTCTGGAGAACGTTTTTCGATACGAGCAAAAATGACGAAAAATAGTACAGCTATACCAAATAATACGCTAATCGTTAGTTTTCCGCCGTTGCCACCATCGGCATCGCGAATTAGCGTCATCGCATACAAGAAGCTGAACATAGCGATCGTAAAGGTAATGATGCCAGGATAATCGATATGTCTCTTTTTCTTCTCCAATGTCTCCCGCAGTGAAGTGGAGAGCAAATAAATAGCAACGATTCCAAACGGCAAATTCATATAGAAGATTGCCCGCCAGGATATGTAATCGACCAACAGACCGCCAAACAATGGGCCTGAAATACCCGCTATCCCCCATATGCTTGACATCCAGCCCTGTACCTTCGCACGCTGTTCATAGGGATATAAATCTCCAATGATCGTATAAGGTATCGTCGTGAGCGCACCTGCTCCGAGTCCTTGCAAAGCACGAAACATAATAAGCTGATTCATTGATTGCGCTACACCAGATAGCATGGAGCCTGCAAGAAAAATCAATGCCCCGATAATAAAAATTTTCTTTCGACCGTAAAGATCGGATAGCTTGCCGTAAACAGGAGTAGTAATAACGGTTGCGAGCAAATAGATCGAAATAATCCAGCTGTACTGCTGGATTCCTTGAAGTTCTCCCGTAATGCTAGGCATGGCTGTACTAACGATCGTCCCCTCGATGGCAGCAAGAAATGTGGCTACGAATAATGCAATGGTTACTTTTTTCCGAGTCTGATTAGCGTTCATTGTTCATCCTTTCTGTGAATAACATGATAAATAAAAAAATATTCACACGACCTTTCTATTATGGTCGCTGGAAGCATGAAATATCAACGTATTTATTTCAATCAAGACGTTCGCGATAAACGAATCTCCTTCTTTTGCATGCATAATTTAGTACAAACCCGCAATATATATTGTGATCGATCAACTTCAGCTGTACGCCAAAATTCACGATCGCCAAAAAGCTGACATAAAGCCTGTTCAGCTGTTTTATATGAAGCATGTTCTTCTATTAAGATTGTGACGCATACCGTAAAACATAGCGATTCATATCGCCGTAAAGCATCCACCTTTTTTTGGAAATCCAGCATGAGAATAGTCGCCCCTTCATACACATAAAACCTATTCCCTATTGTAACTGTTCCTGAAAAGCAATTAGTTACGAAATGGTTAAATTTGAATCCTTTCCTCTCACCAATCGTATGTATGGTATCCTTTCGGATTCGGATATGTTAACATGTTTGAAGTGGAATAATAAAAATTCTATTTTTTGGTAGGTTAGGATGTTGCTCAATGTATGATTTATTATTGAACATAATAGATGATTTTGGTTATTTCGCTTTATTCCTCGTTTTATGTCTTGGTTTAATCGGTTTGCCCATACCTAATGAAGCAGTCGTGATGACTGGCGGAGCATTAGCTGAATCCGGTGTATTATCGCCGATACCCGCTTTTATTATGACGTGTCTTGGTATTTGCTCCGCGATGACCTTTGGATACAGCATCGGTAGATTTGCAGGAAGCAAGTTGTCCAACTGGTTCAGCCAGAAGAAAAACATAAGTAAATTTGTCGCTAAATCCGAACAGTTAAGTGAAAAGTACGGCGGCTACGCCATCAGCCTTAGCCTTTGCCTTCCTTTTTTAAGACATGTCACGCCATATGTTATGGGGATGAATCGCATGCCTTACAAAAGATTCGCAATCTTCGCTTACCCATCCGCATTTGTATGGACACTCATCTACTTTATTATTGGTACGTTCGTGGGAGATCAAGTGCAAGACCTCTCTGATCATATTTACAAATACTTAATATGGGTCATTTATGCCATCATTGTTATCGTTGTTGGTTTTATCATTTATAAATATTATAAAAGCAAACAACAAAAGGATCATATCGAACGGCCAATGTAGCCGTTACAGATTTAAGAACCATCGCAAGCCGCGGTGGTTCTTTTCTATTCCTAGCCTTATGCCTGAAAATTAGATAATGCAAGATAACTGGCGAATTCACTGGATGTAATCGCTTTCTCAAGATATCGAGCTGCGTTGTTTTCACTTTATTTGTTGTATAATAACGAACAGTGTGCAACGGCCCCGACTTTTCTGCGAGAGGAAAGTCAATCAATATCCTTGTTATGTTCTTGGTGTCAGTAAAATTAGACAAATGACTGCAATTTGGGAGGTTTATTTGCTTTGCTTGAACAACTAAAAAAATCATGGTTTTCAAATGTACGCGGTGATATTTTGGCGGGCATTACAGTGGCGTTAGCGCTCATACCGGAGTCTATCTCTTTTTCTTTAATGGTAGGTGTTGGGCCAATGGTTGGATTGTACGCCTCCTTCTGCATCGCTGTCATTATTTCCATAGTTGGCGGCAGACCCGGAATGATTTCCGCTGCGACAGGAGCGATGGCGTTATTGATGGTCTCTCTAGTTAAAGATCATGGCATCGAGTATTTGTTCGCTGCTACGATTTTGGCGGGTGTATTGCAGTATATTATGGGCGTGCTCAAGCTAGGGCAGCTTATTCAATTCATTCCGCAATCCGTCATGCTCGGCTTTGTCAATGCATTAGGCATCCTCATCTTCACTACCCAGCTTGTTCATTTTGTGGGTGCTACTTGGATCATGTACGCACTCGTTGCTTTAACATTAGTCATTATCTATACGCTGCCTAAATTCACAAAGGTTATACCTTCACCGCTGGCAGCAATTATTATCGTTTCCATTATAGCCGTTGCCATTGGAGCGGATCTCAAAACCGTTGGCGACAGAGGTTTAATCGAAAGTACATTGCCGCTGTTCCATATTCCGGATACGTTATTTTCGCTTCATACGTTGTGGATCATATTGCCGTATTCCTTCTCACTCTCTATCGTAGGTATTTTGGAGTCGCTTTTAACAGCTTCGGTCCTTGATGAAATGACAGATACCACAAGCAACAAAAACAAAGAGGTACGCGGTCAAGGCATTGCAAACATGGTGACAGGCTTCTTTGGCGGGATGGCAGGCTGTGCATTAATTGGTCAATCCGTCATCAATGTGAAATCAGGCGGCCGAACTAGGCTTTCCACCTTCGTAGCTGGCTCGTTCCTGCTCTTTCTTATTATGGTATTAAGTGATGTCGTCAATAAAATTCCGATGGCTGCTTTAGTCGGCGTCATGATTATGGTGTCTATTAGCACGTTTGATTGGAAATCAGTATTTCATATTCATAAAGTTCCACGTACCGATGCGTTAATCATGATCGTTACAGTAGTTATTGTTCTTATCACACATGACTTGTCCAAAGGCGTGTTTGCTGGAGTTGTGCTAAGTGCATTTGTATTCGTTGGTAAAATGGCAAAAATCCGCGTTTCCATCGCAGGTGAACGCTCGAAGAATCTTACGTATCACGTAACCGGACAGTTGTTTTTCGGGACAACCAGTCGTTTTGTGACTCTTTTTAATTATAAAGATGATCCAACACATGTGACCATTAACTTTAGCGGCTCGCATGTATGGGATCAATCCGCGGTGACCGCCATAGCGAAGGTTAAAAACAAATATGAACAGCTGAACAAGAAAGTTTCATTTACGGGGCTCAATGAAGAAAGCAAATTAATTATACGTCATTTGGGCTTAACTTCATCAGGCGGTCATTAACAAACAAAGCTCATGCAAGTGCACCTGTCGGTGTGCTAACATGAGCTTTTCTAATCATTTTTTATTCCTGTTTTTCTTCCTTAACTAGCTTTTCCTTGGCTGTATCGATGAAGAAATCAAACAGCTCGTCATCTTCCTCTAACAAATCCTCAAGTGCCAGCAGTTCTTCTTCCTTGCCTGATTCATGAAGGAAAAACAAGCCATAACCCCACTCTTTGCCTCGCTTGCTGTGCAGTGCAATTTCATACTCATTCTTATGTCCTTCTACCCCGAATTGAACATTGCCTACGTAACCGTCTTCTTTCGAATACGTCATAGTGGCCTGTAATACATTGATGTTAATCACTTCTGTTCTTCCTTTCTCATCGTTCATTACGGTGCGAGCTGATTGATTTGATTTAACAGCTCGTTAATTTTGTTGATCGTATCTGGAATACCCGTCGATTCAAAAGCGGCTCTACCCTGCTCAATATTCGTTAGAGCTTGATCGATACCCTGCTGCAGCGTCGCGTTGTAATCGGCAATCGATTGATGGATATCTTTTGCGTAATCAGGTACCTGCAGTCCTTCATAATGGACAACCTGTTCCTTCAATGCAAGAAGCTTCTCCTTTAAATCCGTTCTTTTGTCCAAATCCGTCACTGCTTGCTCTGCAAGTGTATTCATATCTTGTCCGAAATCCGTTAACGTTTGTAAGTAATCCGTCGTTTCTGTTGCAAAATTTACCGTTTGACCTACTTGATCAATAATACCACACCCAGATGTCATTAGCATTATGGAGAGCAATATTATCGAAACGCCCCGTTTAATCATAAGCAACCTCCTTGTCATAATCATCCTACTACCGAGATGAACGCCTATTCGAGTTGATGCATACATTACTGTACGATTAACAGCTCATGCTGGTTTCGTGTATGTCACAAGGAGATGATCGAGATGGATATTCATTTATCGGCGATTCACTGGGTTTATTTGACCTTTATTATCGCAATCATTGGATTTATGCTGATGCGACGCGATACAACGCTTATTTGTATTGCCGGAATCTTAGGAATTGGAATACTAGCAACCACATCGGCAAGCGGTTCTGTAAGCGGTATTTTTAACAGCTTTATCTTTGCCATAAAAGAATTGCTGGGAACGATTTTAATTATATCCATCATCGTCGCCATGAGTCGTATCCTTATTCGAACCGGTATAAACGAGATTATGATATCTCCGTTTACCCGTTTTCTTAGAACACCCGCGCTCGCCTTCTGGGGAATCGGCTTAATTATGATGGTAACCTCATTTTTCTTCTGGCCTTCGCCAGCGGTTGCACTCATCGGTGCGGTCTTACTCCCTGTAGCTTTGCGTGTTGGGCTGCCTGCACTCGGAGCAGCAGTCGCGATGAATTTATTCGGACATGGCATCGCCTTGTCTGGTGATTATATCATCCAAGGCGCACCCAAGCTTACTGCGGATGCTGCCGGTATTCCTGTCAGCTCCGTCATGCAGGCCAGCATTCCGTTAGTCATTGTCATGGGGGTTGTCACAACCGTCGCTGCCTACTGGATAATGCGACGTGATCAGAAACTTGGTACATGGCGTGATGGACTTGTCCTTTCAGCCGCAGGGCCAGATCCATCAAACGACCCCAGCTTCGATGCCGACCGGAATGCGCTGTCACTGAGTACAAAGCGCTGGCTCGCAGCACTTATTCCTTTGTTATTCGCACTTGATGTGGCAGCCATGTTCGTGCTTAAGCTTCAAGGCGGTGATGCCACTGCGCTGATTGGCGGAACAGCCATACTCATTATGCTGTTCATTACAATGCTGACACACCGTGGCAAAGGGTTCGAGAAAACGACTAGTTATTTAATTGAAGGCTTCCTATTCGGCTTCAAAGTATTTGGACCGGTTATACCGATTGCGGCTTTCTTTTACTTGGGCGACTCTGGATTTCTGGCCATGTTCGGCGACAAGCTTCCTGAAGCGTCGCACGGAATAGTTAATGACCTCGGCATTGCCCTTGCTCATGTCGTGCCCGTTAATGGAGTTGTTGGCTCGATTACGTTAACAGTAGTCGGAGCAGTGACAGGCCTTGATGGCTCAGGCTTCTCTGGTATCTCGCTTGCAGGCTCGATCGCGCAGCTCTTTGGCCACGCCATAGGCTCCGGGATTGCCACTTTGACGGCTCTTGGTCAAGTTGCTGCAATCTGGGTAGGCGGCGGTACAATCATTCCTTGGGCGCTTATCCCTGCTGCAGCCATTTGCGGGGTAGATCCGTTTGAACTTGCGCGTCGCAATTTAAAACCGGTGCTCATCGGTCTTTGTGTGACAACGATCGTTGCTATGTTCTTGATTTAGATCGCTTTCGTTGACGATAAAATACGGAGATGAGTGATACTACAGCAACACCGCCAAGGCCTATGTACCAGCCTTGTGTTAATGAGCTTTCCGTTTTCTGCAAGGGGATCTCCGGCTGCGGCGGCAATGAACCAATACCCAGCAGCTTGATATGTTCATTTGCTTCACTATGCAATAAAGTTGCGCTGCAGAGTGCATGTAGCGATTTTCCAGTTGTTTTTGCGTAAACCAAATAACGTTCTCCTTCTTTAAACGTATAGCCACAGCTGTCTTTGCTTTCAGCCGTTTTCACTTCAAGCGTTGGAGCAACATGTCCTTTCCACACTTCATTGACTTGGAAGCTGGCTTTGACCGCTCTCTCAGAGGAGCGAAACAAGGATTGTGAGGATGTTTTAACGGAAGTTGCCGTTCCTTCAAACACTGCGTCACTTTTGATTTTGCTCTCCTCCACCGTACCTGGTTTTACGCAAGAACAGGCTTGGACATTCGATGGCATAATCAATAAGCTGCTAATAAAAAATATGAAAATGAATCCAACTGAAAGTCTCTGTTTTTTATTAATCATATCTACTCCCCCAACCTTTTCTCTATAGCAGGCATTTATGCCTTTAGGTTAAGACGGTTTCTTTTGGGAAAATGTTTCATTTATAGCAATGAAAAAGCTGTTTCTCCCGTAGTGGAAGCTACGATCGAAACAGCTTTTTTAGTTATTATCCTTTTGCCTTTTGCTTGGATTCCTCTACTAGCGATACTTTTGCTGGCCAGAACGCTCTCTTGCCTAGTAAAGTCGTAATAGCCGGTACGAGGAATGGACGAACGATAAAGGTATCCATTAATACCCCAATCGCTGTTATGAGGCCAAACTGGACAAGCACTTGGATAGGAAGCGTCGCAAGCACGGCAAACGTAGCTGCAAGAATAAGTCCTGCTGAAGTGATAACACCGCCCGTTTCGCTAACCCCTTCTTTGATGGCTTGCTTCAGCGGCAGCGTTTTGCTCTTTTTCCAAATGCTTGAGATCATAAATATATTGTAGTCTTCACCAAGCGCAATGAGGAAAACGAATGCATAAAGCGGAATTGCACCTTGAATGGCGTCAACGCCCATGATGTAATGCAGGATCACCCAGCCCAAGCCTAGTGCGGCTGCATACGACAGCAATACAGTGCCGATTAAGTATAATGTTGCAGTAATGGATCTTAAATAAGCAAACAGCAGAATCATGATGAGTCCGATAACTAAAGGAATAATGACATTATTATCATGATCCGTCAGCACCTTAGCATCATATTGTGTAGCTGTCTGGCCAGCGATCCATACTTTTTGATCAGCCTCAGCAACGTTTCCATTCGTAAGCGCAGCTTCTGCCGCCGCACGGAGTAACGGAATCGTCTCCATTGCTTCCTGGGAATATGGATTCGTATTCAAGATGACCGTATACGATAGTAAATTAGGGTCATTAACGCTCGGCTGCGGCTCCTGAACATGATCTACAAGCGGGACAGCAGCAAGTTTTTCTGCTAACTCAGGTACTGCACCATCCGTCGCAGCAACCACTGTAATCGGCGCTAAATCTCCTGGCGTAAATGACTTCGAAATCACTTCAAACCCTTCTCTTGAAGGCATATCCTCTGGAAAAGAAGACAGCAGATCATAAGTAAATTTAATTTGACTGGAGAAGCTTGCGAAAATTCCTAGTATCAAAACAGAGGTGATAACGACCATCCACGGCTTCGTTATTACGAGATTTCCAATTTTGGAGCCGAGCTTTTTCTCCGAATTCGGCTTACGGTACACTTTTCCTTTTTTGTCCGCATGTGCATGCCCCATCGCATCTGTACGCGGGATAAACGGGTAAAAGGAAGCTCTTCCAATAATCGAAAGCAATGCCGGAACCAGCGTCAAACTTGCGATTCCCATAATAAGGATCGATAAACTGAATGGAATTGCGAAGCGATCATAAGCACCGTACTTAGCCGCAAGCAAAGCTAGCAAAGAAAGAACTACCGTAAAGCCGCTCATTGCAATAGCACCTGAGGCGTCCTTGAACGATCGTTTTAGTGCTTTCATTTTGTCACTTTCACGAGTAAGCTCTTGACGGAAATGCGAGATGAAAAATAAACAATAATCAGTACCCGCTCCGAATAAGAGCACAGTCATAATGGATATAGCTTGACCATCCACCGTTATCCAGCCTTCACCTGCCATAAAGCCAAGCAATGGTCCTGTAACAGCATAAGCAAATCCAACACCAATTAGTGGAATGATAGCAAGAATCGGTGAGCGGTAAATGAGGAGCAGCAAGACTAGTACGATAAGTACTGTTGCGATCATCAGTGATACATCCGCTCCTTTGAACAAATCGGTTGCATCAACCGAAATACCAACTGGACCACTGACACGCACGCTTAATTCAGCATCATCATCGATAGGTATGGAAAAAGGTTCTTTACCTGATGCTTCTCCGATGATAGCTTTAATGGACTCAATATTTTCCTTCAAAACTTCAGTTTCTGTTGCTTCACCGAACTGAATCGGCTGAACGAGTGTCGTTCCGTCCTCAGAAGCAAATTTTTGCAAAGCAGGTAAAGGCATTTGATGAAGAGGTATAACCTCGCCTTGCTCTTTCAACGGATTTTCAACAATCTTCTGCGTCGTTTTTTGAATAAGCGCATAATCCGCTTCTGTTAAGCCGCCTTCTCGATGCCAGACCACCAATGCTGGAATGCCAGAGGAGCTTGGAAACTTATCTTTTATTAACTCATCAGCGACAACGGACGGGCTGTCAGCCTCTAGGTTTGGAGCATTGCTTACTTCTTTGTCGCCCACAGCTGGCAGAAATACAGTTACCAGCCCGGCTAATACAATCCACGCAACTAATGTTATCCACCTTGTACGTCGTCCAGCGACCATTCCTGCTAATCTTTCGATCATTTGACAAATCCTCCATTTCACATTACGACTAATATCGTTTAAAATTAACTCAAGCGATAATTTAATTATATATACCGAAAGGTTAATTAATCAATTCATATTTATTACAATTTGATGAATGGAGGGCATGTCGATGAGCGAGGACCAAATAAAACGCAAACCAGGCCGGCCCAAAGGCACAGGTTCAATTCAGACGATGCAGCAAATTTTGCGCACAGCAGCCTTTTTATTTATGGAGCAAGGTTTCGAAAAAGTTTCATTAGAAAGTGTAGCCCAAGCATGCGGGGTTACTAAAGCAAGCGTTTATTATTATTTTAATAATAAAAGCGTTTTGTTCACGGAATGTCTTCAATTTGTTCTAAAGATGGCTTATGATCAAACTTCAAAAATTGTTAGCAGCACCGGGTCACTGAAGGAAAGAATGCTTGTTGTTGCTGAGCGCCATATGAACAATGCTCATGTTGAGTTTGAAACGATGATGCGGGAAGCATCCAGCGGTTTGACTGAGGAGCAAATAACGAGCATTCGTACGAGTGAGCAAGCGATACACGAATTAATTGGGAGTGTATTTCAGAAGGCAATGGACGAGGGCGAAATCAAACGGGGTGATTCGATGTTGCTTGCTCATGTCTTTACAGCTATGTTAACGGTACGAAACCGTAAAGAAATCATTAATAATGAAAAAACAGTGGAACAAGCCGCGTTCGAAATCGTAGAACTATTGTGGGCAGGACTAGAGCCTCGCTCGCAATCTTATTAAATGGAGGTTTTTTAATGCTTAAAACCGCAATGGGTCGTCTGCGGGTCGTTGGTTTCATCGAAGGGTTATCTTTTCTATTACTACTTTTAATAGCAATGCCCCTCAAATACTGGGCTGATATTCCAGAACCTGTGACTATTGTAGGCGGACTTCATGGCCTCTTATTCGTTCTTTATATCCTTGCTGTCTTCCATGTTTGGATTAAACACCGCTGGTCGATTCTCAAGGCAGCAGCAGCGTTTATCGCAGCTTTCCTTCCATTTGGCACATTTATTCTTGATAAGAAGCTGCTTCGCGATCAATAAGTTAAAGAGGTTATTCCGAGCAATTGGAATAACCTCTTTTTTTATACTAATGATGGAAAAATGAAGTGAACTCGCCTACTAAGCATGATAGAATAAATGTAAAACTAAAGGAGAGTGTTTCATGATGGGTATTATTATAAATAGAGTAGGAGCAATCTTTGTTACGGTCAGCGATATTGAAAAAGCTCGTGAATGGTATTGCTCCATTCTTGAATTGGAGCCTACCTATGATATCATTGCAGGTCATTTATGCTGTATTCCTTTAGATAACAACGGCCAAAACCTTGTTTTAGACAGTAAAATCTATACAGAAGATACTTATGCAAGAACACCTATTTTTCATTTTAATACGGATGACATCCATGCTGCTTTTCAGTTCATGCGTGATAAGAATGTAGAGCTTGTAAGCGAAATTGAACATGGTCACTTTTTCAGCTTTAAAGACCCCGACGGAAACCTGCTTATGGTTTGCAAATGCTAAAAAAATAGCTAACTGCATTGATTATAGGCCTAACCAAAACCTTTTAATAATATTGCCATTTTCCTCTACGAATTCTGATTCCAACACGCCACCGTTTTTTAAAATCGTTTTTTCTGAGCCGGTATTCCCTTTATCACAAACAACTAGAACTTTTTGATGACCCCAATCTTTTAACAGCTCCAACGTATTTGATAATATGATATTGGCATACCCTTTTCTTCTCTCCGATGGACGAACGCCATATCCGATATGGCCGCCTTGATTGAGCAGTTTTTCATTCAATCGATGCCGAATATTAACCGCTCCTACAATTAAGTTGTCCTCACTTAGGAGCCAATAAGTGGTATGAGGAACACGATCACTGCTTGATATTTTGGATTCAGTATCTTCAGCATACAAAAAATCTAACATGGCATTAAAATCTTCCGGTTCTCTCTCAATGACCCACGGCACCATATCTTCACCGCTCTTTATCCAGTCCTCATAAAAGGATATATACGCTTCGCGGTATTCGATCGTTGGTTTAATTAATATCGCTGATTTCGGCATAAGCACGCTCCACTCCGATGATTTTTACCAAATTAACACATTTAATGAATAGGGTCAATCTTATTTCATCGATGATTCATCGTGCTCTTCATAACAAAGAAGACTAAGGCATAACGCCCTAGTCTTCTTTTGCTTAATTTATACTTATTAGTTATGGAATTGTTGACCATCATGAACAGCCTTTACATAACCTGCACGAATTACGAAATCTCCGAAATGCTCGCCCGTTTCCCGTTCCTTCGCATACTGATTAATAATCGGTTTTAAAGTATCGAGAATTTCGGTCTCATCAATATTTTCACGGTAAAGCTTGTTTAGTCTATCACCTGCATAGCCTGCGCCCATATACATATTGTATTTGCCGAGTGCCTTGCCGATAAATGAGATTTCTCCAAGCGCTGGTCTTGCGCAGCCGTTCGGGCATCCAGTCATCCTAATGTTGATCTCCTGGTCACGCAGTCCTGCTTCATTAATAATCGGCTCCAGCTTATCGATCAGTGTTGGAAGGTAACGTTCTGCTTCCGCCATAGCAAGACCGCAAGTCGGCAACGAAACACAAGATAATGAGCTTCGGCGCAGCGCAGAGTGCTGCGTACCGTCCGTAAGTCCGTATTGCTCTGCTAGCTCCGTAATTTTGCGTTTCTTCTGGCTGCTGACATTACCGATAATAAGATTCTGATTCGGAGTAATGCGGAAGTCGCCTGTATGAACTTTAGCGATTTCGCGTAAACCCGTCATTTGCGGGTTGCCTTCTTGATCCTCAATACGTCCGCTTTGGATAAACAACGTCAAATTCCATTTGCCGTTGCTTCCCTTTAGCCAGCCATAACGGTCTCCGTTATTTTGGAATTGATAAGGACGTACCTCTTCAAGCTGCCAGCCAAGACGGTTTTGCAGCTCGGTTTTGAACCAATCAATCCCATGACGGTCAATCGTATACTTAAACCGAGCGTTTTTGCGAACCGAACGGTTGCCATAGTCACGTTGAATCATAACGGTCTTCTCGGCAAGCTCCACAATT
The DNA here is from genome assembly GCF_056398625.1 of Paenibacillus sp. 01T431. Classification (NCBI taxonomy): domain Bacteria; kingdom Bacillati; phylum Bacillota; class Bacilli; order Caryophanales; family Paenibacillaceae; genus Paenibacillus; species Paenibacillus sp. 01T431. Next base: position 76,256 of record NZ_JBFTPT010000006.1, read on the forward strand.
CGCTCTGGCGGACAGAAGCCAATCACTTTACCAAGCTGCGGATAAGTCGTTGTATCGCCGTGTGTCATCCCCATACCGCCGCCAACGGAAATGTTAAAGCCCTTCAGCTTGCCATCTTCCACGATTGCAATGTAGCCGATGTCTTGAGAGAATACATCTACATCATTAAAAGGCGGAATCGCAAATCCAATTTTGAACTTACGCGGCAAATATACAGGTCCGTAGATAGGCTCTACTTCCGCTCCATCCTCTTTACCATCGATTACTTTTTCTCCGTCCAACCAAATTTCATGATAAGCGCGAGTACGCGGTGCCAAATGATCATTCACTTGACGTGCCCAGTAGCTAACTTCCTCATGATGGTTCGATTGAAAAGGATTTGGACTGCACATAACGTTCCGATTGACGTCACCGCAGGCAGCAAGAGTAGTCATCAGCTCGCTATTGATTTTTTGAAGCGTAGGCTTCAAATTCCATTTCAAAATGCCATGCATTTGGAACGTTTGACGTGTCGTGAGACGCAAAGTCCCGTTGCCGTACTTGTGAGCTAGTTCATCCATGGCAAGCCATTGATTAGAGGTTGCTACACCGCTTGGCAGTACTACCCGGATCATGAATTGAAATGCGGGCTCCAGCTTCTGCTTTTCACGCTCGTTGCGCAAATCTCTGTCATCCTGCATATAACTTCCATGAAACTTCAACAACCGATTGTCATCCTCAGGCAAACCGCCTGTAATCGGATTGCTCATCGTTTCTACTAATGCGCCGCGCAAATAGTTGCTTTCGCTTTTGATATGCTCAACTTCACTTGGCGGTCCACCGATAGGTTTTACCAACTGCTCTTTCGCCATTGTTGCTGTCTCCTCTCGCAATCATTCAAGTACTCTTGTTGTTATCTATTTATTAATAAACATCACGTTGGTAGCGTTGTTGATCCTGCATATCATTCAAATAAGCTGCCGCTTGCTCAGCGCTTAATCCGCCCTCTTGCTCAATAACAGTTAATAGAGCCGTATGCACATCATGTGCCATATGTTTCTCATCACCGCAAATATAAACATAACCGCCGGCTTGAAGCCATTCGAATAGTTCACGGCTCTTCTGCAGCAAACGATGCTGTACATATACCTTCTCTTCCGTATCGCGGGAGAAAGCCACATCAAGTTTGGTCAAGACGCCGTCTTTAAGCATTCTTTGCCAATCGGTCTGATATAGGAAATCCGTAACAAAGTGGCGATCTCCATAGAACAACCATGATTTTCCTTCTGCGCCAATTTCCTCGCGCTCTTCAAGGAATGCACGGAATGGAGCAACACCAGTACCTGGACCAATCATAATAATTGGAGTATTCGTATCCGCAGGCAGCTTGAAATTCGGATTTTGTTGAATATAGATCGGCAGACTGTCGCCTGGTTGTACACGCTCTGCACAATGTACGGAGCATACCCCATAACGCTCACGACCATGAGACTCATAACGAACAGCTCTCACGGTAAGATGAACCTCATCCTCATTCGCTTTAAAACTGCTGGCAATGGAATAAAGTCTTGCAGGCAGCTTACGCAAGATAGCAACAAATTGTTTTGCGCTTCCTTGCCATGGCTCAAAATCCTGCAATAAATCAAGCAGATCACGACCGTTAATGTAGCTTCTAAGCGCTTGCTCTTGCCCTTGAACTAGCAGTTCACGAAGTGCTGAGTTCGAAGTCAGTTCGGCTGCTTGCGTGATCAGCGGTTTCGTTAGAGCTGTAATTTCATAATACTTAAGTAGAGCTTCACGCAATGAGCCCTGCTCACCGCTCTTATTGATCGGAACAACTTCTTCAGCATTCCAATTCATTTGCTTAATAATTGCATCCACTAGCTCTGGATGATTTTCCGGATAAATACCAAGGCTATCTCCTGGTTCATATTGTAAATTAGAGCCTTCAAGCGACAGCTCCAAATGACGAGTTTCCCGATCAGAGCCGCGGCCATTCAAGTTAATATTCGCAAGAACTTCAGCCTTAAAAGGGTTGTTTCGCGAATAGGCGGATTGTTCTGGTGTTGTTTCGCTGCTTGTTTGCGCTATAGCTGCAGTCGTTCCCGAGGCAGCATTCAAACGATCATTTAATGAGCTGATAACCTCTGCTGACCAGCCAGCAACAGCCTCATCGTAATCGAGATCACAATCTACACGAGGAACAAGACGTTTTGCACCAAGCTCTTCAAGACGTTGATCAAAGTCTTTACCCGTTTGACAGAAAAATTCATACGACGTATCGCCAAGCGACAAGACAGAAAAGCTTACGTTTTCTAGCTGCGGAGCTCGCTTGCTGTAAAGGAACTCGTGGAAGCTCTTCGCATTATCCGGCGGTTCCCCTTCACCATGAGTACTGACAACCAAAAACAGGTTTTCGACTTTTTTCAAATTGTTCGTCTTAAACTTGTTCATTGGCGCAAGTGTTACTTGCAGACCCTGTTCTTCCAGCTTGCGCGATAAGCTGGTAGCTACCCGCTGGCAATTGCCGGTTTGAGAGCCAAACAGTACAGTAACCTCACGGGAAACCGCTGGTTGACTGATAGCCGAAATGACTTCTGCAACTGCTGCTCCCTCGGAGACAGCCTGCACATCCGCACTAATCGTTAATGGACCTGCTGATGCTTGACGAGCAAACAAATAACCTGTCAGCCAAATTTGCTGAGACTCCGTTAGTGATGGTACAAGGCGATTCAGAAGGTCAACTTGCTCTTGATTAAAAGGACTGTTCGTTACCTGAAGTTGCAACAATATCCACCTCTCATAAACATAAAATCATCATTAGTTTTCATAGTCAGACAAGCAAAACGCCATCGGCGTCCTCTAGACGCTGAAGCAGCTTTGACGGAGAAATATAAGCCCTTTATAAGCTAACAAACTTATAAATTCTTATATTTTAAAATTAGTGCTTCAGAAGTGCTTCAATAATTATTAACCTAACATAATCAGACAAATCCATCAACGATGATTTCATGCTCCTAAATTACAATTTTATGGAAAAAGATCGTTATTCATCCACAAAACAAAGAAATCAGGGCAATTTGCCCTGATTATCTCGGATTTATTAGAAAAAATGATCGATTGGATATAAATTAATGATAGTTGATCCAAGCGAATTTTTGCTACATTATATGTAGTTGAAAATCATTCTCGATAATTTTGTCGAAAATCAGTGTTTTCTCCATTTATAAAATAATAAAATAAAAAAGTGCTGCGAGCGCAAAACGATAATAGGCAAACCATGAAAGCCTAATTTTTTTCATCATGTTTATAAACGTTACGACCGCAATCATACCTACAACAAATGCAGCTATTAGCCCAATTAGAAAGAGAGGCAAATCCGACATCGTGAGAAACTCTCGGCTTTTAAGTAGGTCTATTCCACTCGCTCCAGCCATAATCGGGACGGATACTAAAAAAGTAAACTCTGCCGCAGCCTTCTGGCTTACACCAAACAGCATGCCGCCAGATATCGTCGAGCCTGAACGCGAGAACCCCGGCCATAATGCGAGTATCTGAAAACATCCAACAGCAAAGGCCTGCTTGTAGGTAATGTCATCAAGCTCCTCTGCAGTCGGCTTCTTTCGTACACGATCGGCGATAATCATCAGTATTCCGCCCGCCACAAGACCAATCAGCACCTTCTCAGCAACGAACAACTCGCCTTTTATAAATGAATGAAGCAGAACAGCACAAGCTCCCGCCGGTGCCATTGCAATAATGATGTGAAGAGCATTCAAACCCGAATTTTTGCCTACCTTGAAATTAAGTAAACTCGCAAACCGATTTCGGTATAACACAAGCACAGCCAGCACTGCGCCAAATTGAATGACCACCTCAAAGGTTTTCGCTCGATCACCTGTAAAATTCAACAGCTCCGCTGTTAAAATCAAGTGACCCGTTGATGAAACTGGTAAAAACTCGGTAAGGCCCTCCACGATACCCATAATAATCGCATTAATTAGATCGCCCAACGCCCAATCTCCTCCTAGAAATAGACTGAAAATTACTCACTCTATACAAGCCTATGCATGTCCGTAGGTTCCCATTTCATTTTCGATCAAATCAGTATGAATTTCGATTTTCCGGATTCGATTGTCGTCACGTTCACGAATAATGAAGGTCATATTCCCATAGGTCCACGGCTCTCCGATAGGAAGCTCGGGCTTCTGATTAAAGAGCCAACCGCCTACTGAATCTACTTCTTCACTTTCAAGATCAGTTCCTGCAATTTCGTTCCAATCACTAATTAGCGCCTTGCCGTTAACCAAATAACGCTGCTGCTCAATATATTCGATTTCTTTCACTTCATCCTCATCGAACTCATCACGGATTTCCCCTACTATTTCTTCTATGATGTCTTCGATGGTGATGAGCCCCGCCGTTCCACCATATTCGTCCAACAAAATTGCAATTTGAACGCGTTCCTGCTGCATTTTGCGGAGCAGCTTATTGATCGGCATGACTTCAGGAACTGACATAACGGGCTGAAGCAGAGATGTTACGTCGATATCTCGGTTTGTTTCATAGCGGAGAAAAAATTGCTTTGTATTTAATATCCCAATGATGTTGTCTTTGCTTCCTTTGGCCACAGGGAAACGTGTGTATTGCTCTCTTATTATAATTTCGAGGTTCTCTGCGCGAGTATGATCCACATACAAACAGGCCATATCCGTCCGAGGAACCATAATCTCTCTCGCAAGCCGCTCATCAAACGCAAAAATCCGGTTGACATAGCCATACTCACTTTTATTAATTTTCCCGCTCTCATAGCTTTCCGACAAAATGATGCGGATTTCCTCTTCGGAATGAGCCTCATGCTCATTCGCTGGCTTTAAGCCCAGCAATCTTACCAAGGAGTTAGCAGATCCGTTGAGAAGCCAAATAAACGGATACATCACCTTATAAAAAACGATGATAATTGGAGCTGTAAACTGACTGACTTCTTCCGATTTAATGATGGCTAACGTTTTGGGAGCAAGTTCTCCTAGCACGACATGCAAGTACGTTACAATGATGAAGGAAATGACAAACGAAAGCACCGAGCTTAGCTCGCCCTCGATATGTATCCGATCAAATAACGGGTGCAATATAAGCTCAATCGTTGGTTCTCCCAACCATCCGAGGCCAAGCGCCGTAATCGTAATGCCGAGCTGGCAGGCAGATAAATAACCGTCAAGCTTGCTCGTTACCTGCTCAACCGCTCTAGCATTTTTCATGCCCTCTGCTACCATCTGATTGACGCGGCTTGATCGCATACGAATAATTGCAAATTCAGTCGCGACAAAAAAAGCTGTAAATACGAGCAATAATACGAATAGTGCAAGCTTTAAAACCATCGTCTTCTCCCTTTTGCAATGGAGATGCTACTAGTAGCCCACCTCAACTGATGCATTAACGATGTAAATCAAATCGTTTTTATCATCTTTGTCCGGCAGTACTACACCGCTAGTCGTCAGCATGCCGCCGTGTATGACTTCTACAGTCACTTGTCCATACGGCAGCACTGCTTTTACCTGCTCAACGTCAAGAAGCTCATGATCACAAGGAAGTGCAAGCCTTACCCGCACCTTCATGTTATCAAGCGTTCCTCCTGGCAGTACGGATCGCAGTCCGGGCATCGAGTTATGATGAATCGCGTTTTGTACCGCGCGCACCGATGCCTTTGTAATATTTTGACCGTGTAGATCGCATCCCATGCCTATTTCTATAAAAAATAAGTTGTCCACTTAAATATCCTCTCCTTCAAAGTGAAATTTCATACGTACTAGATGACTTACCATGGAACATCATCGTTATTGCCTGAGCCTTCTCCAGCAGGGGTGTAGCTATATCCGGAATCCGCATCCTCAGCAGGCTTCTTGCTTCCGATACGCAGCATAACATCAACCAGATCAAGCGGCTGTACGAGCTCAACCGGCGACATGCCCTTGTCGAATTGGAAGGAATCCCCTTCAATCACGACGACATAACGTCCGTTATGCTTGGCAAAATGGATGCTGTCGCCAAAGTCAGCAAGCAGTCCTTTTACTGTAACGTCGCCTAGTTTAAATGTAAAAGGTAAATCCGGCTTCTGCTCTACTAATGCCGCAGCTGCAACTTCCACCTGCTCCGGCGTCCACCACTCCTGAAGGTCACGCTTCTCGCTTGCCGCCCACACCTCAACCGCATTTTCTTCCTCGCGGCGCTCCGAGCTTTCATCCTCTTGCCACTTATCCGCAATATATTGATGAACCATCTCCACCACTTGCTCACCCATGACCTCAGGCAAAGGCTTCTCATAAGAAACATATTTTAAGAAATCTTCAAAATAACGAGCATGCGATGCCTGATGAATTTTTAGCTCCCAATGCTCTAGCATGCCCTCCTCCGGCATATGCGGATACTGAATCGATTTGATGCTGCGAGCAGATATCGCCATCTCTACCTGGGAGATCAAGCTTTTTTCATCCGAAATACGGGCAATCTTAGGCTCAAAATCACATTTCAGCAAAAATAAAAACGGCTCATCGAAATACGTATTAAGCTTGGATAACGCAATAATAAATGCGCCTCCCCTTACTGCACTCGTATCCATGTAGATTCGAACGAGCTCGTCGGCAATGCCGATAAAGCGCTCCTTGGAATCCGCGTCACGCAGCCGCTGAAATAAATTGTAGTTCTGATTGCTGCCGAGTTCATAACCGGGCTCAACCATAAATCGTCCAATCTTCGTTGGCGCGCCTGCTGAGTTAGGATTGCGCTCTACTTTTCTTTTGACGATCCGTTTAAATTCATCATCCAAAAACCTTTGAATCTCACTATCTTCATACGTGTCCTCTTCTAAAGTCTGATAATGTTTAAATCGTTTTCCTGATGATGTGGCACTCTCTTCACCATCGGTATGAATAACGAAAAAGGATAAATATTGCATATTAAAATCCACGTTTATAATTCCTCCAAACAAGCTGATGTCATCTACTTAGAATAGCATATCTCGCCTCTTCGCGACATCAGATGAGAGAAGCAATCACATTAATCTCTCAACTGAATATGATAGAATTTCAAACATGTTCCAAGTGCGTTTCAAACCCTTGATAATAATATCTTGCACAACTTGTATAATGTTTGTAGAATGTTGTGAAGGCTATTTTTGCTTACTATAAGCATTCGAACGAATGAAGGAGAATCTCTACATGACAGAATCGAACACCGTGCTACATATGACTACCCAGGTATTGGACAAGCGAGCTGTTCTTACAGCTATTGAGCAGTCGCTCGCCATGATCGAATTCGATGTTCAAGGGAAGGTTTTATGGGCAAACGAAAATTTTGCGCAAGCTATGGGATATTACTCCTCAGAGATGCCAGGCATGCTGCATAAGCAATTTTGTTCGCAACAATTTGTGAATAGCACTGCGTATGCCAAACTCTGGGAAGACTTGCGCAATGGGCTACCCTTTCAGAATAAAATTTTGCGGATTACAAAAACCGGAAATGCAATCTGGCTGGAGGCCACTTACATGCCGGTCAGGGACGAAGAAGGCAGAGTCATTGCGATTTTAAAAATGGCAACCGATATTAATGCCCGCGAGCAGGCTACTTCTCAGATGACAGAGAATTTGCTGAAAATGTCCGAGGAGCTGCTCGGCCGTGCCCAAGAAGGGATATCACACAGCCAAGAAGTGGAAGCGGTAATTGAAAGAGTGGCTGTAGGTGCAAGCGATAATATGACTGTTCTCCACCTTCTGGAACAACAAACAAGCTTCATTCGTAAAATCGTTCGTACCATCCGCGATATTGCTTCGCAAACGAATATTTTATCTTTAAATGCGGCAATCGAAGCTGCACATGCCGGTGAGCATGGCCGGGGCTTCAATGTGGTCGCGATAGAGGTGCGCAAGCTGGCTGGTCAAGTCCAGGAAGCAACCAAAGAAGTAAATGGGTATGTAGAAGATATCGTAAACCATGTTCATGAGGTCGTAAACGGCACCAAACTCTCACAAGAGGTCGTTGCGGAAAGTCAGCTGCGCATTCAACGGGCTGTCGATGAATTCATCAGCATCGGAGAAGCGGCGCGACAGCTGGATATGCAGGCGAAAGAGCTTAAAAATACGATATAGCAATCATCTTCAGCATGGCCCGAAATGAGATGAATATGATTCTCCCGTACGGCCTCAAGCTGTTTCTACTCCCCTTACACGATTAATTATGTAATAAATGTTATACATTAGGTGCGCTTTTTCGCTCCTTTATTCCTGCATGCTCTCTATAATTTCACTAACACAACGTTCGATATCCTTATTTGAGCAATCAAAAGTTATATCACTATAATTCATGTATAGCGGCAATCTTTCCTAATAAACGTCCTTCAGGCTATTTCCTTTCTTCATTACAATCCCTCTGGTTGTTATGTTTATGAGCCGCTTTTGAATTTCTTCATATGGGACATGCAAATACACAATCTGCCCAACCTGTTTCAGGGCATTCATAGCTTTATTTGAATAGATAACACTTCCACCTGTAGAAATCACACAATTATTCAGTTCCAGTTCAGAAACGATTTTCTCTTCGATTTCCATAAATTTGTCGATACCCTCATGATCAATTATTTCTTGCAGCAACCTACCTTCTAGTTGTTGAATAATAAGATCTGTATCGATGAAATCCATTCCTAAAGCTTTTGCAAGCAATACACCTAAAGTGCTTTTACCCGCTCCTGACATACCGATTAGTACGATATTCATATTTTTCCGCACCTTTGTAATGCCTCCATCTTCCCTTTAAAATAACCTCAAAGTAGCACGGGAAGGCTGTCATCCTACCGGCTGCCTCGTTCAGTTAATTGTTCAGATCATTGTTTACCTAATCCTTTACAGAGTTTGTCAGCCGCTTGTTGATTAACTCATCAATTTGATTGATTGCTTCTTCACTTAAGAAATATGACTTTTGTACTTCAAGATCTGTAATCATTTTTAGAGGTTTGCTATTCCAGTATCGAAAACGTTGCTCTGAGGATGAATATTTTACGACAATGTCGTAGTTCGGTCCGATAGCAACAACCTCCCCTGTAGCTCTAACCGCATCTTTTATTGCTTCTGAAAATGCTTGAAATTCATTTTTCTCGGTAAGAGTCGCTAATGGTTTAGGCATTGGCTCTAAATCTATGCCATCAGGTTCTATGATAACAATTTCCTTTATTTCATTCACTGGCAATTGTGCAAATGGCAAATTTTCTTCAACTACAGTATTTACGGAAGTTCGGTTTGATGCTGCGGGATCAGACTTTGTGGAACAACCAGATATACAAACCGTAATAAACAATACCAAGCAGACAAACTTTTGCACAAGAACCCCTGCCTCTCTAACATTCAAATTAAAAGTACACACATCTACTTCGACGTATGTTAATAATTTTATGTTGCGTAATTTTTGAGGATCTCCTGCTAAGATTCGTTCGAATTAATTACCCATATGCACAAAAAAATGGCTGCCAATCACTCAAAATGAAATACATTTTTGTTGTCTACATTAAATCCATTCAATATGAAACCAGGATAAACCTCGCTATAACGATCTTGCAAAGCAAACCATAGCTTAGTCCCATTTTGTAGCTCCACTATTTCTGCATCTTTATCAATATGTTTGTTTGTACCTTTATCTTCGATATGAAGTCTGGCAATCGACTGTTCATTTATAATGCCATAATAAAGCTGGTACTGCTTATCTTCTTTTTTTGCATTGTTATCAAGGTTAACCCATCCCCAGTCAACATCCCTCTCCGAAGAAAACGGCACCGTACCGCCGCCGAAGCCCCATTTATACCTATTTCCCTCATTATAAACAATACCAGCATCTATGCCTCCGCTTGGATTTTCATAAAATAAAATGACTCCTTTTTCCACTTCATATTGATGATAAATTTGTTTGGATTGTATTCCAGCGTGTTTCATAGCTTCATCTATCGATTTGTAGCCGAGTTTAAGGCAACTTGAAAGGATAAGAAATATCGCCAAAAGAAGCAGCATTTTGAATCTCATCACATACCCCCTTTTCTTGGTTTACCTAAAATAAAATGTGCAAGACACCCCAATGCCTGCTCATCCTTATGTATGATTCTTATATCGTTTAACGTCAGCTAATAAAAGTCTATCAGTTGATTACAGTTTACCAAAATTAACATTCCTAGATAGTATGTGCGACCAACATATTGCCATCGGGATCAAAAAATTTCAAAAACCTTCTTCCTTCCTCGCCTTGCGGTGCTTGTGGGTTACCGTGTACCTTAACGCTAGCTTCAGATAGCTTTCTGCAAAGCTCATCCATATCATCTACCTGAAATCCGATGCTTGGAAACGATTCGCCGTTAACTGTAAACGTTGATGATTCCTTATCTGAAGACTGCCACAAAAAGATATGTGTTTTATCTTCCTTAAAGCCTATAATAGCAAATTCACCGAAATTAGCATGTAACGTACAATCGAGATTGGTAATATACCATAAAGCTGCTTCCTCCAAGTTTTTCACTGGAATCTGTACATGACTAATAAATTTTCCCATAAAGAGCCTCCTTATTTTTTTAGTCTCCTATTAAAACAATCAGGCATTCATAATTTTCTCTGCAAAAGCAAGTTCATCTCAAAATTCGACTTCACATGCTTAAAATAAAAAAATAGAGGAGATTAGCCCAATTCATGAACTAACATTCCTCTATTTATCTTACTACATTTCATACATTATTTTCTTAATATGGAGCAGCTTGTGCTCGATAAGCAGGCGTTCGTTCCGTATCATCAAAGCTGCGATGCCATATGCCCGTTGTAGCGGGTGACATAGGCGGTATAAGCCATGACCAACGACCGGTCACAGCTCTACCCTGCTCCTGCTCTTGCTTCTCAAAACGTAGAAACTGCTCCGATGCTGTATGATGGTCAACAATGCTGACTCCCTGCTTTTTGAATGAATGCAGTACAGCTACATTAAGCTCCGTTAAAGCACGGTCCTTCCATAACGAAGTATTCGTTGACATATCAAATTGGAAAAGCTTTGCAACATTGGGCAGCTGATTATAGCGACTGGTGTCCGATAGGTTTCTCGCTCCGATTTCTGTACCCATATACCATCCATTAAAAGGAGCAGCCTTATACAAAATTCCACCTATTTCAAGCTCCATATCGGATATAAAAGGAACGGCATACCACTGCAATGCGAGCTGCTCGAACTCCTGATTTTCAGGATGCGTCAACACAACCTCTAGCACGTTCTCTTTAGGCAGCTCATACCATTTAGGCGATTTCCCTGATAGCGAAATAACTAGCGGAAGCACGTCAAATCGAGTACCTTCCCCCTTCCAGCCCAGCTTCTCACAAACAGCTGTAAAGGCTGCGGAGGCAGGATCGCCAATAATAGCTTCCCCTTCGCTGTAACCTGCATAACGTACGAGTTGATGATTCCAAATTCTTACGTTATTTTGAGAGTGGCTGGCCGGAAAAATCGTAATAGCTGGCCTAATTCTACCTCCATTTGTTGCATAGCTCATATGTTGGAAGATTCGTTTTGCGGCGTCTTGCTCATCCACTATATCGCGTGCGTCGAATACTTCCAGCGTCTGCCAAAACAATCGACCGATACAGCGGTTATTGTTCCGCCACGCCATCTTTGCACCATGCCTTAACTCTTCATACGTATGTGTATAATAACCAGTATCTTCTAATTGCTTCAGCACTTCATCAATTCGCCGCTTCGCTTCTTCTTCGGTTTTTCCAAGCTCATAATACGCTTCACCTAGGAAAGCAATCGCTTGCTCGGCTATGGTCTTTCTCATGCTGCTCGTCGTCATTATGCTTTCGCCTCATTTTCCCCCAGCTTTATCAATACTCTGCGTTTTCGATACAGCATGGTTGCTGCTTCTGCAACATCATTCAACATGCCCCGATTAATGAACGCTCCGAATAACATGCCTGCCACAGGTATCATTTGAAATAGCTTCTTCCAGCCAAAATTGTCCCGATAAACAGCAACCACTTCACTCCAGCCCTGCAGCTGCGACAGCATTTGATTGCTTCGGTTCACTTCCTCATAAGCACTGAGCTCATCAAGTATCGCTTTTTTTCCTACAATATCTGAAGAAGCAAATTGCATTACTTTAACTGCAAATACACGTTCTTCCTTGCTCTTTGGATCAAATCCGTAGCAAATCGCGATTTCTTGAATGATCTTCAGCGATAAGCCGAGTATTGCTGGAATATCGATCGCTAATGTAAAAATGCCGCCAATTCCTGTCGTTGCCCCTTGAAGCGTGGCCATTTTCGAACGACTGGATGCCAATTGCTCAGCAGTTAAGTTTAAAATAGACAACGGCATATTAGCTACATCGTTAATGGTCGTCTCTTCATGATCGGCTCCAAGTAGCACATCGTTCTGAGCAGCATTTTGATGCAGTTTATCAATAACCGAACGCTCCGAAATCAAATATTTCCCGCCATTTTGAATATAGCTTCCGATCTCATCCACTGCAAGTCCAAGTTTTTCCTGTATAAACTTTGGAGTAATTTTGTCGAGCAGCATAAATGGCAAACGCCCAAGCTTTTCCCAAAACCATAAATCCTTCTGTTCTTTTTCCCATTTCTCTATTTCAAGCAAAGCAGATTTCAAATGTTCTGGTGAATCCATGACAGTAGGCATCTTCGGGCACGCTCCTTCTCCGCAAGTAATACGCAGAAAAACTGGATTCGGATTCGTCCTTCACATTATTGTTCCAATTTGCGTCCCGTAAACAGCAGCATGACAAAAGAGAACGAAATAATAGCTATCGTCCAAGCCCAAGCCATTCCCATTTCACCCGTCTCAACAGCGATGTATATAGCAGTAGGTACTGTCTGCGTTCGACCTGGTATATTTCCTGCAATCATCAAGGTTGCGCCAAACTCGCCAAGGCCTCTAGCAAATCCTAGCAAGTATGCCGTAGTAAGTGATCGTTTAGCAAGCGGCAGCGTGATATATCTCAGCACCTGCAGCTCACTGGCTCCTGCTGAACGTGCAGAATCCTCAAGATGGCGATCGACGGAAAGAAAACCAACCTTCATCGTCTGATAAACGAGCGGAAACGCAACAATGACCGCCGCGATAACCGCGGCGATCCATGAGAAAACGATAGGTTGAGCAAATAACCACTCGTATGCTTTACCGATCCAGCTCTCTCGTCCAAGCGTAATGAGAAGAATGAATCCAACGACGGTTGGGGGGAGGACAAGCGGAAGCATGAAGAAGGTTTCTATGATACTTTTGCCTTTAAAAGAATGCTGTGACATGAAGCGTGCTACGAGCATTCCAATAATGGCAACGATAATGCTAGCAATAATAGATACTCTCAAAGAGAGCCATACTGGCGGCAGCCATTCGTCCCAGTTCATAAATAAGTAGCCTCCGGATAGACGTTATGTTGCTGCCTATTATATCGAAATTAAGCTTCGTCGCCCAGCAGTAATGTGAGTTTTCCGCGATAAAACAGCTTAAGCTTATGCAAGGCGCGCGTGCATCCGACGTACAATAGCTTCGCATCAAGCTCAGAATAAGCTTCCTCGCTCGCATCTGCTACAAGAACGGCATCGAATTCCAAACCTTTAGACAAGTAGACAGGTACTACAGACAGGCCGCCGCCATATGCAGGCTGCTTGCTCTGCACTAACGAAGCATCCAAACCTTGCTTAATCAAGAAGTTATAAATTTCTTCGCATTCAATCGCTGTACGGCCAATGACAGAAATCGTCTCATATTCCGCCTTCGATTGCCATTCACGGATAGTACCTTCAATGGAAGCTAGCCAATTATCGTTTTCAACTGGCACTGCAAGAACGGCATCTCCGCTTCGGAAAACAGGCACCGCAGGTTTGACTTCACCGATCATGCTTCCTAAAATTTTGTTGGCAAATTCAATAATTTCCATTGTCGAACGATAGCTTCGATTGAGCTCATAAAAGTCAATCTGCTCTTCATTAAACAAAGCGGTAAGCTCTGTCCAGCTTTGTACGCCTGCGTAGGCATGAATTCCTTGCTGCAAATCGCCTAGCACGGTCATCGATGCTGTTCTTTGACACAGCCGCAGTACTTCCAGCTGAAACGGAGAATAATCCTGTGCTTCATCAATAACGATATGATCGAAAAACTGCTTCGGCAATCCAAATAGCTGAAGCTGGATATAGGCGAGCGGTGCCAAATCCTCCGCAGCAGCCATTTCTTTTTTTAATCGTTCGGCAGTTGCAGCTGCGATAACCTTAGGAATACGGCTCTCAAGCTGTTTGCCGCTGAACAACGAGGCATATAGCTGTAAAGAGGTATAGGCCGGAATTTTTTTGGTGTAGCTATTAAACTTAGTGAGCGCCTTCGCTCTTATTTTTTTATCAACAATCCGCTTCATCTTCAGCTCGGACTCCATCCAGCGACGAATCCGACTAACCAGTCGATCTCGTTTCTTCATGAGCGTCTCTTCGCCATAATCGGTATCATACCACTCGCGGATTTGCTCTGGCGACAGCTCAAGCCCGTCAATTGGCATAAAAGATGTCGTTGGCACAATTCGTTGCTCAAAGTTAGCGACCCGCTCATCAATAATTGCTTTAAAATCGAGATTCCCTTTAAAACGTCCGGATGCATTCTCCACTTCTGAAGCAGTTCTGCGTTCTTCGAACCAATAAGCCATCGTATCGGAAGGATCGCTGACGGTTACTGTTTTCTCCAGCAGCTCAAGAGACCAGTCACTGAATGTCGTTTGCTGAATATCACCCACGCCTAGCTCTGGCAATACACCGGATATGTAGTCTAGGAACATTCGGTTAGGTGCAAAGATAATCATACGCTCCGCTCGCATCCGATCGGCGTACTGATAAAGCAAGAAAGCAAGTCTATGCAGCGCAACGGTCGTTTTACCGCTTCCCGCGACGCCCTGTATAAACAACGCTTTGTTACGATCCGCACGAATAATACGGTCTTGCTCGCCTTGAATCGTAGAAACGATATCACGCAGCTTATTATCCTTGTTCTCACCTAAGCGATACAAAAGGAATTCATCCGTTACCGAGCCTTCTTCTTGGCCGCGTACAAAACTATCAACCAGACGAATGATTTCTCCCTGGCGGATCATGAAATTTCGCTTTAAATGGACATATCCTTCAATTTCTCCGTCAGGCGACTGATAAGAAGCTGGCGCTTCTCCGCCTGTGAAGGAATAAAACAAGCTTGCTGCTGGCGCACGCCAATCGATGACAAGCAGCTCATTGCTGCCTTGCTTTGCCACGCCGGCTTTGCCAATATATAAGGGTTTTGTTTCACCCACTGGCAACTCTTGAAAATCAATGCGGCCGAAATAAGGCTCACGCTTCGATATTTCAAGTCTAAGTCTACGTTCCTCTTGCTGTAAATCGAGCATTTGCTCTGTGAAATCATCGCCTTTGTAGCGTGGACCAATTTCTTGAAGCTGATTTACAATATCATTCAGCGACTCGGTTAATCGATCCTGCTCTTCTTGATAGGCACTTTGAACGGTCATGTCAGTTACCTCCTAAGTTTGTGGTGTGCAAGAAAAAAAAGAGAAGCCCCAATATACCATAGGAAGGCTTCTCAAAGCAATCAAGAGTTTACAGTCATTCCAATAAGCTTGGCAGCTCCTAGAATGAGCAATATATTTAAGACAAACAGAAAAGGAATTCCTACAGTAAACGAGCGATGTTTTGTTTTATGACGCCATTTTTTCATCGCAAGCCATGTTCCGCCTGCACCGCCAATGGCACTCAGCAAAAACAATCGTTTTTCGGGAACACGCCTGCGCTGCTTCTTAGCGCTTTTCTTATCAAAGCCCATAAGCGCAAACGTGTAAATATTTAAAAACAGCAAATATAGTATGACTAAATAAATGATCATTGCTTTGGCACACATCCTCTCAGTATAGGGATATTTCTCGTGCTTTGGCAGAAACAGCTGAGTCCCTTATGTGTTTCTCGGCTTCGCTCGATTCGTCGGCATCGCTGTGTAAGGATCATCCGGCCAATAATGCTTTGGATAACGTCCTTTTAAATCCTTCTTTACTTCGAAATACGTATTCTCCCAAAAGCTGCGCAAATCACGAGTCACTTGAACCGGTCGCTGCGAAGGGGATAAAAGATGCAGTGTAACCGGCAACCTGCCCCTTGCTAGTCGTGGTGTATCCGTTAGACCGAATAGCTCCTGTAGCCTTACAGCGAGCACAGGGGACTCCGGATCACTGTAGTCTATCGGTATGCGAGAACCGCTAGGCACAACGATATGGGTAGGAACCTGCTCATCAAGCTCCTGTTTTTGCTTCCAGCTAAGCTTGCCTTCAAGCAGCTGAAGCATGGAGAGCTTCTGTAAATCAGCACGGCTCTTCATCCCAAATAGATGCGGCTTCAGCCACTCTTCGAGCGTGCCGAGCAGCGCTTCATCGGAAGCATCGGGCCAATCATCGCCAGCCAGCGCCATCAGCTTCATTCTTGCTTTCAACTGCTGCGCTTGCTTGCTCATTGGCAGCATTACAAATCCAGTTTCCTGAATCGCAGAAATCAAAGCATCCGCAACAAGTTGTTCATCCGGTTTCTGAAGAATGGTTTCTTTCATCACAATACTGCCAAGTCGCAATCGTTTCCTTGCACGAACAGCTTGTGCAGAAGCATCCCACTCTACGACCTCTTCAGCTATTATATAGCCACTTAGATAATGCTCGATATCGCTTAGATGAAGTTCAGCCGCTAACCGAATCCGGCTTTCGGAGCCTGTATCATCGAGCTCGCAAGCAGCAAGATAAGCTGAACGCGATAGCGGCTGAAGTTCAGGCAGTACCGCTCCTCTGCCGTTAGCTAATAAATATCGGCCATCGCTGCGCTTTTGAGCGATTCGGTCCGGATACGCAAATGCCAGCAAAATGCCAATCGGAATAGGCGACTTGTGCTGAGCTGTCTTCTCAGAAGCTGTCTCGGCAGCGGGTTGCGCTGACAATTTCCGCTCCCATTGATCCGCTTGCGCGATAATTCGGCGTACTGCGCCACTGCTAGGGTGCTCGGAGCTGCCGCCCATCAGCAGTTTGCCAAATTTTCCGGACAGCTGATATAACAAATCCAACCGTAGCTGCACATCTACATTGCGCTCCTGTGGAAGTAAATCACGTTCGCTTAGCAAAGCTGCTGCATCACATGCGAGTCGCGCAGAACCTAGCTCTGAAGCCTGCAAAATCATGGCACCGAGCCGCGGATGCAAACCAAACTGTGCCATCTTCACTCCCTCGGCTGTTGGTTTACTGTCACCGTCTATTGCGTTTAGCTCTTTCAGCAAAGCAACCGCTTGCTCATAAGCAGCTGCAGGCGGCGGCGTCAACCAATTAAGCTCCAGCGGATCTTTTATTCCCCAAATGGCTAACTCAAGGGCAAGGGCAGCAAGATCTGCCTCAAGCAGCTCGGGTGTACTCTGTTTCGGCAAATAAACATGCTCTTGCTCTGTCCATAACCGATAACAAGCACCTTTAGCCAACCTCCCAGCTCTCCCTCGGCGCTGATCCGCGGAAGCGATCGAAACAGGCAATGTTTCCAGCCGAGTCATGCCTGTTCTTGGAGAAAACCGGGGAACTCGCATTAAGCCGCTGTCTACCACAACCTTAACTCCTTCAACGGTCAGACTTGATTCTGCAATGGAAGTCGCAAGCACAACCTTGCGTTCGCCATCAGTACATGGAGCAACAGCCGCATCTTGTTTCTCGAGCGGCAAGCTGCCATGCAGCTCCTCTACTCGAGCAAATGAAGATACGCCACTCTCCATTAACCATCTGGCTGTGCGGCGTATCTCTGCAACACCTGGCAAAAACGCTAATACATCTCCATCAAACGAACGGAGCGCTTCCATAATCGTTCGTGCCATGTGGGGCTCAATAGGTCCCGTAAGCTTTGCTTTCATGTACTGTGTCTCAACAGGGAAAACCCGGCCTTCACTGCTAATAATTGGTGCACCCTCAAGCAGCTCGGCAATCGGCTCTGCATCCAGCGTTGCTGACATAATAACGAGGCGTAAATCATCTCTCAGCAATTGCTGTGATTGCAAGCAAAGCGTTAAGCCAAGATCGCCATGCAAGTGCCGTTCATGGAATTCATCAAACAAGATCGCCCCAACCTGCTCGAGTGCGGGGTCCTCCTGCAGCATGCGCGTTAATACACCTTCGGTCACCACTTCAATGCGCGTTTGCGAACTAACCCGAGAATCTAATCTCACCCGGTAACCAACCGTTTCACCAGCCTGCTCGCCAAGCGATTTTGCCATAAACTGTGCGGCTGAACGTGCGGCGAGTCTTCGCGGCTCAAGCATTATTATTTTTTTGCTTCCCAGCCATGGCTGATCAAGCAGCGCAAGCGGAACTCGTGTCGTCTTTCCGGCTCCCGGCTCTGCGATTAGCACCGCATTCACACCGCTTTGCAGAGCCAATAGCAGTTCCGGCAATACCTGATCAATCGGCAATTGCTGTTGATTCATGCTGATTGCTCCTTATCTTATCTCAACTCATTTTACGATCCGGATCATTTGTACTACCGGTCTGTTATCTCCAGGCAACGATGCCTTGCTGCCAAAAAGCTGGGACGACCCGTCACCATCTAGAAAAATACCGTCAACCAGCTTTCCATCGCCAACGCTTGATATAATCGCTTCTCTAAATACGGCAAGCGAGTTTTTCGTTTCACTAACAATTAAATATAACGCCCCTGCTTGATCGTACACCGCTGCCGATCGCAAGCGATTGTCATCTGGGAACGGCGCATTTTCCTTAACCGACTGCTCAATCCAATGTGCATCATCGCCTAAGCTCATGCTAATACCGCCTTGTGCCCAGAAACGTGTGTGATCCTTCACTTTTATCTCGGACGCTTGGCTTGCAACCTGAACGCTTAATGAATCAGAAGCGCCGTCCCAAACGAGTGTGCCACGCGCATATTTTACGTTTTCGCTTCCCGTTCCGAAATTGCCAATTTCCTTATTAACCGGAATGCTATTTACGACCCCGATGCTTAACAGCTGGTTGCCATAAAAAAATCCGCCGTTAATGCCGACCTTCCCAGTAAGGGTAACATTTGTATTGATCGTTTCAAGCGTGACATAAGCGGGCTTTGTTTGCAGTACGTGCAGCTTTACCCCACTACTTGAAACCTTTGAAAAATAGGAGTAATGCAATGCTTGATCTGACTTTGAGAGATTAACCGCATTGCGATTTCCAAGTGAAATAATCATCAAATATAGCATCAAGACGAGTACAAGCATAATGCCTGCCATAATGCCGACTATGGTGAACAGCCGCTTTTTGCTCATCCGAGCGGGTTCTTTCATTTCCATTGCTCTCCAAGCTCCTTAACATTCATTTAAACCAACCTTTGCTTCGGAACCAAGCATACATGCCAAGGCCGATGACGAGCATAATCGTTATGACAGCAAAATAACCCCACGTCCACTCCAGCTCAGGCATATTTTGAAAGTTCATGCCATAAATGCCTGCTAAAAAAGTGAGCGGCATGAAGATCGTCGTGATAACGGTAAGAGTTTTCATAATGGAGTTCATCCGATTGGAGTTAAAGGAAATGAAGCTGTCACGAAGATCTGCCGTCATCTCTCGACTTGAATCCATCATTTCAGTCAATTTGAGCAAATGATCATAAATATCATGATAAAAGGCCATATAAGGCTTCAGCCCGTCAATGCGATCGGAATTCGTTATACGATACAATAAATCACGCATGGGGACAATCGTTTTGCGCAAACGCAGCAGCCTAGAACGTATGTTGAATATATCGCTCATCGCCGTTTGACTTTGTTCGTCGCCGCTTCCGATTTCCATGTCAAGAAGCTGGTCTTCCAGCTCATGAACCGCAGGAAAATATTGATCAACCAGCTTGTCTATTACGAGATATGCCGCATATAGATGGCCTTTGTCGCCGATCTTCGTGCTCGATAATAGCTTAGTTTGAGCTTCCTCAATCTCTGGTGATCGCTCATAATGAAACGTAACAATAAACGATGGACCGATGAACATATTGATTTCATTTACGGTCAACGTCTTACGCTCAATTTCGTGCAGCACAAAAAAATGAATATCGTCGTAATGATCTACTTTCGGCCGCTGAAGCAAATGGTAGCAATCCTCAATAGCGAGCGGATGAAAATGAAAAAAGGTATCGAGTAGTCTGCACTCCTCTTCCTTCGGGTTACTAAAGTCGACCCAATACCAGTCAAGCTCAGGCGAGTTTAGATCTTCTATCGTTAAATCAGTTAACCATTGCTTTTGTTTTGTATAACCTACTATTTTAATCAAAGGATGTTCCTCCGTTCTAAGCGGCACACGATCGATCTTATGACCGATTGTTCAACTTTATCATTTTACACGATTTCACAATCGCTGTAATGTAACTCCGCTATTTTATTCCGCTGCTTCTTTTATATTTATCAATGAGCATTCCCTCTAATTGGCGCCTTGCATGTACGCTGTTTCATTGTTTAAGCTGCATGTTCGTATAATAGGGTTCAAAACCACAATTCGTCCAAAATTGTTGCCCTCGCGGATTGGAGGCCAACACATCAATCGTTACTTTGGCACCGCTAGGAAATGAGTCGCGGACTAATTGTTTTATACTGCGCTTCCATAACCATGGCTCCGATACAGTCGAGCGATGTAGTACTGTCTGAGATAAACATTTGACTCCTCTGGATAAAAATCATCTTCCCTGATTTGATATACCGCATATCCTAAAATAGCAGAAGCCTTCTCAAACAATGCAATCTCCCAGTCGCTTGACAACCATCCAAGAAATCTGTCTTCAAGCTGCACGAGAGTCATTGGATTACGGCTGCCTTCATCCTCGATAAGCTCTTTGTTCATTTGAGAGAGAAGCTTAAGATCATCGATCGTCGCTTTTCGTATCCAAATTTCCAATTCGCATACCTCCTTATAGAAATTATGGCGAAGGTCGTTAATCCTTAGTCATCATGCTGCGTTCGTGTTGCTTCTAGTACAGTCTCATAGACCGCTTCTCCAATCGTGCACCCAATTGTCGTAGCTGTACCAGCATACGCATGAACCGCATTCCAGCTTGCTGCTTGACTAACCGCTACGACAATGGCATCCGTTGTCGTCCCCGTAGCTGATTGTCCTGTTTCCATCTCAACGATGCCTAAATGCTGTAATGCTGCTGTTTTTGCTTCAGTTGCTGTGATGACCGCATTCACCATAGCTGTTTCAGTCATTTGACCATCGATTAAAATAACAATATTGATCGTTCCCGGAGAATAAGCAGAGAAGGTACTTCGCGGCATACCAGATCTTGCCGCGTTTCGTGTGCCTACCGTCGTACAGCAGATAAGCTTAAACCGATCGCCTTCCATTTCAGTGATGGATGCATGTGTCAGCTTCGCTGCTGTTAATAATCCTACAGTAACTTCTGGTTCGCAGCCCCATATCGTACATTGATTAATGATGTCGAGAACAGGATCTTCACATTGATAAGTAAGCGGAACTTTCCAATTCACAATACGATTGGTATAAGAAAAGCCGCCCGGATGAATCGCGCTGCTTAGCGCATACAAAGGAACATTGCTGCTTGCTTCAATGCGGTCCTCAAGGAGCTGTAAGCTTACGCCGCACCACAGCTGTGATTGATAATAATGCTGGTCTTTGCGAAAGGGCTGTGTCAATGCTTTCCCTCCTTTGGCTGTCACAGAAGCTTATGCATGAGTTTAATTTGGAATGGATAGGAACTTTGCAATTCGTTCAAATTTCCTTATCCGATTTGGTTTTCATTCCATTTCAAGCAATGCTTAAAAGCAGCGATCAGCTGTTCATTTTGCTGCCGAAGTTTAATGGCAACCCGGATATACGTATGATCAAGCCCTGCAAATCTCGATGCATCGCGAATAAGCACCCCCTGCTTGCCCATCTCAAGCTGAAGCATGCTGGCACTGAGACCCGCATCGCTCGGAATCCGAATGAGCAAATAATTGGCCGCACTTGGGTTAACTTCAAAGCCGATCGCCTCAAGCTCAGACATGAGCCAAGGTCTTTCCTGCTCTAACCAAGCAAGTGTACGCTCTGCATAATCCTTCTCATCCAGCACCGTTTCCCCAATCAACTGCGCTAAAGAATTAACGCTCCATGGTATTTGCAAGCGTCGCAAGCCGCTTATCGTTCTAGGCATGCCAACGATATATCCAAGTCGAATGCCGGGTATCGCATAAAATTTTGTCATTGAGCGGATGACGAACAACCGTTCATGCTTAGTTGCTTCTTGAACAAGGCTGTACCGTGCTTCATCAGGCACAAAATCCATAAACGCCTCGTCAACTACGACGTAGGCTCCTTTACTTAAGAGTGCTCGAATTAGCTCTGGATCTACGAGCTGACCCGTTGGATTGTTTGGCGAACCGAGCATAACTAATGATCCTGTTGCGGCCGCTTCGCATAAATGCTCGGAATCCAAGCTAAGCTTAAATTGCATGTGAGATGATAATTTAATTTCATACACAGCTCCGCCAATTTTCCGAATGGCATCGCCATATTCATCAAAGCACGGAATGGCAAGCGTCGTTAACTTTGGTTGCAGCGTACGGACGATAAGATCGATTAGTTCTGCCGCTCCATTTCCTACTACGATGGATTGAGCATCAATATTATGTAGTTCAGCAAGCTTCTTTCTTAGGCCGCGAACGGCTGGATCAGGATATTGCTCTATCATATCTGCATAGGTAAGAAGCGCTTGTTTAACGCTTAACGGCGCTCCTAGCGGATTCATATTCGAGCTGAAATCAACAAATTTATGCGCAGGTATATCGAACGCTTCTTCCGCGGTCCGCAAATCGCCGCCATGACCATATCTTTCTAACATTTTACAAAAACAACTCCTTTTCTATTGCGCATATAACCAGATGACCGCCGCAAGCAGCAATAACGCTTCAATCGCTTCGTTCATCGCACCATATGTATCCCCAGTTAATCCGCCAAGCTTCCGATTTAACCATGCTGCTATAAAACCACCACAGCAAATCGTTAAGATGACGATAATAAGCAGCATTATTAATGCTACGTTTGTACCGGTGCCGGCGATCCAAAAAGTAAGGACAGAAAGAATGGCTGCCATCACAAAAGAAGCAGTCGCCTGCGTCCATTTGACCTCATTAAATAAAACAGCAATCCCTTCACCCTGACGGGCATTCGGCCACCCTGCAATAGCTGCACTCATCCAAGCACGGCTCCAAATCGGCGCGATGATAAGCAGTGGTCCATATTGCTCAAAATGGCCACCATTCAGCAGTTCTGCTAATAACGATGCTTTGAGAAGAAGGAGCAATACTGCGGCAATGACGCCCATCGCTCCTACTCGGCTATCCTTCATAATCTCTAGCATACGCTCGCGAGAGCGGTGACTCAGCACGCCGTCTGCAGTATCCATCCAACCGTCCAAATGCAGGCCCCCGCTTAATGCAGTCCATATCGCAAGAATCAGTACAGCACATGGCCAAGCAGGGACAAATAATGCTAGCAGCCACGTACATGCAAGGAGACAGATACCGATAAACGCACCAGCTACAGGGAAATATACGACACTTCGCGAGAGAACAGATCCTTGGAAAGGAACCGTGATGGGAACTGGAAAACGAGTTAGAAATTGAAAAGCAGCAATAAGTGCTTGGAAATGCAGCTTTAATTCACGACGAACCATACGGCGATCACCCCCGCAAATAATATAAAACTAACGCTGTACAGTAACCGCACGCTTAGTACAATATCGTTTGGTTCCAGTTGGCGAGTTGGCCATCCCATCCTTGCTCGTTCACTGATTACGCCAAAATACGAATTCATACCGCCAAGCTCAATGCCTAGCGCCCCTGCAACCGCTGATTCCGGTATGCCGCTATTTGGACTAGGATGAAAATGAGCAAACGTGCGAATGGCAAGCCACGCCTGCTTCGCCTTCATTCTCTGATCAAACAGCGAAGACAGCGTAAGCAAAACGCCAGTTATTCTTGCAGGGATATAATTTAACACATCATCCGTCCGTGCCGAGCACCAGCCAAAATACTTATATTTTTCATTGCGATATCCGACCATGGAATCCAGCGTATTCGTTGCACGGTAGAGCATTGCAAGCGGTGCGCCTCCAATTAAAGCGAACAACAACGGTGACACGAGCGCATCTACCGTATTTTCAGCAACCGTCTCAATTGCAGCGCGCGATGCCTCCCGCTCATCCAGCTTTGCAGTATCTCGGCCTACGATATAACCAACATATTTACGTGCTTCATCTAATCTGCCTTCCACTAATGGATGATAAACGAGCATGGCTGCTTCCTTTAAGCCCTTCACCGCTAGTGTTGTAGAAATAAACCATGCGCTCACCGCATAGCCTAGCCAAGTATGTATAGCATCTGCCGCCCAAATAATGAACCACATTGCGCCGCAGCTCACAACGAGTGTGACAACGGTCAACACTACACCTAAACCTCTTACAGCAGCCGGATGTTCCTTCAATCGTTCTGGAGCAAGCAAACGTTCCAGCAGTCGAATGAGCCTACCTATCCAGATGACGGGATGAGTTGGCCATTTCGGATCACCAACGATCCAATCTATTGCAATGGCTGCTGCTGCGAGGAGCAGGAGCTCCTTTATTGAATAAATCATCATAATTGATCCCAGTTAAAAGCTTGCGATTTCAATTCAACTGGAATGCCTGCGGTGACGAGAAAAACCCGCTCGCATATCGCAGCAATCTGTTGGTTGAACCTCCCCGCCTCGTCTCGAAAAAGCCTGCCTAGAGGATATGCCGGAACAATGCCATCTCCTACCTCATTGGTTACAATGATTAATGGATATGGATAGTTGTTAATAGCTTCGAGAAGTTTCTGCTGCTCCATTTTCAGCCTCGTATCTTCATACGATTCTTGTTCTATTCGCATAAGCCAATTCGTCAGCCATAACGTTAAGCAATCGAGCAATACGACAGCAGGCTGCTGTCCGTTTGAAATTTCTTTATCGATTTGCTCTTTCAATCTGTAAAGCTCATTTGCTGCTTCATGCGGATCTTCGATGGTCTGCCAGCGGAAGCCTGCATCTTCACGATCCTTGCGATGTTTTCCTATTCGCTCGCGCATCTCCGTATCATACGGCTGACAGGTCGCAATATAAAATCCACGGGCTGCAACCCTCATCGCATACTGCTCGGCAAATCCGCTCTTCCCGCTTCTTGCTCCGCCCGTTACTAGAATTGCCATTCACGCTCACCTAACCTTTGGATACGCCTGCACTCTCAAATGTTGCCATTTCATTCATGAGATGGAGCGCAGCGTCTATAAAATGAAAACATAATACAGCACCAGTGCCTTCGCCAAGCCGCATCTCCAGCTGCATCATGGGAAGCAAACCTATCGATTCAAGCAGCTTCAAATGGCCTTGCTCTTGAGAGAGGTGGGAAGCAATCATAAAGGGAAGCGTCTGCTCCGCTATCCGCGATGCGACAAGCGCCGCAGCAGATGAAATATAACCGTCGATGACGACTGGGCAGCCGTTTGCTGCAGCTCCGATAATAACGCCAACAAGCCCTGCGATTTCTGCACCGCCAACCTTAGCCAGCACATCGATTGGATCGACACTAGCGCGGTCCAACTCGTTGACAGCAATTGCGCGTTTGACTACCTGCACTTTATTTGCCCAGCTTTCATCATTTATGCCAGTTCCTCGGCCGACTGATTCCTCAGGAGATAGACCCGTCAATACGGTCGTTAACGCCGCACTGGCAGTCGTATTGCCAATACCCATTTCGCCTGTTGCAAACAAGCGGCAGCCGCGCTGCACCTGCTCATTAACAACTTCAATACCAACAATAATAGCTTGGACGGCCTCTTCGCGAGTCAACGCTGGCTGCTTGGCCATATTGGCCGTTCCCCGCACCACTTTACGGCTTACTAGCTTCTCATGCTCCAAATCCGCATTTACACCAATATCCACACAAACAACATCTGCGCCAGCTTGTCTTGCCAGCACATTGACTGCTGCTCCTCCGCTGAGAAAGTTTAGCACCATTTGTGGTGTCACCGCTTGTGGAAACGCACTGACTCCTTCATCGCATACACCATGATCACCCGCCATGACAATAACGGCTTTATGTGACAAATCCGGCCACAGCTCGCCTGTAATGCCGGCAAGCTGCCTGGCGATTGTCTCTAGCTTGCCGAGGCTGCCTGGCGGTTTCGTCAATGAATCAGAATGCTTCACAGCTAATTCTGCTGCCTCTTCATTAAATGGTTTGATTTGTTTGATCGTCTCTGCAAGCTGAGTTTCCAATGCATGTTTCAATTTCATAACTCCTTCAAGCGTATTATAAGCTTTTATATTTTCATATCCGGTTGGAGCAATATTTGCGGAGCACCTGTAACAGGATGGGCGATCACAGTTGTATCCGCCTGATAAACCTGCTTGATAAGATCTGCAGTTATGACCGCCCTAGGTGTTCCAGCTGCTGCAACTTTGCCTTCATGAAGAACGACAAGCTCATCGCAATAAAGCGAAGCCAAATTAAGATCATGCAAGACGGCAATAACGGTCAGTTCACGATCACGCTGCCAAGCACGTACCGTATCCAAAAGCTGAATTTGGTAACCAATGTCCAAATAAGTCGTCGGCTCGTCCAATAATATAATAGATGGCTCCTGCGCCATAACCTTTGCCAATGCAACACGTTGACGTTCACCGCCGCTTAGTTGATCCATTTTGCGATGCGATAGCTCTTCGAGTCCCATGGTCATTATCGCTTTATCAATAATTTCCTCTGAATCATGTTTATCGCTGCCAAGCCAGTTTTGGAAAGGGTATCTTCCCATGCTAACAACCTCACGCACAGAGAATCCTACCTGAGGCAAACCGCTTTGCTGCAAAACCGCCATCCTTTGTGCGATTTGCTTTCTTGGATATGCCGAGATGCTCTGCCCCTCGAATAAAACTTCACCTTGCACCGGCTGTTCAACGCCTGACAATACATGCAGCAGCGTTGATTTGCCAACACCATTAGGTCCAATAACACCGTACATCCGCCCTTTTTGAAATGAGCAGGAAAGCTTATTGAGCACAGTCCTCCCTTGCACCGTCTGAACGATGCTGCGCACCTCAATCATAACGCCCCTCCTTGCTTCAGCTTCCGCCGATGCAGCAAATACGCAAAAAATGGCGCACCAAGCAGAGCCGTAACAACGCCAAGCGGTATTTCCTTAGGCGTCAGCGCCATGCGCGCAAGCGTATCAGCCCATAAAATAAATATGCCTCCACCGATAGCCGATAAAGGGGTAATTAATCGATAGTCGGGGCCAACGAGCAAACGAATGAGATGTGGAACCACGAGTCCAACAAAACCAATTACACCAGAAACAGAGACTGCTGCTGCCGTCAGCAAGGTCGAGCTGATTAAGACGATCAGCTTCGTTCTCTCGACACGGATGCCAAGATGCGCTGCATGGCGTTCCCCCAGTACAAATAAATTGAGAGATTGCCCATATGCAAGCAGAAGTGGAAAGCCTACCGCGAGAAAAGGAATAAGCATATATACATGTTCCCAGCTTCTCATCGCAAGCGACCCCATTAACCAGAACAAAATTTGATTCACGACGCCCTCTGAGACGGACACCATGAAGGATACAAAAGCGCCTAAAAAAGACTGGATGATAACCCCAGATAAAATTAGCGTTTCAATATGTATAACACCCTTGTTGCGAGACAACCAAAAAACACCAAGCAGCGTCAAGGTTCCTGTAGCAAAGGCAACTAGCGGTATCGTCCACATGCCAATCGCTGACTGCAAGCCGAATAAGATTATGAACGATGCACCAACTGAGCTCCCCGAAGACACTCCTAGTGTATAGGGATCAGCCAGCGGGTTTCGAAGAACCCCTTGAAAGCCCGTGCCAGCAAGTGCGAGACAAGCACCAACGAGGACAGCAAGCAAAATACGCGATAGACGTACTTGCGTGACGATCGCTATTTCGGCAGGTGTATAAGGAACTGAATTATCAGCAAGCCCAAGCCAAGGCAGCTGATGAAGCAAAATACCCCAAACATCTCGAATGGAAATACCAGCCGAACCAATCGATAAACTTACAACGATAGAAACAGCAAGAAGGAGCATAGCTGCTCCTCCATACCAAACTAATTTATAGGTCATCATTATTTTACGAGATCCGGGTGAATCACTTTCGCAAGCTCCAGCAAACCATCTGCAAGTCTCGGCCCTACACGAACAAGCGGATCCTCCGTTACTGCATGCATTTGCTTATTTTTCACCGCATCAATGACATTCCAGCCAGGACGGCTCTCAATGCCAACAACAATCGGATTCGGCTCCTCCTTCAATGCAGGGTATATAATAAGCTCGGGATTCTGAGTAACAATCGACTCTGCACTCACCTCATACCAGCCTGGAGCAGCTCCAGCAACATTCTCGCCGCCAGCCAGTGCCAGCAATTCGTCAAGGAATGTGCCAGATCCAACGGTCCAGCCTGGGGAAAATTCTAAATACACTTTCTTTTTCACTGCGCTCTTAACTGCATCCGAAACTTGTTGCTTCACCGAAAGCATGTGGCCTGCAATCCCAGCCGCTTCGGATTGTTTATTCATAATATGACCTAAATTTTCGATTTTGGCAATAACTGCATCATACGTGAGTGGGTCTGTCGCATAGACCGGAATTTTCAGTTCTCTGAGCTTCGTGATTGCCTCTCCATTCATTGAAGAAGACGCCAGCACGAGATCCGGATTGAGAGCTGCAACAGCTTCAATATTCGTCGTCATATCGCCAACCTTTGCCTTGCTTGCCGCCTCCTCAGGATAGTTGCTTGACTCATCTACACCTACAACACGATCACCTGAGCCGATTGCATAAATAGCTTCGGTTTCACTAGGAGCAAGCGAGACAATTTTAGTTGGCTCTTGCTCAAACGTAATTTCCGTACCTGTATCATCCTTTAAAGTTAGTGGATAAACGGTCGATTCATTCGCCTTGGATGGCTCGTCAGTTGCAGCCTGACCAGCATTATTCGTTGTTTTTCCCGGCTCGTTAACCGTGTCCTTATTGGCACCGCATGCTCCTGTGAATACGAGCATCATCACGAGCAGAAAACCTACTAGCGTTTTCATTGTACTTTTATGTAACCTTTTCATTTTCCTTACTCCTCCTGCGTCATATATCGTATTAAAAATAGCATCCCCGACCTTGAGTCAGAAATGCTAGTATACGCTTTTTCTAATTAGGCTAAGCGAACAGCTTCTCCAACAATATCGGATTATGCAGGAGAAGATATGGTGCATCTATCCCCGTCCATCATCTATAAAATGATCCGTTGTTACTATACAACGTCTTGTTCTATTTGTCTAATGACATCCATGCCATACTCATCCTAATTATCGACGTTCTGCTTCACTCATTTGCCGCATAGGTAACGTAATGGGTCTATTTCTTAGCGCGCGTTTTTTTACCATGATGAGTGCGTTTAGCCTTGGCCTGAACTGAGCAGCAAGATGTAATTTTCAAGAGTCCGGCTCATATTTGAAGCTAACGGACATAGAATCCTCCGCTATTTGGGCTTACGGCTGCTAAAAACTAACTGGTGGAGCCAAATAAGGGGGCTTCTATGTCCTTTACGGTTGCGTATACAGCCAAAATGAGCGTAATAGCGTATCTGATGTCCGTTAGCTTTTCGCAATAGTCACTTCAAACCTCTAACGGACATACATTACGCTATTTTCAACAATCGGGCTCATATTTGAATCTAACGGACATAGGATCCGCTATTTGGGCAAATGGGACCTAAAACTAACTCTTAAAGCCAAATAAGGGCTTCTATGTCCATTACGGTTGCGAAAATAGCAAAAATGAGCACAATAACGTATCTGAGGTCCGTTAGCTTTTCGCAATAGTCACTTCAGACCTCCTAACGGACATACATTCCGCTATTTTCTAGAATTGGGCTCATATTTGAGTCTAACGGACATAGGATCCGCTATTTAGGCAAACGGGAACTAAAAACTAGCTCTTAGAGCAAAATAAGGGCTTCTATGTCCGTTACGGTTGCGAAAACAGCGAAAATGAGCACAATAGCGTATCTGATGTCCGTTACCTCTCCTTGTGACTTCTTCGCCCGTGCTATGCTTTTACTTTCTTCTATCCACTCGTTCCATAAACAGATACTACATCCGGTTCAAACACTCATTCTTTTTATGAATCTAACAAAAGAATATGCAACTCATAAAGGAGGTTCTTTCCTAGATATGAAAGTAGAACACAAACCAAATTATAATCTGCTAAAATTCACTATCATTTTACTGGTTGTGGCAATTGTCGTTGGCATAGTTTTCACATGGCTCCGAAAGGGCGAAGAATTATCTCCTCCCATGACTGAACATGTATTCGACAAAGGCGAAGCTAAATGGTCCATCGATGGTTATCCAGCGAAGGTGCTACACAACAATTTATTTAAAATCGAGCTTACTGATCTCTCGGGCGCCCCATTACAAGGAGCTGAACTATCAGTCAAGCTTGAGATGATGGATATGGTTTGCGGCGATTACGAGTTTAAAATGACGGAAGCTGAGCCTGGAACGTATACGGGCGA
Source organism: Paenibacillus sp. 01T431 (assembly GCF_056398625.1). Taxonomy (NCBI): domain Bacteria; kingdom Bacillati; phylum Bacillota; class Bacilli; order Caryophanales; family Paenibacillaceae; genus Paenibacillus; species Paenibacillus sp. 01T431. Next base: position 106,928 of record NZ_JBFTPT010000006.1, read on the forward strand.
AGGCGTACCGCTGATGGCTGGCACATGGAAAGCGACTCTAACACTCAAGACGGTTGATCAAACGTATACCATCGACAGATTACTGCGAGCGGTTCATTAGCAAATTACCAAAGCCATGGATTAATCGAAGGAATGACACCATTCACCGCAAGCCCGCGCAAAATCGAGATGACACCCACAGCAATCGCCGTGACTACACTTGCTTTACGCATAAATCGCCGCCATTTCTTATTGGCAAAAGCAGCGATCGACGCGGCAGCCGCTAAAGCAGGGAAAGTCGATAGCCCAAACAGAGCCATGACAGCCGCTCCTTCAAGTCCTGAGCCAGTGGAGGCTGCCGTCATTTGCATCGCATAAGTTAAGCCGCATGGCAAAAATCCGAAGGCTATTCCAGTTGCGAGCAAATGGAACGTTTCCTGCTTAGCAGAGCGAGAAGCACCGCCTACTAATCTTTTGTGCAGAAAGCTAGACAATCGGTTCATGAGCGGCAGCTGAAATCTCCGCCAAAGCCAGAGCAGCAAGAAACAGCCGCCAATAATGGATGCCAATCCTTGAACCCCTGCAAATTTACCTGCAACATCCACAAAAGAACCTACTGTTCCCATTACAGCCCCTAATAAGGAATAAGAGAGAATGCGGCCTGTATTATATAGAAGCATTGATTTTTTAACTGGCGCTGAGGAATTTAATGAGACGGTTGATACAATCCCCCCGCACATACCGATACAATGAGGTGCGCTGAATAAGCCTGTTAAAATAATGAATCCAATCAGCTGCCAAGTCAGCGTCATCTGCTTGCACCAACCCGGCTCTTGCTTTGCAACTGACCAGAAAGCCGAAGCGCATTGCTTACAACAGAAACAGAGCTAAGCGCCATCGCCGTTCCAGCCATCCAAGGCTCAAGCAAACCAAAAGCAGCAAAAGGGATGACGATAACATTGTATAGGAAAGCAAAGGTTAGATTTTGACGCACATTTCGAATCGTTAATCGGCTAATTCGAATCGCTTCTGGAATGGCATGCAGACGAGAGAAAAGCAGCGTCATATGGCCTGCGCTAAGCGCTGCATCTGTTCCTTCACCCATTGCTAAACCAACATCGGCTGCGGCTAATGCCGGTGCGTCATTCCATCCATCCCCTGCCATTGCGACTCGTTTGCCGCGACGCTTTAACTGCTCCACCAGTGCCAGCTTACCCTCGGGAAGCATGGAAGCATGTATGCTTGTAATGCCAACCGCTTTTGCAGCAGCAAATGCCGGCGCCTTGTGATCTCCAGTAGCTAGAACAGCGGAAACCCCTAAATTTTTAAGCTCTTTCACTGTCTCTCTCGCGTTTTCCTTTATCTTATCGCTAAATGCGATTACACCAGCAATCTGATCGTCTATTGCTGCATATAGCACGGTTTCACCCAAATCCTCACGTTGCCTTGTGAATGCAATGATATCGACGCTCAAAGCCCATTGGCGTTCTGCTGCAAACCGAGCATTTCCGATAGCGAAGCGCTGTTCCTCAATTATCGCTTCAACTCCTCCGCCTGGTGAGAAGACATGATGACTGGAAGCTGGAATAATAAGCCCTAGTCTGACCGCCTCCTTCTCAATTGCTCTTGAAAGCGGATGTGTGGAGTCCGCTTCAGCGGCTGCCGCCAATCTCAGCAAAGCATTTCGGCTCCCTTTAATAGCTAGTGAAGCACTTATATGAGGCTTGCCTTCCGTTAATGTTCCTGTTTTATCAAAAATGATCGTTTGAATGCTTGCCAAACGTTCAAGCGCGCCCGCTTCCTTCGTAATAATGCCTTGCTTCGCAAGTCTGCTGGCTGCGATGACAAGTGAAATCGGTGCGGCTAGACCAAGCGCGCATGGACAGGCTGCTAATAAAACAGCAATGCCGCATATGAATGCTCGGCCCCAATTCCCCGGCTCAAGAAATAATCCCCACATGAAAACCGTTGCAACGGCGAAGAGAAGCATAACAGGAACAAACCAGCTTGCAGCCGCATCTACATTTCGCTGAATGGCTGATTTCGAGCGTTGTGCTTGACGAACAAGCTCCTGTATGCGGTTAAGCATCGTATCATGGCCTGCCGCCTTCGTACGAATGCGAAGCTGCGAGCTTTCATTCCAAGTTCCCGCCCACACTTGATCTCCTTCCCGCTTTGCAATCGGCAGACTCTCGCCTGTTAGCAATGATTCGTTGGTTGCGGAGTGACCGCCGCATACAATGCCATCGACCGGAATCGTTTCTCCAGCCTGTACGATGACAATATCGCCCGCTCGAACAAATTCGGTCTGAATATGTATCACTTCACCTGCCCGTTCAACCGCCGCCGTCTGACTTTGCAGTTTGCCGAAGCCGTCTGATCCGCGCTGCGCCCGCAGCGAGGCGGAAACTTCAATGTATTTACCCAGCAGGACAGCTGTGATTACAACAGCAGAAGTTTCAAAATACAATGGCGGTGCATGAGAAGCCACCTCTGAGATCGGCCGAAACAAGCCGTTCTGAAATACGACATAATGGCTGTACAGATAGGCGGCTGTCGTTCCAATAACAACAAGCACATCCATATTGGCGCTTCGCTCGCGTACCGCATGATATGCGCCGAAATAAAAAGGCAAGCCTATAGCGAATTGAATAATCGTGGCAAGTATGAGCTGCAGCCATGGAATAGTGAGCCAAGCAGGCAAATAATCAAGCATCGGCCTTAAAAAAGGCAGATGCTGCATCATCCCAGTTAATAACGGCACCGTAAGTACCGCTGAAGCAATGAGCCGCAGCTTCAATATACGATGCTCCTTGTGCAAGCCTTCTTTAGCTGTCTCATTAAGCATCGCTTCAAAACCTAATTGCTTGACACGCTCAGCAATTTGTTTCGCTCCGAGCCGCTCAGGCTTAAACTGTACCCAAGCGGTTCGAAGCGGAAAGCTGACGGCAGCCAATTGAACACCATCCATTTTGCTGACTGCTTTCTCTATTCTTGCCGCACAAGCTGAGCAGCTCATTCCCTGAACCGCAAAATCTATCGTAAGGTCGCTATCCTCTACCTGATTATCATGTACCTGCTCCATTTGCAGCACCCGCCCTTCGTTCATCGCTGTTAATGCCTGTACCTCTGCGTTAAACTATATGACGGGCAAGCCAATTGCATGATTGGAACATCTGTTTACATTCTATTTGGCGCAGGAAGTCCCAGTATGTGAAGTGCATCCTGCATCGTTTGCTTATAACGCTCGGTAAGCCAAATACGCAAGCTTTTCGCTGAGCCTTCAGCCTTCAAAATAGGACATGTGGCGTAGAAATGGTTAAACAATGCGGAAAGCTCATATACATACGTACAAAGCTGATTAGGAGACAGCTCCAAAGCGGCAGCTTCCAGCGTTTCTGGCCAATAAGCTAAATGTCTCAGCAATGAATGCTCTTGATTCTCAAGATCGCTAATCTCAGCTAGAGCTTGTGGGTTAAACTCAGTGTCTCCTGCTCTCTTCAAAATACTGCTGGAGCGAGCATACGTATACATCAGATAAACACCTGTATTGCCGGATATTTCGGTTGCTTGATCAAGATCAAACACAACCTCTGTTTGCAAGTGAAAACGAAGCAAGTAATAACGAATCGATGCTGCTGCTATCGTACGACTTGCCAAGCCTCCTTTACGGGATCTTTTTGCGTCTATGATTTGTTCCATTCTTACTAAGAAATCCGCTATTTTTATGCCGATTCCTTGCCTGCCTGACATCGCATACGCATGCTTGCCGTCTGACGTATCGATACCTAAACCATTTGCCGTATTTGGGCTTAATGCAACAACACCATAACTGACATGCTTTAACTGCTCTGCTTGCTCCTGAAAACCCAAACCGAGCAATGCTTGTTTAACCATAGCCTGCGGATACTCTTGGCGCTGATCAATTACATTTATGACCATATCCGCATGACCGATTTTTTTCCTTACACCACTCGTATGCGTTGACCACAAACCATCAGAAAACTTCTGGTAACGGAAATCGTTATCGAGCAATCCAAACTTCCACAAATGGTAAGCAATATCTTTAGCCGTATAAGTCAAAATTCCGTTTGAGCGAACGAGCACTTTATCTGCGTGGAAATCCGATTGTTCCTCTTGTTCTCCGTTTTCATCAGAATGCTTCAGCACATAACAGCCCTTCAGCTTCCCTTCTGTTTCCTTGCGGAATATTCCCGTTGACTGCAGCAGTTCAAACGCGCGAGCCCAGAAGCCTTCACGCACAATATTGCTTTCCCATACCAGAACATCATACGTGATGCCAAACTGCTTCATTTCCTCGACATGCTCGCGCACAATTCTTTCTGCGACCAACAAGCCCATCCATGCTACATTCGAATGCCCTTCTTCCAGCTCTGCAAGAACCTTGGTACGTTGTTCAAGCAATTCTGGCTGCTCTTTATAAGCTCGATTAATACTTGAATACGTATCCCAGCAAAAATCCCCAAAACGCTCATAAGGCAGCACCGACTTTGTCTGAAGAATGCCTACCACCGTATCCGCTAATTGGTTGCCTAGATCATCAATGTAGTTATGCACCTCAACCTGATGACCCGTCCTTCTGAGCATTCGCGCAATCGTATCGCCTACGCAGGAATTACGCAAATGACCAATATGCGCAGATTTATTTGGATTGATAGATGTATGCTCAACAAGCACTTTTTTGTTAACTGTCGTTTTCTGTGATGCAAGCTGTTCTGTATTGACTGCCCACCAAGACCAATTCACATAAAAATTTAGAAACCCGGGTGAAGCAATTTCAATCTTTTTTATGGATGAGGAAAGACTTGGATGCTTGATTAATTTTTGTTTGAAGTCATCTGCAATCAATGAAGGCGCACGTTTTAAAAGCCTAGCAAGCTGCATCGCAATATTGCTGCTATAATCGCCATGCGCTAAGTTAACGGGATGCTCGACCGCAATTTTGAGATTTTCAGGTCGCTCTGTACGTCCCTCTTCCAGCATGCCTTGCGTTATTTCTTCAATTGCTCCAATAATCAGCTTATGAATCATTGTAATTCCTCCTATTATCAAAATAAAAAAGGCCCCCGTCTCTAAAATAAGAGACGAGAGCCATAAAGATCCCGTGGTACCACTCTAAGTGCCAAGCCTGATAAGCAGCTTGACCCCTCATTTTCGTAACGGTCAATGACCGGATTTGCCTACTAAGTAACTTCGTTCGTTTCGGCAAACCATTTCATGGGCCCGCTTCATCTAAGACATCCGTACCGGCTTCCACTAACCCGGCTCGCTGCAACTATCGGTCCTAGACTACTGTCCCAATCGCTAATGTTGTTATTTCTAACTCATATGCTTAGAAGTATTTATACAGGAAGTGTATCTCGGTGTCAAGTCTCGCTGCATTTTTCGAACTATAACTTCCATTTGTTCAACGGTTCATCATCCCACACTTGCACTTCGATGTATCTTTCTGGTCCTCTTTCTCCCTTGGCATTCCATTCTTGTGGCAATCCAAATTCTCTTACTACTTCAAAGATCTCGTTCATAGTATAGACCTGACCTCGATAAGGCTTTCCGTCTTGGAACCTCATCGTCGGAAACAAATCTCCATAAGTAAAACTAATCGTATTTGACTCGAAATTCGACATTGGAACTTGCAGTACTTTACCTGCTGGATACCATTCTAAGAGCCATGGACATTCCCCGAGAGTCATATAATGGGGAAACTTCCGAATGGGCATGCCGCCTTTATCTATAAATAAATCTCTTGCTTTTAATTCGAGACTCCGTCGAATTTTCAAATAATCCGTGGACCGTTTGCTAGCGAAGCCTTTATTTTGAACTATGATTTCGTTTAAAACACGATCTGCTTCCTCTGGATTTAAGTCTGATAAATTGCGGAATGGACCAGTCGATTCATCATAGTAGTGATACAAGAATTCAAGCATGCCTATATTCCCCCAATCCATAAAAAGTATAATACTACTTATGGTTGCTTTTCAATATGGAAAATAGTAGAATCTATTATAGAACGTATGTTCTTATTGATAACAAAGGAGCTGCACCTTATGTTTAAGAAACTAGAATGCGTTTGCATTCACACGATCGAAATTGAGAAATCTCTTGCCTTTTACACTACGATGGGTCTAACTGAAAGCTGGAAAATAGAACGAGCATTAGAGGATGGGTTTGTTTGGAAAATCATCGGTCTAAAATTTCCAATGAAGGACAGCTCTGAACTTGTTCTTAGCAATCATCCTGACAACAAATTTACTGAAGTTGAAATTCTGGTTGAAGATGTCCGTGAAGCACACAACGAGTTAAGCAAAAATGAAGAAATTCAATGGATTAGAACACCCTTTGCTACGGAGTCAGGACATGTCGCTGTATTCGAAGCCCCTGATGGCAACGTTTTCGTTCTAGTTGGAAAATAAACCAAGAGCCGTTAAGAAGAGTTGTATATGGGCCAACCTCGAATGGGTCCAGCACTCATATCCCAACAAACATCTTATCGGCTCTTTTTTAACTCATTTCTATTAGAAATTCATAGAAGTTATTTCGTAGATTTTTGCAGCAACTGATATAAAATGACAGCTGCTTGTGCACGGCTTGCCGTTTGATTTGGTGCAAAGCTGCCATTGCCCATGCCGTTAATTGTACCCGCTGCTTGCAGCATGTCTACAGCCTCTTTGGCATATTCAGCTATAGCTGCTGCATCGTTGAACTGGGCTTTATCGTTCACTTGTTCTAACGGAATGCCCGCTTTCTGCAACGCTCTGTATGCCATTGCTGCCATATCCTGACGGCTTATTTTGTCATTAATGCCGAATGTCCCATCTGACAACCCTGTAACAATGCCTAATTGCTGAGCTGAAGCAACTGAATTATAATACCAAGCGCCTTCCTTCACATCATGGAATGTGCTGATCGCTCCTGCTTGCTTCAGGTTTAGCGTTTGAATAAGCATATGGATAAACTCTGCTCTCGTCACTGAACGATTAGGCTCAAAAGCTTGTGAAGATGCACCCGTAACGATGCCACGAGCTGCAAGCCCGATAATACTGTCTTTCGCCCATGTAACAGAAGTTATATCTTTAAAGCTTACATCGATTGAAACAGCAGCATATTTACTAAAATGAGTCGTAATAAACTTGGCTATACCTGTAACAGCATCGTATCTGCTATTCGCAAGCACTTCAAGCTTCCCATCCTCAGAAATATACAATATGACGATTTGATTTGCATTTTCGCCATTCTTCAACTCGTAAGGCACAGATACATCTACAGACAGACCATTTCCAAACTGGCTTATCATCTTGCCGCCAATGATTAAGCTGAAATCATAAACCGCATTCGTTCCAATCTGTTCACGAACCTCGCTAGACATTGTCTCGGCTGCGATTTTATTAACAATGAGTTCAATATTTCCTGTCGATTCAGTGGCTTCGAATAATGAAATCGGCAATTGAACAGTAGCAAGGCCAGCGTTGAATTCGATGGTTTTAATACCTGCCGTTTTCGCAGCTTGAACTTGCTCAACAGAAATATTGAAAGCGACCTGCTTCGCCTTATCCACAGCTTTAGCCTGGAATTTCAACAAACCGGCTTTAGCATCTGCAATAGCAGCTTTCACATCGGCAGCACTGATAGATGCCTTAGCATTGCCGTTCGCATCTATAGTAACATTAATTTCCCCTGGTTTATTAGCAGGAATGCTGCCTGTGTTGCCGTTGCCGCCAGGATTAGGGTCTCCGCCGCCATTAGGCTTGCCAGCTAATACAAGCACACCGAATCGTGAGGTGTTCTCATAAGACTTTCCTGTTGGATCGTTCCACATCCATACGCTATCTCTTTTACCCGTGCCGTTATCGTCATTGTTGACCTGAAGATCAAAACCAATGATCGTCTCGTTGCTTGAAGTGATCAAATCCAAGTTGATTGCAGCCTCTACAATGTAACCCGTAGCAATATTATCAGTCCCATAAACTGTCTTCGTCACCGAAGTGTAGTTGTCATGAGAGGCATGACCGCCTACCGTATGCAGATTTTTGTAATTAATTCGATATTGACCATCATCACCCTCATAAGCGCTAGTTTTTCCATTGTTTTGGTCTACGAAAACTTCAATGGAATCATGTTCCCATGGGTTTGGACTCGCATCCGACAATTTTTTGTCGGTTACCAAAGCATAAACATAAAGATGCTTATCGTCCCACATCGTATAAAATTCAGCTTTAGATCCTTCGCCGCCTTCTACTTTAACTTGGGTAGCAAGCTTGCTGGCGCTCGCCCACATTGCATCCATTTCACCGTCGAGAATAGGCGTACCGTATTTTGCAGTTGATACTTTTGTTCCTGAGATAAGCGTCAACTCGCCATAACCGCTGCTATTCTGATCTTGATTGTTTCCAAGATCGCTCCACGAAATGATACTGCCATTCTTGCCATGCTCAGTACCGTCATCTGAACCAGAATCTGTGACGCGAATATCAAAAGATACTTTGCTGTCCACTGCGCTTCCGCTTAACGGAATAGCAGCAGTAATTGTATAACCTTTATTCGTTTCTACAGCGTTAGCTGCCCCTCTTTCAACCTGTACCTTTTTAATTTCATTTCCGCTCTTCACGAACAAATCGACCTTATCACCAGCAAATTTCGATGGATCAGTCACGATTGCCTTTACATAGATATTATTTTCATCCCACAGCACTTTCATAGCAGCTTCTAATACGCCGCTCTTCTCCAATGAAATAGCTGGAATTGTACTCCAGAAAATATCATTGATGTTGCTTGGGTTTGGACTTCCATTTGCAGCATTTGCAGTTTTCTTCACCGCTACCAGCTTCGTTGGATCAACCATTCCCCAATAAGCAGGTTTCGCTTGGAAGTTTTTATCGAAAGCAAATGGCGCGTCTTGACGAGTGACCGGACGATTGTGGAGCCATGTATGGTCGTCAGCGATTCCCCAGAAGGTAACATTACTTATCCAGCCTTCCGGATTTTCAGCTGTCCTGCCCATATCATCCAATTTCTTCAATTCTTCGAACAACTCTTTAAAACGGTAACCTTGTTTGGCAAGCAAATCTTGAGGCACTTCTTGATAGGCATCCGTGTTGTTCGTATAAACCGAGACATCAAATTCAGTTAATTGGTTGTCGAAGCCGGCCTCACCGAACATCTTAATTGAATTCGAAATTTGCTGAATTGACGGTCCGCTAATGTTAATATGAGTTTGGTGGCCAACCGAATCAATAGGCACACCTTCTGCTTTTAATCTCTTTACAAGGGTTAATAAAAAGTTTGCTTTTTGCGGATTATTTGTTCCGTAATCATTAATAACTAGCTTGGAATCCTTAGCCTTTGCATATTTTATCGGGTCCTGCGCATACAACTCATCGAGCAATCTACGCGTTTCAGTAAAGGCAACTTTAATGAAATCTTCGCCTGTTAATTGATACCATAAACTATTACGCATTCCATTCGGTCTGCCCTCATCAATGACCTCATTCACGACATCCCAATCCGTCGCGACGTCTGCATATCTTGGTACCACTGCGCTTAAGTAATCTTTTAGCCGACTGAGAACAAGCGCTTTGTTTTCTGGAGTTGGACTCAATACGGTGCCATTATCATCGTTAAACATCCAGTTTGCTGCTTGTTCATGCCACACAAGCGTGTGGAATCGCATGTTTACTTTGTTGTCTCTTGCGTATTTGGCAAGCCTATCCGCACTCTCGAAATTGTAAGTTCCCTTTGTTGAATTAATTGAACCAGGCTTCATTGCATTCTCAGCAACGACTGAACTGAAATGCATATCTAGAAGTTCTCTGCTTTTCCCTTCAAGCTGAATCGGCTCTAGCGCTGCCCCTATTTTGAAATAATTTTGATAAACATCCTTCAGCTTCGCTAGATCTGTCTGAACAGGTAGGGATGTCTTAGGCGGCGGTTCCGTCATTAAGACATTAATATCGTCGATATAATAAGCGTCACTTACACCCGAACTTTCAACATAGAAGCTTAAATCTGTTAAATTCGAATTGAAACTAAATGTCCCCTTAAGCTGTACCCAATCTGTCGAAGCTACTGCTGCTGAGGCAATGCTTAACCAGCTATATGAACCACTTGCATCCAGTTCAGCCGATAACTTTATCGTTCTGGAAGCGGAAGGCGTTTCAGTAAGCTTGACGAAAGCTGTAACCTCATATTTAGCATTTCTGGTCATTTTGTCGAATACACTAACGGCCGGTCCGTTCCAGTCCAACGAACGGCCTGTCGTTTTCAAGCTGTATTGGCCTGACTTTTGCTGTTCTTGTGATACCGCTACGGCTACGCCATCTCCCCTTGGTTTCCAGCCTTCTACTGTACCGCCATCAAAGTTATAGCCGAATTCCAATGGCCCAATCGGAGTACCTCCACCACTACCAGGGTTTTCAGTTGGTGTATGATCTACGATCAAAAGATCATCAATAAACACGTCAGCAGTCGACGAAACTGTCTCCAAATACATCGTCATAGCTTTTGAGCCAGTAGGTCTCGTATACGATGTTTTCAAGAAGGTTGTCCAGCTTTGATCATTAATGTTTTGGTTGCCCACGATCCAATCAAAGTTATTCGTTTGATCGGTCATTCTCATCGTAACATGCGCTTGATCTGTACCTGCTCCAAGCTTTACTTTAAACGAAATATCGTAACTATGTCCCTCTTGAAGCAAAGCATTGAGCTCAATGCTCGGGCTGCAGCTAACACTCCCCCGCCCAGATAACTTCAAAGCTTTTGATCCCGTTGCGGCCTGCTCTGAAGAAACGGCTGCCTGCGGAGTGCCTCCGCTGCAATTAAACGGCTGCCAGCTGCCAGCATTTCCATCCTCAAACCCATTTTGAAGCACTGTTGTAGATGCTGCTTGAGCTGTGTTCCCGAATCTTCCTATCGGCGTCAGCATACCGAAGAGCAAAATGAACGCCAATAGCATACTTAACTTCCTTCGCATTTCCATCCCCCTTATCTTAATACGAATTGATAACGCTTACACAAAAATCTTATCAAAGCAGAAAGGAATAAAATACCTGAAGAAATATAGATTGTGCTCTAAAAATAATAGTTATATTTATTACTTTAACTAGAGATTTACAGTTTACAAGGGATGAGTTCCACCCAAAGCAGTCGACAATTATCCGCACAAAAAAGACCCTTATCTCACAAATGAGAAAAGGGTTTAACCATTATTATCATTACGTTTAGTTAAAATCGCATAATACGGAACTGCACATTAGAGAGATCAACAAGCTTTACATACACTTTTGTTCATTCTCTGTAACTCCATTATTATCAACGGTTAACTTCGTGCTCCCAGAAAGGGATTCTGTATAACCGCAAGCAACAGTCTCCTTCGTCATTCCCCTGTCATCCGTATATTTCAAGTATACGGCACCTTCACCTGTTAATTTCAATTGCGGTTTTATTCGAACCGTGTCGCCAGCTTTTATTATTTTTGCATAGCTATGCTTTTCAAGGCTTGAAATAATTCCAGTTTCAACCGAAACGATATCATAATCCGATTGATTATTAATCGTCACAGAGAAGCTCTGCAGCATTCCGAAATTGTCAGTATTTGTTCTAAGCCAGTTGAATAAAAAAATGACAAGCAGCAAAGAGAAAACGCCTAATAACATATATCCCATTTTTTTGCTCAATATGGCTCCTCCCTCTCTTCAAGGTATTCATCTGATTATCGATGCGTTTTTCCGAAATATGCATGAAGACTAACTTCTTCCTGATATGTAATAAGACACTCTTCCTATTAAAAAAGTAACATGTCGTTAAAAAATGTTTAAAAAGAAGGGTGTTTTAAAAAGTTAACTTCGGAATCCATACCCAAGCTTTACATCTATTAATTTTCGAGAAAAGAACCTTCGTTTCCACTTTTACAGTTTATTGGAAGGTTCTTTCTACATCCATAAAGTCTACTCACTCACGCCCTTTTGGGGACAGTTTCTAAACTTAGAATTTTGTTCTATAAAATAAAATAGCCTGTGGCCTGTTGTTCCACTAGGAACAAACAGGCACGCAGGCCAAGTACAATGAAATTTATAGTAGTGGCCATTAGGCCATATTAATTTGCTATAGTCTGTTCATTTATTAAATCTATTGCTCGGTTAAAATAATCGGACCATTTTCTGTAATAGCAAGCGTGTGCTCGTATTGCGCAGATAAACCGCCATCGATCGTTCTAGCCGTCCATCCGTCTTCATCGATTTTGCTGTGGTACTTCCCAGTATTAAGCATAGGCTCAATTGTCAAAACCATCCCGGCCTTTAAACGTGTACCTCGATTCGGCGGGCCATAATGAGGCACTTGAGGCTCCTCATGCATTTTCTGACCAATACCGTGACCTATAAAATCTCTTACAACCGAGAAGCCTTGTGCTTCAGCAAAAGCTTGAATCGCATGAGATATGTCGCCGATTCTGTTTCCGACTACAGCCTGCTCTATCCCTTTATACATGGATTCCTTTGTCACATCAAGCAGCTTTTGTGATGTTTCCGATATATTGCCGACTGCATAAGACCAAGCGGAATCTGCTAACCAACCGTCTAGGTTGACTACCATATCAATGGTTACGATATCACCATCGACTAATGCCCGCTCACTTGGAAAACCGTGGCATATTACATCATTAACCGAGGCGCATGTTGCAAAAGGGTAGCCGTGATATCCTTTTTGTTCAGGAGTTGCTCCATTCTTTTGCAAAAAAGCTTCGACAAATTTATCAATCTCTAATGTCGTTTTGCCTGCTTGAATAAATGTACGCAGCTCTCGGTGGCAAGCAGCTAAAATTTCACCAGCTTTTTTCATCTTTGCTATTTCTTCACTCGTCTTGATAACAATCATTTCAATCACCCAATCCTTTACTTCATGGACAATGATGCCTGAAGTATTTTTCTAAAAAACAATGTGATTCTAAGGATACCTCAAATGGTAAAAAAAATATATCCAAACTGCACAAAAACCGTCAGCATGTTGTCAGTTGCGTGTTCTCATTATATGTGCAAATGTCTCTGAGTGTGTAGAGAAGCATTATAAGGTTTTATCCCTTAGGGAGAGATAGCAGCTTATCACGAAGCTCGATATATGCATGATCCCAGCCCATTTTCGCAAAAAAACGAAGACCGTCCAGACCTTTAAAGTATCGAGCTCCAATAAGCCGTTCTTTAAAGTTTTCAATTGGTTTGCCTAAATGCTCATAATGAACACGGAATGCTTCACCCAAATCTATACCAGGTACAGCTTCTTCTATCGTCGCTATATCGATCATAAAGTCGCCATAGATGAAACCTGCATCTATAATTCCGGTAATGCTGCTGCCATCAGAAATAATATTCCACTCATGACAATCATTATGAACAAAATGTCTATGTGCTGCGTTATAGCTGCAAAATGCCAACAGCCTCGAATATATCTCTTCAAAAACATCACGCTCTAAACATGTCGTGCGATACAGCTCATGCCAGTTTTCCCAAAAGGTTCCCTCCTGATTCTCTGCAAAAAACGCTGYTACAAATGACTCCCAATCCGCATATTGACCATTTTTCCCGTCGATGACCGGGCCATATCCTGTTGTTTGTCCTAATTGAACCTGATTCATCTTGGAAATGACATGAACCAGATCCGGCACAACGGCCATTTTTTGCTCAGCCTGCAAATCCGCCAGTACGGTTCCAAGCTTTCGCTCTGAAATACAATAGGAGAAATGCCGCTCTTCACCGATACCGCAAACTTTTGGATAAGGCAACTCTTGTGAAGAAAGCAGATTTGAAATCGTCTCTTCCTGCAGAAAAGATTCTTTGGATGAATTGAAGCGTATCACATATGGTTCATTTGCCCATTCGAAGAAAAAAACGCTGCTGAAATTACCGCCCTCATTAGCCATAATATGGCTTACTTCACTTCCAAAGTGGCGCTGCAGCACCGTATTCACTTCTTGAATCGATAAGCTCGGTTTCGTGTGCGACATAATCAAGCCCCCCTATAATTTGGATTAAATATAGCTTGATTTCGTTAAACGCAGCAAGAGAAACAATAGATATATTCATTTGATACTTTTACCTCAGGTGATCTATTTCTGCATTCGAATATGCAAATAAAAAAAGCCCGCAATGGGCTTTTTTAGAAACCTATTATTCTATTATTCTCCAGTAGCTACTTCGCCTTGCCATTGAAGCATGCCGCCAGCTACGTTTACTACTCTATAACCTTGAGACTCGAGGTAATCACAAGCTTTCCCGCTGCGACCGCCGCTGCGGCAAATAATAAGGATCTCTTCTTCCCCTTGCTGAAACTCATCAATCCGCTCTTGGAGCGACGATAGCGGGATGCTGCGTGCTTCTTTAATATGGCCTTCTTGCCACTCCTCTGTTTCACGAACATCAACTAGATTTAAGGTTTTACCTTCCTTCAACTGGCTCTCTAACTCGGCTGTCGTAATCTCTGAGTACATGTTACCCATCCCTTCAAGCGTTGCATTTAAATTTTCATTTACAAGCATTGTAACGCTACGGCCAGCTCATGTCTATCTTGATTAACCCGATTAATTATTAATAGCATTAAGTAATTGGAACATACTCGCCGCTCCATTCATATTGGTAGTCATTGCTTATCCGTATGTACCCCAGTATAAAGCGTTGTCTTTCCCTGTAAAAAACATCTGAGTAGTTCTGATTGTCTCGATTACCCTCAGCTACGAGTATCTGAGTATCTTCGCAACTCAAAATGATGCCAATATGATCATGAGGCTCATCAGAGAGCAGCTTATCGTAAATGACAATATCGCCTCGCTGAGGTTTAAATCCATCCTGCCCATCCTTATAAAAAAATCCGGTTTCAGGCAGTTGTGCCCATTCCAGCCAAGCAGCTACACCCGCAAAACGACAAACACCATTCGGGTAACGAATGGGGAGACGAAATCCGGCCAATTTGCAGCAATAATAAACAAATGCAGCGCACCAGCTATTTTTCAATACTTTATGGATATCAGAGTCCGGCCAATATCGGCATATCTCTCTATACCTTTCATCGCCAGGCACGCCAATAATATCTTTACCCGCAAGCGACTCTGCGATGTCAGCAAGCAGCTCGCGCGTAGTTGAACGCTCATCCGTCCCGCCAGTATCACAGTTTATTAACGCTCCTACAAACTTGGCAGGAATCATAAGTTCATTTAATACCTTTTCAAGTCTACTTTTACCGTCCTGATCAAAACAATGATTTGGCTGGTAAAGATACAATTGCAATAAATAGGCATCCTTTAAAATTTCTTCATAAGGCCCTTGGCTTCTGCTTCTGTCTTCATAATAAAAGATCGCTCTAAGAATTGTATTTTGCTCTTCCTTCGTAAACAGATCCAAATCCCGAATAAAAGGTCGTACGGACTCCGCACTGTTAAGACCAGAAAACTCACTAATACCGGTTTTGTAATCATAATATCGGTGAAGCAATGCTGCGATTGAAGCGAGCTCAGCATCCTGTCCTCTTTTCATTGCCAACATGGAGGCCAAGCTAGCAACGCCGAATAAATGAATAGACGCTTCTTGTTTTTTCGCCTCATTATTGATCGATGAAATCAATTCTTGGACAAAAAAACGAATACTTTCCATTCGATGCTCTTTTTTTATCGTGTTCAATTGGGCACCTCCTCCGCATAAATAGTAGTATACTAACGCTTCTTTCTGTTTTTCGCTGCAAGCAGACGATTAATCGTGGCTCCGTTCTCTGCTTTGCCTTGCATATTCACACGATTCGAATCTAGTTCTCTTGCAACGCTAGGATCATTTTCTTGCGCGCGCTCCACCTCTTTGGTTGGCACTTGTACGCTCTTGTTCCTTGCAATAGAAACGTTCATTCTTTTCTCATCGTCTCGTTTGCCTGAAGGATCTCCCGATGGGCCTTTATCTTCACGATATCGTGGATGGTTATCTCCGCTATAAAAACGGACTGCTTCTGACTTTCTTTCCTTTAAGCGACTCACAGAGCTTGACGAATGGCCACTTAAAGCTCTTTCGTTATCTCGCTGGATTGATAACTTCGTTTTTCTACGAAATGTTTGGATAATCGGCTGAAACCCACGTTTCCATGAAATAGACAATCTACGAATGGCGATATCGAGCAGCCATAGCAGCAGTGCTGCCACGAGAACGCCATGTGTCCAGTTATAAACTTGCCGTGTAAGAACAGGTTCAAATTGGAAGGCTTGCTTTGGGTCTGTTGGATCTAACATTCTTCCACTAGTTGTGGAGGCCACCTGTTCAAGCAGCTTTAAACCATCCTGATTTGCGATTCGATATTCTGGCGAATAAGGGATCACAAATCCTGCCGTATTCCCATTATGAATAGACGATTGACTATCCCCTTGACCAATCTGCACCAAATAAACACCGGGTTCAGTAACTGCTAGCTTCGTTTCAAATTCACCAGGTGCCACTGGCATTAACCGCTTCCGTTCGCTTTCTCCCTCTTGATTCAGAATACCTGCAGAAAGCTTGCTGTCAGCCCCTGCTCCCTCTGCCTGTGAATGAACGGTTAACTTTGCTTCATTACCATCTACTTGTGCAGTAATGGAATAAGGAGCATGCTCAAACTGTGGAAACGTCCATTTTACCCAATCAACGAAAACTTTAGGAAGCTCTGCCCATTGCACCCATTGGCTTGACCATTTTCCGCTTAAATCACTAGTCCATGCAACCGTCCTTCCAGAACCATAAGACCAGCGTGCGAGGAGTGGATCGCCTTCAGGTGTCCATAATGCAATCTCAGCTGTTTCTTTCGGCGAAGTTGCTATATAGGCATGGATTGCAGGCAATCCATTGCGCCAAAGGGAAGACCACTCTCCTGCTTGACCGATACTTGGGGTGAAGGTTTGCTCCACGACGTACGTTCTAGACATCATCACGGTCTCTCGGCTAAAAATAGCGGGAAGCGTGCTTTCGTCTTTCGTAAAGTAATACCGTCCTTTGGCATTTTTGGCCAGCTGCTCAAGCAGATTTTGATCAGCGCCTTCTCCTACAGCAACTGTCGACAACGTCATATTTTTCTCATTCATTGCATCTGTAATCGTATTGTAGTTGGCATTCGTTGAAGATTGACCATCCGTCAGCAAAATCATGTGCTTGCGCTGTGCGTCAAGCTTATATAAACCTTCATAACCTTCATTCAGCGCTGAAAATATTTCGGTGCCTCCTTCAGGCTGAATGCTTTGGATTTGATCAAGGACAGCTTGGCGATCTGTAAGCTTCGTCGGCTTTACAACCCACCAAGGCGAAGAATCAAACGCAACTACTCCTACTGTATCTGTATCTCGCAGCAGCTCAATCGTTCGCATGGCAGCTTCTTTCGCAAGGTCAAGCTTGCCATCCGACATGCTTCCAGATCGATCAATGACGAGTACAAGTCCTAGCGATGGAATTTGTTTTCTTCCTTGCAAGTCCATATATACGGGTAACGCACGCTCAACTGGCGTTTTGAAATAACCGCCAAGCCCAAAGCTTTCGTCACCTCCGACCATCATCAAGCCTACCCCATAATCGCTAACGGCTTTTGCAATCCATTCCATAGGCTTCTCAGCTATACGCGCAGCGGATACATTATTCATAATAATGCTGTCATATGCTGCATATTGTGCTAGCTCGACCGACAATTGCTCTGGCATGATCGTCTCGTAACGGATGATGGAAGCTTGCAGTGCAGCTTCTATGTTAGCTGAGGAATCAGGGACGCCTTCCACAATTAATACATTTGGTGGACCACTTACCCGGCTAAAGGCATGTGCTGTATTATTTGCCGGCTGTTCATCGCCTGCTGTAAATATTTCAGCTCTAAAACGGTGAAAGCCCGGGTCCAGCGCAACACTTTGCAGCGAATAACGATTTTCGCCTCTTTCAAGCTGGATATCCGATACTGAGAGCTCAGTATCATCTGCATATAGTCGAAGCTGCGCCCGACCCGTAATTGTACTGTTAATGGCAATCTCAAAAGTAAAGGTCTCCCCTTGCTTAAGAGCTGCCGGTACATTCAGTTCTTCAATCGAGGTATCCGTTACAACCGAAGTGTTGATATGGACAACATCAACGGAAATACCTGCATTTTTGAGCATACGTGCTTGTCGAAGTACATCACCTGTATTTTCTGCACCATCAGAGAGCAGAACAATACGTCCTCCGCCTTCTTTTTGCAGCATAGCTCCTGCTAACTGAAGCCCTTGTGACAGATCGGTATAGTTCCGATTGACATTCGCTTGGAAATTAAACTCGGTATCCTCTGCTAAGTTCTTATTCGTAACCGTCCGTTCAACTGCCGCATTCAACCCAGAAGAAATGATTCCTCCCCGATCAGCTTCTTCTTTAGCAGTCCACGCCTCATTTATCCACTTGCCTATACGTTTATCGGCTCGCATGCTCTCTGACCTGTCAGCGACAAATACGAGGCTGCGCTGCTCTCGCTCAATAAACGGCTGGACTTGAGCTGCAATTGCAATCAGGAGTAACAGTATAATCGATCGTGTGGCAATAGACATTATTTTTCTGCGACCGCGAAGTCGAAGGGTCATTATGAACATCCAAACGATATATAAAAGCCAAGGAAGCAGCAATAGAAATGCGAGCGGGAACTCAGCCTGAAAGCCCACGGCGATACACCTCCCATTCAGCTGCCATTATGAAGAGCAATAAAATCGCAACATACAATTGCAATGATATCTGCTGTTCTTCTGTTGAACGATCTATGCCGGGAGCTGGAGCGAGCTCAGAGGTTGCGTTCGGCAAAAACACCCCTGCATCGGGTCCATTATTCTGCAGCTCCTCATGATCAACCGTAACAGCGAGCAACCGACTGCTTACAGCCATTTGATCTTTGTCGCTTTCTACGAGGCGGTATAACCCTGGAATGGAGGGTGCGATATATAATCCAGCTGAATCCAAATCAAGCTCTGCTGACTGACGAAGCAGCGCACGCTCAGCTCGGGAGTCTCCTCCAGTAAGCTCAACCGCTTCCCAAACCGCTTTAACCGTATTCGTATGTAGAGAAATTTCCATTAACTGCTCAGAAATGACAGAACCAAGCTCAAGGCGAGAACCGCCGCTCATCCACTGTGCAGCTTGAAGGATAAGAATCGGAAACTCTGGCCGGAGCGGCAAATCTGTATCTTGAAAATTAAAAGTAAAGCGAAGCTTCGCCTTGCCATTCTCCTTGCCTGCATAAATTGCTGGTATTCCGCCATAGCTAAGTACCGGCTCTCCCCATAAAAGCTCAGATGCATCAGGCTTCTCCAGTCGACCAATATGCGTATCAGCAAATGTGATATAAGTCGTAAGGGGATGCTCCTTCTTCTCTACTCTCGTGTTCGTTGGAATGCTTGCTGTTTCATCCGATTGATCGGGATGATCGATCATCCATAGCGGCTTTGATTTAAGCAGCAGGGACCATTCAGAGTCGGCCATCAGCCGTTCATTCATCCCATCTAAAATAATCCAATCCAGTCTATTAACCTGCTCACCTGTTGGAACGGCGCTGTCTGGACTTATTTTTACCGTTTGGACGCCTGCCAGCTGAAGTGCTTTCTCCAGAAACAAATTTCCTTCCGAAATGAGAAGTGCTTGCCTAGCACTTGGAATTGTCGGAAATTGAAATGCTGTGTTATCAATGACAACAGCATCCATGCGTTGTTCAATTCTGGCTTTGTAATAAAGGGCTGGAGGAAGATCGACGATCTCCACGCTTTCCCACTCGCCTGCTGGAACAATAACGGTTCGATTTGCAGCTAGAATCTGCTTTTTCACATCACTCTCATCATTTGCAGCGAATACATCAAGGTTTACCGTCTGCTCCCGCTTGCTGTCATTTTGTATCGTGATCATACCCACACTTTTACCGCTATCGTTAGAATCTGCTTTGATGCCAAAATATAAAAGCGATACATTGCTGTCAGAGCTCGCTTGTCCTACGATTACACGCTCAACTTTTGCATGCAGGTTGAGCTTGTTGGCTTCTGCAGCATCTGACCACTGGCCATCTGTAAAAATTACGACCTCTCCATTTGAATCCTCTTGCAACAAAGAATCTGCTAACGAAAGGGCTGCGGTATGATCTGTTTTTCCATAAAAAGGAGTTATCGCTTGCAGTTGTCGTTTCATCTGCTCTTTGTTTCTTTGGCGATTCGTCAACACTTCAGGCTGCGCACCTGTGGCAACAATCGTAATCAATCGAGTATTTGATTGTTTGTCAAGCCAGATCTCTGCTGCTTCTATTGCTGATTCAAGGCTTGTCTTCGCAGTAAGATTGTTGTCTCCTGTTTTTGCCGACATGCTTGCAGAACGATCAATGAGGAGGACAGCATGACCAAATGGTGCTGCCTGCCTCATGACTATTGGCTCCATTAAAGCGAAAACGAGTATTAGAGCAACGAGCAGCTGCAAAATGAGAAGCCAGCGGCTGCGGAGCTTTTGCCATGGCCGATTCGCTTCCTGCTCCTGCAATACCCGTCTCCATAGCAGGTGACTAGCGATATGCTGGTTCTTATAGGTTCTCTTTAGGATATACATGGCAGCGATAGCTGGCAACGCAAATGCAAACCAAGCTGATGCCACGGACAAAAACTGCATCCAATACCCTCCAATCCATTCTAATCATGCTTTAAAGAGATCTAGGAAAGTACATATGCAAAAACCTTATAAAGCGATAAATTTGGAACTAGCTGTTAAGTACATGCGAGGACAAAAAAGTGTGTCTAACCGTTTCCTCTAAGGAAACACCAGTATTCACGAAAATATAGGAGGCGCCGCGTGCTGCGCAAATGCTCTTCAGTTCATTTTGAAAGCTTGCAACTGCACTACGGTATTCCTGAAGCAGCTTTTGACCTATCGCTACTTCCTTTCCCGTCCCCAGCTCGCTGTCAATTAGCTTGAGTTCTCCGCTCAAATCGGGGCTTAACTCTTCAGGCGACAATAGATGTACCAGCACGACCTGTTGACCTGCTGCTGTTAACGAAATGAGAGTCTCTTCGATTCCCTGTTCAAACATAGCATCCGTAAGTACCCACGCGGAACCAGAACGTCTCGGCAATGCAGCTGCCGTCTGGAATGGTGCTGCCATGTTAACGAATTTTGTTGCAGCAGAGGAAGAAGAATCGCTATCCCTCTCCAGCTGCTGCATGGCATCTGCTAAAAAATGAAAAAGCTTTGACGAAGAAACACGCCCATGCAGCGGCTGCAGCTCCTTAATGATCGTATCACGAAACAATCGCACCGAAATTCGATCATCTCCGCAAAGGGCGATATGCCCTAAGCATGCAGCTAGTCTTAAGGCATATTGAAGCTTGTTTGTATCCGAATGACCAAAAGCCATGGATTGTGATACATCGATGTAGAGGCTAACCTGCAGCTCTTGTTCATCCCAATATTGCCGAATAAACGCTTTGCCTGTTCGGCCGTAAACATTCCAATCTATTCGGCGGATATCATCACCGGATGAATAGGGCCGATAATCAGCAAATTCTTGCGATCCGCCAAGCGAGCTGGAGCGCCTTTTGCCTGCCAGCAAACCTTTGATGCGGTTACCTGCACGAATACGCATTCGTTCAAGCTCCGTAAGAAAAGATAGATTAGGAAATAATAGCTTCAAAGCTTCCTGATTCGAAAGTCCGGCAGATGGAGAATAGGCATTCTGTAATGAATTTGCTGATTCTTTGCTCACGCTCATCGCGCGGCCTCCACAGCCGTTAAAATGGCTTCGGACATCTGGTCGCTCGACAAGCCCATCGCTTGTGCCTCATAGCTAAGCACGAGTCGATGCCGAAGCACCGGCAAAGCCGTTTGCCGAATGTCATTCCAAGAAATATGAAGCCTTCCAGCTGATAATGCTCTAACTTTACTAACAGCGATAATGGCTTGAACAGCACGCGGCCCCGCTCCGAATCGAACATATCGTTTAACCTCTTCTGGTGCGTCAGGCTCGCCAGCATGCGACATCATAACAACCTTAACCGCTAAATCAAGCACATCATCGGCGACTAAAATCTGTTTAGCAGACATCTGCAGATCCAATAATTCAGCCGCGGAAAGAACAACTGATACTTTGGGCTGAGTGATTGAAGTTGTGCGGAGCACGATTTGTTTAAGCTCCTCGCGGCTTGGATAATCCACTCCAATTTTGAGCAAAAAACGATCAAGTTGCGCTTCAGGCAGCGGATAGGTTCCCTCTTGTTCTATCGGATTTTGGGTAGCTAGCACAAAAAAAGGTTTTGGCAGCTGATGCGTCTCTCCGCCTGCTGTTACCGTACCCTCTTGCATAGCTTCCAGCAATGCGCTTTGTGTTTTGGGCGTCGCCCGATTGATTTCATCAGCGAGCACTAAATTTCCGAAAATCGGGCCTGCTTGAAACCGATGTGCGGCTGCGCCTTGGGTACCAAAATCTATCAATGTTGTACCCGTAATATCCGAAGGCATTAAATCAGGCGTAAATTGGATACGAGAAAACTGCAAAGAGATGCAATCCGCAACAGTGCGGATCAGCATCGTTTTGCCAAGGCCTGGTATTCCTTCGAGAAGGGCATGACCCCCGGCAAGCAAACACCAGAGCAGCTGCTCCACAACGGATTGCTGACCGACGATGACACGGCCAATCTCTTCTTTCAATGCAGCAATCCGCGCGGCAGCCTCATCTAACTGTGCTTTGGATTCAATCATATCGGATCATCTCCATTATCGGTTCGGTTGAATTTGATCAAAATATTGCTTAACCTTCTCCTGCATACTATCAGGCAGCTGAGAGCGTCCTAACGATTGCTTCGCTTCTGCTGCATATTCGTTATAGACATCCTCATAAGGACGTGTCGTTCCATCGATCATCGGGGATTGACCGCCATTTACGGTCTGTCCCCCTGTTGATGGACCACCATCCTGCTGTACATTACCGGAGCCCTGCATCGTACGAGGCGTTGTGACCAAATTTCTACCGCCGGCTCCTGTGCCAGCTCCTGGTCCAGTGCCGGAGCCAGAGCTGGAGCCAGATCCGGATCCAGAACCATAGCCAGAGCCGGAGCCGGAGCCAGACCCGGAACCATAGCCAGAACCAGAGCCGGAGCCGGAGGCAGAGCCAGTACCGGAGCCAGAGTTAGAGCTAGAGCCAGTGCCAGAGCTAGATCCAGTACCTAAGGCAGAGCCAATACTAGAGCCAGAGCCAGAGCCAGTGCCAGTGCTGGAGCCAGTGCCTAAGGCAGAGCCAGTGCCGGAGCTAGAGCTAGGGCTAGAGCTAGAGCCAGAGCCAGTGCCAGTGCCAGACCCGGAGCCAGTGCCTGAGGCGGAGGCAGAGGCAGAGCCAGTACCGGAGCCAGAGCTAGATCCAGTGCCTGAGCTAGTTCCTGAACCAGAGCTGGAACTTGAGTTAGATTGAGGAACAGTGCCGGATGCAGCATTAGAGCTAGAGCCAGTGCCGGGCGCAACGCCCGCGGCGCCTTCCGCAGCAAGCTGCTGTGCCAGCTGCTGCCCGCTTTGCCCGAGCTGGCCCGCCATACCTCGGGCCAACTGCTCCAGCTCGCCCTGCGATAATTCGCGGGCGAGCGCTTTCTTAAGCGCCGCGAGTGCATCGCCGGCGCTCTCGCCATCCGGGGCGGCTCCGCCGTCCGCCCCGGCATCACCTGCGGCGCGCACCTGCTGCGCCGCCTGTTCAAGCGCCGCAGCAAGCTGTGCGGCGCCCTGCTCTTGCGGCTGCTCTGCTGCCAGCCGCTCAAGTGCACTCGCCAGCGCTTCACGCTGCGCTGGCGACAGTTGATGCAGCTGCGATCGCATAGCGTCGATCGCTTGCTGCATGCCTGCGGCGTCTCGATCCTGCAAAGCTTGACCGAGCTGCCGCAGGCTTGGCTCATTGCTCATCGTATTCGCCGCAGCTTCCAACCGCTTCGCCGTTTTTTGCGCAGCTTCAGCTGCTAATTCCAGCTTGTTAATCGCAGCCTCCAGCTGCTCTAGCGCCTCAGTTCCATCGCTGCCCAGCGAATCGAGCTTGCTGCGCAGCTCCTTCAGTGGTTTAAGCAGCTCCTGCTTCTGATCCTCTGGCAGCTCTGCTGCCTCCGCGAGATCAGTAAGCTTCTCCGTTTCTTGATCCAGCGCCACAAGCCTTTCCTTTGCCGCTGCGAGCGCTTCCGCTCGTTCGTCAAGTGAATTAGGCAGGAATAGCAGTATCGCCAAAACGATCCATACAGCAGCTGCGCTATAGATGAGCAAACGCCAGCTTCGCCAGCCTGGCCACGGCAGCGAAGAATGCAATCCGCTCACATATTTATCTGCAGCCTCTGTTGCCGCTTCTCGCTGCATGATAACGATCGGATGAGCGTGATCTTCTTCACGCATTAACCCATCAAGAGCAGTCGATATCGCATCCTCGGTTACTTGTTTATCCATCATTCTAGCTGCTTCCCTTAAGGAAGCACGCTTCCATAATCCAATGCCCGCACCAACAACGAAACCTAAACTGGCAATGATGAACACAAGCAGTCGAACATGCAAAATAGGCCACAGCCTGCTTGCACCAAGCAGCAAAAGGCCAGCAGCACTGCTTCCAAGTAAACCTATCAGCGCATAACGGCTCACTGTAAACATTGTCAACCTGCGTCTAACAGGATGGAGCAGTTCAACCAACGACTTTTTTTGCATAACTGGCCCTCCTATAAGTTTTGCAAAGCAAAACTTTACTTCGTAAGCATCATTTGCGCAGCAAAACCTTACTCTACAGCATGATTTGCTTCACAACTCTCTCTTTCGCAACCATAATTTATTTTTCAAGCATTATTTCCGTCTCAAACGAGGACGAAGTCTACGTATGCCCAGCCATAGAGCTAGGATGGAGAGAAGCGTATAGATAATAATGAACTCCTGCCACAATGCAAGCGGCGCATTATTCCCTTTCTGTCCAATCGAATTTACAGAAAAGGCTTGATTTGAGACGAGCGGATCTAAAATGCTGTACAAAGCAGCGGCAGGATTCAAGGCAATAATATGACCGATCCAGCTGTAAGCATTTGTAGTCGTTTGCGGCATTTGCTCCATCACGCCTACGAGTACAATAAATAATAATGCTGTTCCGCCAAACATAAACAACGTAACGCCATACGTTACGATGACAGAAATCATTGTTCGCTTGAATAATGTCGAGAATAATATGCCGAAGGAGCCGAGTACAAACATAATAAATAAATAAAACAAGAAAACGAGAAAGAGCTGTTCTGGCGAGATGCCGCCATACAAAAAGATCATGCTGTATACAGGAATCGTACTGATCACAATCAGTACCATAAAGCTTAGTGACGATACAAGCTTGCTAAGCACAATCGTTGCTGAGCTCTGCTGCGTCGTGAGCAGCAAATTAAGGGTCTGCTTCTCGCGTTCGCCGCTAATAACACCGGAAGTGAGGCCCGGTGCCATGAAAGCAATTAAACCAAGCTGTGCCATGCTCATAAAATAAAACAAAATTTTGCTTTGCTCAGGATTATAGGACTGTCCTCGTCCAGAAGTTACTTCAGTTAAATAAATAGCGCTTAAAGCCATTAAGCCGATTGCAAATAAGTAAAAGAACAGCGTCCACATCGCGCGAGGCGTTCTCATTCTAAGCTTGAACTCTTTATTCAATACGGGATTGATAAGCTGGTGGCGCCAGCTCATTCGGTCTGCTCTTGCCGAAGATTGCTCCTTCATTCGAGTCCGTCTCCCCCTTTCGTAATTTCCAAAAACACATCCTCAAGATTCGTCTGCGCTTCACTGAAGGAGATCAGCTGAAAACCTGCTGCAACCAGCTCATGAAGCAGCTGCGATTGCTCGGCATCTTGTCCGCCAAAGTGAATTTGTATTCCACGATCATCTCGGAAAATTCGGTTAACATAAGGGCGATCACGCAAAAACAGCTCCGCTTCTGACTCCCGATCAACTAATCTCACATGCAGGAAACGTTTGACACGCAATCTATTTTGAATATCTGCGACATTTCCGATCGCAATCATTTCACCATGCTCAATGACGCCGATTTCATCTACCATTTCGGCAAGCTCAGGCAATATATGTGAAGAAATGATGATCGTTTTCCCCATTGACTTCAGCTCTCGCAATATTTCTCTCATCTCAATCCGTGCTCGAGGATCAAGGCCGGAAGCAGGCTCATCCAAAATAAGCAGCTCTGGATCATGAACGAGGCAGCGTGCCAAGCAAAGCCGCTGCTTCATACCCCGAGACAATGAGTCAACGTAAGCATCTTTTTTATCACTTAAATTGACCAGCTCCAGCAATTGCGGAATCAGCTGCTCCCGCTCCGCCTTCGGTATACCATAGCTGGCGCCATAGAAATGCAAATATTCTAACGTTTTGAATTGGTCATACACACCAAAAAAATCCGGCATATATCCAATTCGCTTACGCACCTCATGCGGATGTTTAGTCACATCAAATCCGTCTACTTTTGCGATGCCTGAGGTGGGTATCATTAATGTCGCAAGAATAGACATCGTCGTTGATTTCCCTGCCCCATTGGGCCCAACAAAACCAAATACCGTTCCTTTTGGAATCGTTAGATCTATTGATTTAAGCGCTTGAAACGTTCCGAATGTTTTGGAAAGCTGCTTGATCTCAATCATCGGAACCAGAGGCGCATCATTTGATGGTTGTTCCGCAGGTTCCGTTTTAGGCACTTCCACATTAATGATCTCTATTTCGTGATTTTTGCTCATTTTTTCTGTATCTCTCCTTCTAAAGCAATCTGCGGTAAAGTCATGTCCACAGAACCAATGACAGAAAACTTCATTCGAACAATTTGATTGTTAATCAAATACTCTTTTGGCGCTGCTGCAGCTTTGCTTGGATCTGTCCAATTTCCTTCTTTCTCGTTCCAGACAGTCAATGTGAGATTTGAAGCAGTTGTACTATTGTTGTATAGGATTTCGAGATGATCATATACAGCATCATGATCATTTGGCAAAATATATTCAAATATAAGTTCGCCATCGCCTACAAAATAAGAACCGTTCCCGTAGTGCTGCAATTGACTCGTGGCATTCTCCGTAATAATGGGATTAATAAGACCTGCTGGTACGATGACACGATTCCCATCAATAAAAGATGTCTCGACCTTCTGAACCCACAGCTTCAAGTTATCAGTCTTTATCGTTTCGCCGTTTACCTTGTAATTCTGCTCATGATCAGTGCTAAAGCCAACCACTATAGGCTCCGGCGGGACAATGCCGCCATTGTTTCGATTCCCAAAGCTGTCTACAAGCTGTCGCTCTCGATTATACCCGTCATTGCCTCGGTTAGATGGATTAGGAAACATCATCTGTCCATAAGGGAAATAACCTGATTGATTAACCGTACTCGTTGTAATCGTCGTTTGCCCACTCTCGCCGACCTTCAAATCGCCAAAGAGCTGAGCTTGCCCATTGATTAGCATGGAAACATTCGTAAGATTAGTTGTCGTATTGTTGGTAGCAGTTACCTCAATCGCATGTCTGATCTGCTTATAAGCAAGAGTTAGCTGCCCCGTATCACTGCTCATCGTCTGCTTTTCTATCCATAGTTTCCGTGTCGACCAATAAGGAACGGAGCGCCATAGTGCTGTAGTCGAATCATTTTCAGAAATCAATTGCGTTTTATCATCCATAATCTGATTTCCATTTTGGTTGTAATTGGCGTAAAAAGATAAATTTACTCTTTTATCAAATTCTGCAGTCACTGTGCCCCCAGTTGGAATGAACACCGCAGTTGCACCTGATCGTACAGCGTCTCCTTGTCCAGTCAACTCAATGATCTCAATCGTATGGGCTGATAAATTCCGCTTATCTTCTGCGCCAAAGAAAAAGATTGCGAAACCGGTAATAACAGAAAAAGCAGGGATAAGCCACCAAGACCACTCTCTGCGATCTGCCTTAGCTAAAATTATATACAGTACCGGCGCTACGATGATCATATAGCCGATAAACATCCACATAAGCAGCATAAAGTTGGGCGGTTTAATCGATGGGAACTCATCTATAATACTTTCAATATTCCATTTCATATTATTGTTGATGCTCATCGCGCCAGGCTGAAGCGGCGTCAAATTTTTTTTAAGCACCTTCGCCCATAGCATCGCGCTGCCAGTCCATGTAGACATAGGCTCAAGTGATGGATCAAAAGCGATATAAATAACGCTGCCAAATCCATGTTCACGGGATATGACAAGCGGCAGGCCATTCTCAGCAAGCTCCGTTTTGCCATCTATTATACGACCTGTCGAGACGAGCAAAGGTTTTTCAAGTGGAAGTGTGGTACCTCCGAAGCTGGCAAGTGAATCCGCGCTGGATATGGTCGATGTGCCTGACGATTCTAACGGTGCAATCTGTTTAAAGGCATCTGCAGTTTTGCCATAGCCGACTCCTCCAGTTAACACAAGTGTGCCGCCTTGCTGTACCCAATCCGTTATGGCTTTAATCTGTGCTTCATCCCATCCCGTGGTTGGCATATCATTGATAACAATCGTGTTGAGTGTTTTGAGTAAAATGGAGTCACTGGGCAGTTCCTTCTGCGCAATCGGAATGACCGTTATTTCGTAGCCTCGTTGATTTAACGATGGCATAAAATTCAAAGTATCCGGGTCACGAGATATGACACCAATGGTGTAGCTGTTAGCCGTTCTTGCGTCTATGTAATCGTTGCCGAAAATCGGAATAAGTTTGCCTGATTTGTAGGAATCCTTATAAAATCGTATTTTACTGTTGCTCCGATTAAGAAGCTCGCCTTGAATAGATGCAGTTAATTGTATGGCTGTGCCTAGAGGCAGCTCTGTGGGTATGATCAAGTCATTAGACCCTGCTATAGATATAACAACTTCGCCTTTCAAATCCTCAGCTGTCTGGTTTGTCAGTGTAAGCCTTACAGGATACCACTCGGATTGTTTCATGTAGCCTTGAAATCCGACACTCGTTTCCAATGAAATTCCCTTCTCCGTTGCTGCTGCCTGTGCGTTGCCAGTTCCCGCTAAGAAAGCAGCTATCAAACTAATCATGACCGCATATGCGATGGTTCGATTTCTTAAATGAATAAAACGGTTCACCATTTGACCCCTCTCTTTACTTGATCTTCCATTTATACACATCCTTATTTTAACGAATTTTACAATTGAATTGTTGCTTCTTTTTCTAAATAATCATAAAATGCAAAAAAAACGACAAAACTTGATCATAGGTGATCATAGTTTTATCGTTTTCCAATTTTATGGTAAATTATTTTACAGGCGTACTGCTGTTCCGCTGACAGCTACCATTAACATTCCTTCACGCACAACCTCATAATCAATGTCGATCGCAACGATTGCATTTGCTCCAATCTTAGCGGCTTGATTTTTCATCTCATCAATGGCTACGTCACGAGCTTCCTTCAGCTTGCTCTCATACGCACCGGAGCGTCCTCCAACGATGTCTGTAATTGATGCAAAAAAGTCACGAACGACATTTGCACCCATAATCGCCTCTCCTGTTACGATTCCTATATAATCTTGAATAGGACGGCCTTCTATTGTTGGTGTTGTTGAAATTAGCATCATTATGCTCCTCTCGCTTCATAAAGAAGCGTGTATTTAAAACATTTGCTTATATTACGAAGCTGGCAGCTGTTTTGTTTCAATTAAGTTCCATTCATTAGCTCTTTCAATTCCACATTTATTAGTCTGTCCGTAATCGTGTTTATTCTTATCGTAACGCGAATAGCAAATTGCTTGGCATCTTTATTTAACAGTAGAACAAAACATTCCTCTGATTCTCCATTAGTTAGCTTTTTTCTTCCTTCGTATTTGTAATTAACAATTGAAGCATCCTCGTATGCTTTTGACGTTTCTTGCATGGCCAGCTTTCCCCACTTTGCGTAGGCCGGCTCCGCATGCAAATGAACCGCATCTGTTGCAAACACTTCCGTATGCGTAAAGCTAAGCAGTGCGAACACAGCCTTAATTACAATATTAATTATCATTTTGCAACCGCCTATTTCATGGATTGTGATGGTACTAGCGTCACCCTCTTCGCTTCGTCCTATTCTTCATTCCTAAAGGCTGCAGCCCAATTTATAGGGATAAGTGCCCTTTTTTCGTTCAAAGCATATTGTAGAGTATGATAAAAAGGAGGCACACCATGATACGCAATCAATCTTATATGCCGCAATCGGCTGTTATGCCTGAGTATTTTCAACAAATGCAAACAAGCCCTGCCCAGGCCAATTTGGGACCGGAAACTGTGAATGCACAGACGGCACCCGCTCCCGCTCCAGCTCATTGCTGTGTTGATTTAAGTCAAATGCATCATTATCCTTACATGCACGACTTTCATGACTTTCACCACATGCATCACTTCCATCCCATGATGGATGATTTTCATCCGATGATGGATGATTTCCACCATATGCATCACTTTCATCACATGATGGATGATTATCATCCCATGATGCATGAGATGTGGGATGAGCACATGCACTACGATCACCATCATCCTCATGATGGATGGGAGCTCTCGACTTTAGATTATCATCATGCTTGGTTTCACCCCATGATGCATCACCATCCGCACCATGTTTGCTTCCCTGTTACATGCCAGCCAGCCGGGGAGCTTCAGAAAAAGGCAGCAGCCGAGCAGCCTAACGGTTAAAAAAGCAAAACATAAAAAGGGCAGATTGAATGATTGCCATCATTCAATCTGCCCCTTTGTCTCCTCATCAACTATTGCGACAAACTGCCTTCGAGTCGTGAACGAGGTCGACATGGGCCAATAGGAATTTGAATAAGACTCGTTTGTCCATTTGGCGTTAATCCATAAAGTTCATTCATGGAGCTAACATCGAATCCTAGCAGCGGGCGTCCTTCCATTCTCAATGCGGAAGCGGCAAGCAGCAGACGTTGAACGAGCATTCCCGCTTCCATTTGTTGAATACGATAGCCGCGAAAGCCCAGCTCCTTATGAAAATGCTCCAGATCACCTGCCACATGAAAAGTAAGCGGCACCTGGAATAAATTCACGTTATCCAAAGACATGCCATACTGAAGCCATGGCCTTTGGTCACCCGCACGGACAAGCTGCAACGCGTGAGCCGCATCATCATAGTAATACGCTCCATCTTGAATCCCATCAACACCATAAAAACAGCCATATAAATGGACGCGCGACGATGGACTTCGCACTAAACCATCCAAATCATTGCGATACTTATAAGAAATCATGATCTCCTGCAATAGTTCTGCCAAATCTGTTAGACTCATGGTTTGCAATACATATTCATTTTCTGGCGAGTAGCGCTGCCTGCATACCGATGCTAGATCATACGTCATCCGATTTACGCTCGGTAAAGCATAAACATCGCTACTGCTGGCTAGTATTTGCTGCCCCTCTAGCTGTTTAAACGCGCGTGCGGATTCCATGATGGATGCTTCATTTAGCTTAATCAGCAACGGATATTCCAATACCTTTTTTGATCGCATGTAGTGCTCATGTCTAATTAACGGAAGCGTACTGCATAATTCATCTGAAGAAATATTTTTTTCCGCGTTATCACCATGGTGGAACCATTCCATATTTGCATCTATCGCAAGAGGAATCGTAGCGTATACACTTTCTTCCGTATCAGGTAGACCAAGCATATGATTGATTGCACCATCTAGAAACTGAAAGTAAACACCCGCCTCAAAGTCATAACGTTTAGCCACTTCAAGCAGCTGACCAACGAGCAAGCCAGCATCTAATCCTTGCAATCGATAGGAGAAGTTATTGTATTTATAAAAGTTTTTCCAAAAATAAGTGGACACAAATACGGCTCCGAAGCCGTTTGTTATGTCGCACCGATCACCTAGCGCATTGCCCAAATATCGATCAAATTGGCCTTCACGCAGCAGCATCAAACGATGATGTGCCACATCATAATGATAAATTCCGTTAGGTAATTCATCCAGCTTCAAATAAAGATATACTTCGCTTGGATACAGCCCTCCGCCTGATGGAACAAAACGTCTACAAAGCTGCAAGGAGTCCTCCCATTCCTCCCCTGTATGTTGTTCAAGAACAGATTGGCTAAGCTGTGTCAGCCCGAACGTATACCAAAGAAAATGACCTATATCCCGTAGCGTTGGCATCGTATGTTCCCGTTTGCCCGTCAAAGTAAGCGGAACATCCGAAGCGAGAGGAAATGCCGGTACATGACGATATAATTTGTACGGTAGAGGAGCGTTATCCCAATCAATTTCCACATCTTGAGGTTTGGTTTTGTCTGGATCATATTGCAATTGGTGCAAAAAAGCCTTCAGACTCATATCTCCCCTCCTAAGTGCCAACTCGCCGAGATCCATTGCATGACAGCAGTCAGTGCTTATGGAAACGGATGCGGATAAGGATTAAGCAGCTCATGCGTTAACCGCTCCTTGACGTAACCCAGCTCAGCTGGTATTCGCAACACCCTCTCAAGTCCTCTCAAGCGGACAAGATGTTGACCAAACGTCATCGGGAGCATTCCTGGAATGAGCACCTTTACACAATGGAGCCCATTTCTCAGCGTTTCCTGCGTCGTTTGATCAATCACGATAACCTCTAAATTTAATTCACGGAAAACTTTGAGGAATACGTTTAATTCATCTGTCAAATCTGCATGCTTTGGCCTTGGTTTAAATGCTTCTTCGAATGTACGGAGCGGCCTCTCATTTTGAAGAAGGAAGTTCAAACGTTCCTCAGCTTCCTTCAAGCTGTACAGCATCGAATGATCATCCATTTGCCGTACTAGAAAAGGATCATGAAGCATGCGTTCATACTGCTCACGGTTTTCTTCTAACCTCTCATTAAATGCGAGCAGCATGCCCGCGATCTCATGGATGGCTCCTTTTGCTGCCCGCACTGGATCGGGATGCGCCCCAGCAGCACAAATCATATTAACGCCATTTTCCGTTCTGTTTTTGGCAAGCACCCAAACACTTGGAATGCCATGCTCCATAGTCGAATCGAATAAATGGACATCATATTGGGTGACATCTCGTAAACGCTCCACCATTAAGGTTAATTCCAGATCTCCGGAGGAATAAGGATCTATAGGATCAAGCGGAAGCTGTGCGTACCAGGTCATGAGAAATGAATCCCGTTCAACTACTTCCAGTATTCCGTAAAAAATAGCTTCCTCCAGGCTACCTCCTAAAGCACAGCCATTTGAGGTTTCGTATACAAATCCGTGGCCGCAGCCGGAGCTGTAATAAGCGAGCAGCTCCGGCACGAGAATAGGCTTATCCTGCAAAAACGAATAACCCCACACCCAATCGATTTTTCTGCTCGGGTCGAATGGTTGAAACGGGAAATCGGGACGCGCATACTGTTCCTTCTCATGTACGCCTACCCGAACGGGATCAAGGGCAATCTCACTCAAATGCTCATAGCTGTCATGAACCGCTGTCCTCTTTCCTCTAGGCGATATACCGCAATAACGTTCTAAACCTTCTAGTATGGCTGTCATTTCACTGTCTGCAAATGAATTTGTACGGCCAGCGCAGCCTTCATCTCCCGAAAACATCGGTAAAATAATGCTCGAATCCGCAAACGGCGACATCAGGTCAATCATTTTTCCATTCAAAAAACCTGTGCGATTGTCCAAATAATCATTGGCTAATACAGCTTTCAGCTCACTCATCGAACGAGTTCGATAGCTATTTTCGCTAATTTTCGGGCTTGGATGCAGCTTAATTCGCGAACCTATAGCTGAATCATCAGGTATTTCTCCACAAATCGTACAAAGCGGATCAGGCAAATAAAAATGAACCGAGCTGTTGAGCGTTTGCAAATGTACCAGCTTTACACGATTTGCAAGATGAGCCTTGTTGTTAAGGAGGAAATGTTCAGCTTCAACAGCAATATGATGAGCCACATGCAGAAGCCCGCTTCGAGAAGACCAAATATCCGGATAAACTTCACCGTGCATAAAAAGATGCTGCAGCTCCCACATTTCTTTTCGATCATTTCCAGCCATCAAACGCCGCAGATCAGCGCACTGCGAGCAGCCTGCTGTCCTGGGAATAACAAGCGGACCTATTACGCCCTCACCAAACGATACAAAGCCGCGCAGCCATGGTGTCCCCGATTGCTTAAACATTTCCTCTGCCATCAGATGAGAAGCTGAATCATAGCCATCGCTCAGTACGAGCGCAAGCTCTGCCGTTTCTGGAACACCAAACGACAGATCGCTCACTCGTTCAACCTGACAAAATTCAGATAATAGATCGGTTACATAATCTGCGAGCAGCCCTTCGCCCACAATTGCCATTTTAGCGCTCACTCTTCTGTCTCCTCTCGGAGCGAGATGCCGAATACTCCCGCCAGCTCCTCATTGAAAAAAGCTTCCGAAGTTAAGTTATACACAAGAAGACGCTTTTGGTTATTTTGTAGATGCATCAAAGCATTCTTCAGTACCTCTCGATGCTCAAATGGATCACACTCGGTTATGGAGAGGTTCACCACTTCGTCTTCCTTCACATTTACAGAAGCCAATTGATTTATTTTCCCTTTAAAGAGAGAATCTTTGTTCTGAATGTCCAGCAATGCGCCCAATAAAACTCTGCGAAGTGCCCTCGTTTCATTTAAATCAACTGCGTGATACCAGCAATCGCTAGTTCGCAGCCATACAACTGGAAAACCAATTAAAGTCTCACTGATGCCAAAGGAAGGGGATCCTTGCATCGTGGTTAGCGCTTTTATATAGTAACGACATCGTTCATCCTCAACATGACTAAGCTTTATCGGTGTGATAGAAGGAGGTTCTGCTTCGTATTGCCTTATCCATTCTTCGGATAAATACTTTTGCAAAGCGCGGCAGACGCCTTCCTCGATCGTCACCCCTGCTCCTACGCCCATAAACACAGGCTCTAATTCAAAGCCAATTTCAGGAGTCTGGTTGATGAATATATTGGCCATACGAGACACATAGGCTTCAATTCCAGCAAGCCCCGCTTCTCTGCGTGCCTCCTCATGTCTAAAACCGTTGCATACAATTTCCGAGAGCAGCAGCGCTGGGCCTTCTGTTAGAGGATCAACTGACTGAACCCGGCATTGCGACAACGGCAGCTGACGCAGCTCTCCTTCCTCCCAAATATGAAAGATGCCCGTCTCCATGGATGTTAATTGACTGAAGAAAGGGAGTAATCCGCTTGAATCACGTTTTCCCGTGCTCTCTTCCGACAGAAGCTCATAATCTTCAATCTTCTTCGCCTTTTGTTTTTCATTGGCTAACGGATGGGGAAGAAACGGATGCCACTTGCCTTCCAGCGTCTCTAGGTTCAGCAGAAAAAGTTTGTTATTTTGTAATTTCGTTACACCTGCAGCTGTTTTTAGCCATTCAAAAACGATCACGTTAGCGAGCAGCGATTCCGCAACAGATGAACCAGCATAATCTTTTGTTTCCTTATAGATAGAAGCATAATGGACTCTGCGCCTTGCTGATTCCCAGTCACCCTCCGAATTTGAATAGGCGAGCGGAGCCGCTAGACCTGCCTGCCCTAGAATTATAGCCGGCAGCAGCACTTTATTATTTAGTAGACATACTTGGTTAAGAGATTGAAGCTCAGCTTCCCCTTCTGGATCTGACACATAAAATATTGCATCGTATGGCTGTATTACTAACGACCATTCCACTCCCCCATCCCTCGGCAAGCTGATCTCATCCACCTTGACCTCAGAATCGAATGGTCTGTAATGGTGCACCAACTCCGTAATTCGTCTAGGTCCCGTCGTTTCCGCGTTCATATTGATGAAGTGAAATTGAGGAAGGCCGGATTCAAGTAATGATTTCACTACTGACACCAAAAAATTCCCGTTCCCGACAACAAGCACGCTGGACTTTCGAAACAGCTCAAAACGGTATGCCCCAGACCCATCAAAGCTGTCCAAAAATTCAATCTGAGCCTCATATTGCTTAACAATATGGCTCGGAAGCTGATGCGGCCTATCCTGACTCACATCTTGGACATAACCATTCGCATACAATACTTTTGCAATCTCAAAAACATGATCACGGTATTGATCTGTCAATCCATCCGTTATTTCATGCATCGAATGCTCGCCATTAAACACCGGAATTAATTTCTCTATCCATTGATCAATCGTACTGCCTTCCATCCGAAATGAACCAATATTGTTGCGGAAATAGACACTTCCGTCCGAGCTCGGGAGAAAAAAAGTATCTCCTCTCACTTTAAGGCGCATAGAAGGATCCAAAATTCATTCCTCCTTATTTTGAAATCTGGCTTTTCGTAACAAGAGTTCCTCTATAAAGATATGTATGGCTATTTGTCCGTCATACCTGCACTCGCATAGAAAGACACCCCAGCATCCCGAAAAGCGTTTGCAGGGGTGTCTTGAACCTTCTATTTACATCTGAATATTTAGTTGACTAACGGCAACGGGCACAGCCAGCACAGCGGGCACAGCCGCCTCCGCAGCGAGCACAGCCACCGCATCTTGCACAACCTCCGCAGCCGCCGCACCCGCCACAGCCGCCGCATGAACAAAACCCGATACAAAAACCAATACAAAAGCCGATACACAAACGAGCATTATTTGGATCCATTTGACCTTGACCAGCATTCGGCGTCATTCCACTCGATTTAAATGCATCCATGTTCAAATTTTGAAGATCGTTCTTAAATTCATTCATCTTAGTAGCCTCCGTTATATGTTCATGTGATTATCATCGGCACTCACAAAATAGGAAATGAAAATGAGAACAACCCAAACTGGTCATATGCCGATAATCGTTCATGACATATACGTATGAAAAAAGCTCCGCTAGTGTTACTAATCCATTTACCTAGTCGCCCATTATGCAAACGGAACAACTAAAAAAAGAGGCAGTCTACAAGGTCAATGACCTTGTGACAGCCTCTCTGCTATCTCGAATCGTTATGCTTCTTCTGCAGTGCGTGGTTTGCGTTTACGGTTCAAGAACTCATAAACGATAGGTACGATAATGAGCGTGAGCAGTGTTGAGCTCGTCAAGCCGCCAATTACGGTAACCGCCATACCTTTAGAAATCAAACCGCCTGATTCGAATCCAAATGCAAGCGGAAGCAATGCACCAACGGTTGCAATCGCCGTCATTAGAATCGGACGAAGACGTGTACCCGCTGCTTCAATAAGTGATTCGCGGACGGAAAGTCCTTCTCTCTCTTTTTGAATAACACGGTCAACAAGGACGATCGCATTCGTGACCACGATACCAATGAGCATCAGGGCACCGATCATTGCGGTAACGCTCAGTGTTTCTCCTGCAATTAACAGTGCTACTAGTGCACCGATAATCGTAAACGGAAGGGAGAACAGAATTGCGAATGGTGTAAGTCCTCCACCAAATGTAATGACAAGCACGAGATAAACGACAGCAATCGCTGCAAGCATTGCTAAGCCTAGCTGCATAAATGACTCATTGATCTGCTCCGTTACTCCGCCCATTTCGATATCGACGCCAGCAGGAAGATCAGTCTCATCAATCATTTTCTGCAATTCTGCCGAAACCTTGCCGACGTCAGATGAAGTTGCATCTGCTGAAATCTCAGCATACATACGACCATCACGTCTTGTTATCGTATTCGGCGATTCACCTTCTTCGATAGTCACGACATCTTTCAAAGCAACTTCAGTACCTAACTGAGTAGTCAATTTTACATTCTCTAGATCTGATTTATTCGTATAGGTTTTTGTATCAACCTTCACATAAACGTTAAATTCCTCGCCATCCACTTCTACTGTCGTCAGAACGGGACGCTCGCGAACCGGACTAAGTGCCATTGCAATCTGGCCTGCTGTTAATCCGTTTTGACTAAGCTTCTCTTGATTAGCTACAATGCGATACTGCTCATACGTTTCTGATAAGCTGGAATCAATATTTTTCAAATCCTTATGATCTGCAAGCTTCTTCATAAGGTCATCCACGATAGGTTGAACCGTGTTCATATCCTGACCATACACAAGCATCGATATGCCCGATCCGCCAAGACCTCCGCCTCCGAAATCCTGCTGTTTCCATTCGCCTTTGCCGCCTAGCTCTTGCAGCATAGGTACAATTTTTTCTTTCTCAGCAGTAAAACCAGCATAATCCTCATCATAGCTCAAGTTAAACAACGCTTGTTTTGAAGCTCCTGGGCTAAATGGATTTTGGCTGCCGACTGCATATTGCACGACTGTAACACCTTCACGATCGAGCAATTTCTTTTCAGCTTCAAGAGCCATTTTCTCTACCTGTTCAAGTGTTTCTCCAGGTGCTGGATTATAGGAAACAATCATCATTTTCTGTTCGTCGCCAGCGATGAAGCTCGTTCCAATCACTGGGAGCAGGAACAAACTTCCGATAAGTAGAAGTGTTGCTAAACCAAAAGTAACCAATTTATGATCAAGCGACCAGCGAAGTGCACCTTTGTACCATTCCGCTAAGCGGCCCGGCTTATCGTGATGCGCCTTGCCAGCTTTCATCCCTTTGCGGAACATCATATGCGCCAGCATTGGTACAACCGTAATGGCAACAAGCAATGATGCTAGTAGAGCAAATACAATCGTTAATGCAAACGGCAGGAACATTTCACCAATCATGCCCGAAACAAGTCCAAGAGGCAGGAATACGGCAATCGTTACGATTGTGGAAGCCAAAATCGGTACGAACATTTCCTTCGTCGCATCAAGAATTAATTCCTTGCCCTTCATCTTCTCTGTAGGGAGCGCCATTCGTCGATATACATTCTCGATAACGACAATCGAGTCATCGATTACCCGCCCAATCGCGACGGTCATCGCACCAAGTGTCATAATGTTCAGTGTAATATCCATCCTACTCAAAATCAGGAGAGCGATCAGGATGGAAAGTGGAATCGAAACAACAGCAATAATCGTGGAACGAATATCGCGCAAGAAAATCATAATGATAATGACAGCGAACAATGCGCCGATTACCGCCTTGCTTAACATCGTGTGAACGGAATCCTCGATCGGCTTGCCTTGATCAAGTGTCGTTACAATAGACAAACCATCATTATTGCCTTCAAGCTCTTTTATTTCTGCTTTTACATTATTAACAACGTCAACCGTATTCGAATCAGCCGCTTTGACTACGTTAAAACCAATGGAGTCTTTGCCATTCGTACGAGAAATAGACTCTGCTTTGCCTACGATGCTTAAATCAGCAACATCGCTAAGCTTAACACCTGGCACGATGACTAAGTTTTTCAAATCACTCTCTGTCGTTATGTTTCCATCAACGACCAGCGCCTTCTCTGTCTCGCCAAATTCATAAATACCTAGCGGTACAGAAATAGCTGACGCTTGGATGATGCCTTTCACCATCTCTTCGGTTAAGCCGATTTGCTTTAGCTTATCCGTTTTGAAGGATAGTTCACCTTCCTTAACATTTTGTCCAGAAACTTGAATGCTCGCTACACCTTCAATACCTTGAAAGCGCGGCAACACATTTTCTTCTATTTCCTTCGTAAGCTGCTCCAAATTCATCTTTTCATTGGAGATACTCATCGCAAGGACAGGGAATGCATTCAAGCTGATCCGTGAAACGGATGGGGTTTGCGTTCCTGTTGGAAGCTTAATCTCGGAGAGGATATTTTTAACTTCCGCTTCCGCCTTTTCCATATCTGTCTCATAGGAGTACTCAATAACGACAGATGAAGCATTCTCATAGGATGTTGAGCTAATGACTTTAACACCTTTAAGATTGCGAGTCCGCTGCTCAATCGGCTTCGTAATTTTCTCCATTACCTCTTCAGGTGCAGCACCCGGCAATACAGTTGTGACGCTTACGATTGGAACCGTAATATCGGGCAATGTTTCCATTTTCATATTCATTCCTGAATAAAGTCCAGCAAATAACACAAGCAGCGTCAAAATCCACAAAGCAAATTTGTTATTAAGCGAAAATCGGATGATGCTCTTCAATCTCTCCCACTCCTCATCTTCTATCTATACTTTAAAACGGTAGCCCACTCCCCAAATTGTTTCTATATATTGAGGTTTGGATGGGTCATGCTCAATTTTCTCACGCAGCCTCCGAATATGAACCGTAACCGTAGCTGCGTCTCCATTTGAATCAAGCCCCCAAATACGTTCAAACAACTCTTCTTTCTCAAACACGCGATTAGGGTGTGAAGCTAAAAGCAGCAGAAGCTCATATTCCTTTGAAGTAAGCATCGCTTCCTGCTCATGTATCATGACTCTTCGTGAAGGCTTATCGATAAACAATCCGCGTATGCGAATATGCTCGCCTCGCTCCCCTTTGTCAGCTGTCAAACGCTCGTAACGAGCCAAATGAGCTTTCACGCGTGCTACCAGCTCACTTGGACTGAAGGGCTTGGTCATATAATCGTCAGCGCCAAGTCCTAATCCTCGTATTTTATCAATATCCTCTTTTTTCGCGGTTACCATCAGCACTGGAATATTGATCGTTTGTCTAATTTGACGACAAATTTCAAAGCCGTCGATTTTAGGAAGCATTACATCTAATATGATAAGATCAAACTTTCCTTCGAGCGCTTTCTCAAGTCCTATATCACCTCTCCCTTCAATTTGAACGTTAAAACCGTAACTTTCCAAGTAATCTCGTTCCAGCTCGGCAATGGCTTTCTCATCTTCAATAATTAGTATGCTCTTCATGACCACCCACCGTTTTGACGGATACTGACTTAGGCAATTTTAGACAGAACAACGCACCTCCATGCTCTGCATTTTCCGCCCAGACCGTACCGCCGTGCCCTTCAATAATTTGTTTGACGATTGCAAGACCGAGACCACTTCCACCTGTCTCTAAATTGCGTGATTGCTCCGCGCGATAGAAACGATCGAAGATATAAGGCAAATCATCCTTCTCAATTCCGGGACCTGAATCCTCAATTTCAATCAGAGCGTGCTCTTCCAGTTCTGTTACTCGAACAACGATGTTATGTTTTTCGAGACCAGAAGATTGTCCCATATACTTGACACAATTGTTCAGTATATTAGTTAAAACACGGCTTAGCTTGTCAGGATCGGCTGCGATCATCAGCGGATCAGAACCATGCTCGATATAATGCAATCCTACACCTGATTTTTCCAGATCAAACCGCTGCTCATCCAAAAAATATTCTAAGTAGCGTTTAATGTCCATCACTTTAAAATCAAAGGCAACCGTTTGAAGATCAAGCTTCGAGAATAGGAACAGCTCATCAATTAATTGATCCATATCTGTAGCTTTACGATAAATCGTCTCCATGTAGCGCTTCCGCTTTTCATCCGTGTTCGCAATGCCATCCATGATCCCTTCAACATACCCTTTAATCGCAGATATTGGCGTTTTCAAATCATGCGAGATATGAGACAGCAGCATTTTACGGTTTTCTTCATACTGAAGGCTTTGATCAATCGACTGCTTCAATCTTACCCTCATATCCTCAAAGGCGATGCTAAGCTGTCCGATTTCACCTTTCGTCGTGGCTTCTACCTTGTGCGACAAATCGCCATCCTTAATTTGTAGAGCTGCGGCTTCTAGTTTTTTAATGGGACGAATGATGCTTCTTGAAACAAAGTAAGTAAGCAGCAAGCTCGTTAATCCAATAAAAGCTAAACTGAAAGCTGTGCCGACCGGCCTCCAATAGATAGGAACCGTATCATTTCGCCGGAACAGAACAGCTCGACCCTCTCCCCCATCAGGATAAATAAAATCGACGGTACTCGTTTCGAATCGAAATGAATTAAATGCAACCTTCGAAGGCGGCTCGTCCAATAATTGCTGCCAATCAGCATGAACAGCTGACTGTTCCAAGAAAGGCGCTACAGAAGTAATCTTCCCATCCCTGGAAATAAGAAGTCCTGCCCATAGCTTGCCTAATCGCTCTTGAATTTCGGCTACGTATTCCTTCTTCTCGAGCTCACCGGAATCATTGCGAAGCACATAGGATAATTCGCCATACACCAAGGCTTGAAGATAAGGCTCTCTGTTCTCATTTTCATAATAATGTCGAACATCCTCAACTCCGCGAGCATAAAAGATAAATATCATAAAAGCACTCATTAATATGATCGGTACAAAAATCATCGCCAAGTATGACATATACAGCTTTACTCGAATGGACAATCCTGTTCACGCCTCGCTGCTGCTTTTTTGTTAAGTGTGTTTCTCTCGTTGTTTCTATGGTTAATCATAACGGCTATTTCTAAACGAATTTGTAACCATTTCTTACAAAAGTATTACGTTTGATGATTTTGTGCATATAATTAATGACGTTTTTATTTAATGCTATAAAATAATTATTCGCTCAGTGTACCGAACTTAGGCAGCGGCCAAATACGGAATACGGCTTTGCCTTCGATGCTGGATCTAGCAATTGGACCAAGTTCACGGCTATCCATACTATGCTCACGATTGTCACCCATAACAAACAGCTGTCCTTCTTTAACTGTAAAAGGCACTGAAACACTGCCAGCTACTGTCTGACCCTTAACATATTGCTCTTCGATTTTTTCGCCATTCAAATATACTTCCCCGTTTTGGATATCAACCACGTCTCCAGGCAAGCCTACGACACGTTTAATTAAACGCAAATCGCTCTCTGGTCCGCTAATAATAACGATGTCGCCGTGACGAGGTTCATGAAGCCGGTAAGACCATTTGTCTTCGATTAATCGTTGTCCAGCGACCAGCGTATTTTGCATAGATACATTATGTACTTCCGATTGAGCATAAACATAGTTTTGGAAAAGCAGCGCTACAACGACGGCAATTCCAAGCGAGACGACCCATTCTCTTACTTCCTTCATCCAGCTTTTTGTTTTGCGTTTTTCTGTTTGCATGAACATTCTCCTCATCAGTAAGTGTTTTTTTTCTTGTAAGAATAATAATAATTGTCTACCTAATACGTTCTTTGCTGTACAAAGTTTTCATTATAGCGCCCAAAATAGGAAGTGACAACCGAACCAGACTTGCGATAAAGTGAAAGCGAAGGGGGCTTCCACAACGATGAATCAAATCTCTGGAGCACAAAGATTGCTTTTTACTACTATAACCATTTTATATTGGACTTCCATGTATGTATATGTCCCTACGCTTTCACCTTACCTTAGTGATCGGGGATTGTCCTTGCCTTTTATCGGCATCGTGCTTGGAAGCTATGGTTTTGTTCAAATGTTCGTAAGATTTCCGCTCGGCATTTTGTCAGATCGTTTCGGAAAGCGCAAGCCTTTCATCCTATTAGGGATGCTAACCGCTGCGATAAGCTGTTTGCTGTTCCTCATCCCTGATTCATGGGTATGGCCGCTTGCTGGCAGATTGATGGCAGGCGTTTGCGCATCTACTTGGGTCGCGTTCACAGTGCTTTACGCCAGCTATTTTGGAGCCGGGCAGACAGGTCGTGCAATGGGCAATATTAGCGTGATGACGGTATCCGGACAAATGATCGGCATGCTCTTTAGCGGATGGTTAACGGATGGTTTTAGCTCAAGTGCTCCATTTATTGTAGGCGCTGTCATTGCTGTCCTTGGTCTAGTGCTCGCTTTCATGCTGAAAGAGCCTCGCTCGGAGCTCAAAGAACAGCCAGGAATGTCGTTTGCCATGATCAAAAATGTGGTAAAAACTAAAACATTGCTGCAGGTTTCTTTGTTGTCCATCCTTGCTCATGGCATTCTTTTTATAACGATGTTCGGATTTACACCGCTCAAAGCTCAAGAAATGGGTGCAGACGGTCTGAAGCTCACCTTGCTCGTATTTTCTTTTATGCTCCCCCATGCTTTTGCCTCACTCGTTACAGCGAGGTGGTTTACGCCTAAATTCGGCTATTGGGGTACGATTGGCGCTGGCTTTATATTGAGTACCATTTGCACAGGAGCAATGGTGTTTGCGGATTCTTTTGGTATACTTGTCGCAACGCAGGCGATTAATGGTTTTGCGCAAGGCTTACATATGCCGCTTCTGCTGGGACTGGCGATTCGAGATGTCGAGCTTCCTGGCCGTGCAACAGCAATGGGCTTATATCAAGCGCTATATGCCATTGGAATGTTCTCTGGACCATTCCTTGCTGGTTGGCTCAATGAAAGCTGGGGATTGAACGGAGGTTTCCTATTTGGCTCGCTGCTTGGAGCTGTCGCATTTGCACTTGTAATCAAGTGGGCGATGTCAGATCGCAAAGCTAAGTTTGCCGCGCGCACGAATCATGCAGAGGAGGTAAGCGGATGATTAAGCCGCAGCTCGTGCTCGATATTGGAGGCGTGCTGGCGACAAACCTGTCGCCGCTCTTCTGGCAGCTGCTAGCTGCGGAAGCGATCGTTTCTGAAGAACAACTTTACTCCGAATATAAGCAGCAAATTAGCGAGCGGCTATGGACAGGCCAAATAACAGAGAAACAATTTTGGAGCTGGATTGCTGAATATACGCCAAACTTAACTAGTGCGCTAGCCAGAAGTTTTATCGATAGATGCCTACTGCCGCTTCCTGCCTTTTCAGAAATCGGCAATTGGAATGCTGTTGCTGATATTCATGTGTTAAGCAATCATTTACCTGCATGGGTTGAACCCATCATTACACCTATCAAGCCTTATTTGAAAAGTATCACGATCTCAAGCGAAGCAGCACTCCAAAAACCTCATCCAGCTATTTTTGACAAAGTAAATGAACTGCTGCCGCCTGACAGCTTTGTTTTATTTGTTGATGATCATCCTAAAAACACAAAGCAAGCAGCGCTGCACGGATGGCATTCGCTGCTTGCTGATGAAGATGGACGTTGGGTTTCGCAGGTTCTCCCTTTTTTAAAACAATACAGAAATAAGAAATAGCAATGAGCCTGCTGCTGCTGCAATACTCATTAGACGAGCATCTGCTCGTCCGAAGCGAAGCCGAAAGCTATAAGTCGGCTTTCGCTTCGCATAACCAAAGCCGCGTGCTTCAAGCGCATCCGCCATTTGCTCCGCAAGACGCAATATTGAACGTA
The DNA here is from genome assembly GCF_056398625.1 of Paenibacillus sp. 01T431. NCBI lineage: Bacteria > Bacillati > Bacillota > Bacilli > Caryophanales > Paenibacillaceae > Paenibacillus > Paenibacillus sp. 01T431. The sequence continues at coordinate 151,904 of NZ_JBFTPT010000006.1, forward strand.
CGTAGGGTATAAGAATCGGTAGAAGCCTTTTCATCGGTACCGTCTTAAGAGGCGTAACCGCCTTTCCTCTTGCATGAGCCAGCTTCGCAAACCGCTCCCACTCTCCTGTTAGTAAAGGAATAAACCGAAAAATAAGAGTGACGATGATTGCAAACGAATGAATGGGCACCTTCAGCCTCTCTAGGAAACCAAAGGTTTGCTCAAGCGAGCGCTGAAGTCGTAAAGGCGTCATCAGCTTTAGCATAGGCAAGCCTAAAAGCATAATCAACAAAAGCTTGCCTAATCGAATAACTATTGGCGAAACCTTGTCCAAATCAAAGGAAAGCGGACGAATGCCAATTCCTGCTATTACGCAAAAAATAATAATCATAATGGCATACGCGCGAATGACTCGTCTCCAAGGCCAAATGAGTGTACGAAACGGAATTAAAAGCAAAATCGTTGAAACAGCTGCGACCGTTAGCTCCAATGCTGTTTTTTGCGCAAAAATGCTCGCAGATAGAAATAAATAAACGAGTACAAGCGCACGAGGATCGAAATAATCTGAACGCAGCAAAACCGATGGTTTGGCGGCTCCTAATTGAGAAACCTCTGTTAACGTTTTTTCAGCGAGTTTACCTTTTGGTTCTTCTTTTGGTTCTTCTTTTGGTTCTTCTTTTGGTTCTTCTTTTGGTTCTTCTTTTGGTTCTTCTTTTGGTTCTTCTATTGAAAACGTGTTTGGCTTGTTGTGCTCAGTATCTATGCTTGCAGCACCGTTGGTTACAACTGCTGTTGCTCCTGATTTCTGGCCGGCTCGACTCGCGAGTGCAATGGAAATCGCCGCAGCTAGTTCTTGCGGCGCCGGCCAAGGCGCCTCATCCGCGTCTGCGTGCTGGATGAACTGCTCCAGCGGCATAGCCGCTTCCTCGCGCAGCGCGTCCAGCGCGCGAAGCGCCTGCGGCGCAGAGGCGGCATGCGCGATCGCCGCCGCCTTAGCCGCTGCGCGGACCGTGCCGCCGTCAACGACGGCGACCGCGTCCGCCAGCGGCAGCAGCGCGTCGAGGTCGTGCGTTGCCACGACCGCTCCGCGCCCAGCCGCCCTGTGCGCTTCCAGCACCGCGCACAAGCGGCGAATACCTCCGGCGTCTAACCCCGCCGTCGGCTCATCCAGCAGCAGCCAATCCGGCTCACACGCCAATAAGCAGGCGAGTGACAGCCGTCGCTGCTGACCGCCGCTGAGCGTCCATGGATCACGCTCCAACAGCTCCACTGGAAGCCCTACTCTCGCAAGAGCTTCCGCGATTCTCTCCTCGATTATGGATGAATCGAGCTTATATGGCTTGAGAGAATAAACCATTTCTTCTCGTACAGATGACGCAAACCACTGTGACTCCGCATTTTGCATCGATATGCCAAGCTTAAGCACCACTTCTGGATTTAGGCGGCTGCGGCGGCCATTCTCCAACCATAGCTGATCGGTGCCCAGCTCAATATTTCCGCTTTGAATCGATCGTATGCCCGCCAATGTCTCAAGCAGCGTTGACTTCCCAGCACCATTTCGCCCGATTAAAAGTGTGATTTCACCTGCTTTAAAGGACGTATGTACTTCTTTTAGCAGCTGTTTTTCATTGTCATTCTCCGCGTGCACGCTAACGCCGTTTAACTGCCAGTCAGCGCCCATATTGCTTCACCGCCTCTGCCAGCATAGTTGCTGTGAACGGAAAAGGCGAAAGCTTCACACCCTGCTCCTCTAACTCCCATGCCACCTGAGCACAATAAGGAGCCTCCAAACCAAGCTGCTCACAAAAACTATCCCTTGCTCCCGCAGCCGATCTAGCAAACCAGGCTTCTACCCCGCCATCGTACATAATCGTACCGGCATTCATCGCAACGATTCGATCTCCCGCCTGCAGCTCCTCCAGCTTCTGCGTAATCCAAATGACCGTAATTCCGGCTTGCTGCAAACTTCTTGTTTGCTCCAGCACAGAGATTGCTGCTTCTGGATCCAGCATCGCTGTTACCTCATCAAGCACAAGCATGGGCGCTTTTAATGCCAAACACCCCGCAATCGCAACGAGCTGCTTCTGCCCTCCGGATAAGGTTTCAATCGGTTGATGCATTCTCTCACCCATGCCTACTCTTTGCAGCGCGTGCTCGGCTTCAGATCGAATACTGGCCGCTTCCTGCTCATTCTGCTCCAGCATGACAATAATATCCTCGAGTGGCGTTGCCCCGATCATCGCTGCCTCAGGCTGCTGCATAACAATTGGAATCGGCTTCCCCTTTGCAGCAATATGAATGTTCCTTAAGACTTGACCGCTGACGCCTGCTACCCGAAAACCAGCAGCTACTTTCGCAACTGTGCTTTTCCCGCTTCCATTGCAGCCAAGCAGAGTAATCCATTCTCCCTCTTTTATAACAAACGAAATATCTTTTATTATTGGTTTCCGTTTTTGTCCTTCACCTATTGCCGGAGGCGTAACGGTAACCTGCTTCAATTGTACCTGATTGCTCTGATTCAAAAAATTTCACCCAACCTCTTCCCGAAAACGATAGGCTATGCTACAATTCGATTTGTTAACCCGTTTTAAATATAAATGGTTAACAATAATATCGCAAGTACATAAAGGAGACTAACATCATTATGCAAACCAGCAACATTCGCTCACTCGTCTTTATTTCTTTGTTCGCAGCTTTGTTTATCGTCATGAGCTCTTTGACAATTAAGTTCGGCGGCTCATTTGTCCCGATTACTCTTCAAACCTTGGCTGTTGGATTAGCCGGTCTCTTTCTGACGCCGCGCAACGCTTTCCTCAGCATATTCATCGTCATTTTGCTTGCTGCTATCGGCCTGCCCCTATTTAGTGGGCAAGGCGGTATCCCTCATCTAACAGGACCTACTGGCGGCTTTATATTCGCCTTCCCGTTCTGTTCGCTATTGATTAGCCTAGCGATTGGCGGATTTCTACGCAGTAAAATGTCCAAGGGAAATAAAGCCTTAGCTTTTATTGTTTTTTTCATCATTTTCGAGCTATTCAGCTCCATCACCTCATACATTCCAGGCATTCCATGGCTTATGAATGCTCTGGACCTTTCGTTCCAGAAAGCGATGACGGTCGGATTCTATCCGTTCATTATCGGTGATGCACTTAAATCATTGGCTGGCGCTATTTTAGCAACCTCTTTAACACCTTACATTGTCCACATACGCTCGTCAACCGTAAGAAATAGCGAAGAGAAAACAACTTTTAATGTTTAAAACCGCTGTTCTATGAAAGCAAAAAACCGCTTTCTCCGATTATGCATCTTGAATCGGAATATAGCGGTTTTTGTTTTAGACATCTACTTTGAAATGCCTCGCGAGTTACTTTCCTAAAGTTCTTAAAATGTTCCCGCGATATTCAGTATCCTTTTCTTTCAATTCAAAAACCTTATTCTGTACCGATATATTCATATATATTTCGCAATACAAATCAAGTTCATTATTATCATCGAAAAAGGCCTTAAACTTAATATCTTCATTTGCAATATTTCTAGGGTCACCCTCTAGTGCAAAACATGTAAATGAGATTTCATCATCACACTTTAATTCTCCCTCATAGCCATAAAGCTCCAACAAAGCCGTAATGAACGCATCTGATTCTTTACCAATTGATTTAAGAGTTATTCCCTCAAAATAAAATGCCTCTTGATTGATTTCTCCCTGATTCCATCCAGGAATCATATCCTTGTTTATTAGCACTTCAAAGCCAACAATTTCATTTCCATATTGACCATGAACAAGAAAATAATTTCGATGATTTATCACATGACTTTCAATGATATCGAATTCTAAATCTTGAAAATCTTCTTCAGTGTTTTGGTTTATTTGTCTATATTTCATTTGGATTTATCCCTTCCGCCAGTTCTGTTAATTTGAAAAAAGTTACATTTCATATGTAAAAATGAAAGCCGCATGTCTGCATCCCAAAAAAGGAGCTGCAATACATACGGCTTATAACGCTAGTCTAGCTTATTTTAGTCGCTGCACTCTTCAGGGGCTGGCTCTGACGCATCCTCAACGTTGATTTTCTCAGACACRGTATCACGGATGATCGAAATAACAAGCTGAAGCAAATAATTGATGTCGCTTTGACTTTGTTGGAACTCGGACACGATAGGAATGCCATCAAGCTCGTCCTGCAGCTCTTCCATTTCGCCTTCGATCTTTTTAACCATGTCTGCATTTTTGAAAGTGGTCTCGAAAGCAACAACTTCCTTTTGTTTTTTCTTAATTTTTGTAATCAACTGCTGCACACGCTCATTGCCGTTAATTTGCAGCTCTGCGCGGCGGTAGTGCTGTACTTCCTCTGAAGTAAAGATGAGATTTGCTAATTCTTTCGCTTTTTTCGAAATATCCTCTCGAACGATGAGATCGCGAGTATGGAAACTCGGAATTCCACAGCCTTCGCCATGCTCATGATCATGGTCACATTGCGCTGCTTGATTATCTGCTGTATGCTGCTCTGCCATTTGTCATCTCTCCTGTTTTACCGTTAGCTAACGGCTTCTTGTGCATCCTGTTCTATACTTTCGGCTTTGATATACCAAGTTTGTGCCTCGGTAACCTTAGCCATAATAAACTGGCCAACCCATTCCTTTGGACCTTCCAAATGCACTAATTTATTCGTACGCGTCCGTCCGGAAAGGACGTTAGCGTTGTTTTTGCTTTCGCCTTCAATGAGAACCTCGACAATTTCACCGCGAAGCTGCTCATTCTTTTCTCTCGCATTTGCAGCAAGCTGTGCATTGAGACGCTGTAAACGAGCTTTTTTCACCTCTAGCGGAACATTATCTTCCATACTAGCGGCAGGTGTACCCTCACGCGGAGAGTAAAGGAACGTATAAGCCGAATCAAAGCCAACTTCTTTCACCAGCGTCATCGTATCCTCGAACTGCTCGTCTGTTTCACCAGGGAAACCGACGATTATATCTGAAGTGAGCATCGCGCCAGGTATTGCTTTTTTAATTTTAGCAACCAGCTCTAGATACATCTCGCGTGAATACTTGCGGCTCATTCGTTTCAATATTTCGGTGCTGCCGGACTGTACAGGCAAATGAATATGCTCAACCAAATTGCCGCCTGTTCCAAGCACCTCAATCAAATGATCGTCAAAATCACGCGGATGGCTCGTCATAAAGCGAATACGCGGAATGTCAATTTTGGACATATCATGCATCAGATCGCCAAAGCGATAGCTGATGTCCTCAAAATCCTTGCCGTAAGCATTAACATTTTGCCCAAGCAATGTAATTTCTTTAAATCCTCGTCTAGCTAAGTCGCGCACTTCAGCAATAACATCTTCTGGACGTCTGCTGCGCTCTTTCCCGCGTGTATATGGCACGATGCAATACGTACAAAACTTATCGCATCCGTACATAATATTAACCCAAGCACGCATTCCTTCGCGTTTCTTAGGCATATTTTCGATAATGTCGCCTTCCTTGGACCATACCTCAACGACCAGTTCCTTACTGAAATAAGCATTTTGCAGCAAGTACGGAAGTCTATGAATGTTATGCGTACCAAAGATCATATCTACAAAAGAATGCTTTTGCAAAATACGTCCTACAACCGATTCTTCCTGCGACATACAGCCGCAAACACCTAACAGCAAATCCGGTTTCTCCGTCTTCAGCGCTTTCAAATGGCCAAGCTCGCCAAACACTTTATCTTCGGCATTCTCACGAATGGCACATGTATTAAGTAAGATTACATCTGCAAGATTTCGATCCTCCGTAGCTGTATAACCCATTTCTTCGAACATGCCCTTCATGACTTCGGTGTCATGCTCGTTCATTTGGCAGCCATACGTTTGGATTAAATAAAACTTGCCTATACCCATCGATCGAAGCTCAGCAGGAATCGCAAAGTCATAATGCACCTCGATATCCTCTTTGCCACGCTTCTTCTCATCCTTGTGATTGGGAGCAGAGTTGATTTGTATATTCCGACCTTTAATTCGAACGGTAGTCATGCCATCTTCTTCTCGTAAAATCTTTGCATCCGAAAAATCGAAATACTTGGAGTAGTCCTTAACACCCGTGCCAGATTTTAAGTCTGGTGTGCTTTTGGTCTCCTTCGTCATAGGGATTCACTTCCTTTATCTGCAATTTCCATAATCAATTATATTTATTCATTTGAACATATCAATTAGAAATTATATCATAACGCCCCCGCCTAATCCATCACAAGCAAATCAAAAAAAAGCTTATAGAAATGGTTTCTTTCTTTTACTATCATTTTTATTGATATGTATAGTCAAATGGCAGTCATACAAATGGACATTGATTAATGTTTTAGAACCCACATTGCAATGTCATAATTTACATGCTAAAGTTAATATATAGATCATTGATTAGAGTAACCTTATTCAAACGAAAAAGGAGTAGTTTTATGGCTGGAAAAAAGATTAAAATTGCTGTGCCCGACGAAGAAGGACAGGTTTCCATCATGTTTTCCCGTGGAGGACCTCGTGCTGGAGCCGGAAGAAAAGGATTTGGGGAAACTAAAAAGATTTCTTTAACGCTCACCAATGAGGTCTGGAGCGAGCTTGAAAATCGGTGCAAAACATCTAGTCTCTCCAGATCTGAAGTAATTCGCGGAATAATAGAGTCATCTTTAAACACACACGACAAATTATTGTAAAGACGGGTGACAATCATGCTTGTTGAAGTGAGACAGCAATCGTTGCATATTGGACTTCAGCATATTGCTGCTGGTTTGGCATTAAGAGCAGTTTCCCCTATTCTTTCAGGCATTAAAATTCAAGCCGGAGCCCATGGTCTTTCTCTCACAGCCTGCAATGCATCTATGGCTCTACAATATATTATCCCTTGTCATTGTGACCAGCTTAAAATTGATAAAGAAGGAAGTACAGTTATCTCCGCTCGTCTTTTGCTCGATATTGTCCGCAGTTTTTCAACTGAAAGCAAAGTAAAACTCGCAGAGTTAAAACATAATTTTATACATATTGAATCAGATCATTCTATATACAATCTGGCTACAATGGATGTTTCACAATTTCCAGATATGCGCAGCTTGGAGAATAAAGCTAAATTTCAAATCGATAATATAGCGTTTAAAAAGATTGTGAAGCAAGTTTCGTTTGCAGCTTCCACTTCTGAAGCGAAACCGATATTGACAGGCATTTCTTGTCAAACCATTAATGGAAAGCTGAGGCTTTCTGCTACCGATGGCGTTCGGCTTGCTACAAGCACCTCAAATCTAAGTGAAAACAGCTCAAATTCAGTTCCGTTTGTTATTCCAGCAAAACATTTGTACGATTATTCCAAAATGTTGTCAGATGGATCTAGCAAAACACAAATTACGATTTCAGACCACCTCATTTCCTTCAACACATTAAATTTCAGTATGCAATCGCTGCTTATTCAAGGCACATTTCCTGTAGTTGAAAGATTGGTGCCACAAACCTTTTCAACCGAAATAACGATGAACACTGCTCCTTTTCTTCGGGCCGTCCAACGCGTCAGCTTGCTCGTTAGTGATACACATGCCATCGGGATGCGCATTTCATCTTGTGAAGTCGAATTATTTGCAACAGCAGCTGAGATAGGCGATGTCTCGGAAAAGTTCGCTATTAGCCCTATTTTTGGTGAGCCGCTTATTGTTTTTTTCAATGGAAAATATATGAGAGATATTTTGCAAGCGATTGACAGCACACAAGTGTTGTTGCGATTTACAGGAAAAAATAAACCGATCTTAGTTAGGCCGACCAACAACGAGGATACACTATACATTATTTCTCCAGTGCTGACTGCCCATCAGCTATAATTTCAAGACAAATAAAAGAGAGGACAGCATATACGCTGTCCTCTCTTTTACATTACTAAACAATTAACGAAATAAAGGATCAATAAATGTCTTGCAAAACCGGTCCTGTATTTCTTCACAAGTGTAGCCCATCACGTACCGCAATTGCCTAAACGTATGCGGGGATTGAATGGATATAAAGGAATGAGCAGCATAACAAGGATCAATAGGCTTAATTTGCTCTTTCTCCATTGCTTCCTCAAACAAGCTGCGCAGGACAGTATGCAAATAAAGATAAGGGGGTGATTGGAAAAAATCACCTTTAGGATGTTCAAGTTCGATTTTATTAAAAGATTGCATCACGCCAAGCCATTTCGATTCCTTATCGATAAACGCTATAATTTTGCGCATAACTCCGCTCAATCGCTCATGTACGGACAGCATAGCCTCTTCTGTCAAATACGCGTCGATCTCATTGATGAAAATTTCAAAATTCTCTTTCATCATATCCATACACAAATCACCTTTGTTTGAATACCTCCGGTACAAGGTGCCTTGTCCAATACCGACTGATTTGGCGATTTGATGCATACTGACCGATTCTACCCCATGCTCCGTAAACAAGTGATTAGCCGTACGCAAAATCGCTTTGCTGAGCGCTTGTTTCGTTCTGCTGTTTTCTGGTGCAGTCATCGTTCCTATCTCCTTTTTCCGCGTTTACAAATCTTACGATTGACAATTGCCCCATTCGTCTTTATTATTCAGTAATGCGGACAATTGTCCGCTCATAGAAGCGGTCACCTTTTATTGTAGCCTGCTGGTACACAGAGGTCAACAATAGTTGGATAGACCCTCATATTTGGATAGGAGGAAATAAAATGGCTTCAGCTTCAAAAAAAGCAGCACCTGCTGGTGATCCGATGTCCATGCGCAATATTATTGCACCGCTGATTGCCATTATCGTCGGTATGTTCATGGTTATTTTGGACGGCACCGCAATGAATGTCGCTATGCCAGGCTTAATGGCCGACTTCAAAAGCTCGATGTCACTTGTGCAGTGGACCATTACGGGTTATGCACTTGCACAGGCTGCTGTTATTCCGCTTGCGGGATGGATGTCAGATCGTTTTGGCGCCAAACAAGTCTTTTTGTTCTCAATCATTATGTTTACGATTGGTTCCGGTCTTTGTGCATTAGCAACAACCGCTGAACAGCTTATCGTATTCCGTATCATTCAAGGTCTTGGCGGCGGTATGGTTGCTCCAATCGCAATGGCCTTTACCTTTAGACTCAGCCCTCCTGGCAAACAAGGAGCAGTTATGGGTATGATCGGTATTCCAATGCTGTTAGCTCCCGCTCTTGGCCCTGTAGTAGCAGGCTGGCTCGTTGATTATGTATCTTGGCATTGGATTTTTATTATCAATCTTCCGATTGGTGTCATTGCCGTTATCGTAGGGCTTCGCACCTTGCCAAAAATTGAACGCAAACATGTTCCTTCCCTAGACTTTTTAGGTATGATTTTTGCCCCACTTGCTTTTGCCAGTCTTGCTTATGGCGTAAGCTCTGCTGGCGGCGGTGAAGGCGGCGCAGGCAGCGGCTGGACCTCGCCTGAAGCTTTGATCGGTATGATAGTAGGCGGTATTTCGCTTATCCTCTTCATCATCATAGAACTGAAGCGCAAGGAACCTTTGCTTGAGCTTCGCGTCTTTAAATCAAGCAATTTCACACGCGGCATTATTTTGCAGTGGATTGTTCAAATCGCATTATTCGGAACATTATTCTTAATTCCGATTTTCTTGCAAATCGCCAAAGGTTACTCCGCATTTGATACTGGACTTATTTTGCTTCCACAAGCTTTAGCAGCAGGTATATTCATGCCGATCGGCGGCAAGCTGTTTGACCGTTTCGGAGCTCGCCCAATCGTCATTGCCGGTTTATCCATTGTTACGATTGCAGGCTTCATCCTTAGCCAGCTTTCAGCGGACACGACTCTTCTCACTCTTATGATTCCGATTGCTCTTCTCGGTGCAGGTATGGGCTTGTCGATGATGCCGCTTAACACACATATTATGCAATCCGCTCCTAAGGAACTCGTTAGCCGCGTAACCTCGCTGACCGCAGCTGCGCAGCAGGTTATGACTTCCTTTGCAATCGCCGGCTTGTCGACGATTCTCGCTAGCAGAGTAGAGCATTACAGTGTAACTAACCCAGGACCAAATGTAGTGTACTCCTCTTACGGGGATACGTTCTTCATCTTGGCATCCATTTCAATCGTTGGCGCTCTCACAGCCTTCCTGCTTCGCAGACCGAAGCAAGAGGATGGCACCAATGCTGAGAATAAACCTGAAGTATCCATGATGATGGGACATTAATTCCATTTTTCCAAACAAAAAAAACAGCTTCCTCATCGTCTCTGACGACAGGGAAGCTGTTTTTTTTATTGACTAATCTATGATTTCAGCCATATCTCCGTTTTTCACGCCTGCTGCATTTGCTTCATCTGTATCGATATGCATATCAAGTGCGAATTGATCAGATACACGTGCAACAACATTTTCGAATACGACACCGCGCTCGCCAGCGAAACGAACCCGCAGCGACTGCTTGTCCGCAATACCAAACCGCTCAGCATCGCTTGTGTGGAAATGAATATGACGAGCCGCTACAATGACGCCCTCTTCGATTGTAACCTCTCCAGCAGGCCCTTGAAGCTTAATGCCTGCAGAGCCTTTTGTATTACCGGATTCCCGAACTGGCGGGTTAACGCCTAACGCAAATGCGTCCGTACGCGATACCTCGAGCTGCGTCTCTTTCCGTGCAGGTCCGAGAATTCTTACTTTTCCAAATGTTCCTTTTGGACCAACAACCGCTACCGTTTCATTCGCAGCGTATTGTCCTGGCTGAGACAATGGTTTCATTTCAGTTAACGCATAACCTGCCCCAAACAATATTTCAACATGCTCCTGTGATAAATGAATATGTCTTGCAGATACTCCGATTGGTACTCCTCTATGTATCATGTTGTCACTCTCCTGATTTAATTTTGTTGTTTTCCACAGAGTTTAAAGAAAAAGCATACGGCCTTTTGGCCGCATGCTTATCATACCACTTATTTAAATTCGGCAACAAGCTTATCGAATTCTTCTGGGGTGATTTTGATATTTTGCTTAGCTAGAGCCTCGGGCTTGAAGCCTGTAATCAAATCTTCATAGGCTTTTCGCGTTTTATTCTGATAGATAAGTCCTGTGAGCATGCCGTTTGTTTCCATAATCTTGTTCATCGCCTGCACGCGGTTTGTTGGATCGTAATCAGGGAATTGCTCCAAGTTCACGATATTTTCCTTGAACCAGTCGTACGTATTAATTTTGTTGAAGGTAACACATGGGCTGAATACGTTAATCAAGGAGAAACCTTCGTGGTTGATTCCCTCTTCGATTAATTTCGTCAGCTGCTTCAAATCACTCGAGAATGATTGAGCAATAAATGTTGCACCCGCAGACAACGCAATCTCAAGCGGCGACAGCGTCGACTCAATCGAGCCTTCCGGCGTCGATTTTGTTTTGAAGCCTTCTGCGCTGCGCGGTGAAGTTTGACCTTTGGTTAAGCCATAGATTTGGTTATCCATTACGATATAAGTCACATTCAGGTTGCGACGGATCGCGTGAACCGTGTGCCCCATACCAATAGCGAAGCCGTCTCCGTCTCCGCCTGAAGCGATTACGGTAAGCTCGCGATTAGCAAGCTTTACACCTTGTGCGATAGGCAGCACGCGGCCGTGAATGCCATGGAAGCCATATGCGTTAATGTAGCCAGAGATCCGGCCTGAACATCCAATACCTGATATAACCGCTAGGTTCTCAGGTTCTAATCCTACGTTAGCTGCTGCACGTTGAATCGCCGCTTGAATAGAAAAGTCTCCGCAGCCCGGGCACCAGTTAGGTTTTACATTATTTCTAAACTCTTTGAACGTTGCCATCTAAACTCAACTCCTTACATGCTTTGTGAACGTCGGAAGGTAAAAATGGGTTACCGTCGTATTTAAGCAAGCTATCGATTTTTTCTGCAAAACCAGCATGCATTTTAATTTGTCCTGCCAGCTGTCCGGTTGCATTATTTTCGATGACAATTACTTTTTTCGCATTTTGCAAGTAAGGAAGCAGAGGTTTAGTTGGGAACGGATGAATTTGACGAATCGTGATATGGTTCGTTTTCACGCCATCTAGAGTCAGCAAGCTTCTAGCTTCATCAATCGTGCCGCCAGTAGAACCCATACCGATAATAAGCAAATCAGGCGTTTCATGAGGCGCGTCAACACGAATAGCTTCACGAATGTACATATCATTCAGCTTATTCAATCGCTTATCCATCATGTGCTGACGGTTCATTGCATTCTCCGATGGACGTCCAGTTTCATCATGCTCTACGCCGGTCACATGATGCAGACCGCCCTTCTCGCCAGGCAATACACGAGGGGAAATGCCGTCTTCTGTTAGCTCATAGCGTTTAAACAAGTCGTGGCCTTCAAGGGCAGGCACATTCTCGACTAGTTTGCCGCGTTTGATTTCAATTTTGCTGTAATCAAGCTGATCACAGGATTGTTTGCCGAGCGACAGCTGCAAATCGGTCATCAGAATAACCGGTACTTGATATTCCTCAGCCAAATTGAACGATTCAATCGTATCGTAGAAGCAGTCTTCGATCGATGCAGGAGCAATGACGATTTTTGGAATCTCTCCATGTGTACCATAAACCATTGCGTTCAAGTCCGATTGCTCTTGCTTCGTAGGTAGACCCGTTGAAGGACCGCCACGCTGCGTATTAACGATGACTAGCGGTGTTTCTGTCATGCCTGCAAGACCAATAGCCTCCATCATTAGGGACAGTCCAGGACCCGCAGAAGCGGTCATTGTGCGAACGCCAGCATAGTTTGCACCAATCGCCATCGTTACCGCTGCAATTTCATCCTCCGTTTGCACGACTGTTCCGCCGAATTTCGGAAGCTTTTTAATCAAATATTCCATAATCTCGGAAGCTGGTGTGATCGGGTAAGCCGCCATCAAACGGCAACCAGCTGCCAAAGAACCTAGACCGATTGCTTCATTGCCGATCATGAACAGCTTCTGCTGCCCATCCGCCTCATCTAGCATAAATTCGTCAAGCGGTCCGCCCGCTTGCTCCAGCACAAACTCAGCGCCGCTTTTTACCGCTTCGATATTTTTCTCTACAACAGCTGCGCCTTTGCGTCCAAACTCTTCTTCAACCGCTTTATTGAATACTTCAAGCGGAAGACCAAGAAGCGCCCAAGAAGCGCCGGAGGCAACCATGTTTTTCATTAATGAAGTGCCTAGCTCCTCAGCCATCTTCGTAATCGGAACAGCAAACAGTCTAGCATCTATGCCTTCAGGTATCGTTGGGTTAAACTTTGCATCTGCAACGATAACGCCGCCTAGACGCAATTCCTTCGCATTCAAATCAATGCTTTCTTGGTCAAAAGCAACCAAAATATCCAAATCATCCGAAATAGCACGAATCGGCTTCGTGCTTATACGAATTTTGTTATTCGTATGTCCGCCTTTGATCCGCGAGGAGAAATGACGATATCCATATAAATAATAGCCTAAACGGTTTAGCGCCGTGGAAAAAATCCGGTCTGTACTTTCGACGCCTTCACCTTGTTGTCCCCCGATCTTCCAAGACAATTGACTAATCAAAATGCCCAACTCCTCTTTGTCTAAAACGTGCAATATTCTATTTCATCAAGTAATTATATAGTATAATTCATAACAGTCACAACAAGTTTAAAGCGCATATCTATAAAAATCAAGATGTAAACGCTTAATATAAGCATAGTTTGTTTCGATCAATCCCATACCGCAAATAGATCGAATTCATTTTAGTTAAAAGGGAGATTTTCCCGAAGAAAACGAAGTGCATTGCCGGACATAAACTGTTCGGTTTGCTGCTCAGAATATCGTTTAAGAAGTGCCTCTTGAAGATTAACGAGTTCTCCAGGATGCGTTAATTGTTTCATATAACTATCAATTCCGTCAAAATCAGAGCCGAGCATAATATGCGATGCTCCGCCCAGCTCACAAATATGCTCAATATGACGCAATAAATCATCGATGACAACGACTTCCGCGCTGGATACAAACCAAGGCACAAAAGTAACCCCTACTACTCCATGCATCTCAATTATTTTTTCAATTTGGGCATCCCTCAAATTTCGCGGATGATCACAGATTGCTCTTGCATTTGAATGAGAAGCTAGGATCGGTCTCTTGGAAAGCTCAGCAACATCCCAGAACGCACGTTCAGATAAATGTGATACATCTATTAGTATATCCAAATTATTGCATTCTTCTACTAGCAATTTCCCTTTTGCGGTCAAGCCCCCGCCACGCTGCTCCATCGCTCCGTCCGCAGCCCAATTCGCATGATTCCATGTCATTCCAGCTGCACGTATGCCTAATTGATGCATGATGCGAAGCAGCGACATTTGTCCTTGAAGACCATCAACACCTTCAAGCGACAGTAACGCTCCGATTTTTCCATCCTTAATACAAGAATCCAAGTCATGGGTTGTCCTTACCCACACCATGTCCTCGCAGCTTAATACCATCTGGTGGAAACGATCTATACTCTCCAAAATCGGCTCTAGTCGACCATTCATTGATTGTGGAATATAGATTGCAAAAGTTTGCAAGATCGTTCCTGCTGCCTTTAAACGCTCGTATGTAACATCTAATTTGCCGGGCTTATTGCCTTGAAAATATAAATTTTCATCAATCAACAGTTTGCATAGCACATCGCAATGGAAATCTACCACTTTCATAGACGCACCTCACCGTTTATAATTTGCAGCAAAAAAACCTGTCTACGACGTAAACAGGCGAACGATTGTTTTTTAATCCAATTGGCTTACACCTTAACGCCGCTTGGACTTGCTACCGAGGTTCAACAATCAATTTGATTGCTGTTCGATCCTCCCCATCGATAACAATGTCAGTAAAAGCCGGTATGCAAATTAAATCCACCCCGCTTGGAGCGACAAAACCACGAGCAATCGCAACTGCTTTGATCGCTTGATTTAACGCACCAGCACCAATGGCTTGCAGCTCCGCACCACCACGTTCACGAAGAACGCCAGCTAGCGCACCTGCAACGGAATTTGGATTGGACTTTGCTGAAACTTTTAATACATCCATAAAAAGAACCTCCCCTTGGACTGTTGGATGGATTCCACTTTTAAATAGTATTCGAGGGAGTTTAAAAAATTCCTGCTTTTATTCCGCATATTAACAAACTGTTCTGAATTGTCAGAACTTTCACTAGAATCATAGTATTACATCAGAAGCCATTCATCTTCCGTAAGACGAATTTTCTCAATTTTCCGTGCCTGTCCCGTCGCATCATCGATTTGAACAGAGATTGCATGCAAATGCCACTTTCCTTCATCCACTACAAAACGAACCGGCAGCTGCGTAATAAATTTATGCAAAACGGCGTTTCGCTCCATGCCAAGCACCCCTTCTTTAGGGCCAACCATGCCAACATCTGTTATGAAAGCCGTGCCCCCAGGCAGGATCGTATCATCATTCGTTTGTACATGCGTATGCGTGCCAAGCACGATAGAAGCTCTGCCATCGAGATGCCATCCCATTGCGATTTTCTCCGAGGTTGCTTCCGCATGAAAATCAACTAGGATATTGTTCGTTTGCTCTTTTGCCTCTTCGATCAATTCGTCTGCTTTGCGGAATGGACAATCGATTGGCGGTAAAAAGGTGCGGCCTTGCAAGTTGATAATAGCTAGCTGCTTTCCGCCAGCCTTAATAAAAGCCATGCCTTGTCCAGGAGCGCCTTCTGCATAATTTGCTGGGCGAACCAAGCGCGGCTCGTCGTCGATCCATTCAAAAATATCTTTATTATCCCACGTATGGTTGCCCATCGTTATGCCATGGATTCCCCATTCGAAAAATTCCTTAGCAATGGTTGCTGTAATCCCACGACCAGCAGCGGCATTCTCGCCATTCGCAATAATAATATGAGGGTTATATTTACTTTTAAGTGCTGGCAGTACTCGCTTTAACGCGCTTCTTCCTACATTGCCTACGATATCGCCGATAAATAATACGTTCATTCATTACACTTCCTTTTTTGTACGCCTGCAAACAGAAAAGTGGCTAACTAGCAGCCACTTTTCTGAAAAGCTTATATTTTTTTGTTTACTTACTTTGCATATTCAACCGCGCGTGTCTCACGAATAACCGTAACTTTAATATGTCCCGGATAATCAAGTTCGCTCTCGATTTTTTTCGTAATATCACGAGCGAGTCGGAATGCTTCTGTATCATCGATTTTCTCTGGCTGCACCATGACGCGCACTTCGCGGCCAGCTTGGATCGCGTATGATTTTTCAACGCCTTCAAACGATTCGGAAATGTCTTCAAGCTTCTCCAGACGTTTGATATACGTTTCAAGCGTTTCACGACGAGCTCCAGGGCGTGCAGCGGACAATGCATCTGCTGCTCCTACGAGCATCGCGATAACGGAAGTGGCTTCCGTATCACCGTGATGGGAGGCAATACTGTTAATAACGACAGGATGCTCCTTGTATTTCTTAGCGAGCTCAACGCCGATCTCAACGTGTGACCCTTCAACTTCGTGGTCAAGTGCTTTACCGATATCATGCAGCAAGCCTGCACGCCTTGCGAGCGTAACATCTTGACCAAGCTCTGCTGCCATCAATCCAGTCAAGTAAGCGACCTCCATTGAGTGCTTCAGCACGTTTTGACCATAACTTGTCCGATATTTCAATCGACCTAAAATCTTGATTAAATCCGGATGCAAGCTATGAACGCCAACCTCGAAAGTAGCTTGCTCACCGTATTCACGGATACGCTCATCCACTTCTTTACGAGATTTTTCAACCATTTCTTCAATGCGGGCAGGATGGATACGACCGTCAGCCACAAGCTTTTCCAAAGAAGTGCGGGCAATTTCGCGTCTTATCGGGTCGAAACCAGATAAAATGACCGCTTCCGGTGTATCGTCGATAATAAGATCGATACCAGTCAATGTTTCCAAAGCACGGATATTACGGCCTTCACGCCCAATAATACGGCCTTTCATTTCTTCATTAGGCAAGGTTACGACGGAAACCGTCGTCTCAGCCACATGATCTGCCGCACAGCGCTGAATAGCTAGTGATATAATATCACGGGCTTTCTTATCGGCCTCTTCTTTCGCTTGCTGCTCGATCTCTTTAATCATCTGTGCTGTCTCATGTCGTACTTCCTGTTCAACATTGGATAAAATGATCGATTTCGCATCTTCCGTTGTCAGACTCGATATACGTTCCAATTCACTTAACTGTTGCTTGTAAATGGAGTCGATCTGCTCTTGCGTTTCTTCGATCCGTTTTTCTTTGTTGGCTACAGTTTCTTCTTTGCGTTCTAGCGCTTCTAACTTTTTATCCAGCGACTCCTCTTTTTGGAGCAAACGTCTTTCCTGACGTTGAGCCTCGTTGCGACGTTCACGAATGTCTCTCTCGGCTTCGGAACGAAGTTTGTGGACTTCATCTTTTGCCTCTAGCACAGTTTCTTTCTTCTGAGCTTCCGCTTCTTTTTTCGCATTTTCTACGATTACAATAGCAGCTTGCTCAGCACTTGAAATTTTGGCCTCGGCAATCGACTTTCGAATAAAATAACCAATCCCAAAGAATATTGCGCCAACAAAGAGACAGATCAAGATCCAAATGATCTCATTAGGCATCTTGTTCACCTCCTTGTTGCATACACCAAGGCACTGCTTGGGATGATATTAGGTTTTCAACCGGCTTCAAACCGTTTAAACATTTACTAATTTGACGAAAATAATCGTATTGAATCAACTTTTGGAAGGAAAATTGATTCAATAATGAAGGAATACAACCTCATTTTATCTTTTCGTAAAATCAATTGTCAAGCAAAAGCCCATCATCTTCCTCGAATGAGTCTTCTTCCCCATCCAGATCGATCGACTTTATCACATCTTTCACGATATCTCCCGGAAAGCCGCTGCGCATTAAATACCCCATAAGCTTACGTTTTTTCTCAAATGGTTCGCCTTTTAAAGATCGCCATTTCTTCTCCGCAGCCTTTCTAGCAGATGCTAATTCCACTTTCTGGTCCAGTGAACCGATTGCTTCTGCTGCGGCTTCTTTCGACACGCCTCGCTGTTGCAGCTCTTGCTGAATGAACCGTCGACCTTTTAAGCGATTCTTAAGTCGGCTGGTCGCAAATTGGCGTGCATATTGTTCATCATCCACAATATGCTCTCTTTCTAAACGGTCAAGGGCATACTGAATATTGTCAGCTTCAAAAAACTTGCGATTCAAATATTGCTCAATCTGCTTTCTCGTTCGCGGTCTAGCTCCCAAATATGCGATAGCCATTATATATCCCCGATAGCGCTCATCTTCCATTCGTATTTCATCGGCCTGAGCTTCGGTTACAAGTTGTCCCTTGGTCAATCGATAACGAATCAATATATCTTCATGCACGGACAGAATAGCTTTCTCTGACTCGGCAAAGAGATGGTATAACTTCCGTTCTTTTTTGTCTTGCTTAACGGATAATATCATCCATTCTTCTTCGGTTCTTGAATGGCTTTGGGTCATACGGTACATCCTCTCTAAACACAGCTTCGCCGTCCCTAACAGGACGGCGAAGCATCAACACGTATAATTGCCGGACAACTTATTCTAGATCTTCGAACTCTTCATCGTCTTCATCAGGTTTGAAATTAGCCTGAGTTGCTGCTGCAGACAAGTTGCTCGCATCGCGAATTTGCTTTTCAATAACTTCGGCAACATCCTTATGATCTTTCAAATATTGCTTCGCATTCTCACGACCTTGGCCCAGACGCTCGCCATTGTAAGAGAACCATGCTCCGCTCTTCTGAACGATATCCATCTCAACACCGATATCAACAAGCGTACCTTCTCTGGAAATACCTTCGCCGTACATGATGTCTACCTCAGCTTGCTTAAACGGTGGAGCAACCTTGTTCTTAACAACCTTAATACGAGTACGGTTACCTATCATGTCATTGCCTTGCTTCAACGTCTCAATACGACGTACGTCAAGACGTACGCTCGAGTAGAATTTCAATGCGCGTCCGCCTGGTGTTGTCTCGGGGTTACCGAACATAACGCCGACTTTCTCACGCAATTGGTTAATAAAGATCGCAATTGTTTTCGATTTGCTAATTGCTCCCGATAGCTTTCTCAAAGCCTGAGACATCAGACGAGCTTGAAGACCTACGTGAGAATCCCCCATGTCGCCTTCGATTTCAGCTTTCGGTACGAGTGCCGCAACGGAGTCAATAACGATAATATCTACCGCGCCGCTTCTTACAAGAGCTTCGGCAATTTCCAAAGCTTGTTCGCCTGTATCAGGCTGCGAAAGCAATAGCTCATCAATATTTACACCAAGCTTGCTTGCATAAAGCGGGTCAAGCGCATGCTCGGCATCGATAAAGGCAGCTTGTCCGCCAATTTTTTGAACCTCAGCAATCGCGTGAAGCGCGACTGTCGTTTTACCAGAAGATTCTGGTCCATATATTTCGATAACACGTCCACGCGGTAATCCGCCTATTCCCAAAGCAATATCTAGAGCAAGCGAACCGCTAGGCACGGTCTCAACTTGCATGTGTGTGGATTCTCCCAATTTCATGATGGAGCCTTTACCAAATTGTTTCTCAATTTGACGCAAAGCCATTTCTAGTGCAGCGCGACGATCCGACAAGAAACTCACATCCTTCTTTATTTATAATTTTATGATACCTTTTTTCCGGCAGGTTGACAAGCATTTTTTCGAACATACATTCGCCTTTTCGCTTCGCCCCCTTAAATGGACATAAAAAAACCGCAGCAAAGGTAATCTTCGCTACGGTTCTTCCGATAACTAAGCTTTATTATAACGGTCAAACCGTCAATTGACAAACATTATTTATGGCAATCATCCATTTGCCAAACAAGCATCTGCCATTCCTAATCAGCAAAATTACCGTGCTTGCAGCGCAAGCCACAAACGGTACAAAGCAGACTTTACTGCTCGCATTCTGATCATGCCTCTGCCGCCGCTCAAATTCAGCGTATGAACAGCGGTCGGTTTGCCGCGCTCGGCAATTCCTACATAGACAAGTCCCACTGGCTTGCCTTCTGATTGTGCTGGACCAGCAACTCCTGTCAAAGAAACGCCAAAATCAGCATCGGAGAGTTCTCGAACCCGCTCTGCCATTAAAGCGGCAGTCGAATCGCTAATCGCTCCAGGAGCCCCTTCGCCTTCAAGTTGAGTCATCGGAATGCTGAGCAAATGATGCTTCATTATATTGGTGTAGGTGACAACCCCTCCTACGTACTCTCCACTGCTTCCAGGAACGTTTGTAATTAGCTCGGCAAGCAAACCCCCACTAATGCTTTCCGCGCTCGCCAGCTTGCGTCTTGAGGCTCTCAGCAGGTGTATAACCTCCTCCTCCAGAGGGATATCCTGCTCTGCATACAAATACTCGCCTACCCGATCCTTAATCTGCTGCACACTTTTATCGATTTTCAGATCAGCCTCAATGGAAGAGCTCGCTTTGGTCGATACGCGTATCGAAACCTCGCCTTCCTTTGCATAAGGTGCGATCGTTGGATCAAGCTGCCCATCAATTAGATCCAGAAGCTTAGCTTCGAGGTTGGATTCACCTATCCCCGCAAACTTTAAAATGCGAGAATAAAGCGGATTGGCCTCTCCCAACATCGAACGCAGCCACCGTTCACCGGCGCCTTCCATCATCGGCTTCATTTCACGCGGCGGTCCCGGCAGCAGCAAATAAAGTGTTCCATCAACAGACAAACCGTTGCCAACTGCTAAGCCTGTTGTATTTTCCAACGGAACCCCGCCATCGATCATCAAAGCCTGACGACGATTGCTCTCCACCATATGAATGCCGCGCGAGCTGAACATCTGCTCAATTGCTGACATAGACGGCTCATGAATACTCAGCTCACGGTTCAAATAATCAGCTAATACATCTTTTGTAAGATCATCTTGTGTTGGTCCGAGTCCGCCAGTAAAAACAAGCAAATCCGCTCGGCTTCTGCCGATCTCAATGGCTTGCCTCAGGCGAGCAGAATTATCCCCAACTACAGTCTGAAAATAGACGTCTACACCCAACTCTGCAAGCTTCTGCGATAAGTATTGGGCATTAGTATTAACAATTTGCCCGAGCAGCAGCTCTGTCCCGACTGCAATAATTTCTGCTTTCATGATTCAAGTTCTCCTTCATATTCAAATGTATGAGTAAATACAGGCAAATACAGGCATATAAGCAAAAGCATCTCCCCTTTTTGACGGAAAGATGCTTTACCATTATTCTACCGGAATCAGATGTTTGTTTTTCAAGAAATAATCAATGCCTGAGTAAACCGTAATAGCAGCTGCTACCCAGCTTGCGATAACATCGAATGGAAAATCAATAAAATTGAATGGGAAATTATTAATAAGGAGAGCGATAATCATCGTAATTTGAATCGCCGTCTTCCATTTCCCCCAAGTGCTGGCAGCCATAACAGAACCCTCTAAAAGTGCGATTTGACGAAGTCCTGTAACAGCAAACTCTCTACTGATAATAACAATGGCAATCAGCGCATTAAGTTTATCCATTTCAACAAGTGAAATGAGAACTGCCGCCACGAGAAGCTTATCCGCCAAAGGGTCAAGCAGCTTGCCGAGGTTAGTTACAATTTTGTTTTTCCTTGCAATATAACCATCTAGACCGTCTGTGCTTGCTGCCACAATAAAAATGAGTGCCGCTGCAATTTGATTGTATGTAATGGAGAAGTCAGAAATCGTGAACGACCCCAAATCCACTTTAATAAGCAGAAAAAACATAATAACCGGCACCAAAAATATTCTGGCTAGTGTAATGCGGTTCGCCAGATTCACGCAATTCCCTCCTCAGATCGATCTAACTCATAGGTGTGCGTTACGCGAACCCTTTGTTTGTAAAAAAAATCAGATTTTTGTCCCAGCTGCAATTCATTTGTTAAGCAGCTTTGAGTGACCGCATGTGTTTTTTCTCTCATCTATGTATCCCCCAGATCCAACTATAAAGCTGTCTAAACAAGTATAATACATGCCATTACACGTGTCAAAAGCGGCTAAAGCCTCATTTTTCATCTACGGCTTTACCAAAACGAAAAGCCCCGTTTCTCGGAAACCGATGAAACGAAGCCTTTTTAAATATAAGAAAGTATATAGTTTGCACCTACTCTTCTTATATTTCTTCGTCAAAGCTGATTCAGCATCCAGAAGACGCTGAAGGCGTTTTTGCTTGTTAGGAACGATAATTAGTAAATTGAAGCTCTACAGGCAAATCTGCTTCCCTAAGCAGCTTCATAACAGCTTGCAAATCATCTAAGCTTTTTCCGGAAACGCGCAGTTGGTCGCCTTGAATCAAGCTTTTTACCTTCAGCTTTGAATCGCGAATAAGTATATTAATTTTTTTTGAAACATCCTGCTCAATACCCTGTCTTAGCTTAATGCGCTGACGAACCGTATTGCCGGAAGCACCTTCAATTTTTCCGTAGTCCATATTTTTAATTGGAACTCCGCGTTTTACCATTTTGGATAATAAAATGTCCAGCACACTCTTAAGCTTATACTCATCTTCTGAAGCAACAACAAGATCTTCCTTCTCAAGTGCAATGGAACTCTTGCTGCCTTTAAAATCAAAGCGTGTTTCAATTTCCCGCTCCGCCTGCTTAATCGCATTGGCTAATTCTTGCATATCCACCTTGGATACAATATCAAATGCATTTTCTGATGCCAATTCAATCTCTCCTTTGTTACGGTAATCATTATTCCGTTTTCGTTTGATTCGTTCCCGTAACTGTACCTGTACCTGTACCTGTGTTAGTGCCAGATTCAGTTCCAGTATCAGTATTTCCACCTGTTGGAGCGTTTTCGTCAATTAGAGGTTTAAGCAGCAGCTTCTTCGAGCCCGCTCTGTCCCCGTCAGGAACAATAACGCCATCAACCTTAATTTCCGTCAAATCTGCTCTACCAACATTAATATAAAGCGGACCCGTCAGTTCAAATGTTTCAACACTGCMGTCCTCAGCATTCGCAGAATAAAGCTTCTCGCCTTGATTGCTGTCTGAACGTACCTCTAACCAGCTTCTGCCGCCGCTCACTTTAACTTCAACCTTATGGGCAACGCCAACAGGACCGATATCATATTGATCCGCTTTGCCTACTTTGCTTCCGAAAGTAACCGTCGTTGGTGCTTGTGTTGGTGTTGGCGGAGCTGGATTGTCGGTTGGCGTGTTTTCGTTTCCACCCGCGGTTCCTCCCTCGTTCGTAGCTGGAGGTTTGGAAACTTCCGTGATATTGGTATTGTTGTCGGTTTGTTTGGCACCACCTGTGTCATTATTAATAACATACACCCAGATGACGACAACAATTAAAATAAGAAACGACCACATCATCACATTGAAGCCGATTTTCCCTAGTCTTTCTGAAGACTGGGACTGCACACGCCTTGGTGATCTTGATACAATCGGCTCAGATATTTGTTCTACCGGCGCTGCAGGCACCTCATGCTGATACAAACGAAGCACTTCGTCCGGATCAAGCCCAACAGCTTCTGAGTAATTTTTCACAAATGCTCGTACATAAAAAGGACCAGGCAAAACCGTGTGGTCTCCACTTTCAATCGCTTCCAAATACCGTTTTCTAATTTTTGTCGTTTCTTGAATATCGTCAAGCGTTAATCCACGTTGCTCTCTCGCCTTGCGAAGCAATTCTCCTAAGTCAGACATGAGACGGCCTCCTTCCGATTAGAAATCGTCTGTATAGTTAGTTGTAAAAGACTCATAAGAAATTTCTTCATCTGGGTTATTCCGTAATTCAACAATTATATCAAAATGGCTATAATCGTAATTGGATTCCTTAATAAATATGTCCGGATGCTCAATTACTTTAGTTGATGGCATAGCCATAATTTCCTGAAGCAAGCTGTAGTGCTTTTCATTTGAACGAATCGTACTGACGATACCATCAATGATAAAAATCGTATTCGGCTGCATTTCGTCCTCTGACATCTGGCTTCTAACCGTCTGGCGCAATAAGGTGGAGGACACAAAGGACCATCGTTTGTTCGAGCATACGCTTCCTGCAATAATGGATTCCGTCTTCCCAACTCGCGGCATCCCTCTTACACCTATAACCTGATTGCCGTCTCGTTTAAACACTTCACCCAAAAAATCGACCAAAATGCCCAGCTCATCACGTGTAAAACGAAACGTCTTGCGATCATCAGAGTCACGTTCAATGTAGCGTCCATGGCGCACTGCCAAAATATCTACAATTGTAGGCGTTCTCAGTTTGTTAACAGTAATATTATCTACTTTTTGCAGCATTTTGCCAAGCAATTCAATCTTCTCATCATCGTCAGTTTGAAGCAGCATGCCCCTTGTTCTATCTTCCACACCGTTAATTGTCATAATATTAACCTCAAGCATACCGAGCAATGAGGCGATATCTCCAAGTAATCCCGGGCGGTTTTTATGTATTTTGTATTCCATGTACCATTGTTTCGATTCCAATGCGGTCACCGTCCTAAACCTGTTCTTGTAGAAGTATGTAAAAAAAGATTACATACATCATGAAACATAATTCTACAAGTTTCGTCACAATCCTGCAACCCAAAAAGAAACATTGCAGAAAAGCCTCCTAGAGGAGGCTCTTCTGCTTCTGCTTCTGTTAAGGAAGATGACGATTTCGTACGATTGCTGCTAAGACTCCTGAACGAGCTTGACCATTAAGCATGCAAGTGTTTTGCGTTCTGCTTCATCGCCAGCGTCCCATAGCTGCTTCAATACGCGTTCTTCCTCATTTTTCGGATCGACCTTCTCGTCGAGAAAAGTACCGATTTCGTAAGCTAAGCTTGAAATCGTTTCTTCCGTCATGCCGATTTTTTTGGCTTGCGATACGCGCTCTGCCAAAAATTGCTTCCATGTTGCAAAATTAGAAAGTACGGTTGACATGTTTCTTCGCCTCCTAAGGGTATAGAAAAAAATCATCAACAGTCATATGATGCGTAAACACTGTTCTAATTATGCAACAAGCTTGTCCCAAGAAGCAGCAGCCACCGACTACGTATGCCATCCGCCATTCGGACTAATGACTTGGCCCGTAATATAGGAAGATTCCGGCAGTGCAAGAAAATATACAAGTGAGGCAATTTCATCTGTTGAGCCAAAACGTCCAACCGGAATTTCCTGCTGAATAGCTGCCTTTTCCTCCGCATTGAACCCATCCATCATTTCTGTCTCAACTGCACCAGGAGCAACCGCATTAACAGTAACGCCTGTCGGCGCCAGCTCTTTCGCCAGCGCCTTAGTAAAGGCGTTCATGCCACCCTTCGTCGTGGAATAGAGAACCTCGCACGAAGCACCTGACATTCCCCAAATAGAAGAAACATTTATGATGCGGCCAAAGCGCTGTGCAATCATATTCGGCATAAATAACTGCGAACAAAGGAACATTCCTTTTAGGTTGACCGCCATCACATCATCCCATTCTTCCTCTGTCACATCCATTAACATGCCATAATGTGAAATTCCGCCATTATTAACCAATATATCGGGAAGCATATTATGGCTCTCCAGCTTCTCCCGCATCCGCTCCAGCTGCTCCTTAGAGCGCAGATCAGCAGAAATGGTTAACACATTCGCGCCAAGAGCCATACACATCCGTGCCGTTTCATTTGCTGTCTCATGAGATTGCAAGTAATGGATAACGATATTTACGCCTTCCGCTGCAAATCGTTTAGCAATAGCTGCTCCGATGCCGCGGCTTCCCCCCGTAATAAGAACCGTCATCTGTTGGAGCGTCTTCATTTTGAAGGCTGTTCCACAATGGATACTGCAAGCTGATCGAAATCAAAATGCTCGCGGAGCCGTTCATTCACTTGTTCAAGTGTACATTTCTCATAGAAATCGAGGACGTCGAACATGTCGCTGTCACGGAATCGATATCTTGTAAATTCACCGGCAATTGCTTCTGGGGAGTTAAGCATACGCAAATATCCACCGATTTTTTTACGTTTGGATCTTTCAAACGCAGTAGGCTCAATACCGCTTACCAAAATGGCTTCAACCGCTGTTCGGATTTGCTTAATAAGCTCATCAGGATTTGGAGTATCTCCGCCGATAACGGAGAAAGCATAACCCGTGCTCGAATTATACTCGCTTCCAAATGAATCAGAGATCAGATCATTTTCATACAGCTGCTGATAAAGCTTAGAGCTAGGCCCAATCAAAGCATCCAACATCAGCTTAGTCGTTACTTCTTGACGAAGAAGCGCTTCCCCTTCAAGACCTGTCTGCTTTTCTTTGAAGCCCAGCATGCATTTAGGCAATGATACAGGAAGCTCCGTTACCTTACGCGCAATTTTCACTGTTTCCGGCTCTTTCTCGAAATAACGTTCAATCGGTCCTTGAGGTTCAAACGACTTGCTATTTTGATTGTCGCGGACAAGCTGGAATACTTCCTCCGCCTTCACTCCGCCAACAACAAACAACAACATATTTGATGGGTGATAAAACGTTTCATAGCATCGATATAGCGTTTCCTTATCTATTTGCCTGATAGACTCGACAGTGCCGGCGATATCAATATGAACAGGATGCTCATGATAAAGCGCATCAATCAATCCAAAATAGACTCTCCAATCCGGATTGTCGCGGTACATATTGATTTCTTGCTCAATGATCCCTTTTTCCTTCTCCACATTTGTATCCGTAAAATAAGGGTTCTGAACAAAATTGATAAGCGTCTCTAAATTCGCGTTAATTTGCTCCGTTGCCGAAAACAAATATACCGTTCGGTCAAAGCTCGTAAAGGCATTAGCCGATGCACCTTGAGAGGCAAATACTGCGAAAATATCGCCAGTAGGCTCTTCGAACATTTTATGTTCCAAGAAATGTGCAATACCGTCCGGCACTTTTACAGGCGGCTGGCTGCCAACTGAAAAACGGTTGTCAACGGAACCGTATTTTGTAGAAAATGTCGCGTACGTTTTATGAAAGCCTTCCTTCGGAAGCACGATAACTTCAAGTCCATTATCAAGCACTTCACGATACAAGGTTTCCTGAACATTTGGATAATTTAGGGTTTGCACCTTTTATGCCTCCTTTCGATCGCGCAAAAAGTAAATCGTATCGAGCTGTACTTGCTCTGCAACCTTAACGATATCCTCAGCTGTTACCGCTTGAACCTGCTCAAGCAGCTGCTCTGCACTTCGATCTTTACCCGTTAACACGCCATTAAAATCATAAGCAATCATCTCATATGCCGAGTCTTGAAGCTCACGGAGATGATTGGATATCATCGCCTTGGTTTGGTTCATCTCAAGCTCGGAGAGCTTTCCTTGACGCATGCTTTCAAGCTGCTCTTTAATAATCGCAACCGCTCGCTCGTAATTCGCAAACTCAATTCCGGATTGAATTGTGCATAACCCTTTATGTCCATCAAGACGAGATGCAGCGTAATAAGCCAAGCTCTCTTTCTCGCGCACATTCAAGAAAAGCTTAGAATGAGGGTATCCGCCTAAGATGCCGTTGTACATTAATGCAGCTGGATAAGCATCATCAACATACCCGACTCCCGTACGAAGCCCTAAATTCAGCTTGCCTTGACTGACCTCCATCCGTTCTGTCACCTGTTTCACTTCCTTAACAGGGTGATGGATATTCGGAGTGGAATAAGCAGATGGGGAACCATCCTTCAGCTTAAAGGAGCTCGCCACAAGCTTCGTTACTTCCTCAAGCGTCGTATCTCCAACGACATACAAGTCAAGCGCTGCATTATCCAGCCACTGCAAATAGGAATCATACAGTGAAGATGAGGTAATGGATTCGATTTCAGCAAGCTTGCCTAGTGGATGCAAACGATAAGGCTCATCCGCGCACATTTCTTCCAAGCAGCGCTCTGCGGCGTATCGAATTTTATCATTGACGATCGCCTCTAAACGTTTTTTGAGCGTCGTTTTTTCGGCATCAACATACTTCTGATGGAAACCATTCTGATCTATGAGCGGATCTGTTATTACATCACCTAGAAATTGCAGCGATTCTGCAAGAAGTGGAGTATCGGATGAAACAAACTCATCATTTATGACATCCATTCGAAATTGGACAATCTGAGAGTCGCCTCTTTTATATACATCAAACCCAAAGCCTGCTCCATATAAATCGTCAAGCTTCTCACGAAAAGTAATCGTTTCTGGTAATTTCGCCGTGCCTCTTCTCAGTACAAACGGAATAAGAGCAACCGGTGTTACTGTTGCTTCTTCAAGTGAAAGTCCCGCAAATAACGAAATGGCAAACGTTTTGAATCGTTTTGTAGGCAATACATGCAGACGAATGCGCTGCAGCTGCCCTCTTTCAAATGTGGACACTCGGTTTGCTCCTTTCAACGGCGCGTTATAGAGTAAATCTATTCCATTAAACAAATCACTATACCATTCTAACCTATAGGAAATGGAAGAAGCAACCACTGCTGCACTAGGCAGTAACGGCTGCTTCCTTTCGAGAATGGCTTATAGTTACATACAGAATATATGCTTGCCGATTGTTTTAATTTGTGTTCTTGTCCAGATCCATTTTGAGGTTGCTGTTTCTGGATTGAAATAATAAAGACAACCACCAGAAGGATCTTGGCCGTTAATGGCATCCATAACTGCCTCGCGCGCTTTCGCATTAGGCGTGAGCCAAATTTGCCCGTCAGCAACCGCTGTAAAGGCACCAGGTTGGAAAATGACACCATAAATCGTGTTGGGGAAACTTTGAGACTTCATACGGTTAATGATAACCGCAGCAACCGCGATTTGGCCTTCATACGGCTCACCTCTTGCTTCACCGTATACGGCATTAGCCATAATCTGTATGTCATTTTCCGACAAGCCTAACCGGTTGGAACCTCCAATGGGTGCCTTATTGCCGGAAGAACCAGCATCTTCTTTACCGCCAGAATTAGAACCGGAAGCAGGCGGGGCTGCTGCTGATGGCGTCCATTTTTTTGTTGCTTCCCAAAGCTTCAGCTTTGTTTTGGCACCGACAATACCGTCCGATTTAAGCCCAAACTTCCATTGAAACCATGTGACCGCATTTTTTGTGCTCGATCCAAACTTCCCGTCTATATCACCTTTAAAATAACCGAGGTGCTTTAGCCGTCCTTGCAATTCTTTTACGTCTTGTCCAGTTGAGCCTACCGTTAAGGTGGCGTTGCTGAACGTTTCCTTTACTCCGTCATGCTTTCCGCTCAGTAACGAAAAGGAACCGAACAACAACAGCACGATAATCGAGGTCACCAAAATCAAACGATTTCTCATGATGGGATCTGCCTTTCTCTTGCAAGTTAGTTCGCTTAAGGTAGCGTTACCTAACTTTAGTATGAGAAGTTGATCCCACTTCTATGCACTTCGTTCCGTTTTCTGCAAACTTCGGAAATTATGAGCTAGCTCTTCCAGCTTGAAATTGATCGAGTGTAATTAACACTTCACGCGGCTTACTGCCTTCATAAGGACCAACAATAGAGCGAGCTTCCATTTGGTCGATCAATCTTGCCGCTCTAGTATAACCAATTCTCATACGGCGCTGCAGCAAGGAAACCGATGCCTGCTTCGCTTCCAATATCACTTGTACTGCCTGATCATAAAGCTCGTCCAGCATTTCGTTCCCATCCGTTGATTCCTCTTCAACTTCCGGTACAAGATCCTCTTTATACTGCGCTTCGGCTTGACCGCGTGCGTAGTTTACTAATGATTCTACTTCCTGATCGGATAAAAAGGCTCCTTGCACCCTAATCGGCTTCGACATCCCAACCGGCAAGAAAAGCATATCACCGCGGCCAAGCAGCTTTTCCGCTCCAACCATATCAAGAATGGTCCGAGAGTCTACCTGAGAAGATACACCGAAAGCAATACGGGAAGGGATGTTCGCTTTAATAACGCCCGTAATGACATCGACTGATGGCCGCTGCGTTGCAATGATAAGATGAATACCAGCTGCACGCGCCATTTGAGCAAGCCTTGCAATGGAGTCCTCTACATCGTTTGCAGCAACCATCATCAAGTCAGCAAGCTCGTCCACAATAACAACGATATAAGGAAGAACAGCTGCAGGATTATCGGCCATTAAATTGTTGTAGCCTTCGATATTGCGAGTTGCGGATTTGGAGAAAAGCTCATAGCGGCTTTCCATCTCAACAACAATTTTCTTTAGAGCCAGAGAAGCACGCTTTGGATTCGTAACAACAGGAGCGAGCAAATGCGGAATCCCATTGTATACGTTCAGCTCAACCATTTTTGGGTCAATCATAAGAAATTTAACCTCGTCTGGCGCAGCCTTATACAAAATACTCGTAATAATGCCGTTAATACAAACAGATTTACCCGAACCTGTTGCACCTGCTACAAGCAAATGGGGCATTTTCGCTAAGTTGCCTACGATCGTCTGTCCAGATATATCTCGGCCGAACGCGATAGACAATTTGGATGCAGCATTTTGAAACGCAGTGGTTTCCATTACCTCGCGCATCGTTACGACGGAAACCTCCATATTTGGTACTTCTATCCCTATGGCTGATTTCCCCGGAATCGGTGCCTCCATCCGAATATCCTTAGCTGCTAACGCAAGAGCGATATCATCCGTTAAACCAACAATTCGGCTAACCTTAACGCCCGTTGCCGGCTGAACTTCATAACGAGTTACTGCTGGCCCGCGAACAACATCCAGTACCTTGGCACGTACGCCAAAGCTTTCCAGCGTTGCCTCCAGCTTTCGGCGAGAGTCGTACATGTCGGACGCATCTGCATTTTTACTCATTAAATTCGGTTTAGTAAGCAGCGTAAAAGGCGGCAGCAGGTAAGGCTTAGGTGCGTTCTCTTCTGCAATAGGACGTTTCGGAATCGGTTGCTCCGTATCTTCCTCATACACAAGCGCTTCTGAAGAAGTAGTACCAGCCGCGATTATTTCAGGATCCAATAGATCCGTATCATCATCCTCAGCCTCTTCCAGAGTATCGTTAAGCAGCTCTGAATCGGCTAATTCCTGAATAGGATTCGTTTGGTTCCATGCTTCATCACGATTAGGTACAAGCGGCTCGTGGTCGATTATAAGACCATCACCAGCATTTTCCCATGGCGGCGTGCTGTCATGCTCATGAATATCTGGAGTTAATTCTGTATGTAAATCAGCGCCGGATTTCTCCCAAGGCGGTTCGATATCATTTTGCCAGGCAGGCTTTGCGCTTGCAAGCGTATCCGTTCCATTTGGCTCGAACACCCATTCATCCTGCGGATGACTGGATATATCAGACTCTTCCTCATCTTGATCCTGTCTCCAAGAGAAAAACAAGGATCTTCTCTTCTTCTTCTTGGGAGGAGCAGCAACATAACTTTCATGATCGTCATCAATCGTTTCATCATCATCATCGAAATCAGCCTGTCCAACATTGGCACTCGCTTGTGCTGCTGCGGCAGCACGCAGAGAAGACCTCTTCTCCCATTTAGCTGCAAGCAGCTTGAACATACGATTGCCACGGGCCGTTACCAATCTCCCTAACTCAACATACGACTTACCTGTCATAAGCATGATAGAGATCGCGAACATAACAAACATAATAAGCTTCGCGCCATAATACCCGAACAAAGAGAAAAATAATGAATATTGAATAGCGCCTACAAAACCACCGCTTATTTCTTTGTCTCTGATCGGTAAATCATTTTCGGCAGGTACACTTATTAAAGATAATTTCAAATCGCTGCTAAGCTGATTAAAAATCAACGACCCTGTCAAATCAGTCGTAGGGCTCAGCTTTTGATCAATTTCAGATATGGAGCTCATGAGTGTAAACGCCAGCACCATGATAAACAAGCCTGTTCGCTTGTTCGTCCACCCTTTAGGCCAAGTGCGTTTGATCATGACCGCAAGTCCAATGACAATCCCAATTAGTGCTAATACAAAATAAAACTTGCCGAGCACAAGCCCAAATAGCTTGGATAACGAGCGCCCGACAGCCGCCTCTCCAGAGAGGGCAATAATTGATATTGTAATAAGCAAAATTCCATATACTTCATATTTTAAGTTTGTGCCAATTGATTTTTTTCGTCTCTTTTTCTTTGCCAAATCCGTCACCTCTGGTAAAAGATTATACCATAGGTGGGCAAATGTTCCTATGAGACATTTGCACGAACATTTGTTTGTTCATTATTTATAATTCACAATCGTGCCCGGCATTAAATTTGGATTGAGATAGTCGTCGAGGCTGCAATCTAATAAACGAATAATTTTCCCCATTCCCGGTGCGATGGGAGTCACCTGCATCTTTACACCATTTGACCATACCTCTTGCGATTGCTCCATTTCGTTATTAAAGCCCTCCAGCACAACCTCAAGAGGCATATTCGTATAAAGTGTCATTGGATATTCACCTCAATTCTTCCGAGCTTGGAAGCCTCAATTCTTCGGTTTAATTCCTTTAACGCCTCACCCAAGCCGCCAACGGCATCAATCAGACCATGCTTGACTGCATCAGACCCAATAACCGTAGTTCCTATATCCCGTGTAAGCTCCCCCGTCTTGAACATGAGCTCTTTAAATGTATGTTCCGTCACGTTCGAGTGCGAAGTTACAAATCGTACGACGCGCTCCTGCATTTTATCCAAATATTCAAAGGTTTGTGGTACACCGATTACTAAACCGTTAAGACGAATTGGATGTATCGTCATCGTTGCTGTTTCTGCAATAAACGACATATCGCCAGCAACGGCAATCGGAACGCCTATAGAGTGTCCTCCGCCAAGCACGAGCGTTACTGTTGGCTTGCTGAGTGATGAAATCATCTCAGCTATTGCCAGTCCTGCCTCGACATCGCCGCCTACAGTATTCAGAACGATAAACACACCTTCAATTTTATGATTTTGTTCAGCTGCTACGAGTTGTGGAATAAGATGCTCATATTTAGTCGTTTTATTTTGCGGTGGCAAAACGAGATGTCCCTCCACTTGCCCAATGATGGTCATACAAAAGATATTGGATTCCGTCAATGCAGGAGCCGCTGTCTGACCAAGCTGCTGAATCGTTTCGACAACAGCATTCGCCTTTTTTTTATCGTCTGGAATAGGTTGTTCAGGCTGCTCTGAAGTAAACTGCATGTTTGTGTGACCATTCATTTAAATATCCCCCTCTTATGTTGATGCTCGTCATAGTATGAGGTCTGGTCAAAAATTTATACAAAATACAGTCTAGATCTCTTGATTTGACAAACCAAGCAGAAAAGTCTTCTGTTCTTATATAAAAAAAGAATCGCTTGTGTCCGCCGCGGCAATTGCGGAAAGGACAAGCGATTCTTTTCATTAATTATTTATATGTTAAACTTCCATAATGATTGGCAAAATCATTGGACGACGACGAGTCTGCTCGTACAAGAAACGACCAAGCGCATCCTTCACATTCGTTTTGAGCGATGCCCACTCATTTACTTTATCATTCATCAAACGTGTAAGCGTCGATGTCACGATGCGATTGGCTTCATCAAGAAGACCTTCGGATTCACGAACATAAACGAAACCGCGAGAAATAATATCTGGACCAGACAAGATCGCGCCATCTTGTTTGCTTAATGTAACAACAACGACCAAAATGCCATCTTGCGACAATAGCTTGCGATCACGCAATACAATGTTACCAACATCGCCTACGCCCAATCCATCAATCAATACGTTTCCTGCTTGTACTTTCGAGCCTTTGCGGCCGCTGCCGTTCTGGAACTCAACTGTATCACCGTTATCAATAACGAAGATGTTCTCGCGCTCAATTCCGATTGCTTCCCCAAGCTTCGCATGCTGACGAAGCATACGATATTCACCGTGGATAGGAATGAAGTATTTTGGCTTAATCAAGTTAAGCATAAGCTTAAGTTCTTCTTGGCTGCCGTGACCAGATACGTGAACGCCTGAAACGGAACCATTTCCGTAAATAACATTTGCACCAAGGCGGAATAATTCATCAACAGTACGACCAACATATCTTTCGTTGCCCGGAATTGGTGTTGCCGCAATAATGACGGTGTCGCCTGGTAAAATATCAACTTTGCGATGTGTCGAACGTGCCATGCGAGTAAGCGCCGACATCGGCTCGCCTTGACTGCCTGTACACAAAATAACAACACGATCAGCAGCTAATTTGTTTACTTCTTCCGGCTCGATAATCATTCCCTCTGGAATATTCAAGTAGCCAAGATCAGAAGCGATACCTACAACGTTAACCATACTGCGGCCAACAACCGCAATCTTACGTTTTGTTGCAATAGCAGCATTTATAATTTGTTGAATCCGGTGTACGTTGGAAGCAAAAGTTGCTACGACAACGCGTTGTGACGATTTGCGGAAAATATCCTCTAGATTGTCGCCAACTTGTGCTTCAGATGGCGTGTATCCTGGACGTTCAGCATTTGTACTGTCTGACAATAGCGCCAAAACGCCGCGCTTGCCAATCTCAGCAATACGCTGCAAGTCAGCAAATTGCTCATTCACCGGCGTATGGTCAAATTTAAAGTCACCTGTATGAACGACAGTACCTTCCGGTGTATCCAAGCTGACACCAACGGAATCTGGAATACTGTGGTTCGTTCTGAAGAAGGATGCACGAATCGTGCCTAATTGAATTTCGCTATCTGCATTGATGAGAATACGTTTCGTTTCTCCGAGCAAGCCGGCTTCCTTCAATTTTCCTTCGATAAGTCCGAGTGTTAGTTTTGTTGCATATAATGGCACATTTAAGCTTTTTAGTACATAAGGCAAACCGCCAATATGATCCTCGTGACCATGTGTAATAATAATTCCGCGAACTTTGTCGCGATTTTCCGTTAGGTAAGAGATGTCAGGGATAACAATATCGATTCCGAGCATGTCCTCTTCAGGGAACTTAAGTCCTGAGTCAACTACAACGATATCATTGTTATATTGGATGACGTACATGTTTTTCCCGATCTCGCCAACTCCGCCTAGTGCAAAAATGAGCAATTTATCCTGGTTGTTCTTCTTAGACAAGTGTTTTCCTCCTTAAAATTTTGCGAAGCGAAATTCGCTTCGTAATCATTGGGTTAATTTTCGAAGCAAAATAGCTTTGTAAGCATTTTCTTAAATATTTCGAAGCGAACGGCTCCGTAAGCATCTAATTATTATTGCGAAGCTATAATGGCCTCGTAAGTATTGTCGTAATATGGAAAAGCAATATTTATTTTGTACGGATCCACAGGTAATTAATGCCGAACATTGTTTACCTATGCGTTGTTATCGTCAGATGCCGCTCTGACGTTAATTTCATTTCCAAATATTTGCCGCACCCAGTCACTTGAAATCATTATACATGAAGAAAAAGCTGGAATACAAGTGAAACACGATATTGCTATTATGCAATATGCTTCCCAAAAAAATAAAACCGATGCTGGATGCACCGGCTGCAATCAACGATTACGTGTATTTACACCAGTAAATTGCGTAAGAATGCGGCCTCAGCCTCGGTCACAGTAACAAGCGGAAGTCTAACTCCTCCAACTGGCAAACCTTTTAAGCCAAGTGCAAATTTCACGGCCACAGGATTAGGTACAGGATGAGGACAATAGAATAAACCTCTGAAAATTGGATGTAAAATACCATTTATTCGAGCAGCTTCCTGAACGTTTCCGTTCACATAGGCTTCGATTAATTGTTTCATTTGCGCGCCAACGACATGTCCCGCAACGCTAACGATTCCGTAAGCTCCAATAGCTAAAGCAGGAAGTGTAGCACTGTCGTCCCCGCTGTATACTTTAAATCCTGCAGGAGCACCACTAATAATTTGAGTTAATTGATCTGTTGAAGCACAATCTTTTGTCGCCACAACATTGTCGATTTGTGCTAAGCGAAGCGTCGTTTCGACAGAGATGTTGACTCCCGTACGACCTTCCACATTATACAAAAGAATAGGCAATTTTGTTGCTTCAGCAATAGCCTTAAAGTGCTGATAAAGTCCTTCTTGACTAGGACGGTTATAATATGGAGCGACAAGCAAAATGCCATCAACGCCTGCTGCTTCTGCGTCTTTTGTCAGATGGATGGAATGGGCTGTGTTGTTGCTGCCCGTACCAGCAATGATTTTGCAACGACCATTCGCATGCTTAACAGCAAATCGGAACAGTTCCAGTTTTTCTTCATCGGAGAGCGTCGGTGATTCGCCAGTCGTGCCTGAAACGACAAGACTATCGCTTTGCTGCTCCTCAATCAAATAATCAATTAATTTTGCTGTCGTTTCCCAATCAATATGACCGTCCGCATCAAATGGGGTTACCATTGCGGTAATTAGTCTTCCAAATTCCATCTGAATTCCTCCCAAAAAAGTTGCTCTATCGATGAAGCTCGAACTTAGCGTGCAGAGAACGAAGTGCCTCTACCATATCCGCTTCACGAACGAGCACCCATATCGTAGTATTAGAATCAGCCGATTGCATGATTGAAATGCCCTGCTCCGTCAGCGCTTCCACGATACGCGCCATAACGCCTGGCTCTCCATTCATACCACCGCCGATGACGGATACTTTAGCACAGCCTTTAATAGCTGAAGGTGCAAAGCCGCATTCCTTCAGTACATCAACTGCACGTTTAGCATCATGATCAAATACGGTATAAACTGCACCGCTTGGCGTTACATTAATAAAATCAACACTAATATGATGTTTAGCCATAGATTGAAACACTTGCAGCTGCACGTCATTTCGGCCTTCAATACCCTTTACTGATATTTGAGTAATCCCTGCTGCATGGGCAATTCCTGTAACATGACGATCCTTAACCGCCAGCTCAGCCTTAAGCTCAGCAGAATCAGTTACTAATGTGCCTGTTTCACTTGAGAAGGTAGAACGAACGCGGAGCGGTATACGAGCCTGCTGAGCAATCTCAACGGCACGAGGATGGATAACCTTAGCTCCTTGCCTTGCCATGTTGCATATTTCAGCATAGCTTACGACAGGAAGCGGTTTCGCCTCCTCGACTAATCTAGGGTCCGCCGTTAAAATCCCGTTAACATCCGTATAAATATCGACCATTTCAGCGCGCAGCGCAGCACCTAATGCTGTAGCTGAAGTATCGCTTCCGCCGCGGCCAAGTGTTGTCGTATCTCCTAATGCAGTGCTTCCTTGAAAACCTGTTACGATTACAACGGTTCCTTCACGTAAATGATGAAGCACCTTATCTGGCCGAATCTCTTTGATTCGGGCTTGCCCATACTGCTCGTCAGTAATCATGCCCGCCTGTCCTCCGGTTAGGACAACGGAAGGAATGCCGCTCGCAATGAGCAAGCTGCATAAAGCGGCTGCGGAAATAATTTCTCCGCAGCCTAGCAGCATATCTCGCTCACGCGCTGGCAGCCTGTCGCCATTATCACGTATAACCTGAAGCAAGGTATCCGTTGCGTAAGGATCGCCCTTACGCCCCATAGCAGATACGACTACGACTACAGCAAGGCCACTGCTGCGTTCTCTGGTAATATGACTAATTACGTGTTCTCTGGCATGATCGGTAGAAAGAGAGGTGCCCCCGAATTTTTGAATCAGGATGCGCATATTATAATCCTCCATGATCGATCCAGGGAAGAAGCAAGCTTTATTACCTTTTACTTAATACATTAACCTCTTGCGATATGTTCAGCGATTTGAACAGCATTCCATGCTGCTCCTTTGAGCAGGTTATCGGAGACGATCCACATATTAAGTCCGCGATCCGATCCAAGATCACGTCTCAAGCGACCAACAAATACATCCGGCTTACCGGCAGCATCAGTCGCAAGCGGGTATTGCTGATTAGCAGGATCATCAACGAGCGTAACGCCCGGTGCATCTGCAAGCAGCTGCTTAACCTCTTCCAAATCGTAGTCGTTTTTGAGCTCAACATATAGAGATTCCGAGTGACCGTAAACGACAGGAATTCGCACGCATGTAGCTGTAACCTGAATAGACTCGTCACCCATAATTTTTTTCGTTTCGCGAACCATTTTCATTTCCTCAAGCGTATAACCATTCTCTTGAAACTTATCAATTTGCGGAATCGCATTAAATGCAATTTGATGCTTAACCGGCAATGCGCCTACTGGAAGAATAGCTGGGTTTACCTCTTCACCCTGAAGTGAAGCTGTAGTTTGACGAAGCATCTCATCTATGGCAAGATTTCCAGCACCAGAAACCGCTTGATAGGTGGAAACGATAATACGCGAAATGCCAAAACGGTCTTGTAGCGGTTTAAGAGCTACTACCATTTGAATGGTCGAGCAGTTCGGATTAGCGATTATGCCCTTATGCTCGCTAACCTTCTCAATATTTACCTCAGGAACGACAAGCGGTGTGTTTTCGTCCATGCGGTATGCATTGGTGTTATCAATACATACTGCACCATGTTTAACCGCATGTGGAGCCAATGCTTTAGTAACATCGCCTCCTGCACTAAACAAAGCGATGTCGATACCTTCGAAGCTTTCCGGCTTTGCTTCTTCAACCGTAAGCTCCTGATCTTTAAATGTAATTTTTGTGCCGGCTGAGCGAGCAGACGATAACAGCTTAAGCTTTCGGATCGGGAAGTTTCTGGAAGCAAGTAATTTCAGTATTTGTTCTCCTACTGCGCCTGTTGCACCAACAACTGCAACGTTAAACAATTTCTGATACGACATCTGTTGTCGTCTCCCCTCTATCCGTGTGTCATGAATGACGTTCGATAAGCAGAGGCTGCAGCTGTTTGCCAGAGAGGGCAGCTTCGCATGCTTCCAAGACCAAATCCATTCTGGCAACAAGCGAATTAGGCTTCTGCACCGGGTTATCTTGGCCGAACGGTACAAAATAAATATGTTTAGCCACTAATAGCTTCGCTATGTTAGCGGCATTTAAACCAAGTCCATCATTTGTCGAAATAGCAAGAACCAGCGGACGGCCGTTGCGCATTTGGGCTTTAGCAGCCATAAGTACTGCGCTGTCCGTTATCGCATTTGCAAGTCGGCTTGTCGTATTTCCTGTGCAAGGTGCTATGACAAGAACGTCCAGCAGCTTAGAAGGCCCAAGTGGCTCCGCCTGCACAATGGTCGAAATAAGTTCATTTCCGGTAATCGCTTTTAACTGTGTTTGCCAATCCTCGGACTTTCCAAATCTAGTGTCCGTTGTCATAAGTGTATTCGAAACGATCGGCACCACATTGGCCCCCGCATCGACGAACCGCTTAATTTCAGGCATAACTTCAGCAAACGTACAATGTGAGCCTGACAATGCATAACCTACCGTAATTCCAGACCAATTCATATCCCATTCCCCCGCTTAATCGTATCGTCCAAAATCAACTGAGATAAGCAATCCGCTATGATACGTCCAGCTGTTTTCGGTGCGACGATACCGGGTAGTCCGGGTGCGAGCATCGCTTTAATGCCACGCTTCTCAGCGAAGCGGAAATCTGTCCCGCCAGGCTTCGATGCGAGGTCAATAATGACGGCTCGCGAAGGTAAATTTGCGATAATTTGTGCTGTGACTATCATAGTCGGAATTGTATTAAAAAGCAAGTCAATATTGCTCACATGATGCAATAAACCACTGATGTAGAAAGGCTCAAAACCCATCTCTGCCGCTCTTGCAAACTGCTCTGAACGCCGTACACCGACCTTCACTTTGGACCCCAAACCTTGAAGCGTTCGTGCCATTGTAAAGCCTGTTCTACCGAAACCAAGCACCATAGAAGAAGACCCATGAATCGTAATATCCGTATTCTGAATGGCCATCATTAAGGCGCCTTCCGCTGTCGGAATTGAATTGTATATGGCAACATCATCACGGTCAAACAGCTCAACGAGCGACAGTGAATGCTGCTCGCATAGCTGACGC
Organism: Paenibacillus sp. 01T431; assembly: GCF_056398625.1. Taxonomy (NCBI): domain Bacteria; kingdom Bacillati; phylum Bacillota; class Bacilli; order Caryophanales; family Paenibacillaceae; genus Paenibacillus; species Paenibacillus sp. 01T431. The sequence goes on from NZ_JBFTPT010000006.1 coordinate 191,684, forward strand.
AAATAAGGCTTCGCCATTCCTGTATATACTGTGCAATGTTTTGGCAGCTTTGCAAAATGGCTGTCTGCCAGCTGCATTTGTCGGTCACTAAAAACACTCTGGATGATCCCTTGATCATCAGTGCCTACGGCAGGCAACAACAACGCATCGACGGATTCAAATAGCTGTTCCTCGAACTCCGCCTGTACCGCTCCGTCGAGTGACGAATGCAAGCCGTCAAAACCCGAAACTGTGACAGCAGCATCAAGCTCAGTCAGCTTTCGAATTACCTCCAGCTGCCTTGCATCACCACCAAGCAGCAGCACTTGAACGCCTGTTAGCATTAAGCTTCACTCCTTTCTTGCTAATAGCTCTAGATCATCTTATGCTTGCGCCCAGAGCGGGGTGAAAAAGAAAAAAAGATCGGGCATATGCCCGATCTTCTTAATACTCATTTATGAATTCAAATCGCTTAAACGCCAGTATGTCCAAACCCGCCGGCACCTCGTACGGTGTCAGGCAGCTCATCAGCTTCTATAATCGTAACTGCCGGCACGAGTTGGAATACCATTTGAGCTATTCTTTCCCCGCGCGTAATTGTAAACGGCTGATCGCCTAAATTAACGAGCAGCACTTTCACTTCTCCTCGGTAGTCCGCATCAATCGTTCCTGGTGAATTCAAGCAAGTAATGCCATGCTTATACGCAAGGCCGCTGCGCGGTCTAATTTGCGCCTCCAGCTCCCCGGGCATTGCCATTGCAAAGCCGGTAGGAATAAGCTTACGCTCGCCTGGCTGCAATACAACAGGCTCTCCTACAGAAGCTTGCAGATCAAAGCCAGCTGCCCATTCGGACATTTTTTTCGGTATGGCTATATCTTCATTTCCTTCTAATCGTTTAAACTGAACTTGATACAAATTGATCCCTCCTGAGCTCTGCTGCTGCTTTATCATTCGTTCCGACCATTGCAACGGAGAAAGGAGCAGCTAACATACGCTTCGTAACATCAACTACATCTGACATCTGCACCGAATCGATACGCTTCAACAGCTCATCAAGCGTGTAATGATGACCGAGCATCAACTCGTTCTTGCCCAATCGATTCATTCTGCTGCTCGTGCTCTCCAAGCTCAAAATCAAGCTGCCCTTCAATTGCTCCTTGCCGCGGTGCAGTTCATCCTCGCCTAATCCTTTTACGGACAGCTCGTTCATCTGCTCCATCGTTAAATCAAGTACTTCCTTCGTTTGCTTAGGCGCCGTTCCAGCATATAAAGTAAACAAGCCAGTATCCGCATAAGAAGTGTGATAGGAATAGACAGAATACGCGAGTCCGCGCTTCTCTCTTATTTCTTGGAACAGCCTCGAGCTCATTCCGCCCCCTATAGCATTGTTAAGAAGAATCATGGCATACAAATTTGAATCGGTAATCGAACACCCTGGGAAAGAAACACATAGATGGTTTTGCTCTGTTTTCTTTTTGTAAAACAAATAATCGCCATGAAATGCCGGAGGCGTAATGATGGATGAAGCTGGCTTGCTATTCTTAAAGCTTCCAAAATATTGTTCCATTAACGCAAGCAAGCTCTGCTCTTCAACATTGCCCGCAACACTGATTACTACATTCTCAAGCGTATAAGTATCATTCATATATCCGCGAAGCGTATCGGAGGTCATGGCAGTCAAACGATCCTCAAGCCCCAATATCGAATAAGCAAGCGGATGTTCACCGAATGCTGCGCGAGAAGCTTCGTCATGCACCTTATCATCCGGAGTATCCTCATACATAGAGATTTCCTCTAGAATAACATTTTTTTCTTTCGCCAATTCTTCCGGATCAAATTGGGAATTAAAAAACATATCCGAGAGAGCGTCTACGGCAAGCGGCAAATGCTCATCAAGCACCTTGGCAAAATAACACGTATATTCCTTCGAGGTAAACGCATTGACATTTCCGCCTATACCGTCGAATAAATCCGCTATGTCCTTTGAAGTACGGCTTTCTGTGCCTTTGAACAGCATGTGTTCAATGAAATGGGAGATACCGTTATTTTCTGGCGTCTCATTGCGTGAGCCCGTTTTGACCCATATGCCAAACGATACTGATCTTACTGTCGGTATGTATTCTACGACAACACGCAATCCATTGCTAAGTGTGTATTTGTTCATCAGTAGTCCTCCTCATGTTTTGTGCAGCAAAATGATCATTATTATACGTCTCATCATTTTGCCTTACAAAACTGACATCATATACATGTGACTCTAAACATGAATGTTTTTACTATAGCAGAATCAGTCCGCTCCCTCAACTTCATCGGGAATCCGCTTGGAGGAAAGCGTCTCACTAACCGTTCCTATCGCGTAGCCTTTTGATTTAGCTGTAGCAATTATGCCAGGCAGCGCATCTCGTGTTGTGGCTGTAGGATGCATTAATATTAGCGCTCCAGGCTCTAATTTCGCTGCAATTTTGCGCACAACGGCATCTGCCGGCGGTTTCTGCCAATCAACCGTATCAATGGTCCACAGCACCGTTTTTAACCCCTGCTCCTCGGCGATCTGGACAGTAGCTTGATTAAAAGAGCCCGAAGGCGGAGCAAACCATTTGTTGTTTACGTTCAAGCTCGATTTTAATAAAGCTTCGGTTTTGGCTATTTGATTGTATTGCGCTTCCCTGCTAATCGCACTCATATCAGGATGAGTATACGCATGATTAGACATTTCATGTCCTTCAGCTTGTATTTGCTTAGCAACATCAGCGTTTTTACTTAGCCAACTGCCATCAAGGAAAAAGGTAGCTTTCACCTTTTCACGTTTAAGTGTTTTTAAAATGGAATCTATGTACTCATTGCCCCAAGCAACATTGATCATAAGCGATATCATCTTTTTGTTGGGATTGCCGCGAAAGATCGGATGTGGACCAAGATCATTAAGGCTAATTTCGGGTTCAACCTCTTTATATACATAAGGAATGGTTTGAGAAGGCGGAGCGAGCAAGGCAGCTTCGAGCGTTTTATCCACATCGACTTCCAAGCCGTTATACCCTGGAATAGCTCTCCAAACACGATCAATCCGCGCGTCTACTGGTGCAATATTCAGCTTATCTGCTTCTTCTGAAATCATGTTCAGCAGCCTCTGCTTCTCCGATTGCGTATAAGAATATTGTGCATAAACCATTTTATTATCATATTTTAAAGAAGAGAGAAATTTTGATATGTCGTCGTTCATACTGACGAATGCAAGCACTAGAAGCATGCTTGCCACAATTGCAGCTGATTTTCTAAGCATCATTATTCCCACTCCCATATAAGTCCTCGCACGCTTCCTAAGCTTGACCTTATTTCGGCATGTTAATTCATATGTATGAAAAGTAGGACGAGAATATGCAGCGGATGGGCTAGATGGTGACCCGATGTCGCTTAAAAAAACAAAAAGAGCCAGATCAAATCTGTCTCTTTTCTTCTTATTAATATGACCGCCAAGCCTTAAAAGCTTATTGCGGCGATGCTTCTGGCGTCATCAAAATTTTGGCAGACAAGTTAATACGGCCTTGTCCGTCAATTTCGGTTACTTTAACTTTGATTTGGTCGCCAATGTTAACGACATCCTCTGTTTTTGCAACACGTTCATTCGACAATTGAGAAATATGGACAAGTCCATCTTTGTTCGGCAGAATTTCAACAAAAGCACCGAACTTCTCAACGCGCTTAACCGTACCCATATAAATTTCACCAACAACCACTTCTTTAACGATACCTTCGATAATCGATTTAGCTTTTTGGTTCATCTCTTCGTTTGAAGAAGCAATAAATACCATTCCGTCTTGCTCGATATCGATTTTCACGCCAGTTTCTTCAATGATTTTGTTGATGATTTTTCCGCCTGCGCCAATAACATCACGGATTTTGTCCGGATTAATGCGAAGCGTCAAAATTTTCGGTGCATACTTCGATAAGTTTGGACGAGTAGTCGGCAAGCTTTCGAGCATTTTACCTAGGATGAAAATACGGCCTTGGCGAGCTTGTTCAAGCGATTGCTCCAATATAGCGCGGTTGATGCCGGCAATCTTGATATCCATTTGAATAGCTGTAACGCCTTCAGCTGTACCTGCAACTTTAAAGTCCATATCGCCGAGATGATCTTCCATCCCTTGAATATCAGAAAGAATTGCAAAGTGATCGCCATCTTTAATGAGACCCATAGCAATACCAGCTACTGGCGCTTTGATTGGTACCCCTGCATCCATCATAGCAAGTGTGCTTGCGCAAATGCTTGCTTGTGAAGAAGAACCGTTAGATTCCAAAACTTCCGAAACAAGACGAATCGTGTAAGGGAATTCAGCTTCAGATGGAATAACTTTGGAAAGTGCACGTTCTCCGAGAGCACCATGCCCGATTTCACGACGGCCTGGCGGACGAAGCGGACGTGCTTCACCAACGCTGAACGGCGGGAAGTTATAGTGATGCATGAAACGTTTTGTTTCTTCTGGTGAAATACCATCCAAAATTTGAACGTCGCCCATTGCGCCAAGCGTACAAATACTTAGTGCTTGTGTTTGTCCACGAGTAAACAGCCCTGTTCCGTGTGTGCGAGGCAAAATTGCCACATCACAATCGATTGGACGAATTTCATCAAGGGAACGGCCATCTGGACGAACTTTATCATGAGAAATAAGACGACGTACTTCTTCCTTCACGATGTCATAAAGAACTTCTTTAACATCAGAGAGAAGTTCTGGCGTATCGATATATTGCTCTTCAAAGTGAGCAACTGCTGCGCTGTTAACTGCATCAATTGCTTCTTGACGAGCATGCTTTTCTTCAACCTTAATCGCTTCAACCAAACCAGCAGAAGCATAAGCGCGAACATCAGCATTCACTTGCTCATTTACAGTATGTAGCTTAACTTCCATTTTCGGTTTGCCGGCTACAGCTTGCAGCTCTTCTATTTTTGCTACGATCTTTTTGATTTCGTCATGACCAAACATAATCGCTTCAAGCATTACTGCTTCAGAAACTTCGTTTGCTTCTGCTTCCACCATCATAATCGCATCTTTCGTTCCAGCGACAACTACAAAAATATCCGTTTCTACGCTTTGCTCCACCGTCGGATTAATTATGAATTCGCCATTAACACGACCCACGTTTACTCCGCCAATTGGACCGTCAAAAGGAACGTCAGAAATGGATAGTGCAGCAGAAGTACCGATCATAGCCGCAATTTCTGGCGAACAATCTTGATCCACGCTCATTACAATGTTCATGACTTGAACGTCATTCCGGAAACCTTCAGGGAATAACGGACGAATAGGCCTGTCCGTAAGTCGGCTGGACAAAATCGCCTTCTCGCTTGGACGGCCTTCACGTTTAATGAATCCACCTGGAATTTTACCAACAGCATACAAACGTTCTTCATAGTTAACAGTCAATGGGAAGAAATCCAGATCCTTCGGACCTGCTGACGCTGTTACCGTACACAATACGACAGTATCACCATACTGAACAGTGACTGCTGCATTCGCCTGCTTCGCAAGGCGGCCGGTTTCAATGGATAGCGGTCTTCCGCCTACCATCATCTCAATTCGTTGTACCATTTTATCCCTCCTAATAGTTATTCGATTAGTCTATTTCACTGCTAATTGGCAGTTTATTCCGAGTGTTTCCCTATTACAAAAAGCAACCCGAATCCGCTCATCCGTTATTCCCGGACGGCTGGACAACCAGGTTGCTTTTCTTTACGCATGTTTTAGCGGCGTAGGCCGAGTTTTTCGATCAATGCGCTGTAACGTCTAACATCATTGTTTTTAAGGTATGCAAGCAGCTTACGGCGCTGACCTACCATCTTGAGCAAACCACGACGGGAATGATGATCTTTCTTGTGCTCCCGCAAATGTTGAGTCAAGTTAACGATGTTTTCAGTCAGGATAGCCACTTGAACTTCCGGGGAACCCGTGTCAGTTGCATGTGTCTTATGCGTCTCAATCAGTTCGTTTTTACGTACTTGTGTAATTGCCATCCTAATTCACCTCCTTCTTGATAATCGCCATTAGCCTCGAAGCCGTCGGTGAGATCGGACATCCAAGCTAAGGTTAAGTTTGTCCGTATGTCACACAAAATGTATGACTACTTACAACGTTGTATAGTATAACACATAAGGTGGACGAATGTCGAGGAACATAAATAAAGAATACCCAACATTCGTTTACACACGAATGGATGATACGATCAGTTAGTTGTAACCATGGATCGCCTTCGCTTGCTCAGAATCAGATCCAATCTGCTCAACAAGCTCGGCAATGGAATTGAATTTTTTCTCCGAACGGATAAACGATAGCAATTGCAAACGCATATGCTCACCGTATATATCGCTGTTGAAGTCAAACAAATGAGCCTCCATTACAGGTTTCAGCTCATCTTTATTAAAGGTTGGTTTTAAGCCATAGTTTAAAACACCAGGGTATGCGGTATCACCAATCCAAGCCATTACCGCATAAACGCCAAGCCTTGGCGCGATATATGGGGCATTAAATTGCAGGTTTGCTGTTGGGAACCCGATCGTACGACCTCTTTTGTCCCCATGAACAACGATCCCTTCAACTTCATATGGCCTGCCAAGCAATCGTTCTGCCAGTTCAAGATCACCTTGCTCAAGTGCTTCACGGATATAAGTACTGCTTACTTTTACCCCGTTCTCGATCAAAGGCTCAATGATATGAACAGAAATATCAGGCTCTGCCAGCTGCTTCAAAGTCTCTGCATTACCTGAGCCTTTATGGCCGAAGTTGAAATCAAAGCCTACAACGACCTGCTTAGCACGGAGTGTGCGCAGAACCTCATTGACGAAGCGCTCAGGTGATACTGAAGCAAACTCAAGATCAAACTTCATTATGAATACAAGATCTACGCCAAGCTCTGCAAATAACGCTGTCTTCGCATCAAAAGGCGTAAGGCAACGATAATATTGCTCACCTTGTCCGAGAACTTCTTTCGGATGAGGATCAAATGTCAAAACCGCTGATAGCATCTCGGATTCCTTCGCCGCATTTACAGCTTGGCGAATCACGTTCTGATGTCCACGATGAACCCCGTCAAAATGACCGATTGCTATGGAAAGCGGTTTGTCCAGCGACAACGTGGACAAACCGTTTAAAGGAAAACTTAATGGAATAATTTCCAACGCTGAAGCACCTGCATTTCCTATTAACTTTCTACAACGATAAGCTAAGCTGAAAACACTTTGATTGGCTTGAAAACATTTGCATTCAAATCAATCTGAAAAATACCTAGAAACGAGCTTTGATCATTATACAGACGTATAAGTTGTCCATCTAAAGTCAATGCTGCATGTTCGACTGAATGGCTGAGACTAACTTTCTGTCCTTGCAGTGCAAGTTTCCCAAACGATTCTGGAATCGTCACACGATCCAAATGTGTAATGGCTTCATCGGCGGAAATGATATGTCCGCTTAATTCACCGGATTGCTGCAATTGCTCGATTTGCTCAAGCGTCAAGCAGCTTTCCTTTGTAATGCCGCCTGACATCGTTCGCGTCAAATGGGCCATCGTAGCAGGAACACCTAGTGCTTTGCCGATGTCCACACATAACGTGCGAATGTATGTACCTTTTGAACAAACGACAGAAAACGAAATCTGAGGCTGATCAAGATCGAGCTGAGTATCAATGAGATCTATTTGATGAATCGTTACTTTTCTCGATTTCCGCTCAACGGTCTTTCCTTCTCTAGCTAACTCGTACAATCGCTTGCCATCAACTTTGACAGCGGAATACATGGGAGGTACTTGATCGATCTCGCCTAAAAACTGCGACAGTGCATGGCGAACATCCTCTTCTGTAACCGATATTGGCGATTGCCGCGCAATAACTGTACCCGTTATGTCCTCTGTATCTGTTGCAATTCCAAGCTGCAATACGGCTTCATATGACTTAGGCCGCTCTTGCACATATTCGACTACTCTCGTTGCACGCCCAAGACATAGCGGCAATACACCCGTAACCATAGGATCAAGCGTTCCTGTATGACCAATTCGCTTCATCTTTAGCACTCGGCGTACTTTTGCAACCACATCATGAGAAGTCCAGCCTTCAGGCTTCCAAACTGCCAAAATGCCGTCCATCGCTTAAATCAACGCCTTTCTGACTGCTTCCACTAGCTCTTCAATCGAGGTCGTTAAAGAACCTTCAATCCGGCATCCTGCTGCACGCACATGACCGCCACCACCGAATGCTTGCGCAATTGCGGCTACATTGGCTTTGCCTGCTGAACGCATGCTTGCTTTGACTGCACCGTCTTCCGTTTCTTTAAATAGAATGCCGACTTCAACTCCATCCACATTAAGCGCATAATTCACGATTCCTTCTAGATCTTCAGGAACAGCACCTGTATTGCGCAAATCATCTTTGCCAATATAGACCCAGCCGATCTCTAAGTTATCCGTAAATGTGAGGCGATTGAGTGCGAGCTGGAGAAGCTTGAGCTTAGCCATAGTCATTTTCTCTAGAAGATGATCAGCGAGCTCATTGCCGGACACGCCTAAAGCGAGCAAATGCGAAGCAATCTCCATGACACGCGGACTCGTGTTGGAATAACGAAACCCGCCTGTATCGGTCAATAAACCGGTGTAGATTGCTGTTGCACAATTCACATCTAAGGCGATTTCTGCTCTCTCGATTAAATCATACAATATTTCAACAGTAGCCGCAGCTTCTGCTCGTATAACATTTACGGTGCCAAATCCATTGTTGGTTGGATGATGATCGATATTAAGCAGCTTTGCATCTGGTGCAAAGCTGCTCGCTACCTCTCCAATACGTTTGAAATCCGCACAATCGACCGAAATAATGGCATCAAATGTTTGCTGATTTACATCGCGCTTGTAATTGAGAATGGAATCAAATTGATGCAAAAAACGAAGTCTGGACGGCAGCTCGCTTTCATTAATCAGTACTGCCGTCTTCCCAAGTTTCTCAAGCATCCAGCCTACGACAACAGTAGAACTAATAGCGTCACCGTCAGGCTGTACATGTGATACGACCAAAAAATGATCGTAAGTTTTCATTAACGCCAGCGCTTCATCTAGCTGCATCGAATAGCTGCTTTGATTTATCATCGAGCTGAATTCCCATTGTTGATGTTTTCAAGCAATGCCTCGATGCGGCTGCCATATTCAATACTGCTGTCAAACTTGAACAGCAATACGGGTGTATGGCGAAGGCGCATGCGCTTGCCAAGCTCTGTGCGAATAAATCCTGTTCCGCTCGCTAGTGCCTTAAGCGTCGCTTCCTTCTGCTCTTCGCTGCCAAGCACGCTTAAATACACTTTTGCTTGTGAGAGATCACTTGATGTTTCAACACCTGTTACAGTAATGAATCCGATTCTAGGATCTTTCAACTCTGTTTGTATAATTTGGCTCAGCTCTTTTTTAATCTGTTCGCCGACCCGCCCTACTCGGATTTTTGCCATGCTTTACTCACCTCTCTACTGATTCCATGACAAACGCTTCGATAATATCGCCTTCACGAACATCGTTGAAACGATCAAGCGTGATACCGCACTCATAACCTGCTGCAACTTCTTTAGCATCGTCTTTGAAACGTTTTAGGGATTCAATTTTGCCTGTGAAGACAACGATACCGCCACGAACCAAACGTGCTTCAGCGTTACGGGAAATTTTACCGTCAGTAATCATACAACCTGCAATTGCGCCAACTTTAGTCACTTTAAATACGTTACGAACTTCAGCGTGGCCAATAACAACCTCTTTGTAGATTGGATCAAGCATGCCTTTCATTGCTTGCTCAATCTCATCGATTACGTTGTAGATAACGCGGTGCATACGAACGTCAACCTTTTCTTGTGCAATCGTTGCTTCTGCTTGTGGATCAGGACGAACGTTAAATCCGATTACGATAGCATTGGAAGCTGACGCCAAAATGATATCCGATTCTGTAATCGCGCCAACACCGCTGTGGATGATTTTTACGCGAACGCCTTCGATTTCAATTTTTGCGAGCGAGCCTTTAAGTGCTTCGGAAGAACCTTGAACGTCGGATTTGATAATAACGTTCAGATCTTTAATTTCACCATCTTTGATATGGTTATACAGATCATCAAGCGTTACGCGTGTATTCGCACCCATATCCGATTGACGCTGTTTAATGGAACGACGATCAGCAATATCACGGGCTTTGCGCTCATCTTCAAATACCATGAACGGATCTCCAGCTAATGGAACTTCTGTTAGACCAGTAATTTCAACTGGTGTAGAAGGACCTGCTTCTTTTAAGCGACGGCCTTTATCATTAACCATTGCTCTAATACGGCCGAAGCAGTTACCTGCAACAAAAGCATCTCCAATTTTCAAAGTACCGTGTTGAACGAGAATACGTGCAACTGGACCTTTACCTTTATCAAGCTCAGCTTCGATAACAGTAGCGCGAGCGCGTTTGTTCGGGTTAGCTTTGTAGTCATTCATCTCAGCTACGAGCAAAATCATTTCAAGAAGGCCTTCAAGACCAATTCTTTGTTTAGCGGAAACTTCGACGAAAATGGTGTCGCCGCCCCACTCTTCCGGAACGAGTTCATATTCAGTCATTTCTTGTTTGATTTTCTCTGTATTCGCTTCTGGTTTATCGATTTTGTTAACCGCTACGATAATAGGAACGCCAGCTGCTTTTGCATGGTTGATGGCTTCAACCGTTTGCGGCATGATGCCGTCATCAGCTGCTACTACGATGATCGTAATGTCCGTAACCTGCGCACCGCGTGCACGCATAAGCGTAAACGCTTCGTGACCAGGCGTATCGAGGAACGTAATTTTTTTATGGTTAATTTCAACTTGGTAAGCACCGATGTGCTGTGTAATTCCGCCGGCTTCTCCGCCTGTAACATTCGTTTTGCGAATGGCATCAAGCAAAGTTGTTTTACCGTGGTCAACGTGACCCATAATGGTAACAACCGGTGGACGTGACACCAAATTTTCATCTTCGTCTGTTTCTTCTACGGTTTCGAAGGAATCTTCCTCAACAGGAATTTTCACTTCAACCTCTACCCCGTAGTCTGTTGCGATCAAATGAATCGCATCCATATCGATTTCTTGGTTGATCGTAGCCATTACGCCAAGGAAAATCAGTTTTTTAATAACTTCTGATGCATCCTTATGCAGCAATTTTGCCAATTCGCCAACAGTCATTGTACCGCGTACAATAATTTTCTTTGGCGTATTGTCAATTTTCTCGCGTGGCGGTTGTTGTTGGAACTTGCCGCCGCGACCTTTTTGACCACCACGGCCATTGTTGCCTCTGAAGCCGCCTGGTTTGCCGTCTTCAAATCTTTTTTGGCCAGGTCTTGCGTTTCTGTTGTCGTTACCGCGCGCTTGACCTTGTGCTGGCTTAGAGTCGAAACGACTTTGGCCTGATGGTGCTGGACGGCTGCTTGCGTCTGAACGCGGAGCGCTTGGACGGCTGCCAGTATTGCTTTGTCCGCCTTGTGAAGGACGGCTTTGTCCAGATGATGCTGGACGACTGCTTTGACCGCCTTGACCTTGTGATGGACGGCTTGAACCCGCGTTAGAACCCGCTGGGCGATTACCTTGTCCGCCTTGTCCTTGGCTTGGACGGCTCGAATTAGAACTGCCTTGTGATGGACGGTTGCTGCTTGATTGTGATGCTGGACGACTTGTTTGTTGTCCTGCTGGTCTTTGTTCTGACTGCTGTTGGGTTGTTTGTGGTTTCGTATTAATAGAATTCATAGGCCCCTGTCTGTCTTGATTCGTATTTTTATTTTCTTGTACTGGCTGCGGCTTCTTCTCCTGCTGTTGTGGCTGCTGCGATTGCGGCTTGTTGGCAGTAGGTTGAGCGGAAGAAACCGTTACATTTGTTGTTTCTTGCGCGCGCTTTGCAGCGGCATTTTGTTTAATATTGCGGAAAAAACCTTCAACCTTATTTACCATTTCGTTTTCCATGACACTCATATGGTTATTGACTGGCAAATCAAGTCTTTTTAGGATCGTTATGATTTCTTTGCTGCTCATATTAAGTGACTTGGCATACTCGTAAACGCGCAGCTTATCTTTATTGTCCTTGCTGTCTTGTTTATTGTCCAATATGATCCACCTCCGTATTATGGCTCAGATGACTCGCAATCATTTTTCCGAATTGCGCATCGGTTACCGCTATTACAACCCGTTCTGGCTTACCAATCGCCTTTCCTAGTTGCTCACGGTCGAATGCTTCGGCGAGTTGTATTCCGTAGGTGTTGCATTTGTCACGAAACTTTTTTTTCGTATTGTCTGAAGCATCTCCTGCAAGGATAACGAGATGCACTTGTTTATTTCTTACAGCTTTGAGGACAATTTCATCGCCTGTAATCAGCTTTCCGGCACGCATTGCCATGCCAAGCTGTGATAAGCTCTTATTCTGCTTCATCGCTTATCAGCTCCTTACCAGCAATAAACTGTTCCTCTACCGCTATAAAATCCTGCTCAAGTTGATCGTAAATGTGTTCACCAACATGCTGCTTCAGTGCTCGATCAAGCGCCTTGGATTTCTTCGCTAATTTAAAGCAACTGACTTTACCGCATAAATATGCACCGCGGCCAGCTTGTTTGCCTTTCAGGTCAATCTGCACCTCTTCGGCCGGTGTCCGCACAATCCGAATGAGCTCCTTCTTCGGCATCATGTCCTGACAAGCGACGCATTTGCGAAGCGGTACTTTTCTCGGTCTCATTGTACACCCCTCCTCTGCCAGCTGAATTGACGCGTATCTGTTGAAAAATTCAGATTAGTCGATGGATACTGAATCCTGATGCATGACCGTAGTCATTGATTTCGGACGTCCATACTCCTGCTCTGCCTGCGTTTCGCTCTTAATATCGATTTTCCAGCCAGTCAGCTTGGCAGCAAGCCTTGCATTCTGACCTTTAATACCGATCGCAAGCGATAGTTGGTAATCCGGCACGATTACTCTGGCCATCTTCTCTTGTTCGAATACGATAACCTCTAGCACCTTTGATGGGCTAAGAGCATTCGCAACATATTCATCCACGCTTTCAGACCAACGAACGATATCGATTTTTTCACCTTTAAGCTCGTTTACGATCGTCTGAACGCGCAGTCCTTTTTGGCCAACACATGAACCGACTGGATCAACCTCGGAGTTACGGGAATGAACCGCAATCTTTGAACGGAAGCCAGCTTCACGAGCAACCGAACGAATTTCTACTACTCCGTCATAGATCTCAGGCACTTCAAGCTCGAACAAACGTTTTAAAAGGCCAGGATGCGTGCGGGATAAAATGATTTGAGGACCTTTAGTCGTGTTCTCAACTTTCGTGATATACGACTTCACGCGGTCACCATGCTTAAACTTATCAGTTGGCATAAGCTCAGTCAAAGGCAATACAGCCTCAACCTTGCCTAGATCCACAAATAAATTGCGAACATCCTGACGTTGAACGATACCGTTAACGATATCTTCCTCTTTATCGATAAAAGCATTATAAATCAGTCCGCGCTCAGCCTCACGAATACGCTGAGTAACAACCTGCTTCGCTGTTTGAGCAGCGATACGTCCGAAATCACGCGGCGTAACTTCAATATCCGCAATATCGTCAAGCTGATAATGAGGATTGATTTCTCTTGAAGCCTCCACTGTAATTTCCAGACGCGGATCTAGTACTTCATCAACAACAGTCTTGCGGGCGTATACTTTGATAACACCAGTATGACGGTTAATATCGACGCGTACATTTTGAGCGGTATTAAAATTTCTTTTGTAGCTGGAGATAAGAGCAGCCTCAATGGCTTCAAGGAGCACATCCTTGGTAATCCCTTTGTCTCTTTCTATTTCTTGTAGTGCTTCAATAAAATCCATACTCATTGGACTGGATTTCCCCCTTTCAATATAGAAACGAATATTTAGAACACGATTGCGAGTCTGGCGCCAGCCACCTTATCGTAAGGAATGGTATATTCCTTTTTGGCTGTACGAACGACTGCATTTTCTCCATCAAATGCAAGTAGCAGCCCCTCAAATTCTTTAGCGCCGCTAATCGGTTCATATGTCGTTATGTAAACGTGCTTACCGATTGCTTTACGTACTTCATCTTCATTCCGAAGCGGTCTTTCTGCTCCTGGGGAAGATACTTCCAAGAAATAAACATCTGTAATTGGATCGTTTTTGTCCAATTGCTCACTTATGAATTCGCTGATACGACCGCAGTCATCGATGTCGATGCCGCCTTCTTTATCTACGAAAATACGAAGGAAATAATTGCTTCCTTCTTTTACATACTCAATATCAACCAGTTCAAATCCATTGCTGCTGAGGTATGGTGAAACCATTTCCTGGACAGCGGCTTTGATTTTGGATGTACTCAAATTCAGTTGACCTCCTGTTTATACGCACTATGCCATTTTGCCATTAACAAAACGTAAAGAGTGGGTTTCCCCACTCTTCTGCATCAAAGTCTTTATAATCATCATTGCCAGAAAAATTATAACATAACCGCACTATAGTGACAAGAAATCTTTTCTATTCAAGCCGCTTCTAGAACAGTGAAAGCTGATTAGATTCAGGCAATCCACGGAAGCAGCCCATGTTTCCAAGAACCTCAATAATCGTTTTTGTCGCCTTTGATTTCATTTGGAAATCCTCGATTGACAAGTACTCGCCATCGTCTCTTGAGGCTGCGATATTACGTGCGGCGTTATCGCCAATTCCCGCAATGGCAGCAAATGGCGGAATAAGGGAATCCCCATCTACAAGAAACTTCGTCGCGTCAGAACGATACAGATCGATCGGCTTAAAGGAGAAGCCGCGCGCCGTCATCTCAAGTGACATTTCCAGCTGCGACACCATGTTTTTCTCTTTAGGGAGCGCATTAAATCCTTTGGCTTCAATCTCGATCAGCTTACGCAAGATCGCATCATATCCTTGGCAAAGCAGCTCCAAATCAAAATCGTCCGATCTTACTGTAAAGTAAGTAGCGTAATACTCTATTGGATGATAAAGCTTGAAATAGGCGGTGCGAACTGCCGAAATTACGTAGGCCGCGGCATGTGCTTTCGGGAACATATACTCGATGCGCAGGCAAGAATCAATGTACCACTGAGGCACCTTGCATCGCTTCATCTCTTCGATCCACTCTGGCGTCAAGCCTTTACCTTTACGTACACTTTCCGTAATTTTAAATGCAAGTCCAGCGTCCATTCCAGCTTTATAAATCAAGAACAACATGATATCATCCCGGCAACCAATTACCGTCTTGATGTTGCAAGTGCCGTTCTTGATCAGCTCTTGTGCATTTCCTAGCCAAACTCCCGTGCCATGAGACAATCCGGAAATTTGCAGCAAATCGGCAAACGAAGAAGGCTGCGTCTCTTGAAGCATTTGACGAACGAACTTCGTTCCCATTTCCGGCACTCCGTAAGTGGCTACCGAAGAGCGAATTTGCTCGCCTGGCACGTTAAGTGCTTTGGTCGAGTTGAACATGCTCATGACTTTAGGATCATTCATCGGTATTGACGTTGGATCAACGCCGGTCAAATCCTGCAGCATCCGCATCATTGTCGGATCATCGTGCCCCAGAATATCGAGCTTAAGCAAGTTTTCATCAAACGCGTGATAGTCAAAATGAGTTGTCTTCCATTCCGCATTCACATCGTCTGCTGGAAATTGAACAGGTGTTATATCTTCAACATCGATATAATCGGGAACAACGACGATACCGCCTGGATGCTGTCCCGTGCTTCGTTTTACACCCGTACAGCCACTAGCAAGTCTGGCAAGTTCAGCACCGCGCCATTTCTTGCCATGCTCTTCCTCATACTTCTTAGTGAAACCATAGGCCGTTTTCTCTGCAACCGTACCAATCGTTCCTGCACGGAACACACACTTCTCGCTAAACAATATTTTTGTATAGTTATGAGCAATCGGTTGATAGTCTCCGGAGAAGTTCAAATCGATATCGGGAACTTTATCGCCTTTGAAGCCAAGGAAGGTTTCGAACGGAATATCCTGTCCTTCACCCTTCATCGGCTTCTCGCATTTCGGACATAATTTGTCCGGTAAATCGAAGCCGCTCGGAATACTTCCGTCCAAAAACCATTCGCTATGCTTGCAATCCGAGTTTTTGCACAAGTAATGAGCAGGCAGCGGATTAACCTCTGAAATACCCAGGAATGTGGCAACGACCGAGGAACCAACCGATCCCCGTGAGCCGACCAAATATCCATCTGCGTTCGATTTCTTAACAAGCTTCTCCGAGATCAAGTAGTTGGCAGAAAACTTAAATTTGATAATAGGAATAAGTTCTTTCTCCAGCCTGTCGATAACGACCTGAGGAAGATCTTCCCCATACATCGACTTCGCTGTGTCATAACAAGTGTTGCGAATTTCCTCGTCGGCACCCTCAATAATTGGAGCAAATAGTCCAGTAGGGAACATATCATACGGCTCAAATCGATCAGCAAGCTCAACTGTATTCGTAATGACGACCTCACGAGCTCTTGCTTCCCCTAAAAATGCAAATTCCTCCAGCATTTCTTCCGTTGTACGGAAATGAGCATCTGGCTTGCGAATACTCTTAAGCGGGCTAAAACCAGTGATCCCATGAATCGTTATGTCACGATACATTTTGTCGCGCGGATTCAAGTAATGAACGTTTCCTGTAGCAATAACCGGCTTGCCCAGCTCATCCCCGATTTGGCAAATCCGGCGATGCGCCTGCTCAATCTCAGCTCGGCTGCCTACTAGCCCCTTCTCAACTAAGTGCATGTAGAAATCAATTGGCTGGATTTCAAGCACATCATAGAAACGTGCAACCTCCAGCGCTTCCTCATACGACTTATTCAGAACGGTTTCGAAAAACTCACCTTTCTCACAGCCAGAAATAACGAGCAAGCCTTCACGGTGTGCAACAAGCTTCGTTTTTGGTATCGTAGCTACCCGTTTGAAATGTTCAGTATGTGAGATGGAAATAAGCTTGAATAAATTTTTCTTCCCAACAGCATTAAGTGCATAAATATTGCTGTGGAAAGGCCGAGAATTAGATAAATCAATGCCTACATAGTCATTTAGCTGATGTAGATTCGTAATATTTCGCTCAGCTGCATCTGCAATCAAGCCATACAACACGCCGCCAAGAGCAAGGGAATCGTCTACAGCGCGGTGATGGTTGTCGAGACTAACCTTATATTTATCTGCTAACGTATTCAAACGATGATTTTTGAGCGTTGGAAAAATAAATCGTGCGAGTTCCAGCGTATCGAGCACTGGATTTTTCACTTCCGGCATGCCGAAAGCTTTGCAGTTGGCTTGAATAAAGCCAATATCAAATCTTGCATTGTGGGCGACAAGAACATCATCACCAATGAATTCAATAAATTCTCTAAGCTTAGGCTCAATATCCGGCTGCCCTTTTACCATATCATCATTGATGTTAGTCAACTGCGTAATGTGGTAAGGAATTTTTTCATGCGGATCAATAAGGGTAGAGAAACGATCAATCTCTTTGCCATCACGCATTTTAACGCCGGCAAGCTCAATAATTTTGTTATTAATAACGGAAAGGCCCGTTGTCTCTATATCGAAAACAATATAAGTTGCTGTCGCAAGCGGTTCAGGTCTTGATTCCAGCACCATTGGCACTGCGTCGTTCACGATGTTCGCTTCAACACCAAAAAGCACTTTTATGCCGTGTTTTTTGGCTGACTTATTCGCATCCGGATAACATTGAACATTGCTATGGTCCGTTACTGCAATCGCCTTATGTCCCCATTTGGCAGCCGTCTTTACATAGACATCTACCGGAGTTACCGCATCCATAGCGCTCATGGTTGTATGGAGATGAAATTCGACTCGCTTTTCCTCCGCTTTATCCATACGCTCAGCAGGTGTTCTGACCTCATGCAAATCATTCGGCATCATCACAAGCTCCGGTTCTTGCATGAAGCGATCATATTCTATGCGCCCGCGAGCTTTGACCCACTTGCCATTGGCAAGCTGGTTCAATATTTTCACATCGTCCTTCGTCTTCGCAAACATCTTCATCGCGATAGAGTCGGAGAAGTCAGTTACATTGAACGTAAACAATGTGCTTCCGTTACGAAGCTCTTTCACTTCGAGGCCGAATACCGCGCCTTGTACTGTAATTTTTTTCTCTTCTTCGATGATATTCATCAATGGAACCGGCTCTTCCCGAATATCATAACCAACCGCCAGCTTGATTTCACTCTCATCGACGAGCTCAGACTCGGATTGCGCGCTCGCCATCAGCTCCTGCACATATTCCCGTTCTTCCTGCACCATACGAAGAGAGAATTCATCCAAAATTTCTTGCCTGGATTCGCTGACGATCATTTTCACTTTGCATGCGCGCTGGAAATTTTCATTAAAGAAACGAATAATTTCATCATCCAATCGTTTCTTCCGAGCGAGATCCAATCCCGTATTGTCAAGGAGAGATAGAGTTAGCAAGTCTCCTTCAACCGTGATCGAAGATTTCTGCAGCCATCCATTTACGGAAGCGATCTCGCGCTGTGCCCACTCCATGAACAAACCCCAGTATTGCAGCACAATGGATTCAGTCTCTACAACAGGATCATAAATCAGCAAGAAACTGACTGCAGCGATAGACTCAAACTTCATTCTAGCCGCCTGGCATAGCCCATTATAGGCCTGTAAAGGCACCATGGACGTTTTGCGGATGCAAAACGTCCATTCTTGATTGCTGTTGCTAACGATAACTTGATCTATATATCCATCTTGAAAATAGGTTTGTATAAGTTCTTGCGGCAGCTGAATATGCTGTAAAAGCATTTCAAAACTCTGCCGTTTTTTTGCGGTTTGGCTCATAAAATACCACTCCTTAAGATCCGAACCGAACTAGCTTCAGTCCTTAATAAGCTCTTGCAAATACAACAGTATGTTTGGATGGATCTCCACATACGAGACATGTTTCTTTGTGCGATTCAGGGGCAAATGGAATATTCCGGCTTGTCGCTCCAGTTTCTTCCTTGACCTGCTTCTCGCAAGCAGCTGAGCCGCACCAGCCAGCTTCTACGAAGCCGCGCTGTTCTTCCAAAAAGCTTTTCATTTCATCAAGCGTTTCAACCGAACGAGAGTTGTCAATACGGAACTGCTTCGCACGATTAAACATTTCTTGATGCGTTTCTTCAAGCATAGTTTCTATTTCTGCTAGAAGATTAGCTTGCTGTACAATACGCTTCTCTCCAGTAACTCTGGAAACAAGCACAACTTGTCCATTTTCCATATCACGCGGTCCAAGTTCAAGGCGTAGTGGAACACCGCGCATCTCATATTCGTTGAACTTCCAGCCTGGGCTCACGTCAGCACGATCGTCCACGCGTACGCGAATACCGGCTTTCTTAAGCTCTGCATAAAGCTCATCCACACGGCCAACAACCTGCTCGCGCATTTTTGCAGGGCCAATTGGAATCATAACCACTTGTGTTGGAGCAACTTTTGGAGGCAGCACCAGACCACGATCATCGCCGTGAACCATAATAAGGGCGCCGATTAGTCTTGTGCTCACGCCCCAAGAAGTTGTATGAGCGAATTGCAATGTATTCTCACGATCAAGGAATTTAATATCAAAAGCAACTGCAAACTTCGTACCCAAATAATGCGATGTTCCGGCTTGAACAGCCTTCCCGTCCTTCATCATCGCTTCGATCGAATACGTATCAACCGCACCAGCGAACCGCTCAGAAGGCGTTTTTTCACCTTTGATTACAGGGATAGCAAGGAATTCTTCAACGAACTGCGTGTAAACATCAAGCATCTGCATCGTCTCTTGACGCGCTTCCTCTTCTGTTTCATGCGCAGTATGGCCTTCTTGCCACAAAAACTCACTCGTACGAAGGAATGGCATTGTGCGCTTCTCCCAGCGAACGACGTTTGCCCATTGGTTAATGAGCAGCGGAAGATCGCGGTACGATTGAATCCATTTGGAATACATGTGTCCAAACATCGTTTCCGATGTTGGACGAATAGCAAGGCGTTCTTCGAGCTTCTCGCCAGCTGCTTCAGTTACCCAAGGCAGCTCGGGATTAAAGCCTTCAACATGCTCTTTTTCTTTCTGGAAAAAGCTCTCAGGAATAAAGAGCGGGAAATACGCATTGCGATGTCCCGTCTCCTTAAAGCGGCGATCAAGATCACGCTGAATATTTTCCCAAAGCTCATATCCCTCAGGACGGAATACGATACAGCCTCTTACAGGCGAATAATCCATAAGCTCGGCTTTTTTAATAACATCAATATACCATCTGGAGAAATCCTCGCTTTGAGGCGTGATTTCTGTAACAAACTGTTTATCCTTAGACATAAGCGACTATTTACTCCCCTTTTACCAATCGTAAAATATCATTATAAGTTACTACGAGCATTAATAACATGATGAGCGCGAAACCGACAAAATGTACCATGCTCTCACGGTTCGGATCAATCGGCCGGCGTCTAATCGCTTCAATTCCGAGGAATATGAGGCGGCTTCCATCAAGGGCAGGAATCGGCAGCAAATTAAATATTCCTAAATACAAGCTTAGCAGTGCTGTCCATGATGTTAACTGAGCAATGCCTTGCTGAGCAATCTGGCTCGTGACTTCTGCTGTTCGCACAGGTCCGCCAAGATCATCAAGCTTGAACTCTCCGAAAATAAGCTTCTTGAAGCCTTCAAAAATGCTTACTGTCATGTTTTTCATGAGCTTGCCTGCGCCTGTGAACGTTTCAGAGAAAGTAGCCGGACGTGTTGGCAATGCGGCACTGATCCCAACCTTGCCTACACCCTCTTTATTCGGTTCAGGTGTTATAACAACTTGCTGAGCTTTGCCGTCACGAATAATATCCATTTTAACAGGAACATTCGGTGATTTACCGATAATCGCGATCATTTTATCAAAATCAGCTCCGATTTTGATGCCGTTGACTGCATCGATGACATCGCCCTTTTTCAAATCTACTTTATCAGCTGGCATGCCTTCTGATATTTCATTAACAAGCAGCTTATCAGGCGACTCAACAGGAACACCTGCTAACTGAATGTAGGTAGCAAACAATACAAATGCAAGCACAAAGTTCATCATAGGGCCAGCAAAAATAGCAAGTGCACGCTGCGCTACTGTTTTGCTGCCAAATTGTCTGTCGAGCGGCGCGATTTGTGTTTCTTTGCCTTTTGTGATCATCAAAGCAGTAGGGTGTACCGAGAAAATCTCGTTTTCCCCTTCTACGTCAAGTGTAACAGATAGCTTGCGCTCAAGATCGATCGCCACGATTTCTCCGCGAATAACACCGCTGCGGTCATCAAGACGATCCAAATAAAGTCTAGTCACTTTATTGTCTTTCAGACGAACCGCGATCGTTTGACCGGGCTGGACATCAACAATTTCTGGATCTTCTCCCGCCATTCGAACGAAACCGCCGGCAGGTATTAATCGAAGCGTATATCTCGTCTCGCCACGTTTTACCGAAAAAAGCTTCGGCCCGAAGCCAATTGCGAATTCTCGCACCAATATGCCTGCGCGTTTTGCGAAATAGTAATGACCCCATTCATGGATCGTTACGATCACGAAAAAAACGAGTATGGTCAAGAAAACAACTTGAATCATGTGCATTAAGCTGAAGCCTCCTGTTCGTTACGGCCTGTACATAGATTATCATTATTCTCCCGTCCGATACAAGAGAACCGGAATTTAACCGATATTATACGGATTGGGCCAGCTGTCTTGCCCAAGCGTCCACTTCTGAGATCATCTGCAAATCATTGATATCAGCTGCTTCGTGCTTGCCAACGACCGTTTCCAATATCCGTTCAATGTCAAGAAACGTAATTTCACCCTTCAAAAACCGTGCCACCGCAACCTCGTTTGCAGCATTGTATACTGCAGGAGCTGATTGACCTAGCTTCCCGCACTCGAATGCCAGCCTTAGACATGGATATCTTTCAAAATCCATCTCGCGAAAATGCAGCTTTCCGATTTGTGCCAGGTTCAGCCTGCTTGTCGGGGTTACATTCCGTTCCGGATATGACAACGCATATTGAATCGGTACTCGCATATCCGGCATTCCAAGCTGCGCGATTATGCTGTGATCGGTAAACTCCACATAAGAATGAATGATGCTCTCCGGATGAATAATGACACCTATTTGATCGTATGTAACATCGAACAGCCATCTTGCCTCAATAACTTCCAGCCCTTTATTAACCATAGTCGCTGAATCAATCGTAATTTTTGCGCCCATCGACCAATTGGGATGATTTAGCGCTTCAGCTACTGTTACACCCTCAAGCTGTTCTCTTGTGCGATCACGAAAGGAGCCGCCGGAGGCTGTTAATGTAATTTGATTGATAGATTTGCGATCTTCGCCGTTTAAGCATTGAAAAATCGCCGAATGTTCACTGTCTATCGGCAAAATCGATACTCCGCGCTGTTTCGCACGTTCCATTACGATATGACCAGCCGTTACGAGTGTCTCTTTATTCGCCAAACCGATCATTTTCCCCGCATCAATCGCCGCCAATGTTGCCGGCAGCCCTCTGCTTCCCATAATTGCTGTCACAACGACATCAGCGTCCGTCCCAGCGGCTACTTCAACAAGTCCTTCTTCGCCATAGACAACCTTTGTTCCAGGCGGCATATGGGGACGAGCGGCTTCTGCGTCTGCTTTGGAAGCCAAGCTAACGAGCGAAGGTTTAAATTGTTTGGCTTGCTCTATAATCAAATCGACATTCGCACCAGCGGACAAGGCAACAACCTGATAACGATCAGGATCATGGGCAATAACGTCCAGCGTCTGTGTTCCGACTGAACCTGTCGAACCTAATATACTTATTTTTTTCACACAAAATCCTCCTGACTTATACAGGCAGCAGCCCAGTAAGCACTAACAGCGGAAATACGATTAGCCAGCTATCGCATCGGTCGAGCACTCCACCATGTCCTGGCAGAAGCGTACCTGTATCCTTTATATCTCTCACACGTTTATAAGCAGATTGAATCAAATCCCCAAACTGTCCAGCTACAGCGGCAATTAAACCGATTAGCAAAGCTTTTGGCAAATCAATAAAATCGGGCATCGTGAGTGCGAATACTGCCGATACGATTAAGGATAACAATACGCCGCCTAAGGCGCCTTCGATCGTTTTGTTCGGGCTGATTGAAGGCCATAGCTTCGTTTTCCCAATGGCTCGTCCAGTAAAATAAGCACCGATATCCGAAGCCCAAATACAGCCAAAGGACAAAAACGTCCACAATAGGCCATGCTCCTCAATTTGACGAGCTTCGCCCATTGCTGAAAAGCCGTAACCTACATATAAAGCGCCTAGCAACATAAGTGCGGCGCCATCAATTGTCGTTTTATTTTTGGTAATCACGGTTAGGGCAAGCAGCAAGAAGGCCAGCATCCAAACAATAGTCAGGAAAGATGGAATAACAATACCCCAATCAGACCATGGTAGCACAAACAGTAGCACACCCGCATATCCGAGCAAAGTTGACGGATGCGACCATGCTACACCATTCATTCGCGCATATTCAGTAAAACCAATAATAGCTAGCAATACGAGGAGAGTTGTATATAACCATCCGCCTGCTATTGTTAAACCTATGAAGCCTGCACCTGCTACAATTCCAGTAATCAATCGTTGTCTCAATGAAAAGTCACACTCCGTCGCTTGAAGCTACAATCCACCATATCGACGCGCGCGGCGCTGATACTCCAAAATCGCTTCTTGAAAATGCGCTTCCGTAAATTCAGGCCAATACACATCCGTAAACCACAATTCACTATAAGCAAGCTGCCACATCATAAAATTACTTAATCGCAATTCACCGCTTGTACGAATGAGCAAATCTGGATCAGGCAATCCACTTGTAAGCAAACGATCGGCCATTACTTTATCATCGATATCATCGATTGCAAGATTTCCTTGCTGAACCTCAGATGCGATGCTTTTCACAGCTTCAAGCATTTCCTTACGGCTTCCATAGTTTAAGGCAAAGTTTAGAACTAGCCCTGTATTGTTAGCGGTCTTTATAATGGCTTCTTCAACTGCACTGATCGTAAATGAAGGCAAATCCTCTTTATGTCCCATCATGCGAACCTGCACGTTGTTGGCTATCAATTCTTCTAATTCAATTTCAAGAAATTGCTGCGGAAGCTTCATAAGAAAATCCACTTCAGCTTTAGGTCTCTTCCAGTTTTCCGTTGAAAACGCATATAACGTCAAATATTTGACGCCTAACCGATCCGCTGCAATGGTAATACGTTTGACCGCTTTCATGCCGGAATGATGACCAGCCATACGTGGCAATCCACGATCTTTAGCCCAACGGCCGTTCCCATCCATTATAATTGCAACATGCTCAGGCACATTTTCTGAGGCCACAGAATCAGTCGGCTGTAAGGACGATTTGCCTAATTTGGCCCAAAGTCGCTCGATCATCTTACTTCCTCCCAACCGAAATCAAAACCAAACCCCACCTATCGGAGGGGCCCAGAGATTATTATACTTCCATAATTTCTTTTTCTTTGGCAACAAGCACTTTATCTACTTCAGCAATAAATTTATCAGTTGCCTTCTGAATATCCTCTTGGTGACCACGTGATTCATCTTCAGAAATTGTTGTTTTCTCAAGTTTTTTCACGCTGTCGTTAGCATCCCGACGAATATTGCGAATAGCTACCTTTGCTTCTTCGCCAAGCTTTTTCGAAGTTTTCACAAGCTCTGCCCGGCGCTCTTCTGTAAGCGGTGGGATAGAAAGACGAATCGATGCACCGTCATTGGAAGGTGTCAGTCCAAGATCCGATTTCATAATCGCTTTCTCGATTGCCGACATCGACGATTTGTCCCATGGTTGAATGAACAACGTACGAGAGTCTGGCGTACTGATGTTAGCAAGTTGATTGACAGGCGTCATTGCGCCGTAGTATTCCACTTGAATACGGTCAAGCAAAGATGAATTAGCTTTACCAGCGCGCAAAGACGACAAATCACGTTTTAGCGCGGAAATCGCTTTATCCATACGTTCTTCTGCGTTTTTTTTCAGCTCTTGTGGCATTATTTCGCACTTCCTCTCACTATCGTTCCGATTTTCTCACCCAGCACGACGCGTTTAATATTCCCTTTCTCTGTAATCGCAAATACGATAAGAGGAATATTATTATCCATGCAAAGTGAAGCTGCGGTTGAATCCATTACGCCTAGATTACGGTTAAGCATGTCGAGGTATGTAAGCTCCTCAAATTTCTCAGCTGTGCTATCTTTAAATGGATCAGCAGAATATACGCCATCCACTTTGTTTTTCGCCATTAATATTACTTCTGCTTCGATCTCAGCTGCGCGAAGCGCTGCTGTTGTATCTGTTGAGAAAAATGGATTACCAGTTCCTGCAGCAAAGATTACGACGCGTCCTTTTTCCAAATGACGGATAGCACGACGTCTGATGTACGGTTCAGCGATTTGTTGCATCGCGATCGATGTTTGTACGCGAGTAGGTACATCGATTTGTTCCAGTGCATCTTGAAGTGCAAGTGAATTCATAAGAGTAGCCAGCATTCCCATGTAATCAGCTGTTGCACGGTCTATGCCTTTTGCAGAACCTGCAATTCCACGCCAAATGTTGCCGCCTCCGACAACGATGGCCACTTCTATGCCAAGTGCTACGACTTCCTTCACCTGATCAGCAATTGAAGATATGACCGTCGCTTCAATGCCATAACCTTCCTGACCAGACAATGATTCACCGCTTACTTTCAAAACGATACGTTTATACACAGGATGCTCCAACGTTAATACCTCCATCATGCACCTCAGTAAATGAGGTCCTTCAAATATGTTCTAATCATACAAGCAGGCGGGGCGGACGCCCCGCCCCGCCTGTGCGTTCGGATTAATGTTTAACTTGAGCCATAACTTCTTCAACGAAATTGTCAACTTTTTTCTCTAGACCTTCACCAAGCTCATAACGAACGAAGCGACGGATGGAAATGTTTTCACCAATTTTGCTGATTTTTTCATTAAGCAATACGGAGATTGTTTTGTCTGGGTCTTTAATGAACGATTGCTCAAGAAGACAGAACTCTTCGTAGTATTTCGAGATACGGCCTTCAACCATTTTTTCAACGATTTTTTCAGGCTTGCCTTCGTTAAGTGCTTGAGCTTTCAAAATTTCGCGCTCTTTTTCAAGCTCTTCAGAAGAAACCTCGTCACGGCTAACGAATTTAGGGTTAGCTGCAGCGATTTGCATAGCTACGTCTCTTGCAAAC
Organism: Paenibacillus sp. 01T431; assembly: GCF_056398625.1. Lineage (NCBI taxonomy): Bacteria > Bacillati > Bacillota > Bacilli > Caryophanales > Paenibacillaceae > Paenibacillus > Paenibacillus sp. 01T431. The sequence goes on from NZ_JBFTPT010000006.1 coordinate 217,961, forward strand.
TCACGGAATTGATCCGTTTTTGCAACGAAATCCGTTTCACAGTTTACTTCAACGATAACGCCGATACGGCCGCCTGCATGAATATACGATTCAACTACGCCTTCGGTTGCAATACGACCAGCTTTATTTGCTGCTGCCGCCAAACCTTTTTCACGAAGTACTGCAATTGCTTTTTCAACGTCATTGTTTGTTTCGTCCAAAGCTTTCTTGCAATCAAGCATTCCAGCTCCAGTTCTTTCACGAAGCTCTTTTACCGCGCTAGCACTAACTGCCATTGTAAGCCCTCCTATAGGTTTCACGAAGTCTATGTAGCTTCGAGAATCATTAATTGTTTTTTTTAGTGATTTACATTCAAAAAAAGGGCAGTGAGAGGTTTATCACCATCTGACCACCCTTTGTTGACTAATTAAAGCCTTTAAATTAAGCCGTTGTTTGTTCGCCTTGGTTAGCTTCAACGATTGCATCAGCCATTTTCGAAGTCAACAACTTAACGGCACGAATTGCATCATCGTTACCTGGGATTACGTAGTCAATTTCGTCTGGATCACAGTTCGTATCAACGATACCAACGATTGGGATACCAAGTTTGCGAGCTTCTGCAACAGCAATACGCTCTTTGCGTGGGTCGATAATGAACAACGCGCTTGGCAAACCTTTCATTCCTTTAATACCGCCAAGGAATTTTTCCAAACGGTCTTTTTCTTTGTTAAGGATGATAACTTCTTTCTTAGGTAGAACCTCGAAAGTGCCGTCTTCAGCCCATTTTTCAAGTTGTTTCAAACGATCAATACGTTTTTGAATCGTTTGGAAGTTAGTCAAAGTACCGCCCAACCAACGTTGGTTGATGTAGAAGTTGCCGCAACGCTCTGCTTCTTCTTTAACGGAATCTTGAGCTTGTTTTTTCGTACCTACGAACAGCATAGTGCCGCCGTCTGCAGCGATCGATTTAACAAAGTTGTACGCTTCGTCAACTTTTTTCACCGTTTTTTGCAAATCAATAATGTAAATCCCGTTTCTTTCTGTGAAGATATAACGATCCATCTTCGGGTTCCAACGACGAGTCTGATGACCGAAGTGTACCCCAGCTTCTAGTAGCTGTTTCATGGAAATAACCGCCATTTCTCCAACACCTCCTATAATGGTTTTTTTAGTGCTCCTCCGCTAGTCGCATCTTTCGCCAAAACTTCCGCCGGGCGGAAGCACCGTTTGACAAAATTGACCTGCGTGCGTTTTTAACACCGTGAATTAATATACCATAAATACACATCGCATGCAACAATCGTTTCAGAAAAGATAGGATAGCTATTTTTTGTTGGCAGTTAGAAGATTTACTTCTGAAGATGTTAAAGGCTCGCCGGTTACGATCCGAATGGCTTCTTCAACCGTTATCTCCTCATGAAACAAAAAATAACCGGCGCGAACCAGCTTCTTTGACTTTTTCATTTTTGATACAAAAGCGGTTTTATCTTTAATAATATTATTCGAAGCAAGCAGCTCTGCTGTATTCGTCAGACTAGAGCCTGCTTTAATTCTTATAACATGCTTGATCTCAGACTGTTCCTGAACAGGGACTGCCGTAGCCGTAGGCGCAGCTTTATCAGTCTTCGCCTCGCTTGTCTGCTCCTTAGCTTTGTCAGAATCAGCAGCAGGCTTAGTCTCCTGTCCCCCTGTGTTGTCCTTATTAAGCTGAAGCGAGTCTTGATTTGCCTTTAACAAAGCATCAACTTCTAGTTGAGTGTACAGCTTCTCATCTGACTCTTTTCCTAAGTCACTTAGCCTTTGCCTGCTTTGCTCGCCAGAGAGCATGAGCTGGAACAACAAAGCGCCAATGATGATACCTGCACCTAATCCCATAAGAAATACTCGACTTTTAAGCATGGACAGAATCCTCCTGCTTAGCAAGCTGTATAATAAGCTGTACCTCACCTTTGTTCATACCAAGCTTTTTGGATATCGCTTCAATCGATTTCCCTTGCTCATAAAGTGTAAACAGCTCTTTATATCTGTCCTGGATGGTGTTCATCCGAACTGTCTCTTCTATAATATGTTCAACAACAGACGCATCTTTAACAAGTTGTTCATTCGAATTTAATGAGACCGCTGGCAATGGGGTTTCCACTGGACGAATGTAGGCCGTGGACTCGGACATTTTCTTTTGCAACTGCTCTGTGAGCTGTTCGCATTTCCGCTCCAATTCTACAATACGCTGCTCCTTGCGATCCGCATCTAATTTCGATTCTTGCTGAGCAGTTCTAACGAGGAGCACGAGATCCTCATTATCCTTCTCCATGTTCTCCATAAACTGCTCCAGCGCGGTTTCCATGTTTTGCATCGATTGTGACGGTAGAGCTGTATCCTGCTTCTTACGAGGCATTACAAAGGCACCGACAATAACAACCGCTCCTAGTAATACGATATATTGCAAGTATGGCTGCATCGTTCATAGCCTGCCTTTCATATGATGCCTTCATTTTATAACTTAATATCAAGCCTATGGCCTTTGTACGGATGTGTAGGAGCCGCCTCCTGTTCATCAACATCCGAGGATAACTGTGTACGCTTACGTTTTGCCTGCTGATAAGCGTTACCTTGCTGACCTTCTTGATCACTGCGAATATGAAGTCCGTTTGATTGCTCGATCGCTGTGTTTTTCCCTCTTAGAAGCTCTGTTTGTTTGGCGGACTGATTGGCCAACGTATTTTGATCAGCTACAGGTTTATGCATCGCTTGTCCATGCATGCCGCTGAATTCTTGCGTTCGTGGTACAGACATCTGCAAATCAATGGATTTGAACGTCATATCTGCTCACCCCTTTGCGCCATTCATCAATTTCAACCGTTATTTGGTATAAGGAACTAAGACGATATCCCCTTCGGAATAACGGAAGGTCACCCGCTGTGCTGAATCCTTCACAAACTTTGTGTACCTGCCAATTACAATTTTTGTTCCGCCAAATACAATATTGCTGACATCGATCTTCGATCGATCTGTGTTCTCCAGCGTTTTCTCTATCTCAAGAATACGGCTTCTCGTCTCATCATTCTCAAGCACGGTCTGACGTTTTGTGGCGGTCAGCTTAACGCGCAATGCCAGCTTCTCAGGAGTTAATTTCCCTGTCACAGCTAATTGATCCAAAATAACAAGCGCTTTATCCGTTTTATCTAAATTATCCATGTTCTGCCTTAACCTCGTTCTTAGCTCGAGCAGCTCCGAACGATATTCAGGGTTTACGCCTACTTCAATGGTTGTGGCTGTGGACATCGAGTTGCCAATCGTTCGCGCGCTGACAAGGTCACCTGCTTGTACAAGTCCGCCTACGATCAATCCTTTAGCGCCAGAGCACACAACATTTTTTCCGGCTTTTACATGCGAATGCATGATGCTCTGAGATACCAGCACCTCTTCGCCCGCGATAACATTGCCTTCTTGTATAAATGAGCTCCGGACGTTTCGTCCAGCTTTTACAAAACCTTTGTTGCTTCCCAATATTCCGCCTGTAATTTCAACAGAGCCTTCTGATTCGATTTCTGCCCCTTCAACTCCGCCAATAACTCGGATATCGCCCGAAGCTTTAACCCTGAATCCGCTAAGAACATTGCCTCTGATGACTACTGTACCAACAAAATCAATATTGCCGACACTATAATCCACATCGCCGTTTACTTCGTAAACAGGAAACACATTAATTTTTTCTTTTTCAGTAAGCGAAATCAAGCCGTCAATTGCCGAATACATAGCCGTCTGCTCATTGTTCAAAACGACATTTTTGCCTACTTTAAATCTAACGTGCTTGCCGAGCCTAGGAGCAATTTCTTCTCCCGTTACCGTCCTGCCAACAGGACCTGCTGTAGGCTCGAATCGCTCAGCAATCAATTGACCACGCTTGACATTTTTCAGCTGAACAACTTCTTTAAAGTCAACCTTCCCATCTTCGAGCTCCGTTGGGGCGTTCACATTTTTATCCATATCATAAACTAGCTTCACATATCCGTCTTTACCAGGTGTAGGAGACTGCCCTTGCGCAACAAGTGTTTGTTCTTTGAAATATGCGAGAGGATTAGTGCCAATCTGACTCAGAACTTCTTTTCGAAGGCCAAAAACGATCCCCTTGCTATGCAAGAATCGTTCTAGCTCATCGCCGTTACATTCGAATTCGTCCGAAATCCTGCTAAAGGTTAAAAATGCAGACAAATTATCGGCAGATGTCTGTATGCGTAGGTATGATTCTAATTGAAGATTTTCCACGTAGCTCCCCCCTTTTAATGTTGCATGAGTTGATCTTTATGCTTAGCCAAAGCTCCTCGCAGCCTCAAAATCGCTTTAGAATGGAGCTGGGATATTCTCGACGGTGATAGTGACATTACTTCAGCAATTTCACTTAATGATAATTCCTCATAATAGAAGAGAGAAACGACTGTTCGTTCCTTTTCCGTAAGTTTTTCAATCCCTTTAACCAATGATTCTTTCAAATAAAACTCATGAACCTTATGATCCGGGTTTTTCGCTTTATCGTCCACTAGCAAAGACATTCTTGTCTCCGATTCCTCTTCACGAATCGGGTCTTCCAATGAGCAAACCGTTGTAACCGCAATATCTTGCAGCATATTAATGAATTCTTTCTCCGTTACATCAAGATAGCGGCTAATTTCTGCATCTGTCACAGAACGCAAGTACTGCTGCTCTAAATGCTGATATGCCTCTTCTACTCGTTTGGCCTTTTCTCGCACAGAACGCGGGACCCAGTCACCTTGTCTTAAGCCATCTATAATAGCGCCGCGAATGCGCCATGACGCATACGTTTCAAACTGCAAGCCGCGGCCGTAATCAAATTTTTCAATTGCATCAATAAGACCCATTACGCCATTGCTTGCAAGGTCATCTCTAATGACGTTTTTCGGGAGTCCAATGGCCATTCGATTCGTTACATAATCAACCAGCGGCAAATATTGTTCAATCAACGTTTTTTTCGCTTCCAAATCGCCTTGTTCTCTCCAGGCTTGCCACATCTGCAAGTTTGTCAAATGAGGGGTCTTCTGCTCAATCATCGACTCACTCTCCTGTCAGGTGACGAATGGCTTTAACCAATTCTTCAGGCTGTGTATTTTTTGTATTTAACAATTGCGGAGGATTTAACGGACGAAAATCGCTTGCATCATCTTTCTGAGTTTCGATTGGCTGCTTGCCAGCACCATCTTTAATCTGTGATTTCAACAATTGATTGATATCTTCTGATTCATCAGGTGTCTGTAAATCTAGCTGACTGCCTTTTCCTTCTTCATCTTCAATTTCCGAGCCTATTAGTGCTGGCGGTTGAAGGATGTATGCCAATATTGCCCGTACTCCATACGCAAGAACAAAAAAAGCGATGAAAGCATACATACTTCTAAGCAGCATAACAGTAATCGGATTGTTACCGATTGAGAAAGCTACCGTAAGCACGGTGCCGAAAATTCCAAATACGACATTCCATCGCCATGTTCCGAACATTTTAAATCTCCTTTGTTCCAAATTGCACACTTCTTATAGAAAGCATTCCGCTAGTACTGTCAAACTCTATCGTTCTACCAAAATTTCCGCCCGTATCCTGAGAGATAATCGGAATTTTGAATCTTCTAAGCATTTCTGTACAGGATTCAACATTGCGCGGGCCAATTCTTAGCGAATCACTGTGTCCAGACATAGCAAACATTTGAGCTCCACCAGCCATCTTAGCTTTCATGCGTTCAATGTATGCACCTGCTGCTATCATCCGATCAAGCAGCTCGGGTATGGCGGTATCTGCATATTTAGCTAGATTCATTTTGGTCTCACGGGCAATGTCTGAAGATGGCAGCATGACATGTGCCATACCGGCTATTTTTCGCGTTGGATCATACAAGGTAAGTCCAACACATGAACCTAAGCCGGTCGTTTTGAGTATCGCCCCATCCGTTGCAATATTTAAATCTGCCATGCCGACTTTGACCAAATTTTGTTGTATCATTCGCTAACGACTCCCAAAGCCCTAAAAATTTTCTCAAACGACTCTGGATCTGGAATGAGGAAAAAATGTCCTTCAAGCGACTGACAATCCTCCAAAAAGGTCGTTTCAATAAGTAGGGCCGAGTCCCCCATCTCTCCGTATTGCATTAAACCGTAGCTAAGCACGGCACCTGCCATATCTACTGCTATAGCGGGTACGGAGGGGGCCATTGCTAAATGAGTGAAATCAGCTAATGAAGATAAATAAGAGCCTGCTAAAATATTGCCAATCTCACAAAGAGCAGACAGCTCCATTTCTGAATAACCGTCCTGCTCTTCAATATTTAAGGAAAGCAGCTGACGCAACAATCGCCTTGCCGAATCTTCTTCAATGATAAAAAACATGTTGCCGGGAGCTTCTCCTTCCACTCGAAGAAAAACAGCAATGACGATTTTTTCGGAACCGCCAACACGCTCTGCAACTTCTTCAAATGGAAGCAAACTTACCTTCGGCACCGCCATATCAACTGGCTTATCTAACAAGCGGGATAATGCAGTAGCAGCATTGCCTGCTCCAATATTGCCGACTTCTTTCAATACATCTAATTCAAATGCTTCAAAGCGGCTAAAAAGGTTCACAAGTTATACCTCAAGCTGCTCAAGTTGAATGATTTCATTCTTGTTGAGCACTTCGGACAAGTTCAGCATGATGAGAAGTCGACCTTCACCAAGCTTTGCAATGCCTCTTAAGTATTTAGCTTTAATGCCTCCAACAATTTCGGGCGGCAAATCAATCGTATCTGTATCAATGTCGATGACATCATTCGCCGAGTCTACGATGAATCCAACTTCGATGTCAGCCACTGAAACAACAATAATTCTTGAGTTTTCTGTAGTTGCCGTTTCCGTTAGATTAAATCTGCCTCTTAGGTCAATGACAGGAACGACCACACCGCGAAGGTTAATAACCCCTTTAATAAAAGTAGCTGTTTTCGGAACGCGTGTAATTGGAGACAATCTTTCAATCGTACGGACCTTATCTACTTCAATTCCATACTCTTCGCTGCCTAGTGCAAACACGATAACCTTTAATTCTTCTCCCATCGTAAAAACCTCCCTATTTGATAAGTGCATTCGGATCGATAATCAATGCGACATAACCATCGCCAAGTATCGTAGCGCCGGAAATTGCTTTAATATTCGTTAAATATTTGCCCAGCGTTTTTAGCACGATTTCACTTTGACCAATAAATTCATCGACCATTACAGCTGCCCACTTCTCGCCTTTTCGAACGACTACAATTTCCGTTTCAAGCTCGTCATTCTCATTAAAATCAGGAGAGTCAAGCACTTTGCTTAGCGATACTAGAGGTATGATGGTATTTCTGAACTCTATCATTTTGTTGCCATGCACTTGAAGAATTTGTTCTTTGCGGATAATGCCTGTCTCAACGATCGAAGACAATGGGATAGCATACTTCTCCGACCCCAGCTTGATCAGCATTGCGGAAATAATGGATAGCGTAAGCGGCAATTGAACAGAAAACTTCGTTCCTCTACCAAATGCAGAATCTATTGTTACGTTTCCGCCTAGAGAAGTAATTTTTGATCGAACGACGTCTAGACCAACACCGCGTCCGGATATGTCCGAAATTTTATCTGCGGTACTGAAGCCAGCCGCAAAAATAAGCATATTAATTTCATCCGGCGTCAGCAGTTTTGCTTCGTCAGCCGTGACGACGCCATTTTTAATGGCTGTTTTTAGCACTCGTTCATGGTGTATGCCGCGGCCATCCTCTTCCACTTCAATGAAGACATGATTTCCGCTATGGAACGCTCGCAAGAAAATCGTACCGGTTTCTGGCTTGCCTGCTGCAATTCTCTCTTCCACCGTTTCGATTCCATGATCAACCGAGTTGCGCAATAGATGAACAAGCGGATCTCCAATTTCGTCGATAACCGTACGGTCAAGTTCCGTATCGGCTCCAGTAATAACAAGATCGATTTTTTTGTCTAGCGATTTAGCTAAATCTCTAATCATACGAGGGAAACGATTGAATACCGAATCCACAGGTACCATGCGAAGCTTAAGTACAATACTTTGAAGATCAGAGCTTACGCGTGCCATATGTTCCACAGTTTCAGTCAAATCACTGCGTTTGATTTCACTAGAAAGCTGTTCCAGCCTAACACGGTCAATAAGCAATTCGCTAAACAAGTTCATGAGCGTATCGAGCCTCTCAATGTCTACACGAATCGTCTTCGACACATTAGCTGGTGTGCTGGCAGCAGGTGCCGATCGAGCTTGTCCTTTTGCTGCTTCAACAGATGTAACTGCTGTTTCGGTTTGCGGCGCAGCCGTTTCAGCAATTTCGACAACCTCTACTGCCGCAGCTGCGTTAGATTGGCCAAGCACGGCTAATGACTCTGCATCCAAAGAAGTTACAACAGCGGATTCAATTTCTGAAATATTAAGCAGCTGCGCTTGAAGATCTTCCTGCTGCAAGCGTGAAATCGTAAATACCGTAAAAGTGAAATTGAATTTTTCTTGTTCAATGTCTTGAACGGATGGATCTGATTTAATAACTTCACCATTGCGCTCTAGCAAATCAAATACCATATAAGCACGAACGGCTTTTAGCAAGCAATTATCGCGAATAGCGATTTGAATATGAAAAACGTTATGTCCTGTTTCTATCGATTGAAGCAAAATCGAAGATTGAAACTCATCAAGCAGCATCGCCCCTGATGCGCTTGATTCTGCAGCACTTGGTGCATTAGCCGCTACGGTTGGAGCCTGAGTCGCTTTGCTTGCGCTATAATCGCTTTTCAAGATGATTTGCAGCGATTCAACGATCGAGGTAACGTCCGCTTTCCCTGTACCGCCGTCCACAATATCCTGAACCATTGCTTCAAGCGCATCTAACCCTTTAAACAAAGTGTCAAAAATAAAGCTGTCCATTTTTAACTTGCTGTTGCGAACGAGGTCAAGCACATTTTCCATTTCATGCGTCAGCGCTGCTAAATCTTCAAAACCCATCGTAGCTGACATTCCTTTGAGCGTATGCGCTGAACGGAATATATTTTGAACGATACTAAGCTCCTCAGGCTCGCTTTCCAGACGAAGCAAATTTTCATTCAAGGATTGCAGGTGATCATTAGATTCATCGATAAACATCGATAAATAGGCATTCATATCCATTTCCTAGCACCTCCTGTTAGTATGGTGAAGCCATTCTAGCTTATCTATTTCAGCACTGCTTGCTTCAGTTGCGATGCAATATGCTGCAGTGGCAATACTTTACTCACACATCCAGCTTCAACAGCCGATCTCGGCATTCCATAAACGACACAGGTCTCTTCTGCTTCTGCTATGGTCGTTTCAATTCCACATTCGGATAACAGCTTCATTCCCTTCGCCCCATCGCTGCCCATGCCTGTCATTATGACCGCATGACGCTTCAGTTCGCGATGTTCAGCCAAGGATTCAAACAATACATCTACAGAAGGACGATGTCCGTTGCGCTGCGGCTGTTCAGTGAGCGCAATTGAGTAGCTGGAAGCATCTTTGACAAGCTCCATATGAAAGCCGCCAGGTGCGATATAGGCAACGCCAGCAACTACTTTCTCTCCCTGCTCTGCTTCTACGACATGAATCTCGCTAAAGCTGTCTAGCCGCTGTGCCAATGATTTGGTGAACTTGGGAGGCATATGCTGAACAATAAGCACCGGTGCTGGGAAATCAGCTGGCAAAGAAGTAATTACCTCATGCAAAGCTCTAGGACCGCCTGTCGAAGTTCCAATGGCTACGATATGTTTAAAGGTAGAAGCTGTCTGGACTGTCTTTGCTTTTTTTGTTGAAGGTGGCTCAGAGAAATGAGATTTAGGTTCAGCCTGCGGTGCCTTTTCGACTGATTTGCGAGGTGCAATCTTAGATTTGGCATCGTTAGGCTTTGCTTCATCTTGCATATTGCTTGTAAGCTTATTATGTAAAGGGGGAACCGAGCGCTGTTGCCCTTGTTTATCTTCCGCTTTCTTGAACGGCAATTTGTTCCGATCTTTAGCAGGAGTAGACAAGGCTTCAAACGGCAGCTCCTCATGGTGTAAAATGTTGTTCGAAACTACTTCTTTTTTCGCTTTTGGCAAGCTGCTATCATCTGCTTTTGTTTCTTGTTTCTCGCTAATCGTAATCACTGGCTGATAACGCTTCGTTAATACTGCGATACGCAATTTCTCAAGCAGAACCTCTCCAACTTGGCGAATATCATTAGAGATCGTTGCTGATGGTTTTCTAATGAAGTCGAATGCACCAAATTGCAGTGCTTTAATCGTTTCTCTTGTATTGTCTTCACTTATACCCGAGAGCATAATGACAGGAGTTGGATGATCCTTCATAATAATCTGCAATGCGTCAATTCCGTTCATTAACGGCATTTCAAGATCTAAGGTAACGACATCCGGTTTCCATTCACGCACCGCTTCAATGGCTTCATGACCGTTTTTAGCTGTAGCTACGATCTTGAACTGTGAATCCTGAATGATTAAATCACTAATGATCTTTCGCATAAATGCGGAATCATCTACAACTAGTACGCGATAAGGAACCATTCCATTTCCTCCTCACTTCCAAAGGATTATCTTGAGAGTCTGAACATTTTATGCAGAAATCCTTTGACACCGCCGTTAATTGCAGTATTCTGTGGTATTTCAAGAAATTGCTTTGCGATCCGGTCAATAGCAACGGATGCTTCGCTTCCAGGATAGGCTACAGTAAAGGGCACTTGACGCTTCACAGCTTTTGACACATTTGGGTCATCCGGCAAAATACCAAGATGAGGCAAATCGGATTGAAGAAACCTGTGTGCAACCATGCTAATTTTATCAGCGGTTTGTTTTCCTTCACGGAAATCAGCGGCTCGATTGACAATTAATTTGAAGTGAACATCCACCTCCATCGCTTTAACCATCTTAATTAAGGCGTAAGCATCTGTAATTGAAGTAGGTTCGGGCGTTGTCACAACGATTGTTTCTTGCGCTGCAGTTATAAATTTAACCGTTTCCTTCGATAGGCCTGCGCCAGTATCAAACAAGATCACATCATACCTGCCATGCAGCTTGCTAATCTCATCAGCGAAACGGTCAAGCTGCTCTGTAGACAAATCCATCAAATCTCTAAAACCAGATCCACCTGCAATAAAGTTCAGCCCTTCCGGACCTTCCTGCACGATTTCCCAAATTGTTTTCTCCTGCTTGAGCAGATGATACAAATTGTACGTGGACGAAACGCCCATAAGCACATCAATGTTGGCCATTCCGATATCTGCATCAAAAACGAGCACTTTTTTACCCAATCGTTGGAGCGCTAATGCAAAATTCAAGCTGAAATTCGACTTTCCAACTCCGCCCTTTCCGCTCGTTACCGTCACTACACGAGTCGTGCGGCCTTCATCTTGAAGCTCCTGCTGCTTGACTAAATTACGTAATGCTTCAGCTTGATCCATCATAAACCGTTGCTCCCGAGCAGCTGCTTAACGTATGAATCCACTTGAAACTTCTCGATATCGTCTGGAACGGTCTGCCCACTCGCCATATAGGTAGGAAGCAATTCAAAATTCATAATGAGATTAAAAATTGCTCCGTAAACCGAAGTTTCATCAAGCTTTGTAAACAACACTTTTCGAACGCCGTATTTGCAAAAATGATTGGCTACTGCTGACATATCCTTCGTCTTGCCAGTCATGCTAAGCACAAGCACCGTTTCGTTAGCCTCGGTCGTTTGAAGCAAGCTGCTGACCTCTGATACATGAAGCTCGCTGCGAAAATTCCTTCCAGCTGTATCCATATAAATGAGCTCTCGCTCTTCAAGCTGCTTGAAAGCACGGGGCAAATCCATCTGCGAGAAAACGACCTCTAGCGGCACGTTCAAGATGTTGGCATAAGTCCTAAGCTGATCCACGGCTGCAATTCGGTAGGTGTCTGAAGTAATGAACCCCACTTTCCTGCCCTGCTTGATTGTTTGTTCAGCTGCAAGCTTCGCAATAGTCGTCGTCTTGCCAACTCCGGTTGGACCAACAAAATGAACCACTCTTACATGACTGCTAATACTGCTGCCACTGTAGGGTTGCAGCCACTCTTGCAGCAGCTCTGCCGCATGCTCCCATATTTGTTCCTTTGAAAAAACGATTTTTTCTTCGGATTCTTTGTCAGAAATAGCTTGTATCAAACGCTCGATCCACTGCAATTCCATTTCTTGTTCTATCAAGTGTTCTCTCAGTGCAATCAAGTGCTCTGACATAGAAATTAGATTGTTTTGCTGTTTCGAGAGTTTTAACATGTATTCTCTTAAATCTCGAATCTCATCGATGATGAATTGCTCTCGTTCTATTTTTTCCTTCTGAGGCTCTGCAATCGGTACCGAAGAAACTGCTTGAACGCTTGGCGGCTCCATTACAGCCGTTGCTGTTCGCTGCGCCGTTTGCAAAATTTGCTCAACGACCGCATCCACTTGAGGATCCGGGTTTCGCTGAGGTTTTACTTGGGGATTCGATTGATTCGATTGATTCGATTCGATAGCGGCGATAACCTCCATCTTTTTCTTACGAAACATCCCCATAAAGCCGCCTACTTTAATTTCCTTCGTATTCAATATAACTGCATCTTTCCCAAGCTCGCTTCGAATCAGAGAGACCGCTTCTGGCAATGCACTGACGACATATCGTTTTACTCTCATAGATTCACCACCCCGACACTCTGAACTTCAATATTTGGTTCAAGTTCACTGTAAGAAAGAACGGGTACATCCTGCATCGTTCTCTCCACAATTTGTCTCAAATACATCCGAATGGTAGGTGATGCGAGTACAACAGGCTGTTGGCCAGCTTGAATCTGACGATTTACATGCTCATTGAGCTTCTGGTAAATCTGTTGAGTGGAAACGGGATCCAGTGCAATATAGCTGCCTTGATCCGATTGCTGCACAGATTCAGCAATTTTTTTCTCAAGCTGCGGTCCTACTGTTATCACTCGTAACGTATCGCTACCAGATGAAAACTGCTGTGTAATTTGTCTTGATAGCGACTGGCGTACATACTCTGTCAATATATCAGGATCTTTCGTATAGTTTCCATGATCCGCTAATGCTTCAAAGATGGTAACTAGATCTCGTATAGAAACCTTTTCTCTTAGAAGCTTCGACAACACTTTTTGTACGTCTCCAATAGTAAGAATAGACGGTATAAGTTCATCGATAAGCGCAGGATAGGACTCTTTTACATTTTCTACGAGCTGCTTCGTTTCTTGACGTCCAATCAGCTCGTGTGCATGTCGTTTAATAATCTCAGTTAAATGTGTAGCAACGACTGAAGGCGGGTCAACGACTGTATAGCCGGAAAGTTCGGCACGTTCCTTCATTTGCTCGTCAATCCAAATCGCAGGCAATCCGAAGGCTGGCTCAGTTGTTTCAATACCAACGACCGAATCGTCCTCAAATCCAGGGCTCATGGCCAAATAATGATTAAGCAGCAAATCGCCGCGAGCGACGGTGTTGCCTTTAATTTTGATGACATACTCATTTGGCTTCAGTTGAATGTTATCCCTGATCCGGATGACTGGTACGACGAGCCCAAGCTCCAGCGCACATTGCCTGCGTATCATGATGATTCGATCAAGCAAATCTCCTCCCTGCTGCGTATCCGCAAGCGGGATAAGACCATAACCAAACTCAAATTCAATCGGATCGACCTGCAAGAGGCTAATTACACTCTCTGGACTGCGAACCTCTTCAATTTGCTGTTCTTCGACAAGCATTTCCTCTTGCTCTTGTTGCTTATGTATAGCTTTCTGCATATACCAGCCGCCAAAGGCTAGCATAATAGCGAATGGCCAAGTCCTTAATGGACCGATAGGTGTAAGGCCTAGCAAAGCGATTGTTCCAGCTGCAATAAATAGCAGCTTCGGGTATTTGAATAGCTGAGCGGTTACATCCTCTGCCAAGTTCCCCTCTGATGCCGCTCTAGTTACGATAAGGCCAGCAGCTGTGGAAATAAGCAATGCAGGTATTTGACTGACGAGACCATCACCAATCGTAAGGATCGAGAACGTCGAAAGCGACTCGCCAAAGCTCAAGCCATGAATCGCCATACCAATGATAAATCCGCCAACTAAGTTGATGACTAGAATGATAATGGAAGCAATTGCATCACCCTTTACAAACTTGCTGGCACCATCCATTGCCCCGTAAAAGTCCGCTTCACGTTCGATTTTTGAACGACGTGCTTTCGCTTGATGTTCATTAATCAAACCAGCATTCAAATCTGCATCAATACTCATTTGTTTACCCGGCATCGCGTCGAGCGTGAATCGTGCTGCAACTTCCGCTACCCGTTCAGAACCTTTCGTAATAACGATGAACTGCACGACTACGAGAATGAGGAAGACGATAAATCCAATTGCAATTTCTCCACCGCCAACCCAACTGCCAAACGTAGCTACGACTTCCCCTGCTTCCGCATGTGACAAAATATTTCTAGTAGTAGAAACGTTCAGCGCAAGTCGGAATAAGGTAGTGATTAGTAGAATTGCCGGAAATATAGAGAAATCAAGAGCTTCCTTTGTATTCATTGCAATAAGTAATATCATCAATGCTATCGAAATGTTTAAAATGATGAGTATATCGAGTAGTAGGACTGGGATCGGGATTATCATCATGAGTACAATTCCAATTACGCCAAATAGTATTACAAAGTCCTTTGCTTTCATGACGCCTCCACCTCCCGTAGTGTTATGATTTCAATCGGCCTTTCATCTTATATACATATGCGAGCACCTCAGCCACAGCTTGGAACAGATCTGGAGGTATGACATCCCCAATCTCCGCTCGTTCATAAAGCGCTCTGGCAAGCGGTTTATTTTCCATTGTCACAACACCGTTTTCTTTCGCTATTTCTCTAATGCGAAGCGCTACATGATCCATACCTTTGGCGATGATTCTTGGCGCTTCCATTTTGGTTGCATCATATTTCAATGCAATAGCGAAGTGTGTAGGGTTGGTAATGATGACATCCGCTTTAGGAACCTCTTGCATCATACGCTGCATGGCCATTTTGCGTTGACGCTCACGAATGCGGCTCTTAATGATCGGGTCACCTTCAGATTTTTTGTATTCATCCTTAATATCCTGCTTAGACATTCTCAAACTTTTGTTATGCTCATAACGCTGATAGAAAAAATCTGCTAATGCGAGTACGGCGAGCACCACACCAATTTCTATACCTAGTTTTATCGTTAAACCCGCGGTAAAACTAAATATTTGTTGGATTGGCAAGCTAGCAAGCACTAATATACGGTTCCATTCTTTGGATATGGTCATATATACAAGCACCGCTACAATAAGCAGTTTTAAAACACTTTTCAAAAATTCGACTACTGTTTTAGCTGAAAAAATTTGCTTAAAGCCGTTGATCGGGTTCAATTTGCTTAATTTCATTTTTAGAGGATCACCGGTTAGCAAAAAACCGTACTGTACAACGTTGCCGAGGACACCGACAAGAACGGTTACCGCAAAGATTGGCAGTAAGATTAGCAGCATTTCAATTGCCACATCATTGAAGAGCGACATAATGTTGCCTGTCGTAACATCCATCAACAGCCAGTCTTCAAACAGATTGCCGAAGAGCATCATGATATGTGTCTTGAAATAATTGCCCATCATAATGAAGCTCATAAAAACAAAAATTAATATTAATGAACCCGGTAAATCAGCCGATCTCGCAATTTGACCCTTTTTTCTTGCTTCATCCTTTTTCTTCGGAGTTGCTTCCTCAGTCTTCTCTTGACTGAAAAGCTGCAAATCAAGCTCTAGACGGTAATTTCGCATGGGAAGCTTCCTCCTATTTCACGTCAGGCGGCGGTCCTTGCACGATACCGAATAACTGCTCCAAAGCATCAAACATGATGGAAAACAATCTTTCGAATATGCCAGCAAGACTTGGCATTAACAACACTAGCAAAATCATGCCTATAATTAGCTTTAGAGGTATCCCAATTACAAAAACATTGAACTGAGGAGCTGTTTTGGTTAAGAAGCCTAATCCAACATCCGTCAGAAACATCGCTACTACTAATGGCGCTGACACTTGAATGGCCAGCAAAAACGTGTTTGCGAATGTTCTTGTTAAAAAATCAGTAATGCTGCCGCTCATTATTCGGCTAAATAAATCATTGGACAAAGGCATCCATTCGTAACTGTCCATAAGGCCTGTTAATAAAAAATGATGACCGTTCATCATTAAGAAAACAACTAAGATCATCATGTATTTAAAATTGCCGAGCAATGGGGCTGACGTACCTGTATGGGGATCTACGATATTTGCCATTGCAAAACCAACCTGCAAATCCATTAAGGCTCCCGCGGTCTGAACGACCGTGAAGAACAAGTAGACTACATACCCAAGCAGTACGCCGACCAATATTTCTCGAACCAGAACCAAAATATATTCAGCGTCCGGAACCATCGTCTGCTTCACGCCGTACGTCAAGAAAACGATAAACGAGATAAAAAATCCGAGCCCAATTTTGAAAACATTCGGCACGCCTCGCGACGAAAAAACAGGCGCTACGACGAAAAACGCAGTTATTCGACAAAAGATTAACAAAAAAATAGGGAAACCCTGTACGATCGCGTTCATACACTCACAACCTAACCGATGTAATTATGAAGATTGTTCAGCAGATTGTAAGTGAAGTCGATAACCGTATTTAGAATCCATGGGCCAAAAATGATGATGGACACGAAAACCGCTACAATTTTCGGAACAAATGCCAGCGTCTGCTCCTGAATCTGTGTTGTTGCTTGAAATATGCTGACTAGTAACCCTACGACCAAAGCAAGAACGAGCATTGGTGCACTGGCTTTCAAAACAACGAATACGGCCTGGCTGGCCAACCCGATTATGAAATCAGTACTCATCAAAAGTCCCTCCCTGCTAGTATCACGTGTTGAAACTTAACAACAAAGATTTTACGATCAAATACCATCCATCTACTAATACAAATAGCAGTATCTTAAACGGCAAGGAAATCATAACAGGAGGCAGCATCATCATCCCCATTGCCATCAATGTGCTTGCGACAATCATATCGATGACTAGAAACGGAATGAATATCATAAATCCCATTATAAAAGCTGTTTTCAACTCGCTTATGGCGTATGCAGGTATTAGTACTGTGATCGGAATCTCTTCAAATGAAGCCGGCTTCTCTGTTTTCGTATAATTCATAAAAAGCATTAAGTCCTTTTCCCTCGTATGAGAGAACATAAACTTCTTCATCGGAACGGAGGCTTCCTTAAAAGCTTCTGTTTGAGAGATTTGACCTTTTAAATAGGGCTGCAATGCAACATCATTTACTTGAGAGAACGTTGGAGCCATGATAAAGAAGGTAAGGAACATTGCCAGTCCAATCAATACTTGATTGGGCGGCATTTGCTGTGTTCCAAGCGATGTTCTTACAAAGCCTAGAACGATAACGATCCTAGTAAAGCTTGTCATTAGCACCATAATCGCTGGTGCGATACTTAGTACTGTAATTAATAGAAGAATGGATAATGCGCTAGTATCGGGCGTGTCACCGCTTCCGTTGCCAATATTGATGGATACGTCGGGTAACGGCTCGGCAAATGCTTGATTATGTAATAACATCGCAAGCAATTGAACAACAACGATTGATATCCACCACTTATTTTTCATCATCCATCAACCGTTCATTTGATTTAGATTCATGCAATAACGATTCCAATTGCTGCTTGCGGTCAGCTTGCTGACTAAGCTTATTTTGCAACAAATCCTGAAAGGAAGACGTCTTGTTCCACTGCTCGTTCGTAGGATCAGAGCCATTCGGATTGTTGCGATTTTTGAACTTCTTAAGTATTTGTGAGACTAGATCCTTTGACCAAGCCGATTCCTGTTGCCGCTCCAGCGCTGAAATAACAGCACTTGCTTGCTCAGGATCATCTAGCTTGTCAATTAGAGTTATGTTCTCGCCGACGCCAACGATATAAATCCGACCTGCAATCTCGACGACTTGTAACGAGTTATTCTGTCCAAGCGCAATACCGCCGAGTGAACGAAGCGATCGATTCGTTCCCCACATGCGATTGCGCTGCGACAACCATTTAATGACTAAAATAATTAATACGATAACGATGGCAAGCGATACGATAACCCAAATCATGTTGCCCGCTAGATCATTTGTTCCGGTAAACATCATTTGTCCTTCATCGTTTGCGCTGCTGCCGCCTTGTGCCGCAGCAGCCGCAAATTGTGGCCCAATCGCCACCCCAAGAGCAGACACCATTGAAATGCGCGAAGCTATGTTAAACATAATGTCTAACCGTTATCCGAGTGTTTTCTTGATCGCTTCAATTACACGATCAGCTTGGAACGGTTTGACGATGAAGTCCTTTGCGCCTGCTTGAATCGCATCAATTACCATTGCTTGCTGACCCATTGCTGAACACATAATTACTTTAGCATTGCTATCAATTTTTTTAATTTCTTTCAGAGCGGAGATTCCGTCCATCTCAGGCATCGTAATATCCATTGTTGTCAAATCAGGTTTCAATTCCTTGTACTTCTCAACTGCTTGTGCGCCGTCTTGGGCTTCACCGACGACTTCGTAGCCGTTCTTTGATAAAATGTCACGAATCATCATGCGCATGAAAGCTGCGTCGTCTACGATAAGAATGCGGTTTGCCATCTTTTTATCCTCCTAGGATGCTATTGTAATTTTTGAATGCGGTCCCATTGGCTTACGATATCCGTTACACGAACACCAAAGTTTTCATCTATGACAACAACCTCGCCTTTTGCGATCAGCTTGTTATTCACTAGGATGTCGACTGGTTCGCCAGCTAGCTTGTCCAGCTCAATAATAGAACCTTGCGACAGCTCCAAAATATCTTTTATCTGCTTTTGGGTCCTTCCTAATTCTACCGTGACCTTAAGCGGTATGTCGAGAAGTAAATTGAGGTTTGTCTCATCTGGCTGAATAATTGGCGCATTGCCAAAATTAGCAAATTGCACAGGCTGTACATTAACATTTCGACTAGCTGCATGACCATATGTATGAGGCCCCGGCGGCTGCATCGACATGTCGTAGCCAGCTGCAGGTGTTTGATACGGCATAGAAGGCATTTGAGGCGCCTGTGAAGCCATATTCATTTGCGGCGGCACAGCGTTCAAATGAGCTGCTGCAGCCGTTTCTTGCATTGCCATAGCTTGTTGTGCTGCCGGCGCTGCTGCAGCCGTTTGAGGCGCTGGAACAGCAGGCTGAGCTGGCTGATCTTCTACCACTCCCATTAATATATCAACCATTTGTTTCGCAAACGGAATGGGCAGCAGCTGMATGATTGTTGAATCTATGAGATCTCCAATCGTAAGCCGGAATGATATTTTTATAAACATATCTACCGGTGGCAAATGCTCCATGCCATCACCGTTATTAACATCTAGAATGTCAATGCCCGGCGGCGAAATATTGACAAAACGATTAAATATCGTTGACATCGACGTAGCAGATGATCCCATCATTTGATTCATCGCTTCTTGAACTGCACTAATGTGAATTTCATTAAGCTCTTCTACAGTGATGTTGGTGCCTTCACCGCCAAGCATCAAATCAGCAATGATTTGGGCATCTTTTGTTTTTATGACAAGTGAATTAATGCCTTGAAAGCCGTCTACGTATTGCACGCTAACTGCAACATGAGGCTTAGGGAAAATGTCAGCAAGCTCATCTTTTCTTACAATAGTAACTTGTGGTGTAGTAATATCTACTTTCTTGCCAAGCAACGTTGACAATGCTGTTGCCGCACTGCCAAATGTTATGTTTCCAATCTCACCCAGAGCAGACTGTTCCATATCGGATAAAAAGTCTGAAAGTTGTGTTCCGACTTCAGTGTGCTGCTCCGGTTCCGGCTCACTGGAGGATTGACGTAGCAATGCATCAATTTCCTCTTGTGACAAATAGTCCTTACTCGTCATAATCTTCTTCCACTCCTTCAGTGACAATCTCATCTACTTGAACAGCTAGCCGATCCTTAACAGAGCCTGCACTGCCAATGAATTTAAGCTTGTCTCCAACTTTAATGTTGAGACCATCATTAACTGATTTATTCAATGAAATAACATCACCAATATTCAGTCCTAGAAACTCTTGAATGGTTAGCGACGATTCGCCAAGCTCGGCTACGATAGGAAGCTTCGCTTTATTTACTCGCTGCTCCAATATTTCAACTTCCTCTGGCGCGCGAGCTTTCTTCTGCGATACAAACCAGTGATGAACAGACAGCCTGGACATAATCGGTTCAATAACGACATGAGGAATACAAAGGTTAATCATACCCGTCGTATCGCCGATTTTGGTGCTGAATGAAATGAGAGCGATCGTTTCATTGGGCGATACAATTTGCATGAACTGCGGGTTCGTTTCCAATGCTTCCAGCCTAGGAGAAATATCGATTACTGTTTTCCAAGCCTCCTGCAAGCCTTCAAACGTTCGACTGAAAATTTTCTCCATAATAATGGTTTCAATTTCAGTTAAGTTGTTGATTTTGGATGGCGCTATGCCTTGTCCGCCTAACATTCGATCCAGCATTGCGTACGCTACGTTTGGATGAACTTCAAGCACCATACGACCTTCCAGCGGCTCCGCTTCAAAAATGTTCAATATCGTCATCTTTGGTATCGAACGAATAAATTCATCGTAAGGCAATTGCTCGACCTGCACGACATTAATTTGAACAAATGTGCGAAGTTGTGCTGAGAAATAGGTTGTCAAATACCGTGCGAAGTTTTCATGAATCCGCGTCAAACTTCTAATATGATCCTTCGAAAAACGTACGGCGCGTTTGAAATTATACACACTGACTTTTCGCGTCGTTTCTTCCTTCTTTAAATCCTCTGCATCCATTTCACCGGAATCCAAGGCAGCTAGTAGCGCATCAATTTCATTTTGCGATAAAACATCAACCAAATATCTCACCTCCTTCGAGGAATGTCTGCGTAGTCAGTTAAAGTGGAGCAAGTGTAAAGTCTGTGATTTCTACCTTAATCAACTTACCTTTAGGAATAATAGGATTGATTAAGTTGAGAAGCTTCGACTCAAGTGCGTCTTCACCTTGAGAACCCTGCAGCTCATCTGCTGTCATATCAGCAATAACACGGTTAATAATTGGGCGAACTTCAATCTCAAGCAGTTTATCAAAATCTTCTTTTGTTTTCTTCTTGTCGAGCTGGAAAGCAAAACTCAAAATAACGACATATTCACGATCTTTCAGATTTCTTCTGAATTCCTTTAATTCAGAAGTTACGGCCACACGCTCATCAGCCGATAAAGCTTTAACCTCAATCGTTTTTGTCTCCGTCGCCTGCTCCTTAGGGTCAGTAAAAAACGACTTGAACAAGATGATTGAAACAATGGCGATTAAAGTTATGGATAACAAAATCGTAATTAACCAAGGTAGCATTTTCTTCATGACGATGGACCCTCCGTTTGCTCACTCTTTTGGGCCGCCGCAATAAGGCCAATTGTGCGAAGATACTGCCCATTAAGCTGCAACAGTTCCGTTGTTTTTTCTTTTACAACCAGCTTCTTGCCCGTCGTAAGTGTAATCACCGTATCCGCTGATTCTTCAATCATTTCAATTAATAAAGCATTTATTGTGACCTTTGTTCCGTTCAACCGCGTTACGGTAATCATCAGTTGCCCCCTCACACCTAGGGGAGGCGTTAAGCCTCCCGCTCGTTATGACTTACTTATCGTTTTAGATTAACTACCTCTTGCAAAATTTCATCAGAAGTTGTAATGATACGTGAATTCGCTTGGAAACCACGTTGTGCAACGATCATTTCTGTAAATTCAGCAGTTAAGTCAACGTTAGACATTTCCAGCTGACCGGCAATGATTGCGCCTGTACCGAATTCAGGATCAGTCGCGAACGTCATGAAATCCTCAATAGAAGCATCCGGATTAGCATTCGCTGTAACACGGTACATATTGCCGCCCAGTTTCTCAAGACCACTTGGATTTACAACTTTGGCTACGCCAAGCTGTGCAACGGCTTCCGTACCATCCGCTGTTACACCCATGATTGTTCCGTCTTGACCAATGGAAAACGCCGTAATTGCCTCATCAAGTACGATAGGCTCTTGATCAACGCTTAGTACGAAATAGCCATCGCCTGTAACAAGCTGTCTATTCGAGTCAAGCGTAAAGTTGCCCGCACGTGTTAAAAGCATTTCAGAATCTTCGCTCGCTCTAACTACGAAAAATCCGTCTCCGTCAATACGAAGGTCTGTCGGTTGGTTCGTTGTCATTGCGCTTCCTGCGGTATGTACGGTATCGATAGAGCCGATAGACACGCCGAGTCCGATTTGTTTTGCGTTAACGCCACCGCGCACGCCTTCCTCAGGTGCGGTAACGCCCGCAACCGTTTGGCTCAAAATATCTTTGAACATGACGCGCCCTGCTTTAAAGCCAACCGTGTTCACGTTCGCAATATTGTTACCAATAACGTCTAGCTTTGTTTGGAAGCCGCGCATACCGGACACGCCCGAATACATCGATCTTAGCATTTTCGTAATTCCTCCTAGGGAATGGATTAAAATCTTATGGGCTTCAAAAAAATGTTAGCACTATCATAAACTGCTTCAATCGGTCCACAGCTTGAGGCTCCCTGATAGGTCCAGCCTTACGATAATATAATAGCGCTGTCTATTTGCGTAAATACGTTGCTTCGCATTTGCGCGCCATCCATTGCAGTCACAACTGTACGGCTTGGGACATTCACAATCATGGCAATGTCTCGGAAAACGATTAATGAATCCTGAGCGCCTTTGGATGCAGCCTCTTCGACCGCATTCATTATTTTGGTTAATGACTCTGGTTGCAAGTTAATGCCTCGCTGCTGCATTCTAACCTCGGCATGATGACTAAACTTTAAAACCTTGCCATTAAGTATTTCTTGAAATTCAGATGGCTGAGCTGAACGGTTGACAACTGTCTTGCTAGGCTGCAGAGGTGTCGACTTAACCGGGAAAATATGACCGATTTTTATGCCTTCACTCATTATTTATCAGCCCCTTCCTCAGCACCAGCTGGATCCGAAGGATTCTTGTCTACGCCGTTATCTTCCCCTGTAGAATCCTCTGGCGTTGGTGTTTCACCCGTTGTTTCCGAGATAGAGTTGACATAATCAAGAGCAATCTCGGCTCCGCCTACCCTTGCATAAAGGAGACCATCCTTCGAAATAATGGAATCAACTACGCCTTTGGCGGTCTTGATTGCACCAGCATCATCATATTCATTCCATTCAATCGTTTTACCGATTAAGCTGGATGCTGAACCAATGTTTTGACGCATTAAAGATAGCTCGGTGGACATATTCATCAGCTGCTCTACAGAAGTAAATTGCGCCATCTGAGCGATGAACTCTTTATCCTGAAGCGGCTGCATGGGATCCTGGTTGCGAAGCTGCGTAACGAGAATACTTAGAAATTGATCTTTTCCAAGCGTATCCGTGTTTTTTTTGTTTGCTGCAGCTTGTACATTCTCTTTGCTGTAATTCGGCCAAACTACGCGAGTAGAAACGCTATCTGCCATTTCCGATCACCTCCGATCTCTCTAACCCTCTACTAACTCCACTACGCTTTAACGTTGATGCCTCTGCCAAATCCAAGACCCTGAATTGTCGCTTGTTGAACCATTTCGGTTTCAAATTGAGACTCATTCACAGTATCGTCAGTGTTCACAGCATTACGATTGGATGACTGCTGCTGATTGCTTCCTTGTCCATGCTGCTGTTGAAACAGCTGCGCAGCTGATTGACCTTGCGAAACCTCAAGCTTATCTACCATAAGGCCTTGTGCTTGAAGCGCTGACCGCAGTTGAGCCATTTGATTATCCAGCATGTCCTTGGCCATTGCCGTATCTGTTTGGAAGATCGCGGTTAGAAGTCCATTTTGCATCGTTATTTTAACGTCTACTTGCCCTAAATGCTCTGGGTATAACATGAGCTTCGCTTCTGAAACGCCATTCAATGTTGTAAGATCAAATTTCTGTACGATCATACCTGTCATGGATTGGGCAAATTCATCAGCGACAACAAATGAAGTAGCTGCTGCATTAGCAACAAGAGAAGTAAACGTCCGCATTGTATCCGGATTGTTTGTTCCAAGCTGCATTTGCGGAATCAATTCAATAGAAGAGTCAGATACATCTGATGCGATTGCCTGCTCCATACCCTGAACTGCAGTTGTTAATAATGCAGGATGGGCGGTTTGCTGTGACAGTCGTTGCAATAGCGTACTAACGTCAGCTTGCTGTACATTTTGAGCCGTAAACAGTTGTTGTGTAAAAGCGGTCGATTTCGTATGAGTCTTAGTCGTATCCACCGGCTCGCCTTCCAAAATCGCTGTTAACGCCTTAAGCTGTTGTGCCACCAAAACCGTTGGCTCTTGCTGTCCAACCAATTTTGTTGTTCCCTGCTGCAGCATCACTTGCATTTGCAGCAACGTATCCTGCAGGCTTGATTTGATATTTACTGCATTCTTCCCCTCTAATGAAATAGAGGAATCTTCCTCACCGCTAGTCGGTTGACCAATCGGTTGCTGAATGACAGGCACTGGAATGCCAAGCAGAGCAAGCAAAGCATTCATTTGATCAAGCACGTCTTCCAACTGTTGGAGCTGCTGATCATCTTCAAGAGAAGCCTTGCCGTCTTCACCATTTGTTGCATCCAATTGCGCTAGCAAACCATCGATGATTGACATGAGGTCAGATAATGTTGGTGCTGCAGCAGCGCCATCCACCAAAGCCATAGCTTCCTTAGATACGTTTGCAACTAAAGGTGCAGCTTGTGTCTGACTGCTGCTGCCAGCAGTTTCGCTATTAATTTGCTGCACTAACGTTTTCTGAAACGCTGCTCCGCTTGTATTGCCGCTCGCTTGTCCAGTTGTTGTACCTTGTGCTTGCGGTTGTACTACAGCAACTTGTGAAATGTTCATTTCCATTTTTCTCACCTCCTTTCAAATAGAGGGAAAACATAAGGTCAGACATTAACTTCCTGTCATTAATTTAGCTACAATTTTTGCTGTAGTCGTTTCATTAATTCCAGACATTTCTGCAATAATGGATGATCTTGTTTGATTATCCACCGCATTTAAAATCCGAAGCACTTTGCTTGGACTCACATCTATCATTTTGATTAGAAGCTCTGCAGCGCTCTTTGCATTCATAGCTGTAAACGTTGCACTTAATTGCTCTTGATCAAGAACAGAGGAAGCAGGCTTCGTTGTTGGCGATTTCTGCGAATCAAGTCTTGCTTGAAGCGCGGCAATTTGCAAATCCTTTGCCTGCACGTTATCCTTCAGCTTCATCGCTGCATCAGCTGCCGTCTGAGGATTCATCTTCTCCATAATGCGCACTCGATCATCAGGCCGCATATTTGCAAATACGAGCACCATTTCATCTAAAGTCATACTTTGCAAGATTGGAGCAGCTTTACTTGGCGTAATTTTAGAAAACATGCTTGCCAGTTCTTGAATTTTCGCTTGATACTGCTCATCCTCAAGCAATTGATCATCGTTTACACCTTTAAGCTGGATGTTATCACTTTCCAAGTCCTTTACTTCTTGCTCAAGCGTCGCTTTCGTTTGATTCGCAGCTGCCAGTTCGCTTTCAATTGCAGTAAGCTGTGTTTGCAAATCTGCTATTTTTGCTGACATATTCGCTGTCTTCAAAGCATCATCATTTCCAGGCCCGCCTGCAACCTTTGGCTCGGGAAGCACGTCTTTTAGAAAGGGAACTGAGTTTCCGGCTTCCAGCATTTTATTGCGGAAATCAATATTGAACAAGGTGTACAAAACACCGAGCAATACGATTGCGAATAAAATTGGTGTCATCAAAAACATAATTCTCTCTAGCGTGCTATAGCCTTGCTTTTCATTATCCATACCCGCCAATTCCACTCACTCCCTCTAGCCGGTGTCACGCATCACTTTATGGGGTTGGTATCATGAAACGGACGCTTGCCATCTCATCTAGTTCGTTCTGCTCTTTGATTTGCATCGCATACTGGAACCGATCACGCGCATGATCTTTTGCTTTAAGCCACACTTTCTCATCTTTCATCTTGTCTGAAAGCTTAAGTCGGCTTTGCTCAACCGCCTTTTGTGCATGCAACACATCTTTCAATTTGCTTGTAATACAAGTGACCAAATAGTCTAAGTATTGTTGAATAACTTGAAGCTCAGATAAAGGAACAGCAGTCTGTGAGGATTCAAGCAGCTTGCTTTCCCATTCTTGCTGCTTCGCACGCAATTGCTCTAACGACAATTCTTCAGCCGCTAGAGCACCAATGGCCGATGAAAGAATCCATTCCGCCTGTGTTTTTTCACTAGATTTTAAATCAACAACCTTTTGAAAAGTATAACGAAACGATGCCATCTCGTGATTCAACTCCTGTAGAAGTCATTAATTAAACGACTTTGCGCTTCCTCTAAGCTCACCTTTTCATTGGTCTTTTGCTTTGTGTAGCTTTGAATCGGTTCAATAAATTCTAGCGCCATATCAATTTCTACATTTGATCCTCGTTGGTACGCCCCTATATTGATCAGGTCTTCCGAATCTTTATATGTAGCTAGCATTTTTTTTAGTTCATTCGCCGCATCTTGCTGTTCTTCTGTGACAATTTCCTTCATAACACGGCTGACAGAAGCTAAAACATCGATGGCAGGAAAATGACCTTTATGAGCTAGCTGACGACTTAAAACGATATGACCATCCAATATTCCGCGGACAGCATCCGCGATAGGTTCATTCATATCGTCACCATCAACAAGAACGGTGTAGAAGGCGGTTATCGAGCCTGTTGGCCCTGTCCCTGCACGTTCCAGAAGCTTTGGCAGTGCAGCGAATACAGAAGGTGTATAACCTCTAGTAGCAGGCGGTTCACCAATAGCCAGACCTACTTCACGAAGAGCCATTGCATACCTTGTAACGGAATCCATCATCAACATAACGTCCAGACCGCGATCACGGAAATATTCAGCAATGGATGTCGCAATTAATGCGCCCTTCATGCGAATGAGTGCTGGTTGATCTGAAGTTGCAACAATAACGACCGAACGGGACAAGCCTTCTGGGCCAAGATCCTTCTCGATAAATTCAAGCACTTCACGACCACGCTCGCCGATCAACGCAATTACGTTAACATCAGCTGAAGTATTGCGAGCAATCATGCCAAGCAGTGTACTCTTCCCTACACCGGATCCGGCGAATATGCCTACACGCTGACCACGCCCGACGGTAAGAAGCCCATCGATCGCTCTTACACCGATACCGAGTGGTTCAACGACGCGCGGCCGTTTAAGCGGATTGCTTGGTTCATTATAAGTAGAATAATGCGGCATACGCCTTGGCAAAAATGATCCATCCAGCGGATTTCCAAGCCCATCGAGCACTTTACCGAGCAGCTCTGATCCGACTTGAACAGTCAAAGGTTTGCCTGTACCTACAACATCACAGCCCGGGCTAATGGACTGAAGATCACCGAGCGGCATTAATATTACTTTATTATCACGAAAACCAACGACCTCTGCCTTGATAGGCTTTGCGCCTTTGGATGGATAAATAAAGCAAACATCGCCTATGCTCGCATCAGGTCCTTCAGACTCCACGGTTAGGCCGATGACCTGAGTGACTTTGCCATTGACCCGAACGGGATCAAGCGGCTGCAAATGCTCGATATACTTAAGCACATCTAGATTATTCACTATCATAGGCTTGACCTCGTTCTTCGCCGCTATGATGAGCAAGATGTATTAATTCTTTTTTGATCTCAGCAAGCTGCGTGTCAATTCGAGCGTCTATGCTGCCAAATGAAGAGCGAATAACACAACCGTTGTCTTTAACCGTCGAGTCAGGCAAAATTTGCAATTCCGCTTGAGAATCGATGGCCATATGAAGCTCTTCTCTAGCTGCTTGCACGAATGCAAGCTGCCCAGGTGCAACACATAGAGTAATAACTCCTTGCTCTCTGCGTCTAGACAATGATTTGCGAATGAGCTCGATTGCCATTTCAGGAGCCGTTGATAGCTGCTGCCCAATAATTTTTTCGGCAATCGCACAGCTTAGTTCAACAAGAAAGGGTTCTGCTTCCTGAATGATTTGTTCTCTCATTTGAAATGCAGTTTTTAGCACATCCGATGCTTCAGCCAGCTTTTGCTCCCAGATCTCACGCATTTCCTTTTCGGATTGCGCGGCTCCTTCGGCATAACCAAGCTCATAGCCTGATTGCCTGGATGCTTCTGATGCTGATTCATCTTCTGTACGTTTTTCAAGCCACCATACATCGATTTGCTGCTGTGTATCAGCAAGAAGCTTTTCACTTTCTTCTGCTGCATCACGCAGTCTCTCTTCTGCATATAGCTGAGCATCATTTAATATTTGATCTCGCAAAGTTATCGTTTCTTCATCAGGAACGGGTTCCATATCCTCTTCCTGATCCAGCGATTCATTGATTTCAAGATTCCGTTGATGCAGCCATTCGAGCTGCTTCAATTGATCAAGAGTAATCACACTCGAAGATTTGATCAAATTAGACAATGATATCGTCTCCTCCACCACGGGCGATGATGATTTCACCTGACTCTTCTAATCTGCGAATCGTAGCAACAATGCGTGTTTGCGCTTCTTCAACATCACGAAGCCGCACTGGTCCCATAAATTCCATTTCTTCTTTGAATGTTTCGGCCATACGCTTCGACATATTGCGGAAGATCGCTTCTCTAACTTCTTCACTTGCCACTTTAAGCGCAAGCTGAAGATCGGAATTCTCGATATCGCGAATGATTCGTTGAATGGAGCGATTGTCGATATTGACAATGTCCTCGAAAACGAACATCCGTTTTTTGATTTCTTCTGCAAGCTCTGGATCTTGAATTTCAAGCGCATCGAGAATCGTACGCTCCGTCCCGCGATCGACACCATTCAATATTTGAACGATAGAGTCGATACCGCCAGCATTCGTGTAATCCTGGGTAACGGTTGCGGACAGTTTTTGTTCAAGCACTCTTTCTACCTGCGAAATGACTTCTGGCGATGTGCTATCCATCAGAGCAATTCGCCTCGCAACCTCTGCTTGTTTCTCTTGCGGCAGCGATGAAAGAATGTGCGAAGACTGCTCCGATTGCAAATACGATAATACCAAAGCAATCGTCTGCGAGTTCTCATTTTGAATAAAGTTCAAAATTTGTGTAGGTTCCGCTTTTCTAGCGAAGTCAAATGGTCTTACTTGGAGCGTTGCCGTTAACCGGTTAATAACTTCAAGAGCTTTTTGTTCACCGAGCGCTTTCTCCAAAATGTCTTTGGCATAAGAAATGCCGCCTTGCGTGATATACTCTTGAGCCATACAGATTTGGTGGAACTCGCTTAAAATCGTTTCACGATCACTACTGTCCACTTTACGGACATTTGCGATTTCAAGTGTTAGCTGTTCAATTTCTTCATCTCTTAAATGCTTGAATATTTGAGAGGATACATCAGGTCCAAGCGTAATAAGTAAAATGGCAGCTTTCTGTCGACCAGATAATCCTTGCATTGATTTTGACACATGAACCACCTCTATTCATCCACAAGCCATGTGCGAAGAAGGTTAACGAACTCATCCGGTTTTCGTTTGGCAAGTGTTTCAAGATTTTTTCTAGCCTGACTGTCGTTGTTGACACTTTCCAAATCAAGTGTTGGATATTCCACTTTAGCTGGAGCAACCAATTCGATTTCTTCCTCGGCAACCTTCTTGCGTCTGCGTGCTAACATGTAGATAAGTCCGCCAATGATAGCAAGAGCAGCAACACCAATTCCGATAATCCAAGGTGTTGATAGTAGGCTCGATTCCTTAGCAGAACTGCTTCCAGAAAATGTTCTTGCAATAAGAGCAACTTTTTTCTCTATCAATGCGTCATTGGTTACATCTTGACCAGAATCAGCTAGTTGTGCGCGCACCAATGCAGTCAAATATGTCATAATGGCTGATCTGCTTGCTTCATCATTCATTTGTGACTGTTCGATGCCGATACTAATAGAAAGGTCTTTCAAAACAAAAGGTCCGGATTCGATGTTGCTATTGACTCGAGTCACATCATAATTCCGAATGGTCGAGTTCGATTCTGAAGAATTGCTGCCCGTCGCAGCCGCTTCGTAGCCCGGTACGTCAGTCTCTCCAGTTCCTGCAACACCGCCAGCGTCTCCTGAATTGCCAGTCGAAGTACTGTTATTCAGCTGTTCACTAATGATAATGCCGTTATTGTTGTTATTGTCTAGCGGCTTCACAACAGATTCTTGCGATGTCTTCTTATCGAAGTTCATGCTGCTAGAAACTTGAACGACTAAATTATCAGCTCCAACGATCGTTCCTAGAAACTGCTGGATATTTTTCTTGAGCTCAGCCTCATATTTGCGCTGAATGACGAATTGGGACTCAACCGCATCTGAATTATTAGCTATTCCGCCAGCAACATCAGAGTAGATTAATTCGCCTTGAGGACTTGAGATCGTAATATCCTTAATTGCCAAATCCGGAACCGCTGTTTTCACCAGGTTGTAATAGCCGTGGATTTCCTTCTGGCTTGGACGATAGCCAGACACGAATTTCATCATAATCGATGCTGATGCTTGCTCCGCATCTTCTGCAGAAAGAAATACACTTTCTTTTGGCAAGTTAACCAAAACCTTCGAACTGTCCACACCTTGCATCGCATTCAGCAACTGTTGAACTTCACCGTTCAAAGCATTCAAATATTTTACATTGAATTCATTTTCGGTTGTGCCAAACTGGCTTGAGCTTGCATTAAATGCTTCAAAACCAATGGAACCGTTTTGAACTAAACCTTGAGAACCTACATCCACTTTTATTCGTGCTGCATCTGTGCTCGGTACTGAAATGCTTTTCCCATTGTTGCTGAGCTGGTAAGGTATTCCGCTTCCGTCTAAGTAAGTCATAATAGCAGCTGCGTCTGTTGTATCCAAACCTTGAAAAGCAATTTCGTATTCCGTTCTCGTAAATACAATTGTTAACAAAATAATTGCTAACAATAGTCCACTAATAGATGCCCCCAACCAAATTTTTTGTTTTCTGCCCGTCTGGCTCCATAATTGTGTAAGCCTACCTCGAAACTGGGCGATTCTCTCGTTCACATTTTCACCTCACCCAAATACTATGCTAGGTCTTCATGATGGTTAAATTTGCATCCGCATCATTTCTTGATATGCCTCGACCATTTTGTTGCGGACTTGTGAGGTAAGCTGCAAACTTAGTTGCGCCTGCTCAGAAGCAATTAAAACCTTTGAAACGTCAACCTGACCTATTAAGTATTTGTCGTTAAGCTTATGAACGTTCTTTTCCTGATCACTTACATTATTAATTGCCGTTTCTAGATATTGACCAAATGATTGCGTCAATTGTGCCGGAGTCGCTTCTTGAACCGATTTAGTTTCAATGAGTTTGGTTGGCTGAACCGGGCTAAGCGACATCGCTTGTATCATCATTACTCCCCCAATACTTCATATGGAATTGTTAATCAATTACTTTCCTATTTCTAGTGCCTTAATAAACATTGATTTGGTAGCGTTTAGCGCGGTTACGTTTGCTTCGTAAGATCTTGTAGCTGCAATCATATCTACCATTTCCTTCGTTACATCCACATTCGGCATATTTACATAGCCGTTTGCATCAGCATCAGGATGCGTTGGATTATAAATGAGCTTGTTTGGCGATTGATCCTCTTTAATTCTCGTTACTTTAACTCCTTGAGCAGCGGAGTTTTCATTCATTTGCTGAGAAAGCACATTTGAGAAGGACTGCTGCAGAGGTTCAATGACAACCATCTTTCGCTTGTACGGCTGGAATTGTCCATTTACAAAACTGCCTCTCGTCGTTTCAGCATTCGCTATATTAGAAGAAATTACATCCATCCGCAGTCTTTGTGCTGATAGAGCCGAAGCGCTGATATCAAACCCTGTGGACAATTTCATCGTTAAGCTCTCCCTTCAATCGCTGTGCGCATCATTCTTACCTCATGATTAATCTGTTGGACATAAAAGTTGTAGCTTAATTGGTTTTTAGCTAGCAAAGACATCTCACGATCGACATCAACATTATTTTCATTGTTGTTCATCGAAGTTGTTTCATCGGTAATAAGTTTGGGTATAGGTACATTAGAAGAACCTGCTCCAATAGCAATATGCTTTTGATTCGTTCGTTTGCCGATCAATTGCCCTTGCGTATTTCCCATGGATTGCTCTAATAATTCCTCAAACAAAACCTCTGACCGTTTGAAATGCGGCGTATCACCGTTTGCCACATTGTTAGAAATGACGCGCTGCCGCATTTCAGCTGCTTGAAGCGCACCTTCCATTCTTCCAAATGCTGCGCCATTCAACAAATTCACGTAGTTTCACCACTTTCACATAGGGGATCTTCTTAACGTATTCAACAGATTACTGCTCATTCCTTCTTTGTTCGACAGTAAATATTAAAAAAATGAGATACATGTGTCGATTTTTGCCGACATGATAATATTCAACAATTTCCTAAATTATTACAATAAGAAAAAAGCCCTATCTTTAAAATCAGATAGGGCAAAAATGGTCTAAACGTCCTATAATTATCGCTTCATCTTATCTAATTCTTGCAATAATTGGTGATTTAATATTTTAATGTATGTGCCTTTCATGCCTAATGACCTTGTTTCTATGACACCAGCACTCTCCAGCTTCCTAAGCGCATTTACAATAACTGAACGAGTTATTCCTACCCGGTCAGCAATCTTCGATGCGACAAGCAAACCTTCCTTGCCATCAAGCTCCTCGAAAATATGCTCGACTGCTTCTAATTCGCTAAATGACAAAGAACCGACCGCAACGGCAACAACTGCACGACTGCGAACCTCCTGCTCAATCTCATCCGCGCGCTCGCGTAAAATCTCCATGCCTACAATCGTTGAACCATATTCAGCTAAAATGAGGTCATCGTCATCGAAAGTACCGGACAAACGGGTCAGGACCAACGTACCTAGACGATCTCCTCCGCCAATAATAGGTACAACCGTCATAATTTCTTGATCACCTAACCGCGGAAAAGTTTCGTAAATTCCCGAATCAGGCTTCACATTCGTCATCGATTCCTGCATATCAAGAAACCGAACGTTGCTCTCTTGCGGGAAACGAAGCTCATCAGCTGATAACGTTCGCATGAAATCGTGATCAAACGCATCTACTGCGGAGCAGCCAAGTATTTTTCCTCTCCGGCTGACGACAAATACATTGGTTTGGATCGTTGTACAAAGTACTTCTGCCATTTCCCTGAAACTCAGCGCTTTGCCAGCTGCGCGTTGCAACAACCGGTTCAGCGTTCTAGTCTTCGTTAGTAAAGTCATTCTAATGCCTCCCAAAACTCATAACAACTACAGTATATATTGACTCAAATCGCGATTTTGCGCAATGCTTCCGAGTTTTTCTCGAACGTATTCCGGCGTAAT
This sequence comes from Paenibacillus sp. 01T431, assembly GCF_056398625.1. Classification (NCBI taxonomy): domain Bacteria; kingdom Bacillati; phylum Bacillota; class Bacilli; order Caryophanales; family Paenibacillaceae; genus Paenibacillus; species Paenibacillus sp. 01T431. Next base: position 251,515 of record NZ_JBFTPT010000006.1, read on the forward strand.
CGTCATTTTTTCGAGCGACAGCTCAGGCGCTTCAAAAGATAGATCCTCCAGCAGCTTCTCCAAAATCGTATGCAAGCGACGCGCGCCAATATTTTCAGTATTGCGGTTAACATCTGCGGCAATGGACGCAAGCTCACGAATCGCCTCATCAGTAAATTCGATCTGAATGCCTTCCGTTTCAAGTAGAGCTGAATACTGCTTCGTTAAAGCATTTTTTGGTTCTTTCAAAATACTTACAAAATCGTCCAAGCTAAGACTAGTCAGCTCTACCCGGATCGGGAAACGACCTTGAAGCTCTGGTATCAAATCCGAAGGTTTGGCAACATGAAACGCGCCAGCAGCGATAAACAACACATAATCCGTTTTAACGGGACCATATTTTGTCATGACAGTAGAGCCTTCAACGATAGGCAAAATATCACGTTGAACACCTTCCCTAGATACATCTGGGCCAGATCCACGTGATGGGCTCGCAATTTTGTCAATTTCATCTATGAAAATAATGCCAGATTGCTCAGCTCTTGTAATCGATTCGGTAATGACATCATCCATATCGATTATTTTGTTAGCTTCCTCCTGCGTCAACACCTTGCGAGCTTCCTTTACAGGCAGCTTGCGCTTCTTCGGCTTCTTCGGCATTAATTGACCGAACAGCTCCTGCATATTCATGCCCATGCCCTCTGGGCCCTGGCCTGAAAGCATATCCATCATATTAGGTGAGGAGTCCTCTACCTCAATTTCAATGATTTCGTTTTCCAGCTTGCCAGCCGCGAGCTGCTCTTTAATTTGCGAACGTTTTTGAAAGAGCGCATTTTCCACTTCCGGCTCTTCCTTTTGCTCTTCTGATTGCTGTTGATTGCCAAACAACATTTCAAATGGATTTTTTTGCGATTTAGCCTTAGCCGTTGACGGAGCAAGCAAAGAAACGATGCGATCATTAGCTAGCTTTTCTGCTCTGTCTTTTACTTTTTCCGTTTTTTCTGTTTTCACCATACGTATAGCTGTTTCCACTAGATCGCGGACCATTGATTCAACATCACGGCCTACATATCCGACCTCAGTAAATTTCGTCGCTTCTAGTTTCACAAATGGTGCCTTAACCAGCTTTGCCAAGCGGCGTGCGATTTCCGTTTTACCTACTCCGGTAGGTCCGATCATCAAAATATTTTTCGGAACGATTTCATCGCGCAGCGTTTCATCGAGCAAACTTCTCCGGTAACGATTGCGAAGCGCAATGGCTACAGAACGTTTCGCTGGTTTTTGCCCAACAATATACTTATCAAGCTCCGCTACGATCTGACGAGGCGTCAGTGCATCATTTCCCATTATAAAATCCCTCCGATTTCTATTCTTCGCTAAGACTTTCCGAAGTTTGGCCTTCTATCCAAAATCCTGTTACTCGATTTATACGATCTCTTCAACAATAATATTATGATTCGTGAATACACAAATTTCTGCCGCTATTTCTAGCGATGAACGTGCGATATCCTTTGCTTCCATTTGAGGTGCATGACGCTGAAGCGCTCTTGCTGCCGATAATGCGAAGCTGCCGCCTGAGCCGATTGCTAGAATGCCGTCATCCGGCTCAATGATCTCACCGTTGCCTGAAATAAGCAGCAAGCCGGTTTTGTCCATAACGAGCATCATCGCTTCCAATCTACGAAGGACACGGTCTGAACGCCATTCCTTGGCAAGCTCAACAGCTGAGCGCTGCAAGTTGCCGTGATGCTCCTCCAGCTTTGCCTCAAACTTCTCGAACAAAGTAATGGCATCTGCAACTGATCCTGCAAAACCTGCGACGACTTGACCGCGATAAAGCCTTCTTACTTTTTTAGCAGAGTTTTTCATGACCATGCTATTCCCAAAAGTGACCTGACCATCCCCGGCAATTGCACCTTTTCCCTCATGACGAACTGCGCAAATCGTTGTAGCGTGAAATTGCATTTCCATTGCTTTGCCTCCTCAAGGTTCCAAATAATTAAATTGCCATGCCTTCATTACGCAATATTATTGCAAATGTTCCTTTTTAAATTGCTCAATACCTTCCAAAGCGCGATTCGCAATCATTTCGTTCTTTTCTTTTTTGCTGCGGATCTTCTTCTCAAGCGGTGGAAATAAACCGAAATTAGCATTCATCGGTTGGAAATGCTTGAAATCGGCTGTTGTAATATAATGAGCCATACTGCCAAGCGTAGTTTGCTCCGGCAATACGAGTGGTTCAAGATCTCGAGCTAATCTTGCAGCGTTGATTCCAGCAATCAAGCCGGAAGCAGCAGATTCCACATAACCTTCAACACCGGTCATCTGGCCTGCAAAAAATAAGGTCTCGCGGTTGTTAAGCTGATAGGTAGGCTTAAGCAAACGAGGTGAATTGATAAACGTATTGCGATGCATAACGCCGAAACGAACAAACTCAGCATTTTCCAGACCTGGTATTAATGAGAAGACGCGTTTTTGCTCTCCCCATTTGAGATGAGTCTGGAATCCAACTAGGTTGTATAATGTTCCTGCAGCGTTATCCTGACGAAGCTGAATTACAGCATGTGGCAGCTCACCCGTGTGCGGATTTACAAGTCCAACTGGCTTCATAGGTCCAAACAATACGGTTTGTTTGCCTCTGCTTGCCATAATCTCGATCGGCATACAGCCTTCAAAGTAGACTTCCTTCTCAAAATCTTTTACTTCTGCTTTCTCAGCTGTTGTCAGCGCTTCGTGGAAAATTTCAAATTCTTCTTCTGTCATTGGACAGTTCAAATAAGCAGCCTCACCTTTATCGTAACGGGAAGCTAAATAAACCTTGCTCATATCGATCGAATCTTTTTCAACGATTGGCGCTGCAGCATCATAGAAATAAAAATACTCTTCGCCCAGCAGCTCTTGAATTTGCGAAGACAAGCCCGGTGCTGTAAGTGGGCCTGTAGCAATAACAACAATTCCATCCTTCGGAATTTCTGTTACCTCTTCATTCCGTACTTCAACAAGTGGATGCTCATGCAGTCTACGAGTAACTTCACCAGAGAAACCGTCGCGGTCAACCGCCAGCGCTCCTCCCGCAGGTACAGCGTGCTGATCAGCACAGCTCAAAATAAGCGAGTCTAGTCGGCGCATCTCTTCCTTTAATACTCCAACAGCATTTGCAAGACCATTAGAACGCAAGCTATTGCTGCATACAAGCTCTGCAAATTGATTCGTATGATGAGCAGGTGTTTTTGTGACTGGACGCATTTCATACAAAACGACAGGTACTCCTTGTGATGCAATTTGCCATGCTGCCTCGCTGCCTGCTAGTCCTGCTCCGATGACGGTTACTTTTTGTGGTTGTGACAAAATATATTCAATCCTTTCAGATATAGTTCACGTAGGTTGACCTTTGGCGCTACTACCTTGCCTTCAAAGGTTTTTTTATTGTAAATTAATAATTTCGAACCTTCCAATAATTTCAAACATTTTGAATGTTGTGAAGTTTTTCAACTTTAAAACTTTATAAGCTTTTTGAAGGATGAAAGAGCTTTTAGAGCCTTTCATGCTTTACAAAACTTTTAAAACACTTTTTGTATTTTAAAACATTTTTACAACAATTTTACAAGCATTTTAAAACATTCAATTCCTTTTTAAACATCAAACCTTTTAAAACTTAAAACCCCCACAAACTTTTCGAACCCACCCAAACCCTCCCTTCCAAGGGAGGGCCCCAAGGACTGCGTCCTCTGGACACCTGCAATTGGACTAACCTCAGTGTTAAACAGTCGGTTATCCATCCCATTGCCGTAAGATCGCTTCCGTCACTTCGTGACACGCTTCCAGCTTGCGCTAACATAGATCTCATCCATCAGTTCGTGATACGAGTTCAGCCTGCGCAAACAAAGATTTCATCCATCAGTTAGTATTATGAATTCAGCTTGCGCAACAAAGATCTCTTCCATCAGTTAGTATTATGAATTCAGCTTGCGCAACAAAGATCTCTTCCATCAGTTAATGATATGAGTTCAGCTTGTGCAAACAAAGATCTTTTCCATCAGTTAGAGATTGGAGTCCATCTACCACAAACAAAGACATCTTTCATCACTTCGTGACAGGTTTCCGGTTTGCGCAAACTTTAGTATCGCATGACCGAAAGGAAGTAGAAGCTTAGGCGCGATTTGAGCGATTTAAGCCATTTGAATCATCAGAATGATTGAAACCATTATAAATCGATTACAGCAGCTTAATAGCCCGTTTAACAACGGTGTCCCCCCTTTGTGAAGGGAGGACGGGTAAGGCGGTTGTCATTCGATTCTGTAGTATGGTTGCTAATGCTAGCTCATGCTTAATTAATCCGTATCGGTACCTTGCTCGTCTTCATCCAATACCTCTTCGGAATAATCACATGTTGGGCAAAGCAGCTTTGCTCCGCTGCGATTGCGCTTTTCAACAAGCTTGGACTCGCCGCATTGCGGGCAAGGTTTGTTCGTCGGTTTATCCCATGACACATAATCACAGCCGGGATATTGATCACAGCCATAAAATATACGTCCCTTTTTGCTCCGACGCTCAATGATTTTGCCTTCTGCGCATTTCGGACATGTCACACCGATATCCTTGACGATCGGTTTCGTATTGCGGCAATCCGGGAAGCCCGAGCACGCAAGAAACTTGCCAAATCGGCCCATCTTATAGACAAGGTGGCGTCCGCACTTCTCACAAAGCTCATCGGACACTTCGTCTTGAATTTCGATTTCCTTCATTTCATCTTCGGCAACTTCTAATCTTTTCTCAAAGGATTCGTAAAATGTAGCGAGCACCTTTACCCAATCCTCTGTGCCTTCTTCCACATGGTCGAGATTGCCTTCCATGTTCGCTGTAAACTCCGCATCCAAAATTTCAGGGAAAAACTCTTCCATGAGCTGAATGACAAGATCTCCAAGCTCAGTTGGCATAAATTTTTTCTCTTCCATTGCAATGTATCCGCGCTTCTGAATCGTTTCCAGAGTTGGCGCATACGTACTTGGACGACCTATACCGAGCTCCTCAAGCGTCTTTACTAGTCGCGCCTCCGAAAAACGTGGCGGCGGCTGCGTAAAATGCTGTTTTGGATCTATCGATTCTGATTGAATGACATCTCCAGCGGCTAGCGGCGGCAAAAACTTATGCTCTTCAACCGTGCCGTCATCGTTGCCTTCCACATATACCTTCATAAAGCCGGCAAATTTCACTTTAGAACCAGTAGCTCTAAACGTTGTATCGCCTGCCTGCAAATCCACGGTCATCGTGTCGAGCACTGCCGATTGCATTTGACTCGATACGAAACGTTCCCATASGAGCTTATACAGTCGCAGCTGATCACGACTCAAGAACGGTTTCATTGATTCGGGATCTCTTAATATGGACGTTGGCCGAATCGCTTCATGCGCGTCTTGAGCGTTGCTGTTTTTCTTTGTGTAAATGCGTGGTTGTTCAGGCACAAAAGCTTCGCCATACTTCTCAGAAATGAATTCTTTCGCTTCTTCTTGAGCGATAGGCGAGATGCGCGTAGAATCGGTTCTCATATAAGTAATTAAACCGACTGTACCTTCTTTACCCAGCTCAACGCCTTCATACAGCTGCTGTGCTACTGACATCGTCTTAGAAGCCCGGAAGCCAAGTTTCCTTGCCGCTTCCTGTTGAAGGGAGCTCGTTATAAATGGAGGCGCTGGATTGCGCAGACGCTCCTTCTCTCTCACGTCAGAGACTGTGAGCTTGCTGCCCTTCATCGCTTGTAGAACTTCCTCAACGTCAGCTTCCTTGCCTAACTCACGTTTTTCTCCAAGAATGGAATGATATTTCGCATCAAAAGGAATTCCTGCATGAGTCAGCTTCGCAGTGATGGACCAGTATTCCTCAGGGATGAATGCATCGATTTCGTTCTCACGATCGATGATGAGCTTAACGGCAACCGATTGAACCCTGCCGGCAGACAAGCCCTTCTTCACTTTTTTCCATAGAAGCGGACTAATCTTGTAACCAACCAATCGGTCCAAAATCCTTCTCGCCTGCTGCGCGTTAACTAAATCCATATTAATCTTTCGCGGTGTCTTAAAAGCATCCTTCACGGCCTGTTTCGTAATTTCATTAAATACAACGCGGCAAGTATCGGTCTCATCCAGCTCCAAATAATGCGCCAAATGCCAAGCAATCGCTTCACCTTCGCGATCCGGATCGGCTGCTAGAAAGACATGTTTCACTTTTTTGCTGGCATCCTTCAATTCCTTGAGGATGCTGCCTTTGCCGCGGATGGTTATGTATTTAGGATTAAAATCATTTTCAACCTCGACGCCGATCTGGCTTTTGGGCAAATCGCGAATATGTCCCATAGAAGCTTTAACGATATATTTACTGCCAAGATATTTACCAATCGTTTTGGCTTTCGCGGGTGATTCGACGATAACTAAAGAATCTGCCATGTAAGGCGCCTCCTCTCTCCATTGCAAGCTATAAAGCAATATATATTGATCCGGGCTGCAATTCAATTTTGCGTTTTATACATAAATTTAGCAGAAGTGCGTTCAAATGTCCAAACGGGAAGGCGGAGAGCTCGTGCAACTCATTAATAGATAAGGGCTGATCTCGCAAAAAAGCAATCAATTTACTCTCCTCAGGCGTTAGCTCTGGCTTATTTAATTCCTGTTCGGACTTGCTCGCTGCATCTGCTTCCTTGTAAGCTTTAAGCGCTTCCGGCAGCCAATTCAGCTCATCGATAATATCTTCAACGCAGCTAATAAGCTTTGCTTCTCCGCGTTTGATGAGCGCATTTGGCCCCTCACTCTTAGGCGATGAGTTTGGACCGGGTACAGCAAACAACTCCCGAGACATGTCCATCGCATGCTGTGCTGTTATCAGTGAGCCGCTCTTCGTTGCGCCTTCCACAATAACCGTTCCTACAGATAATGCCGCAATAATACGATTGCGCTGTGGAAATTGTCCAGGATGCAGCGGAGTACCGATCGGCGTTTCTGAGACGAGCAAGCCATGCTCGGCAATTTTGTGAAACAATGATAGATTCTCAGTTGGATAACACTTATCAATAGGCGTAGGCAGAACAGCAATCGTTCCTCCCGCTCCGTACAACGCTGCTTCATGAGCTTTGCTATCGACACCTTTGGCTAGGCCGCTAACCACCGTCAAGCCAGCAGAGGAAAGCTCCTGTGCCAGCGTAGTCGCTGATTGCCTGCCATATGCGGTCGGCACTCTTGTACCTACTACTGCAATTGCTGGACGCTGCAGCAGCTCAAGACGTCCTCTAGCATACAAGACCCAAGGCGGCTGTGCAATCTCTCTTAAAATTTTCGGATATTCGGTATCATAAGGCGTTAATGCGATTGCATTTACTGCAGCAACTGCTTCTGACGGATCTTCTGTCAAAATCCATGGCCGCTCTGCATAACGTTCAGCCGCTGCTTTCGCTTGACCACGATGCAGGCCTATAGCAAGTAAATCTTCTATGCTCCATGATCGTTTATTCCAAAATTCATGGTGAACAGCCTTCTGAATTGCATGCCATCCTATGCCAGGAATTTCGTGAAAGGCAATAACCATTTGTCTACGAATATCTTGTTTTTTAGTCATCAGTACCAAGCCCCTTCTCTACTCGGGCTGGCCTACATACTTATCTATTGTGCGGTAGATAGCATAAGAATGCAAGTCAGCCGATAAAATAATGGCAATCCGCAAAAAAAAAAGCAACCTTCCAACTCCCGTTATCGGGTCGTTGAAAGGTTGCTTACCTTAGATCAAACTATATAATTATTTGCGTGTGATACATTTTTCAAGAAGGCCTTGCTCTTCAAGAACACTCACAAGCGTTGAACCCATCTCAGATGGTGTTGGAGCTACTTTAATGCCGCAAGCTTCAAGCGTTGCGATTTTTTCAGCAGCTGTTCCTTTACCACCGGAAATGATTGCGCCAGCATGTCCCATCCGTTTGCCCGGAGGCGCTGTTGCGCCGCCAATGAAGCCGACAACTGGTTTTTTCATGTTTGCTTTAATCCACTCAGCAGCTTCTTCCTCTGCTGTACCGCCGATTTCACCAATCATGATTACCGCGTAGGTATCTGGATCTTCATTGAAAAGATTCAAGATATCGATAAACTCAGAGCCCTTAACCGGGTCGCCGCCGATTCCTACTGCAGAAGATTGTCCAATTCCACGAGTCGTTAATTGATGAACCGCTTCATAAGTCAATGTTCCTGAGCGAGAAATTACGCCAACATGTCCAGCTGTATGAATGTAACCAGGCATAATGCCGATTTTGCATTCATCCGGCGTAATTACGCCTGGGCAGTTAGGTCCAATAAGAACGGTTTTACTGCCGTCCATGTAACGTTTAACTTTTACCATATCCAGCACGGGAATGCCTTCTGTAATACAGATAACAAGATCAAGCTCAGCGTCAACCGCTTCCATGATTGCATCTGCAGCAAATGCAGGTGGTACATAGATAACTGAAGCATTAGCGCCAGTAGCAGCTTTTGCTTGAGCAACCGTGTTGAAAACAGGCAATGATACGAGCGTGCCGTTATCAAGTGTAATATCAACGTTTGTGCCACCTTTGCCAGGTGTTACGCCGCCGACCATTTGCGTACCGTATTCCAATCCGCCTTTGGTATGGAACAAGCCAGTTGCTCCTGTAATACCTTGGGTAATGACTTTTGTATCTTTATTAACCAAAATGCTCACTCTTAACTCACATCCCCTGAATGAATTCGTATGCGGCCTATGCCACACAGCAAGTTATCTTATTTCACGAGAGCGACAATCTTCTGCGCGCCGTCCGCCATGGAATCCGCAGCCACGATGTTCAATCCCGATTCTTTCAAAATAGTTTTGCCGAGGTCTACGTTAGTACCTTCTAGACGAACAACGAGCGGACGGTCAAGACCGACTTGCTTCGCTGCTTCGACAACGCCATTTGCAATTACGTCACAACGCATAATGCCGCCGAAAATGTTAACGAAAATACCTTTAACTTTTTCATCAGACAAAATGATTTTGAACGCTTCTGTTACCTTCTCAGCTGTAGCACCGCCCCCTACGTCTAGGAAGTTGGCAGGGTCGCCGCCGTAATATTTGATAATATCCATTGTTGCCATCGCTAGGCCTGCACCGTTGACCAAGCAACCTATGTTGCCGTCAAGAGCGATGTAGCTAAGGTCGTATTTGGACGCTTCAATTTCTTTTGCGTCTTCTTCTTCCAAATCGCGAAGCTCAACGATATCTTTGTGACGATAAAGAGCGTTTGAGTCGAAGTTCAATTTAGCATCAAGAGCAATAACTTGTCCGTCGCCAGTTACAACAAGCGGATTGATTTCTGCAATGGATGCATCTTTCTCAACAAAAGCGGTATAAAGAGAAATCATGAACTTAACTGCTTTGTTAACAAGCTCATTAGGAATGTTGATTGCATAAGCTAGTTTGCGCGCTTGGAACGCTTGCAAGCCAACAGCAGGATCAACGATCTCCTTAATGATTTTCTCCGGGGAGTGTTCAGCAACTTCTTCAATCTCAGTGCCGCCCTCTTCCGAAGCCATCATAACGACACGACCTGTACCACGGTCTAATACTACGCCGATATAATATTCTTTCTTAATGTCGCAGCCTTCTTCGATCAGAAGACGTTTGACTTCCTTGCCTTCTGGACCTGTTTGATGCGTAACAAGCACTTTACCTAGAATCTCACTAGCATAAGCGCGCACTTCATCAAGATTTTTTGCTACTTTAACTCCGCCCGCTTTACCACGGCCGCCAGCGTGAATTTGTGCTTTCACGACAACAACCTTTGTTCCGAGCGATTTAGCCGCTTCAACAGCTTCGTCTACAGTGAAGGCTACTTTACCTTCAGGTACGACGACACCATACTGTTTAAGGACCGCTTTCCCTTGATATTCATGGATATTCATTGTTGAAATCCTCCATTTCACAGACTGAAATCAGTCATATGTACACAAACCTCTATTATTGTAGCACCTTTCCCCACCAGTTACCTTACTTTCACACATAATTAATACGGCTTTTTTGATATGGGTTTCATCTCAAAATGAGATTAAAGCGATAAAACCAGCTGAAATGCTCGTTTTATAAGGGAAAATACCACGCCATTTAGTATGACCCAATCCTAAAAATCATACCCGAAACATTTTAAATATTGACAATGCGAAGATAACTAAATTATGATATTGGCAAATTCATAACGATGGAACGGAATCGTAAGGAAGCACCTTCATTCATACATATGGGGGTGCTTTTTGTCGTGTTTAGTTTAATTCAGAGCGCAAGCGTTTATGGAGTAGATGGTAAAAGCATCTCGGTTGAGGTTGATATTTCCAGTGGCCTACCCCAAATCAACGTAGTAGGTTTGCCTGATCCTGCTGTTCGCGAATCTGTTGAACGTGTTCGAGCCGCTCTAAAAAATAGTGGTTTTACTTTTCCTATGGACAGAATTACGGTTAATCTAGCTCCTGCCGACTTGCGCAAGGAAGGCACATCCTTTGATTTAGCCATTGCGGCGGGCATCTTAACTGCAAGCGGACAAATTAGCGTTGCCCCTTTTGAGAATACGCTTCTTCTTGGAGAGCTCTCACTTAACGGCAATGTCCGTCCGGTAGCCGGTGTACTTGCCATGATTGAACAAGCGAAACGACTTGGCTTTACGCGTGTCTTACTGCCTGTAGCGAACGTCAAGGAAGCCATCTGGATTTCTGATATGGAATTGTTTGCGTTAAGCCACCTGAAAGAGCTTGATTTAATCAAAAAGAAACAATCCGACTGGAACGATATTCGTGTCGATCATAGAAACGATTCCAGCTTTAGCCAAATTGAAAACAAAGCATATCTAGATAAGCAAGATGAAATTGGTGATTATGGAGATGTTATCGGTCAGCATCAAGCCAAACGAGCTATGCTTATAGCCGCGGCTGGCAAACACAATATTTTGCTCAGCGGACCTCCAGGCACGGGTAAAACGATGATGATTCGGCGTCTACCGGGGATATTGCCCTTATTGACTGAACAAGAAGCGCTGGAGGTTACGAAAATATATAGTGTAGCTGGCAAGCTGCTGGATAGCTCCCACGGCCTTATTACTCATCCACCATTTCGCGCTCCGCATCATACCATATCGTCCGGCGGACTGATCGGCGGCGGCTCTATCCCTAAGCCGGGAGAAGTTACACTCGCTCATCGCGGCGTGTTGTTTCTTGATGAATTGCCAGAATTTCCGAGACAGGTGCTTGAGGTTTTGAGACAGCCGCTGGAGGATCGTATAGTCACCATTTCCCGCTCCAAAGCCGTGTTCCAGTTTCCAGCAAGCATTATGCTGGCTGCCTCCTTTAATCCATGTCCATGCGGCTATTATGGGCATGAGTATGGCGACAAACGCTGCACTTGCAGCGCTACACTCATTAGCCGTTATCGATCTAAGATATCAGGGCCATTGCTTGATCGAATAGATTTACAGCTAGAAGTGCCAAGACCTATTTCTCTAGAGCATGCTTCAACTGGCCCATCACTTAATACTGCCCAAATGAAGCAGCTAGTGCTGGGTGCATATGCCTTTAAACAAGATCGCACAGCAGGCATCAGTCTCAATCCTATTGGATCATTAAACGGCGCTGCCCTTCGAAGGTCTGTAAATATAAAGCCAGAAGCCGCAAGCCTGCTGGAAAGTGCTTTTGAAGCGCTTGGAATCAGTATGCGGGCATACGATAGAATGCTGAAGCTGGCACGCACCATAGCCGATCTTGAAGCAAGCGACGCAGTCGATACAATGCATATCGCGGAAGCTATTCAATATCGCGGGCTTGATAAGCCGTTTTCATAATAAAAAAACTTTCTCTGTAGGTTAGCTCCCGTCAGAGAAAGTCCAATTTGTTACTTTTTTAGAACGCTGCCTCAAAATGCTTTAAAGAAGTGACGATCTCATCTGCACGGCTCAACGTTATCGCAACAACATCAAAGCGAATGGATGCATCTGAGCGCCCGACACTGCGTAAATAAACTTGAGCCGCGTCCCTAACCTTCTGTTGCTTGCGATAATCCACCGACTCCGCGGCTGTGCCGTATTTGCCGCCTTCTTTTCTCGTACGCACCTCTACAAATACAAATCTATCAGAATGTTCAGCAATAATATCAATTTCTCCTATTCTACATCGCCAATTCCGCGTGAGAATATTATAATTCGCTTCTATTAAATACAAACAAGCTGCTTCCTCGCCAAGCTGACCCGTAGCTTTCCTATTATCTAGTTTCCGCGTCCCATTCGCTCTTCCCTCATCATCACCCATCTATCATTTCCCTCGCTTTTCGGTCAGAACGATAAACAAAGCTTAAAATTTCTGCGACGAGCGTATACAGCTCACCCGGGATTTCTTGATCGATATCAAGCTTAGAGAGCACTTCTACTAATGAGGAATCCTCTTGAACAGGAATGCCATTTTCCTTCGCTTTCTCAAGGATGAGATCCGCTAAATGCCCTTTCCCTTTAGCAACCATAACCGGAGCAGTGCGCTCGCCTGGCTCGTATTTTAAAGCGACTGCTTTCCTGACTTTCGTTTGTGGCTGATTTTCACTCTGATCGCTGCTCATATACGATAATCGACTCCTTTGTAACGATTGGCTGCAAAGGCGCTCATATCCGTCATTTGCTGGTTCTTAACTGCTGCTGATGCTGCTTCCACCTTTGATTCCCCCGCTTTGGGAAGCGGCGTTGTTCGCAGTGAAAGCAGCTGATAGCCTGCTTGCTGAAGGCTGGCAGCAATTTCATTTCGAGATTCTTCAGCAAGCGATGAGATTGCAGGATGATCATTCCACAAGTTTAAACTCACAATTTTGTCCATCACATTTACGTCAACCATCGTATCGCCCAGCGTGTTCATCGACAAATTAAAGAGCAATCTGCAATTCGAAGCGTCAAGCTCTCCTTTTCGCCCTCTTCTTGTCTGAATGTGAACCGATGCGGTTTGTTTGCCGTCTGCGTTATTGATTGGAATAAACATCGTCACATGTGTGAGAACCGAGCTGTTCCGCTCAGGAGTAAGCAAAAGCTGCTGGCCTGTTATTTGCTGTACAAGCTGCTGCGCTGTCTCTTTGAGAGCAGGAGGTGTATGATCCGATGAAACAAGAGCTAGCAAGGCACTTTTCAATGATTCCTGCTGAGCAGGCGGAGAAGAATCTGTCATTGGAATGCTGTCTGCAACGGTCGAAAGAACCGCTAAGGCTGCTCGTTCAACCATATGCTTTTGATCCGGCAGCCTTGCTTGCTGAGAATCAGCGGTTTCAAACTCTGCTGGTTTTGCCAGCATAACGGTTGGAGCAGCTTCTTTGCTGTTAGCCTCGACGATAGGATTCTGCAGCGGTGGTGCTGAAGCATACGTTACAGTCGCCGGCTTCGCAGCAGTTTCCGTTGTTGCTGGCTGAGAAGCAGGTGCTAGCTGACTCAATTGAGTATCCGCTGTAAAAACTTTGGCAAGCTGAAGCTCATGATCGACGCCCATCCATTTCATCATCTGTCCCAGCCAGTTGGGCTGACTTGACTGACTGGCTAATGCTCTAGCCGCTTGAGGATTAGCTTGTTGATCCGGAGCTTCGTCCTCAGACATAGCGACAGGTGCTGCTGTTGCCTGCGGCAAGTCCGTTTTGACGATTTGCGCGTTTAATTGCTTTGCAGTCGGTATGTCCTTTGTAACGGCTTCTCCTGATCTTGCTGCACCAGACTCAGCCGTCACTCCACGAAGCAGCTCGAGCCCTTCCGTCAGAAGCGCTTGCACACGTGCAGCTGCTTGAGTTGCGGCTTTTGTTTCAGCTGTCCCTTCATCCGAAACGCTCGTGAATGAAGTAATTTGCTGCTGCAACGTCTCGAGCAGCTCATGCGTGCTGCGCCCGAACATAACCTGCTGCATCGCACCTACAGTAGCACCCGTCATAGGCAGCCCTCTTTTAAAGGTTGCGGCAGCGGACTGCATCCATTGCTCCGCATCTCCACCAGCCGGCATCGCGGATGCAGCCTGTTGAAAGGCTTGCGCAACGTCGCGGTTTAGAATAACGCCTTCCTTCCGCAAATCCTTTACAATCTGCGCTGCCCATTTCTGCTCTGGCAACGCCAGCTGTTTAGCCCATTCCTTGAACGTATCATCAGGCAATCCCACTTGACCAGGTTCAACCTGTTTAAGCATTACAAGCGCTCCGCTTGATTGAGGCTGCACTTGGAGCATTGCTGATTGTCCCACTTGAAGCGGCAGCTCTAGCTTCGCACGCACTTGTACACCGTTAATTTGTACGAGCGCTTCGTTATTTTCCATCACCTGCAAGATGACGCCTCTTACCACTTGTCCAACTTTAAGCTCCACAGCTCGTGTATCCGCACTAGAAGCCTCTCCTAAGAAGCTTCGCATCATTTGACTTATATTCATTTGTTCATTCGCCTCCGTTGCTCCAGCGCCATTCTATGCGTTTGCTCTTTGCACTTAAGCGAGCTCTTTACATAAGCATGTACGACTTCATTAAACCTATAAGCCTTATATCGGTCAAAATGAGCAAAGCTTGTAGCCGTTCACCCCAAAAAACAGCACAAAAACAAAATAACGCCCGATAATTACACTAGGCATCTTTTGCCTCGCACAATCAATCGAGCGTCATATAATATGTGCTGCGAGATGCAGCTAGAAGAGAAGCAGCTGCTCCTCTGTAAATAAATTGCCGAGAAACGATCTGCGATGCAGAGGACTTGGTCCATTAGCTAGCAATCGCTCCCGATGAAGCTTCGTTGCATATCCCTTGTGTATAGCAATGCCATAAGCTGGATATTCCTGCTCCCATTCGGTCACACAAAGCCTATCGCGCGTAACCTTGGCAACGATAGAGGCTGCAGCGATCGATTGGCTTGTAGCATCCCCTTTAATGATCGAGAGCTGCGGCAGACTAACATCGACCTTCTCCGCATCAACAAGCAAATAGTCAGAAGGAACCTGTAACGATTCCACTGCAATTTTCATTGCAAGCCTAGCTGCCTGCTTAATATTGATTCGATCAACCGTTTCAGCATCAACACGAGCAGCCGACCACGCTACACATTCCTGCAAAATAATATCATACAGCTGGTCACGCTTTTTCTCGGAAAGCTTCTTGGAGTCGTTAACCCCTTCAATCACAAGCCCTGGCGGTAAAATAACGGCAGCTGCCACGACGTCTCCGAACAAGCAGCCTCGGCCAACCTCATCTACACCAGCAATCGCTTTAAATCCTTCTTCCCATAACGACTGTTCATATTGCAGCACGTTACGTTCCCCCGTTTCACATCAATAAGGTGGCGCTTCGAGCGTAATTCTTCCTAGCTTGCCTGAGCGCAAATCACGCAAAATGATTCCGGATGTTTTCTCCAAATTGACATGTCCACCGCTAACAAGGCAGCCTCTCCGACGTCCGATATCTTCCATCACACGCACGATTTCATCTGAATCCTTAGCGTCCTTAGGTGGCGTTTCAAGCTCATACCGCTCTTTCATGTTAGGCCAGTAACGATCTACCAGCTCACGCATCGCAAAAAACGCGATATCGTCAACATTCAAAATTTGCTCTCTAATTGCACCTGTCATAGCAAGCCTGTATCCGACGAGCTCGTCTTCAAACTTTGGCCACAATATGCCCGGTGTATCGAGTAATTCCATTTCAGTTCCAATCTTAATCCATTGTTGTCCCTTCGTAACGCCAGGACGGTCGCCGGTTAAAGCAATAGCGCGTCCAGCGAGCTTGTTGATCAACGTGGATTTCCCGACATTCGGTATACCTACAATAAGTCCGCGAATTGCACGAGGATTTATGCCTTTTGCAATTTGACGTGCAATTTTCTCATGCAAAATTTGCTTTGCCTTGAGCGGAACCTCATTTACCTTCGTGCCTGTTGAGGAATCAATTGCGATCGATTCATGGCCTTCATTACGGAAATAAGCCATCCATTGCTCTGTCGTTTTTGGATCAGCCAAGTCGGATTTGTTTAATACGATCAATCTTGGCTTGCCGTTCAAAATTTCCTCAATCATCGGATTACGGCTAGATAGCGGAACCCGTGCATCCAATAGTTCGATGGCAAGATCGATTAGTTTGAGCTTGTCTTGTATTTGCCGTTTCGCCCGCGTCATATGACCCGGAAACCATTGAATGGTCATTTACTCACCTCATTTAGTCCAGTGCTTTATAAACTCTAGTTTGTTCAGCGGCCAAAAAATAATATCGGCACGTCCAACAACCTCTTTATCCGATACAAATCCGATAACCCTGCTATCTGTACTATCGCTGCGATTGTCGCCAAGTGCAAAAATCGTGTCCTCAGGAACAGTGATTTCAGATACATCGGAATTTATTCCTTTTTCGTTGTATAGCTTGCCTTCGGCATGTGCTGCCGCAATTGCTTCTTTTAAATAAAGCTCGTCTATTTTTTTATCATTAATATAAAGGTCATCGCCTTCGAGTCGAATTTTATCACCCGGTACGCCAATCACTCGTTTTATAAATTTACGGCCTTGCTCTGGAACATCAAACACTACGACCTCACCAAATTTCGGCTCGCGTATCGTGTACAAAATTTTATTTACTATTAACCGTTCGCCGGTCTCGAAATTAGGCTTCATGGAAGGTCCGTCGACGATGAATGGTGAAAACAAAAATTGACGAATGAGAAATACGAGAACGACCGCAATGACTAAAGCCTTGATCCATTCTACGACTTCTTTATAAGCTCCGCCCTGTTTTCCTGAGCCGGATGCATGGGCTGCTGCACGGTTTGGTAAATTCTGCTCAATGTCCGCATGTTCCTGCGTATTTTTCATTTCATGATCATTGCCATTGTCCAGCCCGTCATTTCGCTGCTGTGAGTCCATTCAGTCCGCCTTCTTCCCATATGCTGTAATATGTAAATGACCTTTGAGAAAAAACGAAAAGGAGCTTGTTTGCGCAAGCCCCTCTTGTCGTTTGTTCTTAACGAATTTCTTTAATACGAGCAGCTTTTCCGCGAAGACTACGTAGGTAGTACAATTTCGCGCGACGTACTTTACCACGGCGAGCCACTTCGATTTTTTCGATTTTAGGCGAGTTAAGCGGGAAAGTTCTTTCCACACCAACACCGTAGGAAATTTTACGCACTGTAAAAGTTTCGCTGATTCCACCGCCGCGACGTTTGATTACAACGCCTTCGAACAATTGGATACGCTCACGAGTTCCCTCGATAACTTTTACATGAACTTTTAGCGTGTCACCTGGACGAAAGTTCGGTAGACCTTGGCGCAGATTTTCTTGCGCGATTGTTTGCAAAAGATTCATTTGATTCACTCCTTCCACCATAGACGTTCTTATAAGCTCACCGGATTCCTCTGAATCGGTTCATCGCTGATAGCGGACCGTCCGACTTTACGAACAACATTAGAAATTTTACCATAGCTAGCCCAATAATACAACACGATTTTTTTATTCATAAATCATGTATACTAAATGATGACAAACACCGACATGAAGAGGTGACAAAATTGCACCATAATAAACAATCTTTTTGTAACAAAACAAAAGGGGGAATCGCATCTGTACTATTAATATTAACCATTTCTGCACCATTGCAAACCTCTGCTGAATCCTTGGCTTTTAAAGATACGAATGGACACTGGGCTGGCTCCTATATTTCTTGGGCTGTTGATCAGAAATTAGCTCAAGGTTATGGGGATAATTCCTTCAAGCCAAACAAGGTTGTTAATGAAGCTGAGTTTCTTGCTATGTTATTGAGAGCCTATGGATTAGTCACAACATCATCTTCCAGCGCCAGCAATTGGACCAAGCCTTATTACGATTATGCGAATAATTTGGGCTGGCCTATCAATAACGCTTCACAAAATGTCGAATTCCGACGTGGACAAGCTGCGTTGCTTCTAGCTTCCGCGGCAAATGGAAAGGAATTTACAGAGCAAAGCGCAATTCAGTGGCTGCTTGATGAGAAAATATCGAACGGACGCACCTCTGCCACCGTTAGCGGCTTCATACCAGATGGAAAGCTTACACGCGCTGAGGCGCTTACCTTCTTCTATAACCTCAAACTTCACTCAAAAGCGTTGTCCGATGCTAAAATTATTAACACCGTTGATCGCCTTCATGAAATAACGTTAAACGATTCGCTGCAAAAGCTTCAACAAACGCTCGGAAAACCGTCAAGAATTGATCCAAGCGAATATGGTTTCTCCTGGTACGTTTATAATAGCAGCTATACCAACTACATGATGTTCGGCATCCAAAATGATCGGGTAATCGCACTTTTCTCCAACGGCAAAGATAGCTGGGCGATGAAGTCGGGCATCCAGATCGGTCAAACGATTGGTAATGCCAAAAAGCTGGTTGGCGAAGCAACCAATGTCGAGACAAATAACGATTATTATGCTTACACTACAAAAAACGTACATACCGTTCTCTTCATTGACCGACGTGATGGAAACAAAATAGCTGGTGTCATGCAAATGGATCAATCCGTTTTCAAATCCACAGCGTTAAAATCAGCCAATACATCCAAGCTGGCAGACGCATATGAACAACAGCTCTTTGATCTTACTAACGCTGAGCGCGCTGTTCGCAAAATACCTCTGCTGCAATGGGACAAGCTCGCTGCTGCCTCTGCGCATGGTCACAGCAACGATATGAGTACACGTAAATTTTTTGACCATACAAATCCAGATGGCTCGTCTCCCTTTGACCGAATGAAAGCAAAAGGCGTTAAGTATCACTCAGCTGCCGAAAACATAGCTGCCGGATACAAAAATAGCATATTTGCTCACTATGGCTGGGTCAATTCAACAGAAGGCCATCGTGAAGCACTATTAAACAGCAAGCTTGAGCGACTAGGTACAGGTGTTGCATTAGGCGGAACCTATAACGTCTACTATACCCAAAATTTTTACACGCCATAATCATCGAATACTTCTAAATAAACAAAGCCGCAACGAAATTCGTTGCGGCTTTGTTTATTAGCTAGGGTCGTACTATTTGCCTGTCTTATTAGGCTCCTGCTTTAACTGTGAAGCCACCCATTTGCGTTCCTTGTCCGTAAGCGGGGCGCTCTTCAGAAGGTCAGGACGGCGCTGCAGCGTCCGCAGCAGCGACTGCTCACGACGCCACACCTCAATATTCGCATGATGACCAGATATAAGAACATCCGGGACATCCCAGCCGCGGAACGACGCAGGCCGAGTGTAATGGGGATGCTCAAGCAAACCTGTGCTATATGAATCTGTAACGGCAGAAGTTTCATTGCCAAGCACTCCTGGCAGTAATCTAACAACGCTATCGATGAGCACCATTGCAGGTATTTCTCCACCCGTAAGCACGTAATCACCAATCGACAGCTCGTCTGTTACAAGATGCTCGCGTATACGCTCATCATAACCTTCATAGTGACCGCAAATAAGAACCAAATGCTGTTCCTTTGCAAGCTCTTCAGCCTTCTTCTGCGTAAACTGTGCTCCTTGCGGGCATAGAAGAATAACACGCGGCTTTATATTGTCATCCAGCTTTAGATCCTCTACTGCAGCAAAGACCGGATCTGGCTTCAAGACCATGCCGCCACCGCCGCCGTATGGATAATCATCAACCGTGTTATGCTTATTGCCTGAATAAGCACGGAAGTTGATTGCTTGAGGGGATACGATCCCCTTCTCTTTCGCTTTTCCTAAAATGCTCGAATTGAACACGCCGTCGAACATTTCGGGAAACAGCGTCAGCACATCTATTTTCATCGGTTAAATCAATCCTTCCATCAAATGGACCGTCACGATTTTCTCTTTTGTGTCGACATTGACTAAGACATCATCAATAACAGGCAAAAGCAATTGCTTCCCCGAGCCTTTCGGACGATCCACCACCCATACGTCATTTGCTCCTGGGCTTAGAATTTCCGAAATCGTGCCCAGCTCCTCGCCTTCCTCGGTAACGACGCGGCAGCCTATAATTTCGTGATAATAATATTCACCTTCTTCAAGCTCAAGCTGCTGGTCGGCTGAAATTTTCAATACCCAGCCTTTATATTTCTCAACCGCATTAATATCAGTGAAGCCTTCCAGCTTCAATATGTATACGTTTTTGTTCGCGCGTGAGCTGATTACTTTAACTTCCAGTGAAGCTCCGCTTTCCTCGTTCACCATAAGAAGCTTGTTTCCAGAAGCAAATCTATCCTCTGCAAAATCCGTTTGCGAAAGAATTTTCAACTCTCCGCGGATACCGTGCGTATTTACGACTTTCCCGACTGTAAACCATTTTTCGTTCATTAGAACCAGCCCTTCATATGTGTATAGCCTTATTATACATGCAAAAACGGCTTCGTTCCATGTTGAAGAACGAAGCCGTAATGATTAACGACATCCATGGATAAGTGTACATATTGAAAAGAAGGTTAGGACATTCATCCCAACCTTCTCTTCATACGTACATCATGACATAATGTCGACGATGACACGCTTTTGCGATTTCACGGAAGCAGAAGTCACTACCGTGCGAATCGCTTTCGCTATGCGTCCCTGTTTACCGATGATTTTACCGATATCCTCGGGGTGAACCGAAAGCTCGTATATCGTGCCACGGTCATCATCCTTCACATTGATTTGCACCTGTTCAGGATGATCAACCAATGCCTTCGCTATGACAAGAATCAATTCTTTCATCTCAAGGCCCTCCGCTATTCAACAGTTATTTCTGTTGCTTAAGCTCATGGAACTTTTTAAGAACACCAGCTTTGGAAAGCAAGTCACGAACGGTATCAGAAGCTTGCGCTCCAGTTTGCAACCATTTTAGCGCTTTCTCTTCATCAATCTTAACTTGAGCCGGTTGTGCAACCGGGTTATAAGTACCGATTTCTTCGATAAAACGACCATCACGCGGCGAACGGGAATCCGAAACTACTACGCGGTAGAAAGGAGCTTTGTGAGCACCAATTCTTTTCAAACGAATACGTACTGCCATTAAAAATTCACCTCCTTCAAAGAGTAAACAACCATTAAAACGGGAACTTCATATTTTTGCCGAGCATACCTTTCAGGCCCTTCTTGCCGCCCTTAGGTCCTTTCGGTCCCATCATCGATGAGAATTGCTTCATCATTTTTTTCATATCGTCAAACTGCTTAATGAGGCGGTTTACCTCAACGATCGTTGTTCCGCTACCTGCAGCAACACGCTTGCGGCGACTGTGATTAAGCAGCTCTGGCTTTTGCTTCTCCTCTTTCGTCATGGAGCGGACAATCGCCTCGACGCGGCCGATTTGTTTCTCATCGACCTTCATATCCTTCATGCCCTTCATCTTGTTCATGCCGGGCAGCATATCCATAATTTGATCAAGCGGCCCCAAATTGCGAACCTGCTCCATCTGCTCAAGAAAATCGTCGAACGTAAACTCTGCTGTACGCATTTTACGTTCCATTTCCTTCGCTTTATCTGCATCAATGTTCGACTGCGCCTTCTCAATAAGAGATAGCATATCGCCCATGCCGAGAATACGTGAAGCCATACGCTCTGGATGGAACGGCTCCAAGGAGTCGATCTTCTCACCCATTGCTGCGAATTTAATCGGACAGCCTGTAACTGCTTTTACCGACAGCGCCGCGCCACCGCGAGTATCGCCATCGAGCTTCGTTAGTACAACGCCTGTTAAAGCGAGCTGTTCATGAAAGCTTTGTGCAACGTTTACAGCATCTTGTCCTGTCATTGCATCAACAACGAGGAGAACCTCATCCGGCTTTGTAACCTGATGAATTTGCTTAAGCTCTTCCATCAGCTCTTCGTCGATATGTAAACGACCGGCGGTATCTATGATGACATAGTCATTGCCGTTCTCTTTGGCATGCTGTAGTCCAGCACGCGCAATCTCTACAGGTGATGTCTGATCACCCAAGGAGAAGACCGGCGCATTGATTTGTTCACCAAGCACTTGAAGCTGCTTAATGGCTGCAGGACGATAAATATCACAAGCGATAAGAAGCGGCTTATTGTTGCTCTTCTGAAGCAATTTTGCCAGCTTGCCTGAAGTTGTTGTCTTACCCGCACCTTGCAAACCCGCCATCATAATGACTGTCGGAGGCTTATTAGCCTTAACCAGCTTGCTCTGCGTGCCGCCCATCAGCTCGGTCAGCTCTTTATTTACGATATCGATGACGACCATGCCGGGCGTGAAGCTCTTGGATACATCGAGGCCAATAGCCCGTTCCTTCACCTTCGCAATAAAGTCCTTCACGACTTTAAAGTTAACGTCTGCCTCTAGAAGCGCCAAACGCACTTCACGCATTGCTTCGCTAACATCATCCTCGGAAACCTTGCCTTTGCCCCTCAGCTTGCTGAACACATTTTGAAGCCGACTCGATAAGCTCTCAAATGCTGCCATGTACCGTCACCTCCATTCTTCATGTTTTATTCGGCTAATTTAAATTGTGCAATGACAATCATAAGCGCCTGCTTGTCCTGCTCTGCAATGGAAAGCTCGTTAACGCTGTTTACAAGCTGCACAGTTAATTGTTGAAAGGATTCATGTCTTACAAGCAAGCCTAGCTTGCCTTCATAACTTTCTAGCACTTGTTCTGCACGCTTGATGTGCTCATATACCGCTTGTCTGCTAATTCCAAACTCGCCAGCAATTTCCCCAAGTGTGAAGTCGTCGTGAAAATAATATTTGAGAAACGTCCGCTGCTTCTCTGTCAAGAGCGGCTCGTAAAAGTCGAACAACAAGTTTATTCGGGTTGTCTTGGACAAGGCATCTGGTTCATTTGCTTTCATCCCCTCAGCCCCTCCTGTTATTTGCTTGTTCTGCCGACAAGGTAAATACCTTTACACCAGCAACGTCTTTTATAATACATGACACTATAGGCTGCTGTCAAGTATTTTCCCTTGTCACCTTTACGAGCTGTTTTAACTGCTCAAAACCATCGTTAATCGCCGCTTACTCCGACGTTTTTTCAGCTTCAGAATCATCTTCACGCTGGATTAATCCAGCAAACAAAGCATGAATAAATTGCTCTGAATCGAATTGCTGCAAATCGCCCATTTTTTCGCCAAGACCTACAAGCTTAACCGGGAGGCTTAGCTCATTACGAATAGCAATTACGATTCCGCCTTTAGCTGTGCCATCAAGCTTTGTCAGCACGAGACCGGTTACGCCGCTTTTCTCGCCAAACAATTTTGCTTGGCTAAGTGCGTTTTGGCCAGTCGTTGCATCAAGAACGAGTAGAACCTCATGAGGAGCGTCAGGAAGCTCGCGCTGAATCACGCGGAAAATCTTGTTCAGCTCTTCCATCAAATTCGTTTTGTTTTGCAGCCTGCCAGCCGTATCGCATAACAGAACGTCTACGCCGCGCTGCTTTGCAGCTTGCACCGCATCGAACATCACTGCTGCAGGGTCAGCTCCTGATTGCTGCTTAATGACATCGACACCAACACGCTGTCCCCATACCTCCAGCTGCTCAATAGCTCCTGCGCGGAACGTATCGCCAGCTGCCATAAGCACACTCTTGCCTTCGCTCTTGAATTTATGAGCAAGCTTGCCAATGGTCGTCGTCTTGCCGACGCCATTTACGCCAACGAACAAAATGACAGTGATGCCGCTTGGCGCCATCCGCAAGCCGGAATGATCGTCACCCTTCATGAGCTGAATCAGCTTCTCAGATAGGATTGGCTGCAAATCCGAAGCATCCTCGATCTTCCGTTTTTTCACTTCAACCCGCAGATCGTCAATAAGCTGCATAACGGTATTCACACCAACATCGGCGCCAATTAATATTTCCTCTAGTTCTTCATAAAACTGCTCATCGATTTTTTTGCGGCGTGTGATAAGCTCTTCTACCTTCTCAACAAAAGCCGTACGCGTCTTCGATAAGCCTTCTTTGAAAATATTTGTCACCGCTTCTGTCTTTGTAGCGATGCTTTCCTTCAGCTTCTTAAAAAAACTCATCGTTCCAACTCCCCATCCTCACGTTGCCGTTTTTTCTATAAGTTATGCGGATACCGGCTCTTCATCCTCTAAGCGTACAGAAACGAGCTTCGATACGCCGCCTTCCTCCATCGTAACACCATATAGCACATCCGCTTCCTCCATCGTGCCTTTACGATGAGTAACGACGATAAACTGCGTAAGCTCTGAAAACTCACGCAAATATTGAGCAAAGCGTGATACGTTTGCCTCATCAAGCGCAGCTTCAACCTCATCAAGCACGCAGAACGGAACGGGTTTCACCTGTAAAATCGCAAATAACAAAGCGATTGCGGTCAAAGCTCTTTCTCCACCAGAGAGCAGCTGTAGATTTTGAAGTTTTTTGCCTGGCGGCTGAGCGACAATGTCGATTCCTGTATCAAGAACACGATCTGGCTCAACGAGCACAAGATCAGCTCGGCCACCACCGAACAGCTTCGCGAATACGATAACAAAATGACTGCGAATCGCTTCAAACGTCGCTTTGAATCGTTTGGACATCTCATCGTCCATCTCGCGAATGACCTGGTACAACGTCGTTTTTGCGTCGATCAAATCATCCTTCTGCTCGGACAAAAACTCAAAACGTTCGCTGACACGCTCATACTCCTCGATCGCGCCTAAGTTCACTTCGCCTAGAGCGGTTATCTGACGTTTAACGTCTCTAACCTCATTTTGTGTACCGAGAACATCCTCAGGTATAGGGTACTGCTCCTTAGCGAGCTCATAGCTAAGCTCATATTCCTCACTGAGCTTCCGAAGCAAGTTATCAAGCTCAACGTCTAGACGGTTAGCCGCAATTTCGGTCTGCCTCATCTGCTCTTCAACCGTCCGAAGTTGTCCGCGCTGCTCCTTCGTTTCACTTTCGCCCAAATCGAGCTCAGCAATACGCTTAGCGCGTGCTGATCGTTTGAAATCCGTTTGCTCTGCACATTCCTGCTTCTTCAAACGCAGGTGATTGAGCTGTTCAATCTGCTGTACCGTTTCATCGGCATGCCTTGCGATTTCTTCCTCTTGCTGAACGGACAAGGAGCGCAAGCTTCCAAGCTCTTGCTTCACTCGACCAATTTCCGCTCGTACTCTCGCTGATTGATCTTCGAACGATAATTTTTCTTGATCAGTCTTCGCGGCAGCGATCTTAATATCGGTAAGCTGGCCTTGCAGCTCTTCCTTCGCAAATTCGCTAGCTTTACGCCGCTCTTCTGCCATACGAATCGCTTCCTGCAGCCTCGCTTCATCTACAACCAGCTGTTCTAAACGGAGCTCTGCAGCTTTGGCTGCTGCCTGAACATCTTTCTGCTCGGACAAATGAGTGTTCCGATCTGCTGAATACAGCTGACGCTGCTCGTCGAGATGCTTCGCCTCATTGTGAAGCTGCTGAAGCTCAGCTCTTATTTGCTGCTCTTCAATGCGGCTTTTCTCGCCTTCTGCACGCAGCTCCTCAATATTGTGGGTGCGAATAGAATGTTCTTTGCGCAAATC
This sequence comes from Paenibacillus sp. 01T431, assembly GCF_056398625.1. Taxonomy (NCBI): domain Bacteria; kingdom Bacillati; phylum Bacillota; class Bacilli; order Caryophanales; family Paenibacillaceae; genus Paenibacillus; species Paenibacillus sp. 01T431. The sequence goes on from NZ_JBFTPT010000006.1 coordinate 276,971, forward strand.
GCTTAGCTTATTACGAAGCTGCTCTACCATCTTGCGAGCATCTGCAATCTCTTGATCAAGCGAGTCGATTTGTCGTTGACGACCAAGCAGGCTAGCGCCTTTCTTCTGCAAGCTGCCCCCCGTCATTGAACCGCCAGCATTGACAATATCACCTTCAAGCGTGACGACGCGGTATCGATATTGACATTTCGATGCAATCCGGTTGGCTTGCTCCAGCGTTTCTGCTAGCAAAACATTGCCAAGCAAACTGTTCACAATCGCTGAATAGCGGTCATCCGAGCTTACCAAATCAGCAGCAACGCCTACGAAGCCCTCAATGGATTCGGCTATACGTTTGTCATGCTCAGGAACTTGTCTGCCACGTATGACATCGAGCGGCAGGAAGGTAGCTCGTCCTAGCTGACGCTGCTTCAAGAATGCGATAGCTGCGCGAGCCGTTTTCTCATCCTCCATGACCACATGCTGCAAGGCCCCGCCCAGTGCAGTCTCAACGGCAGTCTCAATGCGTTCAGGAACACGAACAAGCTCCGCAACCGCGCCATGAACACCGCTGATTCCACTATTGCCGCGTCTGGAAGCTTTGAGAACTTCCTTTACGCCCTGCATAAAGCCATCAAGCGCATCCTGCATTTCTTTCATGGTATCGCGCCTAGAAACATGGCTGTCGAGCTTCTGCTCCCACTTTCGCATAGCTAAAGTGATCTCTTCCAAACTTTGAGAAATCTTTCTCGTTTGTTCAGATTCCGTAAGCGTTTTGTTTCTTGCCTGTTCTAGTCGCGCCAGTGTTGATTCAAGCGCAGCCGCAAGTGCAGAGCGTCTCTCGTCCAATTTTTCCTGCTGCTCCAACCATTTGCTCTCATCCTCGCTAATTCGCTCCATCCGCCGCTGCAATGCTTCTTGCTGCTGCGAAGCATAACGAATTTCGTTGCGGTGCTGCGCCATCGAGCTGAGCACTTCCAATAGCTCGCTTTTGAGTGTTTCTTCCGCATCAACGACTGCTCCGCCTGCAACGCCTACGAGACGCGCTTCTTCATCGGCTATTTTTGAGCGCAGATCTGCTAGCTGCAGCTGCAACGCAGCTGCGCGGCTGCGAAATTCCGCTTCTTCCTGCGTCATTGTGACAATGCGAGCGTCCTGTGCAGCGATTGACTCTTCAAGCTGACGTTTATTTTGCTCCAAGTTGCGCTTGCGTTCCTTCAGTACCTCGCCGTATCCTTCACATTTCTCGAAATCCTCACTAATTTGCAGCATCGCTTCATGAAGCTGATCAAGCTCAAGCTCAAGCTCCCGCAGCTGCTGACGATCCTTCTCCAAATGTGCATCATGTTTGCTGACAACCGTAGATAGCTGAAGCTGCTCCTGCTGCAAACGCTCAAGCTTGCCGTTTGCCTCCGTCCATGAACCATGAATCTGTTCGATGTTATGTACGTACATAGAGATTTCCTTCGTTTTCAGCTGTTCCTTGAGCGCTTTGAAGTGAATGGCTTTCTCCGATTGCTTGCGAAGCGGGCCAACCTGATCTTCAAGCTCTGTCACCAGATCATGAATGCGAAGCAGATTTTGCTCGGTTTCATCAAGCTTTCTCTGCGCTTCGCGCTTACGCGACTTGTATTTGACGATGCCGGAGGCTTCTTCAAATATTCCGCGACGATCCTCCGAGCGCGTGCTTAAAATTTCTTCAATTCGGCCTTGTCCAATGATGGAATAAGCTTCTTTACCGATACCGGTATCCATGAATAGCTCGGTAATATCTTTTAGCCTGCATGGCTGCTTGTTTATTAAATATTCGCTATCTCCGCTGCGATGTACACGCCGTGTCACTGTTACCTCGTTATACTCGAGCGGCAATGCCCCATCCGAGTTATCAAGAGTAAGGGATACCTCGCTGTAGTTGACAGCTTTCCTAGCATCGCTTCCGGCAAAAATAATATCTTCCATCTTGCCGCCGCGGAGGCTCTTTGCGCTTTGCTCACCGAGCACCCAGCGTATGCCGTCCGAGATGTTGCTTTTTCCGCTGCCGTTCGGCCCTACAACCGCAGTAATACCGGTTACAAACTCCATTTCGGTCCGATCAGCGAAAGACTTAAAGCCTGATAATTCAATCCGTTTCAGAAACATGTCTTGGTTTTCACCTCACCCCTCATTGTACCACATCTTATGGGCCTTGATAACCATTTAAGCTACTAAAAGCAACCAAATGCTGCGTTTATCACCTTATTTCAGCTGGTTAAACCGCTCTTCCTTTTTATCAGGGCTACATAATAAACGTTCATAAAAAAAGAGAGCGCCCGGCAGGTCAGAAGACCTTCCGGAAACTCTCTATGCTGATTAGCCTTGTTCCTGCGATAGCGTGCGCCATGCTTCAGCTGCAGCACGCTGCTCCGCTTCCTTCTTCGTCCTCCCGCTGCCGACGCCAAAACGCTCTTCACCGAGATATACTTCAACGACAAATTCACGGTCATGCGCAGGTCCACGTTCTTCAATGATTCGGTATTCCACTGCACCAAGCCCATGATGCTGCGATCGTTCCTGCAGCTTCGACTTGGAGTCTTTAACAAGAAGACCATAGTCGTTTGACTCAACAAAAGGAAACATATGCTCATTAAGAAAAGCTCTCGTTTCCTCAATTCCTGCGTCAAGGAAAATGGCACCGACAAACGACTCGAACAAATCAGCTAGCAAAGCTTGCCTTTGCCGACCGCCTAGCTGCTCTTCACCGCGTCCGAGAAGCACATGCGAACCGAGCTCCAAGCGTTCAGCAAATTGGGCTAAAGATGGCTCGCAGACGATTGATGCACGCATTCTCGTGAGCTCGCCCTCAGGCCGCTGCGGATACGTTGCGAACAAATACTCAGAAACGAGTAATTGAAGCACCGCATCTCCCAAAAATTCCAAACGCTCATTATCCTGAGCTGACCCGCGCTTGTGTTCATTTACATAAGAAGTATGAGTGAAAGCTTGCCTCAGCAGCTTTGTCCGCTTAAAACTGAGCTGCAGCCGCTGCTGCAGCTCATAGAAGGAATCACGCTTCATAAACTTTCATCACGATCGATGCGTTGTGACCGCCGAAGCCAAATGAGTTGGACAATGCTATCCTTACATTCGCTTCACGCGGTTTATTAGGTACATAATCAAGATCGCACTCCGGGTCTTGATTGTCTAAATTAATAGTCGGAGCGATGATGCCGCTTTTGATAGTCAAGCCGAGAATTACGGCTTCAACGCCGCCAGCAGCACCTAGCAAATGACCTGTCATCGATTTCGTTGAGCTGACCGCTACTTTATAAGCATGGTCGCCGAGCGCTTTTTTGATCGCTTTTGTCTCTGAGCGATCACCGACAGGTGTCGAAGTGCCGTGCGCATTGATATAGTCGATCTCAGAAGGATCAATTCCAGCATCCTTGAATGCTTTCACCATGCAGCGAGCTGCACCATCTGGATCTGGCTCAGTCATGTGATGAGCGTCACCGCTCATACCGTAGCCAATAACCTCAGCATAAATTTTTGCACCGCGTGCCTGCGCATGCTCAAGGGATTCAAGCACGAGTACACCAGCGCCTTCGCCCATTACGAAACCATCACGGTCAACATCGAACGGACGACTTGCTTTTTCAGGCTCTTCATTGCGAACGGACATCGCACGCATCGAGCAGAAGCCTGCCATGCCAGTCGGTCTGATCGTCGCTTCTGCTCCGCCAGCAATCATCACGTCAGCGTCGCCGCGTTGAATCAATTTGAAAGAATCGCCGATGGAATGAGTGCCCGTAGCACAAGCGGTTACTGCCGTACTATTTGGACCCTTCGCACCAGTAAGCATGGATACTTGTCCAGACGCCATGTTCGCGATCATCATCGGAATAAAGAAAGGGCTGACGCGCTTAGGGCCTTTCTCCAGCAAAATATTGTGCTGGTCTTCCCAAGTGCCGAGTCCGCCGATACCGGAACCGACCATAACGCCAACACGCTCAGGGTCTGCATTTGTACCAATTTGCAAATCAGCATCTTTAACTGCCAATTGACTAGCTACAGCAGCAAATTGTACGAAACGATCCATTCTGCGTGCTTCTTTTTTATCTAAACCGTAATCTTCGGGATTGAAATTTTTAACTTCTGCGGCAATGCGCGTTGGATACTCAGAGAAATCGAAAGCTTCAACAACCGATACACCTGATTTTCCGTCCAGCAAGTTACCCCAGAACTCTTCCAAATCGGAACCGAGTGAGGTAATAACCCCCATACCCGTAACAACAACTCTTTGTTTCATTCGATTCACCTCTATGTCCAGCAAATTTGATGCGCAAGCTGCGTCACCTTTGTTAATCGGTCAATGTTGCTATATTGCGTATACCCTGCTTATATTTCTCCGTAAATACAAGCCTAGCCGTACCAAACGGCGAAACCTTTACGCTTGAAATATAAGGAGGTATAAATGAGATGCACATAAAGCCATTCACGCTTCTTTATATAAAAGCTGCCTTGCTTGCTTAAGTGTAATGCAGGAAACTGCCTAGATGGAGAGAAGTCCCGTTTATTAAAAACGGGACTTGTCCTTCTTACGTATGAGATTGTATGTATTTAACTACTTCTCCCACAGTGGTGATTGTCTCAGCATCTTCATCAGAAATTTCCATATCAAACTCGTCTTCTAGCTCCATGACCAATTCAACGACATCAAGAGAGTCAGCGCCGAGGTCATCTTTAAATGAAGCTTCAAGTGTAACTTCCGCTTCGTCTACGCCTAGTCGGTCGATGACGATACGTTTTACGCGATCTACTACTTCGGACATCCGGTTCACCTCCTCCATGGTATTATACGAGAATTAAAGATAAAATGCCATACGTAACCGTTTTAATTCATTATTGCTGAATTATCTGGTGTTACATATACATGCCGCCGTCCACATGAATCGTCTGTCCAGTCATATAGGCTGAAGCATCCGAAGCAAGAAAACGGACTGCGTTTGCGATGTCGCTCGGATCACCGAGACGGGCAAGCGGAATTTGGCCAGATAAAGATTGGCGCATTTCTTCCGGCAGCTTGTCCGTCATTTCGGTTTGAATAAATCCTGGGGCTACACAGTTAACTGTAATGCCGCGTGACGCAAGCTCGCGGGCACTAGCCTTAGTAAGACCAATGACACCAGCTTTGGCTGCGACATAGTTAGCCTGCCCAGGGTTTCCGAGCACACCAACAACAGAAGAAATGTTGATGATTCGGCCGGAGCGTTGTTTCATCATAGAGCGAGTGACCGCTTTAATGCCATTGAAAACCCCTTTTAAGTTGGTTTCAATGACTTGGTCAAACTCGTCTTCCTTCATACGCATGATTAAATTATCTCTTGTAATGCCCGCATTATTCACTAATATGTCAACCGCTCCGAATTGCTCGATGACTTCCTTGACCATCGCTTCAAATTCATCTACTTTGCCAACATTAGCTTTTATTACAATAGCGCGTCTACCGAGTGCTTCTACAGCTTGCGCCGTTTCAGCTGCTGCCGCTTCGCTGCCTGAGTAGTTAATGGCAACATCCGCGCCTGCCTCGGCGAGGGCAATAGCAATCGATCTGCCAATACCTCGCGATGCACCTGTTACGAGTGCTTTTTTTCCTTCCAAGCTAGCAAACATCGAATCCCCTCCATCCTATTGTTCATTCACCTGCAGCGCTTCAAGCGCACTGATGCTGTTAATCGAGATGACACGTAGATTTTTGTCGACTTTTTTGATCAGGCCGGCAAGCACCGTTCCCGACCCGATTTCCACAAATGTATCAACGCCTTGCTCGACTAAATAACGTACGCCATCTTCCCAAAGGACAGGTGAATACACCTGCTCTACGAGCAGACCACGTATCTCATCCGCCGATGTTACCGCATTGGCAGTGACATTCGCCACAACAGGAACATTAGCATCCTTCATCGCTATATCAGCTAATGTCGTTTGAAGATTTACAGCTGCAGGCTTCATTAGGGATGAATGGAATGGACCGCTTACTTCAAGAGGAATAACCCGCTTAGCTCCAGCCTCTTCTTTGCCGCGCTGGACAACAGCATCAACACCTGCTGCAGTACCAGACACCACAATTTGACCTGGACAATTCACATTTGCAAGCTCAACAGCCGAGCCTTCAGCTGTAATTGCCGCACAAAGCGCTGCGAGCGTATCGCGTTCAGCGCCGAGCACTGCTGCCATTGCGCCTTGGCCGCTAGGAACAGCTTGCTCCATAAATTGACCGCGAGCACGGACAGTACGAACTGCATCTTCAAAGGATAGGACTCCAGCAGCGACAAGCGCGCTATACTCCCCAAGGCTGTGTCCAGCAACATAATCCGGCTTCAGCCCCCGGCCTTCCAGCGCTTCCAATAGCGCAACGCTAACGGTAAGCAGTGCTGGCTGTGTATTCGCAGTTTGTTTAAGGATATCTTCTGGTCCCTCAAAAATAATCTGGCTTAATGAGAAGCCCAATGCCTCATCCGCTTGTTCAAAAATCGCACGGGAACGATCAAACGCATCATAGGCGTCCTTGCCCATTCCGACAGCTTGTGCGCCTTGCCCCGGAAAAACAAATGCTATTTTACTCATAACGTTTCCCCCTTACACACGTATACGGCTCGAACTGCATCAGACAGTATAGCTCGTTTCGCGGTGATATGTAAGCTCGTCATAAGAGGAAAACTTATAACGTCTTATTTTTTCAAAAAGCTGCAACGCTCATACTACCATACCAGAACGGAAGCTCCCCATGTCAAGCCGCCGCCGAAACCTACAAGCACAAGGCGGTCTCCTTCACTGACACGACCCTGCTCAACGGCTTCAGCCAGTGCAACTGGAATGGATGCCGATGACATATTACCGTATTTGTCCAAATTGACCATCGCTTTATCTTCCGACAAGCTTAGTCTGTTTAAAGCGGACTGGATAATCCGAATATTCGCTTGATGAGGAATAAGAAGATCAATATCTTCTTTGTTTAGGCCAGCTTTCTGCAAAGCCTCTTCAGCCACGCTGCCCATAATTCTAACCGCAAACTTGAATACATCATTGCCAGCCATATGAATGAAATGCTGCTTCGACTGGATACTTTCTTCCGATGCTGGAACGCGTGATCCGCCTCCATGAACCTTCAGCAAGTCTCCACCGCTTCCGTCTGCGCCAAGCACAAACGATTGGAAGCCGCGGCCTTCTTCAACCGGTCCAAGTACAACTGCTCCTGCACCGTCACCGAACAAAATGCATGTGTTGCGATCCGTGTAATCAGTAATTCGCGATAGCGTCTCAGCGCCTACAACAAGCACATGCTTGTACATGCCGCTGGCGATCATACTCGTTCCTGTCGCTAGTCCATATATAAACCCGGAGCAAGCAGCCGACAAGTCGAACGCAGCCGCTTGCTTTGCTCCCAGCTTATCTTGAAGCAAGCAGGCAGTCGAAGGAAAAAACATATCAGGCGTAATTGTAGCAACTATAATGAGATCGATATCTTCTGCCGTAAGGCCAGCAGCAGCAATCGCTTCACGCGATGCATGCAGTGCAAGATCGGATGTTGCTTCTTCTGCTGACGCTAGGCGGCGTTCTTTAATGCCTGTGCGAGTAACTATCCATTCATCATTTGTTTCAACCATTGCTTCTAGCTCTTTGTTCGATAAAATACGTTCTGGCACGTATTTACCAGTACCAATTATTCCGACAGGATGTAAACCCATTTCGCACACTCACTTCCCGTTGATTTCTGATGCGATTGTTTCAATTAATTGTCCTTGAATGGCGCTGCGAGCCTGTCTTACGGCATTTTTCACAGCGAGGGCATCCGAGGAGCCGTGGCATTTTACTACAAGGCCATTCAGTCCAAGCAAAGGTGCACCGCCATGCTCCTTATAGTCCATTCTCTTCTTAAGCACACGCAGCTTAGGAAGCATGATAGCCGCAGCAAGCTTAGTTAACAGCGTTTGACCGAAAGCGTCCTTAAGCGAATCAAAAATCGTACCCGCGGCGCCTTCCATGGCTTTCAACATAATATTGCCGGCAAAACCGTCGCAAACAAGGACATCGCAATTTCGATTTAGAACATCCCTTGCTTCAACATTGCCGATAAAATTCACTGGAGCTTGCTCAAGCAAAGCGTAAGCCGCTTTAGCCATCTCATTGCCCTTCATCGCTTCAGTTCCCACGTTCAGAAGCCCAACTCTCGGCTTCTCCAGTCCGTGAACCTTTGCACGATAAATGCTTCCCATAATTGCATATTGCAGCAGATGCTCCGGCTTTGCATCCATATTCGCTCCCAAATCAAGCGTAAGAATGCCGACATCATCCATCGTAGGCATCATAGGAGCGAGCGCGGGCCGTTCGATTCCATCCATTCGACCGACGACAAGAAGTCCAGTCGCCATCAAAGCGCCAGTATTGCCTGCTGACAGCATAGCATCTGCCTGCTTTTCACGAACGAGCTGTCCAGCAACGACCATAGATGCTCCTTTTTTGCGGCGTACCGCTTTAACAGGCTCATCATCTGGACCAATGACCTCATCAGCATGGCAAATGGTTATATTAGCGGGCTTCTGCCCTTTCATGAGCGGTTCAATAACAGACGTTTCACCAACGAGCAGCAGCTCTGTATCGGGCCACTGCGCCGCCGCGTCAAGCGCTCCTTGCACAATTAAGCCAGGGGCGTTGTCTCCCCCCATAGCATCAATAGCGATCCGCACGTACGTCTCCTCCTTCAGCATCTGTGTCTCCCGCGGACCGATAAATAACAAAGTTACCCTGGAACACCATTTCGTCTCCGACATATGTGAACAGCTCTACCTTCGCCTTGCTTCGCTCGCCCGAAATGGAACGAACATAAGCCTTGGCAATACATTTCTCCCCAAGCTTAACAGGTCGAATGAATCTAATGTCCGCTGTTACGGTAAGTGCAATTTCATCATCTATAATAGCAACGGCAAGTGAATTTGCTTGTGCAAATACGTGATGACCGCGTGCAATGCCCGTTCTGGAGAATACATGTTCTTCACGAATCTCGAATACCGAGATGCCGTTCTTGTCCAATTCCAAATCGACAATATCACCAATCACCTCGTGCAATGCGAGCGAGCGAACGGAGTCGTATGAACGTTCTGCCATCAGCTTCAGACGTTCTCTAAGCTCTGGTATACCAAGCTCCATCCGGTCAAGGCGTATCGTCTGGATGCTTACTTTGAGCAACCTAGTCAGTTCCCGATCCGTTATAAAAGGATTTTCATCAATGTGTCGGGCAAGCTGCTGATGCCGCTGCCGTTTGGGCATTCGTTCGATGTTCGGCACCACCTTTTACCAAATAGTGAATGATAGACAATCTTATATCTGTTCCGCGGCCTTGTGAGGCATCAGTACGATTAGTATATGTATGTTGCTTGATATTATCACCTGGTACTAATTAAGTATATAAAAAAATACGCTCGAGCGCAATGTTGCATAAAAATATAACTGCTTTTTCATCCATTCCCTAGCGTTACACGAATCGATATGAGCAAAAAAATAGCACTTCATCACATGGATGAAGTGCTATCCCAGACATCATTTCTTATTGAGAAATGATCTCTTTTGTTTTGTAATATCCACAAACTTTGCATACGTGGTGAGCCAATTTCAGCTCGCCGCATTGCTCACACTTCACCATGCCCGGTACTGCAAGTTTGAAATGCGTACGACGTTTATCACGGCGAGTCTTGGATGTTCTACGCTGAGGTACTGCCATATTTAACACCTCCTTCAAAAATTCAATCAGCACTACTCTTATTCCTTAAATAGATCCTTTAGCGCTGCAAAACGGATATCAACCTTCTCCGTGGAGCAGCTGCATTTGTGCTCATTTAAGTTCTGTCCGCAAGTCTGACAGAGACCTTTACAATCATTGCTGCAAAGCGGTGCAAAAGGCATGAACAGTTGAAGTGCTTCTTCCACATAAGGCTTCAAGTCCAGTCTGTCCGCATTTACTTCAATGAAATCACTCTCTTCCTCTTCCATATCCTCATCACGGTCTTCGTCAGACGTAGCCCGCTTAAATACTTCAGAGAATCGAATAACCGTATGATCCTTTACCGGTTCAAGGCAGCGTGAGCAGGCAAGCTCGAGATCGATGGCAAGCTTGCCATCCACTTCGATAAACTCTTCGTGCCCAGTTACCTGAAGCGATACATGGAGAGGTCCCGTACGATAAACATCTTGGCGTCCTTTAAAAAGGTCACTAACATCGAGCTGTTCGTCGATTGTAGTTTTCAACCCTTTGGACATTGTTTCTTGAATATGAAACTGCATCAGATCACCCCAAACAAACAAAGATTATTATATCTATCAGACTACTGTTTTGTCAACATTTTCACACGGTTTTTCAATAACACTTGATGCAGACCGTGATTGTGCTCCCTCTCTATGCTATAGTGAAACGACCAACATTTAACAGAGAGAGGATCAAGCGAATGCGCACCGTCGGGCTCATTGTCGAGTATAATCCATTTCACAACGGACATTTGTATCATTTGCAACAATCGCGCAAAATAACGCAATCTGACGCCGTCGTTGCCGTTATGAGCGGCCATTTCCTGCAACGCGGCGAGCCCGCCCTGCTGGATAAATGGGCTAGAACACGTATGGCGCTTGAAGGCGGCTGCGATCTTGTCATTGAATTGCCGGTTGCTTACGCAACACAGGCCGCAGAGTGGTTCGCCTATGGCGCTGTGTCCTTATTAGAGGCGACAGGCGTCGTTGAAAGCTTCTGCTTCGGAACGGAAAACGGTGAGCTTGAGCCGCTGCTACAGGCTGCAGAGCTCATTACAAACGAGCCGCCAGCCTTTAAAGCTTTATTGAAGCAGCTGCTTCAAACGGGAATTAGTTATCCGAACGCGTACAGCAGCGCCATTACCACCTACTTATCGGATCATGGCTATTCCTCTGCCGCTAATTTTCCATTCGCGCTTCCTAATCATACATTAGCGCTCCATTATTTGCTTGCGCTGAAACGGCTAGGCGGCAAAATGGAGCCGCACACTATCACTCGTGAGAAAGCGCAGTACAATCAAGAAACCGCAACCGACAGCCAAATCGCAAGCGCGACCGCAATCCGCAAGCTGCTGCTCGAGAAACGATCTCTTGAGGAAGCGCGCGCTTATGTACCGGAATCCACAACGCGAATCTTGCAGCAGGAATGGGCTAGCGGACGTTGCCCGATCAGCTGGGAGCCTTTTACGAATGCGCTGCTTCACGCGATTGTAACTCGCTCGTCATATGAACTTTCGAACCTGCATGAGATGACAGAAGGATTGGAGCATCGCATTTTGAATGCCCTTCCCAAGCTGCCCTCCCGCCAGTTCGATGACCTGCTAGAAGCTTTAAAAACGAAGCGCTATACGAGAACGAAGCTGCAGCGTTCACTTCTTGCTATTCTGCTTGGACATCAGAAATCTGATTTCACACCGGATAAGCTTGCTTCGGGTGTTGAATATATAAGAGTGCTTGGTTTTACGGAAAAAGGCAAGCTTTTATTGCGACGCATGCGAAATTGTGCCAAATTGCCTGTGCTGCAAAGCGCAGCAAGAGCACCAAAGCCCTTCCGTTATTTGGAGCTTGATACACAAGCGAGCAGTGTCTATTCACTAGGCGTACCGGGCATTCATGCCCCTCAATCGTTATTCCGTGATTTTACGGAAAGACCCGTAACCATCGATTCCTAATCGAAATAAATAAATGAAAATTACCTTTCGTTCCCAGCGAGATAAACTTTTACTTGCTCCACAGCTTCCTTCAGCGTACTAACGCTGACCACCTTCATCGAGGCGTTAAGCGCTTTTGCTTTCGCCTCGGCATCCTTATAGTTATCAGAAGGAACAAGAAACAGCTCCGCGCCTTCCTCGATTGCAATGACAACTTTTTGCTTTATTCCACCGATAGCTCCGACCTCTCCGAGTGGAGTAATCGTGCCTGTCGCCGCAATGCGATGACCTCCCGACAAATCACCGTTCGTTAGCAGATCCAGGGATTGCAAAGCAAAAACGAGACCGGCCGATGGCCCCCCAATATCGCCTACTTTTATACTGATGCGGTTATTGTGATCCGATGGGTCCAAGCCGCGTTGTTCCGTCAAGTTTACGATGCCCAGAACACTCAAGAGCTGCTCGTTAGTCGAAACAGTTTTTAATGTATCCGATGAGTAAGAGACCTGTAGTTGCTGCCCTTTGCGCTCCACATCAAATAAAACGTTTTGCTGCTTATCATACCCTCTCAGCGTCTCAAACAAATCTGCCAAGCTGTTCGGCGGTTTTTCGCCATGAATGCTTAAAAGCTTATCTCCTGCTTTGAATGAACTTTTCAAAGGGTGATCGATAGGATTTACTTCCGTAATAACAACGCTGTTCAGCTTGCTTGCATAGGGTAAACCTGCGTAATGATAAGCAGCTTCAATCGCATTGTTTTGCGAGCCCTGCATGATGATGCTGAGCCTTTGTGCATACTCTTCTTTTGTGTATCCTTGCAGCACATCTCGTTTGAGATGCACATCCATATTCGAATTCCACATCGATTGAATAGTCCGCAAAAAATTAGGCTCCGTCATTTTCACTGCTGTCAGCAAAAAGTCGCCTTTTCCTAAAGCATCTCCCTTTTCAATCGTTACCATCGGTTTAACAGGTACAGCTATCCCCGGCTCATAAACAACATAGGGCGTTGGAGCATATAACAATACCCACATCAAAGCCGCTGTCGATACAGCGATCGTTGCTATTCTGCGAAAATCTGATCGTTGTTTTTGCAATCGCACACCCCGTTCAAACTTCCAATTTGCAAGTCAAATATAGCATTAACTATTCTGAGGCAGACAAGCTGCTCCAAATGGTCTATCCATGACTTTATACGCGTACTATTTAACGTATATGATTGTCCATCTCATGATGCCCTAGCCCTGCCTTTCGGCGTGTCGCATCATTTCTATTTTTGCAGCAGATTAAAGGAGTGGAGTAGCATTGGCTAAAACAGTTATGTTAGCGTTCCTGTCCATATTGCTCGTTGTTGCCATCATCATTCAGCCAGATGCTGCGTTTCAAGCCTCGCTTCAAGGACTCACCGTCTGGTGGAATATTGTATTCCCCGGTTTATTGCCGTTTCTCGTATTGTTTGAGCTTATTGCAGCCTTTGGGCTCACACATGCGCTAGGCTCTCTGCTCCAGCCGCTGATGAGCAGACTGTTTAAACTGCCAGGTGAAGCCGCGCTTGCGATAGTTCTTGGTTGGATGGGTGGTTATCCCGCGGGAGCAGAAGCGACAGCTTCCTTACGCAAAAGAAACGTCGTGACAAAACAACAGGGCCAGCGGCTGCTAGCCCTCGCTCATATGCCAAACCCATTATTTATGCTTGTCGTTATTGGCGCAGGCTTTCTGCACAAGCCCATTGTAGGTGCCATTATTGCTGCAGCCGTATGGATATCCGCGCTATGGGTCATGTTTATAATGACGCTGTTCAGCCGTAAAGAGAAGCCAGGTCAGGAGCGGTCAGATCAGGAACAGCCTGGTCATCAACTAGGTCAGAAACTATCAGCCACAGCCAATGACGTGGAGCATCGCAGCACTATCCTTCATCGTGCAGCAGAGGCATTTCGCCTCGGAAGAGAGCAGGATGGCCGCAGCTTCGGCAAAGCGCTTGGCGATTCTGTTGCAGCAAGCGTTCAGAAGCTTATGATGATCGGCGGATTTATGATTTTTGCAGCTGTGCTTGCAAAATTATCAGAGCCGCTGCTCTCTCCTTGGCTGGATAAGGCTGGGCTAAACTTTATTAGCCAGGCTTTTTTTGAAGGTCATATGGGTGCTTATGCGGCTGCGATCTGGGATGCTCCCGGAGCCGGTATGCTCGGAAATGCTGCCGCTATCGCAACTGTGCTTGCATGGAGCGGACTAAGCGGCATTTTACAAGCTGGATACTCCATTACGGGGACGGACCTTAAGCTGCTCCCATTCGCATTATGGAGAATCATTCATGCTCTCCATGCCTGTGTATTTATGATCATCCTGTGGAAGCCGCTCACTTCAATGCTTCGTCCGATACTCGCACCTGGAGCAACGCCAACGTTGGCGCCATCTAATCCTTACTCTATACAACACACTGTCGCTGAAATCATAAATGCAAATGATTTACCATTTTTATGGCTGTTATCCATATCAGCCTGCATCCTACTTACTCTTATGGGACTGTTTGTATCCCTCATTCTTCTGCCATTCCGGAGAACAGGTAAATCGATATAATCCAAAATAAGATAAACAATGGCTTTTTCAAACATTTATTTAAATTTTCGAGTTATATTTCTCTCTTAGCTGCTTCTCCACAATTGGCGGTACCAGCTCATGCACTGCGCCGTGAAATTGTGCGATCTCTTTGACGATGCTTGAGCTTAAGTAGGAATACTTCGGATTCGTCATCATAAACATCGTATCTATTTCATCATCAAGCAAATGATTAGTTGAAGCGAGCTGCAGCTCGTATTCAAAATCAGTTACTGAACGAATGCCTCTAATAATGACATTAGCTTGCCGTGTTTTCATAAATCGAACGAGCAAATCCCGGAAACTGTCAATTTCCACATTTGGAATATCGCGCGTCACTTCTGTAAGCAGCGCTTTGCGCTCCTCCACGCTGAACAAAGGATTTTTACTCGAATTGTTCAATACAGCAACGATTAACCGATCAAATTGCTTGGCAGACCTTCGAATAATATCCAAATGGCCATAAGTTACAGGGTCAAACGTGCCGGGATATACAGCAACGCGCTCTTGTTTATTCGTTAACATCGGATTCACTCCCGTCTTGATGACTGTCATCGCTGTAATATTGATATATAGAAACGGCAATATCCCCGTATTTCGCATGCTTCAGTTGGTCAAAATATTCCAGCTTCTCCGGGTAACGGTGAGCTGCATCGTGCTCGACTACGATAATCGCATCCGGCTCAAGCATCTGATTTTGGGCAAGCTGTGTCATAAGACTATCCATCGTAATCATTTTGTATGGCGGGTCAAGAAAAACAAGCCGGAACTTTTGCTCCCGCTTCGCTAGCGCTTTCAATGCGCGCTCCGCATCATTTTTATAAATTTCAGCAGCGCTTCCCATCTTCGCCGTTTCAACATTTTGACGGATCGTATCAATGCTTATTCTTTCCCGATCAACAAAAACAGTACGTTCTATGCCTCTGCTCCAAGCCTCAATACCTAATCCACCTGTACCTGCGAACAGATCCAGTGCCATTCCTCCGTCAAAGTAAGGTCCGATCATACTAAAAATAGCTTCCTTAACCTTATCCGTTGTCGGTCTCGTATTCATACCAGGCACAGCCTTAAGCGTGCGGCCCTTGGCCTCGCCCGCAATGACTCTCACTTGCAATTGCCCCCTTCTATCTCATTCCCGCCTATCGTACCATAGAATCCCGTTCATAATAAAGCAGTTGCAACTCGAAAATTGTGGACGCCGCTTGCCCATATCTGTACGACGATATTTTTTTCATTTTGAACAAGTATATTTACCAGTAATAAGGACAAAATAAATTTATCGGCGTCGCAAGATGTCGTAGACAACCGCGGAGAAGACTTACGTTTCCCCATAAGCTCTTCGTCCGGTTTCTCCTCTCCCATGAAAAGGGCGCTCCGAAAGGGGCGCCCGATTTTTTGTGTAAAGCCTTATGTAGCAAGGGTTTTACACTCGCTCGATTTTCTTCAATTACAAGTTGTCGCCCAATTGTCGCCCGTTTTATAAAATAAAAAAATCAACGATCTATCATACCAAGTAGTTTGTTGACTGTTGGAATGTCTGCCGGTGCCCAATTATATGAAGGTAATTCCTTTATATGTACCCATTCCACTCTCTCATGTTCCCTTGCTGTTGGAATACCTGATTCAATGATTGCTAAATATGTTATCAACCTAACTGTTATTTCTTCATATTCATGAGTGACATCTGCTATCTCCTCAAGCACCTGAATTTCACAGCCTAATTCTTCATGTATTTCTCGTATTAAAGCTGTATTCTTCTCTTCCCCTGATTCTACTTTTCCACCTGGGAACTCCCACATCCCTGGGAGAGACATTCTGTCAGATCGTAAAGCAGCGAGTACATAACCCATGTCATCTTTGATTACTGCACCAACTACAATAATTTGTTTCATACTAATTCACCTACTAATTGTTGGGCTTTTTGTTTAAGTATTTGGACATCATTTTGATTATCAACGATGTGCATTTTTTTATGACAGTTAGGACATAATGCAACAGTGTTCAGTATAGAATCTTCTCCACCTCGAGATAACCACTCAATATGATGAGTTTCTAAATAAGGATCTCCATTCTTTTTGTTAAATGGAGCATTCAATTCACATAATTGACACTTTCCATTAGCCCTTCTCCTAGCATATTCAGACACAAATTCATCTCTCTCATATGTTGTAACCGTTGTTTGCCTTTGTGATCTCCCTCTTCCAGCCCTCAGCGCCCTATTCCTTAATTCAGCATCAGTTAATTTCTTAGCTTGTTTTTCATGCTTATCTCTTAATTCATTTATAGTCTCAATAGGTAGTTTAACTTGCTGAGTTTCATCGACCAATTTAACAGGAAAAACCCAGACTTTTCGTAGTTGTTTCCTATCATCTAATTGCTCTTCAGCATAAGGCTTTTCAGATAAATAAACTTGACCAATGAATGTATACTGACCAGATTTAAATACTTCGAATAAATAAACCTCTACAGAATTATGATTTGATTCATTCAAAGTCCTATTTTGCATAAATGTAAGGCTCTGATCCCCAGTACGCCCCATACCTGTATAGTGGAAAACTCCATTTATCCATCGATCATCGTAAAATCCATCCGTATGGTCTGATACAATTACTAATGTATTTGTAACATTAGATTTTCTCATCCCACCTTGAGGGGAACATTTAAAGATATTACAAAGTTGTTCATTGTTAATAATAATTCCTGGTGACAAACCGTGATTAAATGTCATTACTTATATCCCCTTTTCTTTCATAGCCAACCTAATTAGAATTCTTAGTTCACTAAAAAATCCCTGCTCATTCCATATGTTATCTTAAAAATAAAATGAATTGAATCTCTTCCGGGACGCCATTAAGAACTACCTAGATCATTTTAATGATTTACATAAACCCGCTAAAGCCTTGATTAACAAGGATTTAGCGGGTTTTCTTTTGTTTTGCAGATCGTAAGAATACGATAGAATACGATAGGTTTTGATTTTTTTTTACACTTTTTTTACACACTTGTTTAATGTACATAAAGATAAGGAAAAGCCCTTATTAATTATAAGGGCTTTTCAACTTCTTCAATATAATTAACTACCTGCTGACTGTACCTTCATTATATCCATAAACGGAACCTTAATCATATCACCATGATTTTCTACATGAACCGACTTTGTTCGCGAGTCCATCTTTGTTATTTTTCCAATCACAGGTTGATCCCAGTTCCAAACAATTAGCTTTATTTGCAATTCTTCTTTTTGGGCTTCGACCAGACGCTCACCCAATTCCTCCATCTCAAATTCATCTCTCGTTGGTCTTTTCGGTCCTTTTGCTTTTGCCATGTCTACATCCTCCAATTCTTTACGCTGCCTATTTATTGCTACAACATGCTCAGGTAACATCATGCGGCTACTAGACCACATTTTATTGCTCTCTGGATCTAATCGATTAACCTTCTTCATTTAATCCATCCTCGGGGCATTACCGGCTTAGCTGCTTCGCGGTTATATAGCACTTTGAACGTATTAGCTTTTCTATCCCATAAAATAAATCCATCTTTGACTAGTTCGTTAATTGCATCTTTCACCTGTTCCTCTGTCCGCTGAGCCTTTTGACTTAAATAATTGACATCTATTATAGAAGGATCGTTACGGTACACGTTCCACATGACTGTTAAAACTTTGCGCGCTGCATCATCAAGCATGCTGTTTAATCAACTCCACATCAATTATGCTTTCTACATTAAATACACGTGGCGCATTTGCACTTAGGCAAAAGGCTCTGACCTTTCCATTGCGCACGGATAATACCTGAATTGATCGAATTGATATATTCTTTTTTCGGTCATTATAGATGATTTGTACTGTCTGGCCGATATATTTTTCAATCATGACCATCACTCCAATACGAATACTTGTTCTTATAATATACACGAACACACGTTCTTTGTTCAAGTTGTTAGAATTATTTTTTCTTATGTGTCAATCATAATTGAAAATCAAGGAAAAGGTGATTTTATGAATCTCATGACTTTGCCAAAAGTCCCAATGGCTCCGATCACTTCCTCTGAAATACCTGTTGGACCCGAATGGGGATACCAAATAAAATGGGACGGTGTTCGAACACTTGTAAGAATGGATGGTAACGGCGGGGTAGAGATATTTTCGAAAAGGGTTGAACCTAGAAACGATCGTTTTCCTGAAATTGTTGAATTGTTAAGTCCGCTGCGGATCGGAGCCTGTGTGTTAGATGGCGAGATCGCATACTTTGACGGCAGTAGACCTAACTTCCAGCGGGTTCTAGTGGGAGTAAATCGCAAAAAATACGATGAGAATATGATATTTGTAGCTTTTGATATGCTGTATGATGATGGCAAGGACATCCGGTCACTCCCATTTAAAGAAAGATACGCTCGGCTTGCTGCAAAATTTCCTGAGAAGCAGCCGCGAGTTTTTATAACGGATTTGGTATACGATGGCCCTGCACTTTGGGATTGGGTAAATAAGCGTGAGTGGGAAGGAATCATATCTAAGAAGCTGGACAGTCCGTATGTCGAAGCTAAAAAACATAAATATTGGTTCAAGAAGCGGAAAGAAGTTCGAATTACTGCCGATGTCGTAGGCATAAAACTCAAAGCAGGATATGTATCTAGTCTTGTGCTGCGGTACGAGGGTAGATATATTGGTCATGTCTCGGGCATTGATGCAGCATCAAAAAAAGTACTCAAACAATTTATGGAGCAACATCCTGGAGAATGCCCATTCCCTACCCTTTCGGCTGGAATGAAAAAATCTAATGTAGTTTGGCTGGCAGTCCCCTTTCCATGTCGTGTAACTGCCCTTGAGTTTAGTGATTCAGGTATATTAAGACAGCCCAAGTTGCTTGGTTTTGGAGCAGAGGGATGAAAAAAACAAATGAACAAGAAACAATAATCATTGAAATTGATCATGCCTCTAAAGAATTAGACCTTGTTGTAGGAAGAGTTATGCATGGCACGATGGGACCGGAGGAAGTAACTGATTGGCTTGAGCATGATGCAGTTCAGATTTCGGATGTCTTAGAAAAAGCCAGAGAGTATATTGAGGACAAAGAAGAAAAATAAACAAAAACAAAAACACCCCACCAACCGGAATGAAGTGCACCCCTTATAGTAGACATTGGAAAAACCCATATGGGAAACCGATGATACTTTAGGGGTGTATTTTTATGAGAAAAAGAGAGCAACCGAATGTTAAACTAGACTTCATTAAGCTAACGGGCAGTTTAGGTTAATGAATACACCTCTCTTTTCTGGACAAATTAATCTATGTTTGGTGGATTAAGGTAAAGGAAGGGTCGAGGTTCTTGAGGGCAATAATATGCTTTGTAATCCTATTCTCATTGGTTGGAACGCAATTTTGTAATGCAGTTGATGAGAAGCCACTTAAGGACTCAAAAGAATTGCAACTTCAAGATATGCTCGTATTGCTTTTGCTTCCTCATATGAGAGAGAAACTTGCTGAGGCGTATTCGGATGTATTTTCTGTACCAGGTTCACCCGATATTTATCCTTATTTTGTTGATGTGAAGGATATAAAAAGGGTTAATGGCTTCCGTGGTTTTGATTTTTTGATTACTCTTGATGTACGTCCAACAGTTGGACCTCATATCCCTGTCGGTGAAGATGTTTTTATATATCGAATCTCGCCAGCTGGAGTTGAGCTTAAAAATTTTGAACATGTTAGAGGACCAGATAAGAATGATTTCCCCCCAAATTATCAAGATCTTTTGAGGTAACGGGGTACGTTAGTTGAATAACACACCTTAGAGCAGGCGTTACGATAGCCTGCTCTTTTTATTAAACTAATGGGCAGGATAATTCAATAAACCTCTACAGGTAATTATTGACATTCTACATAATTACATGTAATCTGATAATAACATCAATGATATAGTTACGTGTAATCTTTTGAAAGGAGAATGTAAAGTTGGCTGAAGAAAAAATTGATCAAACGGTGGTTGCTGAAGAAGAACAAAAGGTTTTTGATAATTGGGGTAGTGAAAAGGCCGAGGATGAGGATGAAGACCCCGAAAAGGCTTTACTCGAATTACAGGAACAGCGTGATGAGCTTCGAAGACTTAACCAAGCAGGCATGCTCAACGATGAGAGGCTTGCATTTCACGAATCACAGCTTGATCAAGGAGTCCAATATTACGAATACGCCTCTGAAAAATTGAAAGCAACGGGCAAACGAAGCAATGTCATTACAGTTCGTCTAAACGATGAGACGCTTCAACGCCTTGATGACCTTGTGTCAGTCGGTGTTTCCCAAAGTCGATCACAGGCCGCATCCATGTTGATCAGTGAAGGGATCAATGCAAAATTCGAGTTATTCAATGAAGTTCGGAAGCATAACAAGGAAGTCAGCAGTAGCCGTCAAAGGCTACAGCAGATTTTTGAAAATGGATTCAGAAAATTTGAGTAACGATCCGATCGCGTTCGCCTGACAAAAGAGAAGCGAAAATTTGGTTCTTCCTTAAAAATCTCTTGGTGATAGTGATTATTTCTAAGTTCAACCGCTATGTTATGAAGCTAACGGGGAACGATAGTTCAATCATTCATTGAAGTGGCAGACCAGAATTTGGTCTGCCACTTCGTCATTTATCAGTTCATTTCATAGTGCGTTTTTCATTGTCTACAATTTTGGGGCTTGACCACAATGATTAGTGGGCTCTTTTTCATTTTCTTGGTTCAATCTATTATTGGTGAGATCGAAATATGTTTTATCAATTTCGAATCCAATTATATCTCGATTTAATTTCTTAGCAGCCAGAGGAACTGGACCCGATCCAACAAAGAAATCGGCAATTGTTTCTCCTTCAAAACTGCTGTTCAAAATAATATCATCCATTAGCAAAGCTGGCTTTTCAGTTGGATGAACGGTTTTATTCCCAGAAATCCTTGGAATGCTCCAAATGTCTGTAGTCGATCGTGTTGGAATCCTTCTTGCCTTACCGTCACCCTTTACAGCAAATATAATAAACTCATGGCGGAAACGATATTGATGCCCCATTCCCATATGCACTTTGTCCCAAACAATGCAGTTTTTTATAACAAATCCACAGCGCCTCATCCACAATGCCAATTGAGGGTACATACGCCAATCAATAAAAACGTAAATATGATGCCCTGGCTTTAAGATTCGATGAGCTTCACGCAGCCATTGAAAAGTAAATCTTTGATAGTTACGATCTGACAAGTTATCGTTTGCAATAATTGAAAAACGTGGTTTTTTTGATTTTGTTTGAGTCGTGCCACCAAAACCCAAATTATAAGGCGGGTCAGTAACAATCAAATCTATACTCTCATCTTTAATGTACTTCTTTGAACCTTCTATACAATCCATATTATAAATCATTTCTCTTCTCCTATCGAACGTATGTTCTTTTTATGGGTAAAAAAAAACACCAGCCGAATGCTGATGTTTTAATTTTTAAAACTTAGTATAGGTATCTATCTACTTAATTTTATGAATAGCACGCAATGATACTGCTAGAGTGCGCCAGCCTTCAGCAGTGAATTTAGGATCGTGAATAATACTGCCTAAATCAATATACATGAACTCTTCACCAAACCATGGAGGAGCTGGCACAAGGCGCTTTGATTCCACAAGTTCCTCAAGGTGCTTTTCTTGCTCTATAACTAATTTCGCCAAATCCTCATATGCCTTTTTTTCTGATGCTGTCATTGGTTGATCCTCCTCTTTAATAGGCTGCAGTTTTGCCGCAACTCTTGATTTAAACTCCGTCCACCCTGCCCATGTACCGTTGCTATACATTAGTCGAGGGCAAATCTTACCGCTCCAATCATAATGCCGACGTAGCCGATCCACGCCCCAACCGTACTGCTTCAGCAGTTTCGCAGCCAACTCTACTGCGTTACTCAGAGATTTGAAATAGTCTCCACTCTCACAAATCTCAATGCTAATCGATGTTCGATTGCCACTTGCAGCGCCGTTCCCGTCGCCCGCATGCCACGCATTCTCATTTAGCGGCAAACACTCAATGACCTCATGCTCGTCCACAACAAGATGATAAGATGCGGTCCGGGTATTAGACGGGTTCGTGAGCCACGCCCTTTCATTTCTCGCTGTGCTTGTCGGATTCCCTGTGTTGTGAATAGTTATAGATGTTGCTGCCATCAATAGCGCTGGACGGCGGTTATACGATGTACTTTTTGGGATATGATCATTCCCGTACTTAACCACTCTTACCATCTCCTTGTTTTTTCACATAGTTGTATGCTCCGCTGGCTGTAAGTCCGATAATTGATATAAGTGTCATTGCCTCTTTGATGCTATTAGGCACCAAGACGAATACAGCGGCAACAAAAAGAGAGGCGATATGTGTCCACCTCTCTGTTAATCCAAACCCTTTAGCAACGCTAATATAAGCAGCTACCAACACCGCGATTTGTAAAATTTCGGTTTCATTCATTAACCTATCCCCTTCCATAGAAATGAAATAGCTCCAGCGATTAAACCGCCAATAACGGTTCGCCAGAGCCATTTTTGATTATCTTGCACTTCATTTAATCGATGGTGTGCTGATCGTGCGCTTAGTAAAGCTTCTGCTGCTTCTTTTGCCGCTGCCGTAGCTGTTTCTTTCGTTTCTGTCATCGCATCGATTTTCGTTTCAACACGAACCATTCGTTCGCGAATTTCTGATAATACTTGAATATCGTTACCAGTCATACCCGCCACTCCGTTACCCCCTCTATACTTTCATTTTCTATTTATTTAAAAAGACTTGATTACTCAGGTCCTTGTGAAGATTCTTGATTTTGTTTTTTGGATTCTGCGCCCTCTATAGTTTTGCCGAGCCACATTTCAATTTCCTTTAAAATGTTTACTTGTTGAGAACCATGGAACATTGAAATGGCGATGATACATTCCTTGATTTCTTCAACCGGATTATCTACATCTACAACCAATTCAAGCTTCTTTTTAATATCAGCCATTTGATACGACTCCTTTAATTAAAATAACCCCCGATGAGTATCGAGGGTAAGTTTCAAGTAATATTAATTCACTTTTCTAATTCATTAATTTGTTTATTTATACTTACAAGTTTTATTTTAAGTTCATTTAACTCCACTTTCATTTTTTCCGCACTTGCCTTTAATTCATTAATAACTATTAGAGAATCAGGCCGTAATTCACCAGTAACACTATCAATGCCACGTTCTTCTCGGAATGGGATGGTCTCAGTTTCAAGAGTGCGGATACTAAGTTCTAATTCCGCTATTTTCTTTTCTGTATATGATTTATCTACCTTCAACGCCCTTAACTTCTCAACTTGTCCATCATCCGGCAACGATGTTTCAATATTAATCACACCCTTTTTGTATGTTGCTTTCGCGCCTAGCGCTTCGGATATATCTCGTACAGGCGCATAACTTTTCCCTTCAGATATCACAGCACTACTCAGTTTTTGTCCATTAACTACAACAAGCGCTTCACCTTCAATTTTTTTACCAATTTTCGAAATACTATCAGCCAACACTTGTCCTGATGCCATAAGTAGCGCCCCTGCTACAAAGGATATAACAACCTTCTTCATTATTCGACCTCTTCTCCCAATTTTTGAGTTTAGTATAACACTCAGTTTTGGGCATGGCTATGACTAGCTGCTACAGACCAAAATACACTTCCAGTGACTTCACCTTGACTATTAACAATTGCAAGCCTTGTTCCATCAGGTATACCGTGATTGTGTCCACCTGATAAACCTGTAGAAATACCTGATATCGCTTTAGCATTGAGGTCTTGTTGAAGTGTGCGATTTGTTTCCATGTTATTCAGCTGTGACCAATTATTTAAGTTCGTTTTATTTGAAAGATAGATCCCACCACTTGCCTGTATTTCAAAATCGCTATTTGCCAAAATCCCCATTCCTGCCAGTGAAGCTACTCCGTGACCAATAGCTAAATTCGCATTACCTTGATTCATCACTAACGCTGGGGCAGGATTTGAACCAAAACCCCTTACCGAAGTAAACAATGCATAATTGCTAGCATTTTGATAAACTCCAAACAAATTACCTGTATTCGACATCTCGCTTCTTGGATAAATGCCTGAATCCCTCGTTTGTATTTTTGCCCCTGTCATCGTTCCGCCAGTAATAGTCCCATATGCTGATATATTCCCTGAAAACGATCCACTTGTTGCATGGATATCACCGGCTATTGTAGCTTTACTCGCTAACAATTCCCCTGCCATATTCACCCGAAATGGTGAGCTGCCGAAATCTTGATGACCTAGATGAATGCCTGCTTGGTTCGCTTTAAAGACATTGTTACCTACCCCAATTTCAATCTCGATGAAATTCCCTAGCTTACCTATAACTTTTTCCGCTACCAATCCCGCCGCAGTTAACGCCGCATCAGCTGTGACACCGCCATCTCTTGTGATATAAAGCCCTTTAGATGAGAGCACGACTTGATCATTCGGAATCATCTTGCTTCTCAGTACAATACCGCGAGGATCGTAAATGATTTCAGACTTAGAATTGTTAATGTCATAAACGGCTTGAGCAGCGAAGTTTTCAAACACTTCCGTCCTTACTTTCCCACCGCTCATGATATTGTCTACAATCTTTTTCGAATCATTTAAATCTGCAAGAATATCCTCATAGTCCCGTAAGAGATAGTTGGCTAGTACCATATCGGGCTGTTTGGCAGGATTAAACAATGGTTCCTTTAATTCAATTACCCTTGCTTCAATTCCGTTTACTTGCATTTCTGCATCAAATGTTTTGATTGTATCTCCTAAAAAAACCTCCGGCTCCTCTTGATCGATTCTATGCAAGTCAGCTACATTAATAGGAACATCAATAGCGGGAACCTCTCGTTCTCTCATCGACTTACGTACAGCCTTAAGAAGCTCGATCGGGTCCTCGATTTCCTGATTAATATATTCCCCATCGAAATAGGTATTAGTGGTGTTCGACCAATAAGCTGCATAAGGAGAAATTAGGTAGTTCACCTTAATCACTCCGCCAACAATCGCACTTGGCACTGCATTTAATAAGGCGTACTCTTCACTCGTTAGATTTGATGCTGGAAGACCGATGAACGTCCTGCCGTCTTTCATCTCACTAAATAAGCGCGTAACAAGCGTACTTGCGCTGTCCTTAAAGTTAATGTTGATAATGTTCTTCTTCAGACGCGCTTGATAGCCCCGATTCATGCCGATTTGCTTTTTTATGTGAATCACAAAATTATCCGGTTCGATCTCGCAGCCATATGTGTTGATGATCTTATTGAGCGCCTGCAGGCAATCCCCCCTTCCAAAATCTTTAATATCTTTTAGGTCAAATGTGTCATCAATAGTAAACGTGAATTTACCACCTGTTGCAGCTGAAACAGCGTTTAAAAGGGTTGAGATATTAACGCCGAACGCTTCAGCGATATAAGACGAATAAGGAAATTTGAAATCAGCGAGCTTGAACATGATATGCGAACAAACATATTCAACCATACGTTTTACGCCTTCCCTTTTTCTAGACCGCTCGTTAATGACATAATATTGCCCGCGATCATCTTTGACGTGTCCTTTTATCGGGATGATATCAAAATCCTCGCTAGACATTGGAAGAAGGAAAGATAGCTCATAATCACTATTGATACGGCGGCGGCGTTCAATTTCTGATGCATCAGCAACCGCCCCTAAGTGATTTAGGTTTTTGTCGTATAGAGCCAGTCTTTTCAAGCCATCACCTCAATATAAATATTTATCTCGGAATGTTAACCTCATTTGAACCGATCGACCGGATGCCGGATCGGTATATGTGATTTTATTACTTTCTGGATGGAAGTCGAAGAAATCACCGTTATAGCCGGTAATCACTCCGTTTTTCGTTACCTTAAGTTTTTGAGCATCGATAACTATTCGGTCACCAGGAGCAAACGCTCCAGCAATCTCGATATATTCAACGTGGTACCTGCTACCTGCTGCAATCATTTCTGATATGGCAGACATAACAGCACCGCCGCTTATGATGTTACGTATGAACGATGATTCAAACTCTGTAATGGCTTTCATCTCAGCAGCTGCAGTAATAGCCCGCAAAAAAGACGCCTCCATTGCGGATAGCGTCTCCATCGTTGTACTCGTCTTTATCTGCCGGATTAAGCTTGCTGACATTTCGGTTGCAGACTCCATGATTGATCGACCATATACATTAACTGAGATCGATCGATTAAATGGAGTGCGGTTAAATGCTCCTCCAAACATAGATTACCTCCTACTCATAGTCCTTGCCGGATATTTCTTTGTATTGCTCTGGTGAGATCCACCCTTTTAAGGCCACAGCCCTCCGTAATGCAGACTCATCTATTTTTTGAGCATCCCATAATCGCTTAATGGATTCAAACACTGCTTACACCCCCTAGTGCATCCATAACCAGTGAGTCAATTGCTGCTTGCTGTGCGGCTGTCTGGCTTAATAATTGTTCAATAAGCAACTGTTCGTCAGTCTTAGGGAGAGGTGCATTCGCAGCTGCCTCTTCCTCTGGAGTCGCGCTCCTAGCAATGACGTCTATCAAAATACCGTCCTCAGTTACAAGCGTGAGATACGGTGCGTATTCATTTAACTTTTGAAAGATTATTGCGCCTTCTGGCGTTGTTTCATCAATTTTATAGCTATTTGGATACATGTCTTCTGTTATCCAATCAGCTAAATCGAAACTACCATTTCTATGAACTGCTAACATGTTCATCCTCCTTATCTGTATGCAATATAAAAGTAGACTTTGCCTGACTCATTAGTTTTCGGAAACCCTTGCGTACTTACGTATGAAACATTAAACTTTGGCGATAGGTTGAGCACTGCAAGGGGTGAACTTCCTGCAATACTTATTGCTTGATAACTGTTTGATGCCATGTGAATGGCTAGTTGTTCGATAGTGGGAGCAGCACTTCTAGCAAACACAGTTACATAGCTCGCTTTAAAAGGAAGCTCTACATCACGACCCGTTGTCCCATCACCCATATATGTTCCTACAACGAATGGCATGTATCCAGTATGGTACACTTGTTGACTCCCAAGCGCTAAGAACATTTCTCCATCGTCGCGGATAGTTGCGACTACCGTCCCGTCTTTTCGTTTGAAGGGATAACGCCATCCGGTTCCGTCACCAAACCTAATACCAACGGCGTGTGGTGAAGAGCCGTTTTCAAATGTTACATCTCCCGTCATTGTGCCACCAGCCAAAGCAAGTTTTAAATCCGCATACGCTTTATTTGCGATATCATCAGCTGCACTAGGCGTTGCTACTTGCGCCCTGGCGTTAGTATCTCGTTGGATCATACGGCTAGCTGTAGGTGTACTGACAGCGCCGTGAACACCTGAGGTAGCGGTGATATGCAAATTTGTTGATTCTAACGATATTGCCGGAGGCGTAAACCAGTTCGCCTTGCCTGTTATCGCTTTAATCATATTAGCGAGCTTACTCCATAACCTAGTAGGCGTATCAGGTCCAGTCGCAGCTGCTACCATATCGTCAATTGTTCGATTACCTATTTTTGCATCAGTAACTGAACCATCTGGATGATCTAGCGTTTCAACTGTTCGATGTGTATTCAAATCAAAGCGTGTATTCGCGGCATAAGCCTCATCAAGCATAAGACGCCAGTCTTGTACGCTGTCTTTTGTTTTAATATCAGTAATGTCTTGCGTGTTTTTAGCAACCGTACCGCCTAAAGTGCTTTGGTAGGTTAGGGTTGCATCGATGATGTTTGTTGTCATTTTGTACTTGTCTAGCGGCTGATAGGTGACGGTGTATTCTGCGGTAGCATCAAAATCCGCCTCTAAAATTTGTATTTGAGCAGTTATATTACCGTATCCACCACTCGGATTCGGGTACTTAGCTTTGCTTTCGACAACTCCGTTTTTATAAACACTCATGATCATTTCAGCTTTGTTTTTAAACCATGAAGCCGGAAAAGCATTCGCATTTATATAATAAACTCCGTTGTTTAAGATTGGATTTGCTTTCTCTCGAATAACAACTCCCTCAAGCAGCTCGATTTGATTACCTCCAGCTTGCAGCCCGATTGACCCCTCAGCTACAATCGTTTCTTCTACCGACGTCGCAAGCTGATAATCAAGCATGTACGGTGTGTACGATAGTGATCTTGCGGTAGGTAAAACACTGACGTTTAGTTCGACGTCGAGATCGAAAGCGTCAGTATTGATAGTGGATGGTACAACCAAAGTGTTAGTACCTGGCTTGGCATCCCCCACCTTCAACGGAGTCTTCTGATCGTATAAACCAGTACCATTCACAGCGTACCCCTGCATAGTTCCCGTGTTAGCTGTAGTTCCTATGTGTATCGCGGTGTTAGTTACTCCTTTTGCCGTGGGGATCGCTGGAACGGTTACGTTGATCTGTTGCCCTTCTGTGATGGTTATAGGCACCTCATTCGTACAAAGAGTACCTCCTGCGCCATTAACCCATCTATACGAGACGTAATAAGTGCCAGCTGGTAACGTATTTCCGGTTCCCGATGCTGTAACTACGGGCAACACACTAGGATTTTCAATCAATGCC
This sequence comes from Paenibacillus sp. 01T431, assembly GCF_056398625.1. NCBI lineage: Bacteria > Bacillati > Bacillota > Bacilli > Caryophanales > Paenibacillaceae > Paenibacillus > Paenibacillus sp. 01T431. The sequence continues at coordinate 305,827 of NZ_JBFTPT010000006.1, forward strand.
GCGGCGTCTGCGTAGGCGATGAAATGGACAAAACCGTTCGCGTCGATAGCACCTGTTATATTCGATCCGACCATAACAATACTTAATTTTGTAATAGCAGCATTCCCATGAGATACCGCATTAACCCACGCCCCACCAGTAACCGAAAACATAGACAAGCTCGCCTTATTTCCAGCTGGCCCGCTACCCGAAACAAAAGCATTTGGTATTAACTTGGATACATTAGCTTTAAGCCATGCCACACGCTCAGCAATAGTTACTGAGGAACCAAACAACCATGAGCCATGTTTACGAATAACGTGTTCGATTAGGTTTTTGGAAAACTTCATTTGTGCTATATTTGTATTTCCGTTAGAAGGGTTATATACAATCCCGTCTAACGTTTTAATTTTATCCAAATTCGCTTGGATCTCCGCGCTCCAGGATGCAGAGTTAGGAGGCAATAATGTAGGACTATAACCATGTACTACGCTGTGCGGATTTTCCACAGTGCTTCCCGCGATTTTGCCCTCGAAATCCGCTTTCGGACTAACCAAAGGTGTCCACTTTCTCGGCCCCACTAAATACTTAGTCCCTACCGTTCCGTTATTGATCTGCCAGCCGTTGAAGAATGCTGAAATTTCCGTCGCTAATGGCGTGTAGGCGTCGTCAAATCCCGTTTCGTTGTCTGAAACTATAAGGTCATATCTGTCATTAGATACCGATCCATATGTGTCCACTACGGGAGCGTCGAACATTGACCCGGAAGAGGCGTATGACAATATCTTGCCGTCGTACTTCGTCAGCGAACTATTTTGCGGTATTGTAACACCGCTTGCAGCGACGTACCTTTTCACTCCAGCGTAATCAACAAACGACCATGTTAACGAACCATCCACTTTCACACCTGTCCTATATCTCCGCGTAACCGTTCCTAGCGCGTCGTTGTACGTGTCGCGAACGCTGCCGTCCACGTTAGAAGCAAGGACGGTCGGCAACATTAGATAGTCGTCGTTTTGTGGTTCAAATTGCGTTGCAACGCTGCCTAATTCCAGTTGCGGATTGGTGAACCTTGCAGTACCGACGATTGCACAACGGAAATATAGACGAACTTGATTTCTTGCGCCGCTGTTGAAAGATCTAGGTGTATTATCATACGTGGATAATACGGTCGATGCATCGATATTGTAAACGGCTATCGTCGCGTTAGTGCCGCATATACAACTGAATGTATAATTCGTATTCGGCACCACGTCTGCCACAATAGAACCATTACCAAAAGCTATACTTGAGACAAAATCAATAGTATAGGGATCTATAACCACTGCCGTGTAACTTGTTGATAGCGGAACACTTGTGAATGGAGCCACGAGGTTCTTACCCTTCTTGCGAACAGCCGGATTGCGCAAGTGTTTCACGTCACCCACGTACGGGAACTTGTCGCCAAGATTCTCGCCTGTGTACTCTGGATCTACGTCGATTTTCGCATATTCCGCTGCCGAAACCTCGTAAAGGCGAGCGCCTTCGAATTGAACCCAATTTGTTGAACCCAACGGATCTTTATTGTACAGCCTGTAATATCCTGAAGTTATCGTTGTCGCTGGGTTGAATTTAACGTAAAGTGTTTGCTTTGTTGCCGTTGCAGTAACTGCTTTTTCAACATATGTCGCGTCATAATCACATCGTATCGACGCCGCAACTGACGTATTCCCCGCTAGCTCAACAAGCGAAACGTAATATTTTCCAGCCTCAAATGTCACTAAACTGCGGTATACCCCTCTTGTCATCCCGGTATCGGATGCAAGCGCCGTGATACGTTGTGCCTTACCTCCGTAAGTGTTGGCAACAGAAGCGATTGTCTTTTCTCCCGTTGAGTTATTGGGGAACCATTCGTCTGCTATTCCATCATTATTAGAGTCGTTTTTAAAGCTTCCGCTTCTGCCTAATCGATTTATCAGTGTACGTCCACCAATCATCACATCAGTCGCACTCGCCTGAGACGTATTAATATTATTAATTCCTCGTTTAATCGTTGCAGGTATTGTGGCCGCTTCAGATTGCATGGCATTTAGTGTATCTATATTCTGCCTTGCAGAATCCCAATCTGCTGCTGTAAACATACGAGCTATCTTTGTGCCTGTCGGCCAACTTCTCGCAGTTGTGCCGTTGTAACCTCGCGTTACACCTGTAAGGGTATTTCCGGTTTTACCTGTATAAAGAATTGTCTCCGCTGTCTCGTCAACACCAATAACTGCAATGTTCGGTGCATCGGGTAAGATTGTACTAGCAACGCTCTGCAAAGGTATTGTTGTTACGCTGGCATTAATAGCAGCTGATAGCTCCGTTTGATAACTATTTGCAACACCTGGATACATCGGAAGTAAATTTGCCATGTCATGTCCTCCTCTCTATTGCGCATACCTAATTAGTATCTTGTTAGCCTCAGCAATGAATCGATCGTTCGTCTGTATGGTCCTTGGATCAATCTCAGCAAAATGTAACAAATTGCCGCCTGTCACCGCGTCCATCACGCCGACATGTGTAACTAGCCCCCAATTCGCTGTAGCCACAGGGTAAGGCGCATCTGCCGTCAGTTTAACCGTCATTTTGCCGCCGTCTAAAGCAGCTGCTGACAGGGTGATAAGCTGCCTTGCATATGCTCCTCCATTTACCTCTGCCCCTGTATTGGCTGCTGTGGGACTTGATGTATAAAGTGCGAGATACAATGCGCTGGGAGGCGTAAAAGAAACGCCCCGCAATGCATTAAGATTTCGTGCTGCCTGATAATTGGATATAGCCATGGTGTGTTCAGCTCCTATTCAAGTTTGTATTCGTTTTTGATCATGAAACCGTTTATGGTATTGCTACCGATATTCGTTAAAACAAAAATCGGACTAGCGCTTAGATCGCCGTCCGATTCAATGGTTATCGTATGAGGTGATTGTGAAATCACAAGCTCCTCTATATTTTCCTCGTCACTCTCAGGAAAGGGATTGTGCATCTTAAGCGGCAGTTGGAACATGCCATCATAGATTATTTTCTCAATGGACAGTGTTCCAGCGTATCGCGCTCGATATCTTTTACCTGGTAGGTCGCTATACGTTATGGTGCGATCCCCGCGCTTAGCGTCAAATATGCGAGCAATTTCTCTGACCTTGGACTGGTAATCCAAAGTAGCATTATCAGCCATCAATATACATTCGTGTTCGATGACCCTCGAACCGTATTCCGATCCGAAATCCACATCACCATCTCTGCCGGCTATTTGTACCGTGTAATCCCTTGTTTCAGGTAGAGGAGGTATATCCCTCCTCTTAAACCCAATGCCAAGAGACGACCACGGGATGCCATCAACATATGCTTCAATCATCGTGATTTGCCTCCTCGCGATTGAAATCTCCGAACCACATTGTCCCGCTCCGTCCAGTACGTCTTAGCTGTGGAAGAATCATCGATGTTAACATCGCCCGTATGAGAAACGGTGTAGTAATTGTGATTCACAACGGATTCTGATGAGCCTGAAGCCATCGAGAAGCTTGGCATGCTGTAGGAAAGGTTCGGCATCGCAAAATTCAAAAGTTTGAATAAATTGCTTTGTTGCCTTTCGTTAAAAATAAGCTCACCTGCATGCGCAATCACAGGAACAGCAGCTCCACGATTACCAAGCACAGCGCCGCCTTCTGAGAAGTGTTGAAGCTTGCCTGTATCTTGCTTGACGTTATACAAATCGCGTATCTCTTTGTTGCGAGCTGCTAGGCTAGCCATTTTTGATTTATCGCCGCTGGCTTTGGCAGCATCCCACAAGTCTTTATTGTTGTTGTATTCTTGTAGGTCCCGTTCTTCTTGTGACATGGAGATGCTGCTTATCTTACTCATTTTTGATTGGTAGGCCGCGATAAAGGCGTCAAGCTGGGTTAGGATCTCAGCATTCTTTTCAGATTCTTTTAAAATCTGTATTTGCTTCAAAGTATCCGATTGCTTAATGGTTTCGTCTGAGAAATCCTTAAAGGCACTAATCAAAGCATCGTAATGTGTTTCAAGCGTTTTAACTTGATCATCATACGCTGCAACTTTAAGAGCCTTTTCTTCCTCAAGCTTCTTCTTGTCCGCTTCTAAGCTTCGAATGGCAAGTTCGCGACCGCGATCCAGCTCCATCTTTGCGATTTCCTTAATTAAGTCCTCGCGCTCTTTGATTCCTTCAGGACCAACAGCCGACTGCAACAGTAATAACCTAGCTCGTTTTTCAGCTAGCTGGGTATCATAATCGTCATCGGCGTTCTGCTCTTTCATGGAGGCAATAACGGCATCGATCGCTTTAATCTTTTCATCTTGAGCTGCTACGAAAGCGTCCTTCTCATCGTTGATCCGCTGTATATTGTCCTTCTTAGCCTTTTCAAGGGCTTTGTCTTGGATTCCTATGAGTTTTGTGGTATCAGCGGTCTCTTTATCGATAAGCTGCTTCTTAAGGGCATAGACTTGCTCGTCAGCCCGCTTCCGTTCCTCTGTTCCTTTCAGGTAACGCGCTTGCACCCGCTCCCATGCCTTCAGCTCTTCTTCAAGCGATAATCTGCCCATAGCCTTTTCATGCGAAATAAACGACTCTGACAAAGACATTGTCTCACGCATCGCGGCTTTCTTCGCTGCATAAACCTGTTCGTCCAGACTCATTCTGATTTCTGAGCCTATTTTGTATCGCGCCTGTACCTTCTCAAGCCAAGCTAATTCCTCCTTGGCTGATACTTCCCGCGTACCCTTTTGATGAGCAATCCAGCTTGTCGAAGCGTTATAGGTATCCTGCTCTTTCTTCTTGGTTTCTTCGATGAGCTGCTTCCTAAGCGCGTACACCTTCTCGTCAGCAGCCATTCTTTGTTCCGAGCCTTTAATATATTGAGCTTGCACTCGTTCCCAAGCAGCAAGTTCTTGCTCTGTAGACAGTTGACCCATTGCCTTGTTATGATCAATCCACTTTTGAGATGCGGCAAACGCCTTAGCGAGTGGGTCATCCTTCTTTGAAGTTTTCTTCTCTTTTTTCTCGTTTTTTCCCTTATCAGGCTGAATGCCAAAATTAGGATCGTTATAAAGATCAGAAAGAACTTTTATTTTATCGTCATAAGTCGAGAGTGTCTTAAAATACTCGTCATAATAGCTGTTTATTTCTGCAAGTGCCGCATCTTCTTCAGCAATTTGTTTCTTTGCATTTTGCTGAAGGATATTAGAAGGGTTAAAGCTTCCATAATCACCGAATAGCGGCGTTGTTGGCATGGAGGCAACCTTTTCTAGTTCTTCGCGCTTCTGATTTGCTCCGTTAAGCTTTGCCTTTAACGTGGCTAAATCTCGAATTCCTTGCATCTCTACGCCATAAGCTTTTAACCTGTCTTGCGTTGCAAGCATTGTATTCGCGGCCGATGATTTTTCGCTTTTCAGATCATCAATTGCCTTCTGAATCTTCTCTTTACGCAAAACCTCAACAGCATCTTTTTCGAACATCCAACCATCTGCTGCCTTATAAATTTTATCCGTCAATTCTGGATACTGAAGAATAAGGTCAACCGCACTTTCTGCATTCATGGCTTGTCCCGAATTTAATTCTTTCAGGACATTATTCAATTCGTTAATAGCTGTGCTGTTGCCTTCGATTTGTTCTTTGAATTTCTCGGCAGCTTCTCTCGCTTCATCTTCGCTTTGTGTCAGCTTGCCGTTTGATCCCGCCAATTGATCTATGGCCATATGCCCGAGTTGAACATTTAAATCAGATAACGATTCCTTMAATTTGTTATTGGCTTCGGTCAATCCTGAGACTTTTAATTTGGCAGCTTCCAATTGATCCGAGTATCTTTGCTTATCAGACATGCTCCGACTTTCAGCAAGCTTCTTCTCCACATCGCTCAATCTTTTGGTTGCTTTCTCTAACTCGGTTTGTTTCTTAATTTGTAATTCAACCGTTTCGTTTCGTTGATCGTTCAAAACAACATTTTGAGCTTCCTTTTGAGCAGCAACCAGGTCATTCATTGCAGCCACTTGCAGGGCAACAGCTTCGTCTGTATAACCCGCAGCCTTTAATTGTGCAGCGCCTTCTTCACCGAGTGTTATCGCAAAAGCCTTCGATACCTCATCGAGCTGCTTTTTAACTTTAACGCTTTTTTCAGAAGACAACGTACCCGAATCTAATAGTTCTTGGTATGACCGCTGAGCTTGAACCAGTTTAGGTAAGAACTCAATTTGTCTTTCATATTGACTTACCAATTGCTGAGAGGCTGAGCTTTCGTCTTTCATGCTTTGGATATGTTCACGCTGTTTCTTCTCAGCAGCTCCGAGCGACATGACATAAGCTGCGATTAGACCAACCGCCAAAGTAATGCCTGCCGTCCAAGCAGCTGTTACCAGCATTGATGCTCTAGCAGCTGCGGTGAAGGCTACCATTTGACCTGTTGCAGCTGTATTTAAGGCAATATGCATTTCAATTGCCGTATTCAGTGCGACTTGTGCAGCTCTGTACTGCGCATATAGAGGTGCAATTAATTTATAAACTGCAATTAGTCCAGCAATGCTTGCCGTGGCTGCAAAAACACCTTTTGGAATCTTAGTGATACCGATTAACAGCTGATCAATGATATCAAGCGAACCCTTAATAGCTGATCGTAGGCCGTCATCGCCTGCCTGGTTAAAGATTTCTAGCAATGAAGTCTTCGCTTGCTGCGCTTTACGCTGGATCGTATCCATTTGAACTTGCAGGTATTCCAGCGTCATACCCGTTGATCCAATCGACGCTGCTGTTCCAAGTAGAATATCCCCTGCATTTAGGGAAGCAGCAAGCTTAGCAAATTGATAAACGCCGCGTGAAATGGCTGCATACGACTGTGTTAAGTCATAGTTCTTATCCGTAACCGCTATGGAAAGGTCAAGCAAAATATCTTCTGCTTTTCTCCACTCTTCCATCCCGTCAACAACAACTTTCGTCGCTACGCCTAAACTTTCAATTTCGGATACTGCTTTATCCGTTCTAATCGTACCGAGAACGGTTTTCCACATGTTACCGAGATTTTCCCCAGACAAAGCGGTATTCCGAATACCTGAAGAAATAAGACCATTCATAAAGTCAAATGATACGCCTGTTTCGTCTGCGATTTTACCTGTACGTTCAAAAGCAGCGCCAAGGTCACGCGCTGGTGCCATTGTGTCATGCGCCACTCTAGACCAGGAGTCCAGCACCCGATTACCAATAATCATGGCATCATTTGAATTTTCGATTTGGACCGCGTATTGCGACATAACCGATTCCATTGATTTGGTAGCTGACTCCAGACTTACAAGGTCAACCGTGCTGAGCATAGTGGACTGTCGAACCAACTCCTGTACAACTTCAACGTCTTTGTACATCCGGCCCCATAGTCTTGCGGATTCTGTCACGTCCATAATCTCCGCACCTAGCGCATGAGCGGTATGAATGAATTGTGTGGTTTGTTGACTTAGACGCTCTGTGTTCATGATCATTTCATGGGTGCCTTCAGCAAAAGAGACAAAGTACTTCTCGTTGGTTTGAACATAGCCGGCCATGTTTGCTTCAATGCCGACTAAGCCCTCTCTTAGTGCTTCTTGAGCAACATGAATGGAAGAATAAATGCCTTGGAACACTGTGGCATGCAAGGCGGCATTTTTTATCTTATCTAGCATTCCGCTCGAGTTTTGGTAGCTGCTTGTGTCGATCGGGCTTGATGACTGGTTTAACCGATTCAATCTCGCTTGATGCTCTGCTGTTTGCTGCTCAATGCGTGTTTGACCATTACGCATTTGTTGATACTCACGATCCAAGCGAGCTTGAAGTGCGTTATCGCGGGCGCCCGCTGCATTGGCCTTACTCTGCAGTGCATCCATTCTCTTTTGATGTTCGCGTTCTTGCTGCTCGATCGCTTCATTGCGACGTCTAACCAGTGTCTCTTGCGCTTTTAGTTTTTCGTCCACAATGGCATTTGTTTTATTTAATGATTCTGTTTTAGCTTTGAGCAATTCCGCTTGAGCATTACGCTGCGCCACAAGTGCATTTGACTCCGCAATCATCTTCTTGCGCCGTTCATCCGCGTTCATTGCCATTTTGTCCGCTGCTTTAGCCAGTGACACATAGTTCTTTTCCGTATGAGCTAGTTCAGCATTTAATACCTTAAAGGATTCCGCATTTTTTCTCGCGCCGCCATCAATTACCTTAAAAGCTGGAGCCATCTTTGTTATGTCTAGATTAAGCCTTGCGCCTACTACATCTTTATTTAAAGCTTCCATTTAATCACCTACCTTTCTTCAAATCTCTTATACATAAAACAAGCACACCATAAACATGATGTGCTTGTTTTATCCGTTAAGGGACAGCTCCCTTACCGATTGAAATAACCTAGAATCTCTGAAATTCCTGTTTTGGACAGCTTTTTTGGTTCCTCGATTGTCCCGCCGTGCAGTTTAATTTCTTCCTTCATCTCCTCGTTTAAATCGTCGAAGATGGCTGATATTTCATACCAATTATGATCATACCAAGGCTTAATTAACTTGCGGCGTGATAATCGACCATAAAGCTCTTGCATGGTTAACGGTTTGCTATCTCCAGACGATTTGGGCTTATCCGGTCCCTTACTTACCGAAAAGAAATCGATCCACAGCGGATTCCATTAATTCCGGAATGCTGTCTTCGAATTCCTCCTTTGTAAAACCTTCAATGCAGATAATGTTGAGGATTTCAATCCATTTACCTGCTGCTGCTGCTTTCTCCTCTTCGCTACCAATCGCAACAGAGAATTTGATTTTGAGTAAGCCATCGCTATACAGTTCATTTACTTCTTTGATTTGTTTTACCGTTCCGACACGTACCCGCTTCATGATATCTGCTGAGAATTGTATTTCTGGACCGATCCCCATAATTAAATTCATTTGCTCTTCTTGTTCCACTTTTGTTTCCTCCTTAAGGAGGGGCTGGTTCAGCCCCTTATATTTTACTAAGTAGCGATAATGTCAATGACTTTGCCGTCTGCTCGTCCCGCATCCAGAATCGCTAGATCGATGGAATTGGCTGTTGCGGATTTCCGTTGCTGGTCGATGGTGAATGTACCAAGCATTTGCGCCTTATAGATGATAATGATGCAATCAAACCATTCATTGGTTTCATCATCGAGGGCTTTACCATAAGCTACAAACTTATATGCTTTATTTCTCGATGTTGTCTTGAGCGATGCAACTGATGCTGTTGTCGAGTTGTAATCATAAAACACCCGAATATCCTTGCCTACCAGCGTAGCATCACCAAGAGTAATGACTCCAGCTGCAGTAATGCTATATTGCAAAGCAGTCGGTGCAGAAGCAACGCGAGTTAATTGCGCCCCGGAGTTAGTTAATCCTTTTGTAGCGACAATGATTCTTTCTGAACCCGCGACAAGTGACGCTCCTTTGGAGAGCGTTACTGTTGAGCCAGTTAATACAGCCAGCTTCTCCACATGTGGAACAATTGTTGCCGCTGTTGTTAGCGTCGCTCCCGTAGCTGCTAGCAGCTGGTTGTAATCCAACAATGCATTTTCGATTTGAATGCCCGATTCCGCATCTTGCTCCGTAAGGTGGAATGAATATTTACTCGTACCGCCGTAGACCCTTTGCTGCTTGGCGTCGATGTTGAGCGTCAGTTTGTTCAATCGTTCGAAATACGCTGATGGATCGCCATTTACGATATCAAATAGTGCTGCATTCGAAATATCATCGACAACCCATTGCTTTGCTGACAGTGACATGCTTATTTCCTCCTTTAAAATAAAAAAGCCTAACCGTTAATGATTTCGGCTAGGCGTTTGTCGATCTCTTCAATTCGTTTGAATTCCTTCTTGGTCTCATAACCGTCAATTGGGTTAAAGGATTCCCAAATCCCCAGCTTCTTGGCGAGTGATATTTTTTCTTGTGTCAGTTTTTCTTCCTCACTCTGCTCTGCTTGCTCTTTCAACGTCCTCACCTCCTGACATAATCGACATCATAAATAGCCATATATCCTTTAACACCCGTGATGCCTGTAGTCAAATCGTCGTCATAGGCTAAGTGGCATTTAAACGATTTAAACGACTCATGAGAAATGTATTTGTCATGCAGGAGTTCGAAAGCGCACTGCGCAATGTTTCGCGCTTGAACAGCTGTTGGTGCGTAAAAATCCAAACAAAACTTACCTTGAAATACAAGATGGTTGCGGCTGCTGAATTGCCCTGGTTTCACATACATCATGATTTGAGGTACGTTTTTGCTCGTTATTGCCTGGTCGGGTTCCTTGCTTTTCACAAGTCTCAAGCTGGCATCTTTTGGCAGTGAAAGCGGCGTAAGACCAAAGAACGCCATAAATGCTTCATCCTGCTTAAAAATACTGTATAGTCCATCTATTAGCGCTTGGCTCAAGCCGTCACCTCATTCTAAAATATTTATGATACGGAAAGTCCTCTATCACTCGCTGCAATCCATCAAGAATTCGTTGCCGATTTGACTGCAAAGCAATCCTTAAGAAGAAAGTCGGCGGAGTAGGACCAAAACTACGATCTATTTCCCCGCGAGCTGCCATCTCCTCCAAATCCACGCCAGCATAAGAACCGCCTGACTCTCGCATCGTGCCATCGATCGCTTTATATTTCCCTTTGCCGCGACCAGCAACAGCTCGATTTGATTTAGAACGGTACCTATTCCATAATTCTGAACTCATGTACCGACTTAAGCCTGGATTGTCGCTTTGCCCTGCCATTAACGATCCCTTACCGAACTGTTCAAGCCATGCTTGCCAGTAATCCGCAGTTATCTCCATGCTAAACATATTTGATGCGAGCACTTCAAACTGCTGCCTGACGTGGTTTCGAACTTCTGGATAATAGCGAACGTTGCCTTTTGCTGTTTCTGTGACCAAATCAGAAAGATTGATGATCTCAGACAAGAGCTCATTCTTTAATGCTCGTTCAGCTGCCACCGAATCATAACCTGCATACCCGTTACTCATCGCATATCCTCTGATACTTGGATATTCAATAAATTGGGATACTTCATACCGTCCACAACGTCAACCTGAAAGGGAATTCCATCTATAATCAATCTGTCGGGAGAAGGCAATTCTTGCGGTCGCATTACATCGACAGAGGTTTGAAGAATGACTACGTATTTGGTTGTTGGGAGCAACCCTTGATCCTGTTGCCTTAAATCAGCTGTGACATATTGAACAAAGCTAACAACTCCCTCTTGCACTGTAATAAAGTCCGGCGCGCCTACAGGGTTATCGTTTACATCAAACTCTTGTCCATAACGCTGAACATCAATAGCTGCGTTTGATTTGAGCAATGAGCAATATTTATCCCGCTCAACTATCTGCCGCATAGTTAGGACCATATAGGACGCATCTACTTCCACGATATCGCCCAGCGCAATGATAGATTTCGGAGCAAACAAACCATTATAGACGTATTCTTTGCCCATTACCGTCGTTGCTTTAGTTTCACGGGATAGAATTACCTTTTCTGACGTCCCGTTGATTAGACAAGCAATTTGGCGCTCTGGGAATTCATTGAACACATTCCCTCACCTCGCCCTGTGTGAATCTATCAAACGTGTTGGTCCCGAAACGCCGAAAACAGGGATAGTCGATTGTGCACTACCCCCGTCTTCAATTAAACCAATATGCTCAAATGCTTCATCGACCAGTGCAATTGAGACCACTTGCCAATCTACTATCTGGTTTTCGATAGACCAATCAAAATCTTTTTTTGACTTTTTGATTCTCGCTGCCATGGAAGGAGCTAGCATCGCGGCCACCATACAAATAGCCGCAGCATAGAGGTAATTGGCATCATCGCCTACTAACTCTGAGTATTGCGGCACGTTTTTAATTACTTTGGCTTCTGCGATCGGTAACACAGAAGGAGCGTCAATGCTGGCGTTGGATAATATTTCTTCACCAACGCCCAAACGCCACCTAATTTCGTCGTGATAGGTTTCGGTTGTCAGAATCCTATTCGGCAACCGAACCACCACCAGCAGCCGCAATTGCTGCCATCAGCTCATCGGCGCTCATCTTGGTATAACCCGAAATTTTCAATTCTTTAGCGTTTGCCTTAAGGTCTCTGAGATCATTCTCCGCAATAAGTGCGTCCAATTGCCCTTGCAGTACCTCTTCGCGCTCCTTGGACTGTTGAAGCTCCGCCTGAAGCTCCAGTTCCGGAATTGAAGGGTTTTCGCTAATCACTTCATCGCTTTCAATAATTACGGCTAGCAATTCACCCGATGCTGCATTACGTATTTGTTTCTTTGCGATCTCCACCAAGCCGTCAGGGGCATCAGTTACGATATCCCCTGCGTTGTATTCACCAACAGCATCCACTAGCACTTTTACAATTGTCACGGTAGATTCCTCCCTCTTACGCTACTGTAGCGAAGATATGCCAGTTTACGTATTTTAGTTTCGGTAGCACCGTTGCACCGTTAATGACTTGCCATTGGTCAGGATCGCCTTTAATTAGCTTTGGCAGAGCGAATTTGCCCGGGTGACCAGTGAAAATGTCCTCGTAGTTGTTCGGGCTTGTCACGAGGTCCATCATCGAACCAGTAACGCCTTGTCCGACGATAATAACCGCATTGTCGGGAATAAAAGGAAGGAATGTTCCTGTTTCATCAATATAGCCGCCATCATAGACTTCGTATTGCAACCCGTTGAGGTTCTGATCAATGATAGTTGCCAGTGAATCTGCTGTTACGATATTTTTTCCATGAGTATTTTTCAAAAGGTCTCTAATTTTTTCATTTTGCTTTAGGTACGTATCTACCTTTTTGTTCGCAATGACTTTAACAGCTCTTGCACCGCTTCCACGGAATCGAAGAATCCAGTCATCTAGATCCTTAAGCGGATCGGCGGTTGCTGTATTGCTCCACAGAACGGAAGCAGTAGGTTTATTGTTTGCTGGAACACCGTAATCAATCGTAAAAGATGGCTTGGTGGCCGTCGCTGGAATGACTAGCTTACCAGTCAGTGGCTGCCAACGCATCCATTCAAACCTTGTTTCAAGTCGAGCGTTAAGGTTAATCATGCGCTCGATCATGTACTCCTCTGCCCATAGCTGATCCAGCTTCGAACCCGGTTGGCGCAAGACTGCCATTTTTTCGCGATCGATAATAACTTTTTCCCGCCATTCCTGATTCGTGAAGCTCATTGACTTGACGAGTGGAGGCGTGTGAATTGGTGATGGATCGTTAAGGCCGGTTGGCGGCGTCATGCCTGTATCGTCATACGTGATATCGTATTCGATTGTAAGACCGCGCTCCGTTTTCAGGTCCACGCCTCCTGTGAGCAATTGGGCACCTCGGAATGAGTTGATATCCGTACGGATATTTTGAACGACTTCAGTTAGAAAGTATGGATCTAGTACGTTAACTGCCATTATTGTGTATCCCCCTTATGCGAAGTAGCATAGACGCAACGCTGTTTTAGCAGCTGCATCAATGCCCGTCAGTTTTGATTCTGTGAAAATGCCTGCGATCCATGCGGAAGCTCCAATATCTGAAGCGGATGTATCCTGATCGTTATCCAAGATGCACACAGCAACCTGTGAACCGTCTGTAGCTGCAGGTTTGTAAGGGATGAACTTTTTGGATGCCGTTATTTTCCCAAGCACTGTTCCTTTTTTAATTACTCCATTACCTTGTGCCAAGAGCACGCCGCCTGGTATCCGCGCCTGAAGATCGGTTGATGCAAGAACTTCTATAAATTCTTGCGTAAATATCTGCCCCGGTCCCGGAGCGCCATTGTACTGAGCATGATTCATATTATTTGTCCTCCTTAACTAGATGACCATTACCCGAGCTTTTAAGAGCTGTCCGAGCCTCTTCACGAGCTAATGCTCTGATTTCTTCAGGAGTTTTTTCTACTCCGGTGTTTTGCGAATTACTTGGTGCAGCTCCACTCAAAGCACCAGCTGGCAAATCAATATTAGCTCCCTGTGTATGTTGGCCGCCCCCGCCCAGCGCCGCTTGTGCATGCGCTTCATACGAAGCGTTGATTTTTTCAATTTCCGAGACAGGCAAATGAGATAGCGCCGTCTTCATTGCTTCAACGTTAAATGCTGCGCCCAGCGCACGGATGCCTGCGCTACATGCCTGATCAGTAACTTTTATCTTATACGCTTCGCCATCTGCCGCTTGTGCGCTTAATGATGCAATCTTGCCAACAATGTCCGAGTCATTCGTTATACCTAACGCTGTACGAATCTGACCAAGTAAACCGCCTGTTGCTGCAAGAGCAGCTTTTTGTTCATCTGTCACTGTTCCATCTCCTTCGGCCAATGCGTTGGCCTGTTCTTTATTTTGATGTTTCTTTGATACGAAAGCAGACATACCGCCTTTGTTCCCGAAAAAATAAAAGACGCGACCATCGCCATCGAGCGACTTCGCATCTAAGAATAAGGGCTCATATTCGGTTTTTGATTGCTGAATGTCCTCTTCTTGCGAATGCTCCGACAGAGACCCGCGAGTAATGCCTGCGCCTTCATACCCTCCGTCGAATACAATGGAGTTTTCCATGATATAACCATCATCCGCTAATACCAGGCATTCTTTACCGTCATATTGCTGACCGCGCATATGGGAGCAATCAGCACTCCTGAAGTAATCCCCTCCGCATATGCTGCATGTATGCTTGGTGGATACGAAACCCGCTGAAGTATCAAATATCGTGCCGGAATCAATACCTATGGCTAATTGATCAGCTGAAATCCCGTTTGCTTCCAATCCCTTAGCCATATAATGATCACCATAAAGCTCCAGTTCACCATTTTCCTCAACGATACGACTATCGAATGTCCTGCCATAAGGGAACGATAAAGCTTCCCATTTCTGCCAAGGATGATCCACCAATAAGGCGACACCTTCTCTGACTTGATCAGCCATTTTTCGAAGGAAGTTAGGCGTAATCTTCATTTTGTACTTTTCAATCCGTTTGGTCCCGATGATTTTAGCTTGAAACACATGCACCTGCTCGTCGGTTAATTGAACCAATGCCTTTTGATTAATCTTTGCTAGCTGTTCCGCTGTCGGTTTTGCCATTTTTGTTATTCACCTCCTTCCTCTGGCTCAATTGCCTCACTTCGTTTATGCTGCAACTTTTCTACCAGCTCAGCAGGAATCTTGGCGTCCAAACCAAGTGTCCAACGAACTTCCTCTGCTGCCTCTTGTGGCGTAATATAAAACTCCTTCTCAGCCAAAACATAGTTATTAATCTTGGAGCGCCTATCTCTTTCAATCTCATTTTCAGATCGTAAATCAATAGGAGCATAATCAACTTCAACATTTGTCTGTGTCCCCTTCACCCTCACGGACATAGAAAAAGCCCGCTGCCAGAAACGTTTGGTTACGCTCCGTGCGGACTCTACATTTTTGATGTATATTTGGGTATCGATCGAACTGTATGTCTCAGTTGAACCTTGATGACGGGATAAGATGGTCAGCAACGTCTTAAGCGATGTAGCCATTTGCGTGTCGATGATATCGATAAGTTT
Source organism: Paenibacillus sp. 01T431 (assembly GCF_056398625.1). Classification (NCBI taxonomy): domain Bacteria; kingdom Bacillati; phylum Bacillota; class Bacilli; order Caryophanales; family Paenibacillaceae; genus Paenibacillus; species Paenibacillus sp. 01T431. The sequence continues at coordinate 321,333 of NZ_JBFTPT010000006.1, forward strand.
CTTAATATCAATCATCGGGCCTGTGCTGCCGCCTTTTAAATACTCGACCTTGACGCTGTCCCAATGAACAAAAGTATCATCAGGGTTCAGGGAATTGAAGTGCGTCATCACCTCGCCCATCCGTTCCGTTAAGAACTTCTGTTGGGCTGCCGGATTGTTCTGTATGGAAGTAGGAGCATTCTTCAGCATAATCTCTTCCATCATCGAAATGTCCAATCGTGGATAACCTTGATTATGGACCACCGCTTTCAGATCCTGCAGCACTTGAAGGTGGAAGAATACCACCTGGAGCACTGGCAACATCGGCGTTCGCCCGTATGGGTCATCGACCATCGGATCGAATTCTTCATAAATGAATGTCGGCGTATCAATCTTTTTGTATTGGCCGAACCATTCCTCTCCAACTTGCCTCCTTGGATGCTTTACGTATTGCCACGGTGTAAGTCTGTCAGTGTCAGACTCTCTCCTAAACCAAATAAGTGCCGGATCGACTGGGACGATATCAATCACATCGTTGCATTGCTCATTCAGCACGACTTCGCCAGCACAAGCCCCTCGGACCATAACCATCATCCGTTGTATCGTGTCCAACTTGTCCAATGACCGTCCGTGCTGATAACCAGGTGACGGCAGCGGAGTATTAAGCATGGTCTTTAACTCGTCCAGTACGTGTTGTCCGCTTTTGTCGTTATTCTTATTAGGCTTCTTTGCCGTAAACGTTAACGTTGTATCTCCCATCCTCAAATAGGTGTACAGGGCATAGGATACATCTGGATGAACAGATATAAGCAGCTCTAGCAATTCCTCGGCTGTGTAGCTTTGAAGCTTAGTAAGATCGATGTTGTGCGCTTGCTGATACTTCTTTGGAAGCCAGTTGAATATGCCGAATGGGTTCGTGCTTTTAGGAACTGTTGCCCGGCCTACTCCCGTCATCCGCTTAGTCACAGATGCGGGAAGGACGCTCATTGCAACAGAATAGATTACCTTTTGATACCATTTCAAGTCTTCACCCCCCTCCTACACTACCTCCGAATAGTCACTCCACCGATAAATGGAGTCATTACGCGCTCGTTCTGCGGATCAAGCATGTATTCACCAAAGGCCAACACGAAAGCATCTGCTCTGTCAGGAGATTTAAGCCCGCGTTTCTTCATGTCATCCTTGCTTTCGAGCATGATCTTGCCCTTAGATGTCATTCGCCATTTACGAGTAGAGAGCTGTGAAATAAGAGTGTCATCGTCGGGAAGCTCAAACTCTGGCGGCAATCCACTAATAAAGGCTGTCATGTTTCCTTCCAACTCTCTCCGTATTGCTCCCCACATCTCTGAGCTCAAGTTCCCATAGTGCTCATCAAATGTTTTGCCGTTGTTGTTTATCGGTACAATCTCCCAAAACAAACCTTCTTCGGAGACGATTTCTTTCAGTCGATCGGTCACGCCGCCGCCGACTCCGGTATCATCTACTCGAATAATTACTCTTTCAATGTTTGCATGCTCGAGCATTATGTCCTTTGTTAACCTTACTACCCAGCCTGCTGTAACCATCGTATCCTCTTTATGATGATGCTTCTGTCCGACAGTCTTCTTACCGATGCCTGCATAAATGGATGTTTCATCATCACCAAAACGGGCAACGTCACAGCCGACCGTTAATACAGTGCCGGTAGGTTTTACCTTAACTTCCCTTGCTGCAAACTCCGCAGCCTCCAATGCAATGAATGTGCCTGCCTCACCGCGAGGAAACTGCCCTTCTACCCGAACCCGCCATACATCGCTACCGTCGCCGTATTTTTGCTTGAGCATTTCAATGTTTTCTTTGCTGGTTCTCGGACTATCGAGACAAGATACCTGATGCGTTTTGTAGATGTTGCGATCCCTATTATGTGAATCAAAAAAGAACCCGCTCGTTTTCGTTGGGTTCCCGCACATGAAAAGCTTATTGTACTCTCCTGAGAGTGTACCGAATATGGCAGCCATAATGCGATCATCAACGCCTGACGCTTCATCTACGATAAACAGCATGTAATCCTCGTGAAAGCCTTGCATGTTCTCAGGCTTGGTTGCAGTCCGTGCTGTGGCAAACCAGCGTTCTTCATTCTTTCGCATGTAGACTTTCGTCTTTGTCCATTTGAGGATACGTTTCAGAATTGGGCTTTTAGACTGCCATTTGCTTATCTCAGCCCATAGAACGTCATTGAGCTGCTGCCGCGTTGGAGCTGTACACACAACGCGAGGGAACGGGAAGCAACATAGGAACCAAAGCGCAATAGCAGCTTCAACCGCTGTTTTCCCAACTCCTTGACCTGATCTTACGGAAACTAATCGATGATTGGCTATATCGTTTGAAACCGCTTCTTGCCATTCGTCCGGATTAAAATTAATAATTTCTCGAAAGAAGGTATTCGGGCTCTTTCGGTAAACCGGTATGCGCAGTTTGAATGCGGCCATTCGTTTGGTCAAGCTATCTGGCTTACTCATCACCCATAACCCCGCTTACCCAATCGTCGATTAATTTCGAATCGTCATCTTTGTCATCTTTATTAGTAAGCTTTTCAACTTCAAGCTTCAGCTTTTGGACTCGTAATTTATGTTCTTCTTGAACTTCGTCCACAGGCATAGAGCGCAGCATGTCTTCATATTGCCTTATTAAACGCGCGATTATATTCAATGCCGTTGATTGAGACGAAAGGGCAACGGCTTGCTTGTCCCAAGGCTGTTGATACTCCCACTCTTGTTCTGTACCGAACATACCTGGTTTCTTCTTGGTCAGAACTTTTGTAATATCGTTTTGATCTTTGACATGTTGAATCGATTGTGAGCGTATAAAGTTTGTCCATTTGATCCGTATACCCTCCCACAGAATATCAAGAGGAGATAGTTCGGCGGTCATATCATAAATTTGTAACGTTTCCTCATCTTGCGGAAGAAATTTACGAAAAAGGCCATGTTTTACGGCTTTGTCATTCCCAACAGGACCGCCGCCCTTATTTCCCTTTGCATTCTTATTGCCTTTAGGAGCACCGCGACCTTTGGGTTTTATTTCTTCCCATTTATAATAACTTTTCCATTTACGGACAAGCGCTGCACTAATTCCTAATTCTTCTGCAATTGCTGCCGGCTTCATCGTTTTCCCACTATCAAACCACAGCTTGAAAGCTCTTTTTTGATCCGGGCTTTGTTCTCTCGCCATTACTTCATCAACCCCACCTCCGAGTGAATTGAGTGGTTTTCCTATTTTCGCCTCTGCGCGCCATAGAAGTTTAAATGCGCTGTGCGCGAGCTCGTTGTTTTCGTTACATGATGAGTACCCTCTTTCTCCTAGTTACTGTATCTAGAGTGCCACTTAACTAGATTTCTGTTGCACTCAAAGAATCACAGAAATGCGATGAAATCAAGCTTTTTCCTTGTTTCATTTTTGAGTGCAACATCGACCATTTTATGTGAAACTCAAACGTAAAATGGCTTCGTCCATTGCGTCCTGAGTCAAGCCCAAATAACGCAAAGTTTCTTCTTGTGTCTCATGTCCGAACATTTCCATTAGTAACGCTATGGAGTATGCTGCTTCATGTGGATCAGCGTTTTTAATGAGCTGGTATCCCCAAGTTTTGCGAAGGGAATGTGTCCCTATATTTTCAAGACCAAAACGACTTGCGACGCTGCTAAGCATCTTCCAAGCCGTCTCTCTTCGTATCGGTTCACCTACCGCACCTGACAATTTTTTACGCTGCCTTGAAGCAAACAAGTACGCATCGTCCGGCATGTCTTTAATGTACCAAATGAGGTCATCTTGATAATCAGGATGGATGATGAATTTTTTCTTTTTCCGTAGCTTCTTGCGGTTTTTGGTTTTTGATGCCACGAAACTTATGTGAAGCTGATCCCGGACGTGCCCGACCTGAAGTCGTAGAAGATCCGATACCCTGAGTCCACTGTGTATTCCCATTGAAAATAACAGGTAATCTCGGAAACTCTTGACCTTAAGAAAGTTTTTAATTTGGATTATGGTCTCTTTGTCTCGAATGGGTTGTACCTCATTCATTGCCACCACCTCATTAGTTGGATTATAGACAAAAGAAAAAGCACTCTAAAGTGCTTTCATTACTACATAAATTTATTAATCTTATAAGCATTCAACAGCAGTAACTCTTGTTGTGCACGTATGTCTCCCTTTTCTTCTTTCATTTGAGCGTAACAATAATAAAAACCGATTTGTCCTCTAGATAACTGAGCTATTAATATGTCGACATAATTCTTTTTAGCAGAATCATCAATTGAAGCTTGATTAGCAACATATTGCAATATGAAAACAAAATTAGTATAACAAAGATTTATATTTTTGATTATTGGGGTATATCTTTCCATTGCATCAGTAATTGATTCCCCGTGAGTAATATAGCTTTCTATGTATTCATAATATTGGTCTAGCAAAGCTTTACCTTGAGGATCCGTGTCATCAATATATGCTGACGAAACAATAGTATCATGTGCGCTAATCATATTAAAAAAAGTATTCTCAAACCGTTGGATAATCATACTCTCTTTTTGTCCTGCTAATTCTTTTGTTGATTTTGCAACTTCTTCACGCTGAAGTTTCAGTTCTTCTCTTTGAAGTTTTAATTCTTCTCTCTGAATAATTATAGTAAAAATAATTCCTGCGAACGCTAATCCTGAAAACAATGAATTAATTGCCCCAAACATATCACCAGCTTGACCTCTTCCTGATGTACCCCAAAAACATGTCATTAAATAGCCCGACATCAGCCATACAATAAAAATACCTATGCCCCAATAAATAAACGTTCTATATTTCAATCCAATACCTCCATTATTTAAATAAATAATTCCAATTTTCCTATGAACATGATATTATATGCTTAAATCCGAAAGCATCGGTCGAAGAGTCGTATGGGAGGGCATCCCTGCGACTCTTTTTGAGTCTAAATTAAGTCCGTAATTTTCGGAAAAATATTTATTGACCAATACCAAGCCCAACCGGCTGTGATGAGTAGTGCAAGAATTTGGAATAATCCTCCTTTTATTCGTAGTACAAACTTTATTATAAATAGAGCAATTATTATTGGAATAGCCAAAAATCCTAAAATTTGCAAGATTGCTAAAGCAGCATCCCACATGTTGTTCTGCATGTCTTTGAAAATACCATCAATCTCGTTCAAAATCCAATACCTCCTAGTAGTTTTGAACTATAGATTCGACATTTTCCTTCATTTCCCTTTATTGTATGCCCTGCAAAGTGTGTTTCCAGGATGAAGGTGCCTCCTCATCATAGTTTCAGGTGCTACCTGACAGTGCAGGGCTGCTCCTCTCATAAGTAGTCATCAACTACATACTGATGAGAGTCTATGTGTGATGCGCTATATGCGCTTGTCACTGTTGTCTACCGTGACGTCGTTCTTTTCGATTGCGAGGCGCTGGAGCTGCCTGCGGGGCGAATCTCTTTAGTAAGTTTTTCAGCCATTTTTTCATCTTTTGGACACCTCACTCTGCTGCAGAAATGTTTTGAACCTTCATGTCTGCCCCATGGACAGCCGCGGCATTTAGCCGGTTGTTGTTTGCTGTCGCTTACTGTGGGTAATCGTCTTGTAAACCTCAACCGGATCGCCTCCTATACATACAAAAAGGAGCCGCATTAGCGACTCCTTGAAATTATCAATTGCTCAGATCGTCGGAATGATCCGGCAAACTGAACAAGGGACAAGTCAACCTTGTTAAGGGCATTTAACCCCACCTCATCATCACACGCTTGGCGACTGGCGCCTAAGGTCTAAAAGACCCACCGCGTGACCGAGTCCTACAAGTAATAAGGGTACAGTAGGATTCACCCGAGCAACGTTCTGCTCTATGAATCTAACTGTACCCTGTAGGCACTCTTATTTTTGACGCTGATTTCACGCGATTTACGCGCATTGTTTTAAAATAAAATCCGAGTAATCACAAAAACTTAACAATTACATAATCTCATTATAAATTTCATAAATCTTATTAGCGAGATGAGTTTTATCTACCGGGTTATCCTCAGTTTCACCTAATAATCTTGTGCTATATCTTTCTATTAAATTAAAATCATTAGCTTCTGCAATTAATAAATGACAAAAATATATAATTAGAGTATCTTTCCCAATCTGTATTTTCTTTGAATTATCCACTTGAAAAAATTTAGAAGAGAATTTTATGATCTCATCTTTTCGTTTATTTAGTGCGCCGTCCAATTCTAATATTGTCTCTATATTATTGTAATCTAATGGTTCTATAAGTAATCCTATAACATTTAATACGTCTGTAAATTCGATTTCTGGTCTTAGAGTTTCAACTCCAAGAGCAATTTCATTTACTATTTCTGAGCTTAGTATATAAGATTTCAATGAAAGATTGTCAATTAAGACTTTCGACGGTTCAGTTTTTATTTGTTCTGGGATTATCGCCTCATACTCATTGAGTTCGTTCCTAATTCTCAAAAACTCTATATCAGTTAATTCCAACATTCCTGCAAGTCTAGAGAAACTTCTTCTAGTGTCCTTAGGAATTCCGCGTTTACTTTTGTAACCAAGATCATGTTCAATTTCTGCCCAAGCATGCTGCAGTATTGATCTCACTTGTACTTCAACATATAAATTTGAATAGGAACTATACTCAACCAGTTCTGCTCGGTTAGATTTCAACTTAATAATGTAATGAAGTGATAAATAACCAAAGCGGTCAGGATCGTGTGTCTTCCTTTTGTCGATAGACTTTTCATAGTCAACTTCGAATTCATCTTCAATAATTGTTGCTATTTTATCAACATCATCTGAAAAATAAGTAATAATTCTTACACCCGCTAAATCAGTAACATCGGTAAGATTTTGATATTTTTCTTCATTACCTTCCTTACTAATTTTCTTTGATAAGCTATCTTCATCTTTTTCTCTAAATGGTATTGCACTGATAGTGATTCCTTTTGATATAAGAATATCATTTATTAATTGAGAAACTTTCGATGCGAAACTTTGATATAACCCTTTTTTACTTCTGTATTCGTTTAATAAGAGTTCCTTATTACTCATATCTGCCCCTCATTTCTTATACATTCCAATTATTACATAATAGTACTATTAGAATCATATATAAAGGGTTCTACAAAATTTTATAGTTCTAAAAAATCATCTACAGTTAATTACAGAATTTGTTGTTGAATTTCTATAGACGTTACCGATTTTAATGCTGATGTAATACATAATATATTGGCTACCATCCTGAGGTACTTATTCCCATAGCTTTAACGTATTGGCTATTGATTCAATACCACGATTGATTTTACGATCTACCGTTGACGGATGCCATATTTGAAAACGCGCAATGGTTACGTGATGTGGCTGCCCTTTAATATATCGGACATCGATCATTCGTTTAACATCATCATCTTGAATTAGGTTGACTGCTCGATCAATGTTGACAACACTCGCTTTGTAGGCATTGTACACGCCTAACTGTTTTGTAGCAAGTGAATCAATTCCTCTTACTTCGAAATCATCAACAACCGATTTCATGCAGCGATACCGCGATAATGCGGCTTTCGCTATCTTTAATTCAGATTTAGTCGCCTTTGGAAACAATTCTATCTGTTCACCATACCAGTCCATTGCCATTGCCAACATTCCCCACATCCCCTTTATGTTATAATGGAAGATGAGTTTGCACAGAAGTCCTCCGGCGCCCGTTCCCCAACAGAGCTGGAGGTTCCTTTTATTTCCCGGTGCTTAGTTCCTCTTTTAGGATTTCGGCAAATATCGGAGCAACAACTTCGCAGAATGTCATTGCCTGGCGGTCGCCGATAGTTTCAACGTCCATACAATGAGCGAAGTAATCTCCGTCAAAGAATTCATTTAGGTATCTGGTAGTCCACAAAAGGCCCCAAAAGGCATCCGCTGACATTTCTCCTTCATTTTCAATATTCTCCAACTCGTCCCATGCATCTCTAACACGATTGTTGAGTGTTGGGTATATCTTTTTCTTGTCTTCCAGCATGTACGAATAAGAACGTCTTTTTTCTCTGTACTGCTGCAGCAGTTCTTTCTTCAAAAATGAAATATTCTTTTCTGGATCCACTCTCGAAGCTCTGTCGCGGTCGTGGATTTTGTCGTACAGATAGCCTCTCGCTTCCCCGCCGCGGCAAATTCTGATTAGAAATGCTTTAAAATTTTCGTTATCCGACATGCGCCAGAAGTGATTGAAATTACCGCAATCGCTAATGACATTGAGGTCGCCAGTTTTATTAATGGTGATTGTAGCCGATTGGCAACGATGGCTGCCGATCTGAAGGCGATAAACTTCCGATACATCCTTTTCAATCCGGTAGACAATCGGCTTATCGTCTTGCGTTACAACAGTGCTTTGCATTGTATTAGGCATGTGAAGCAACCTCCTTTTCTGTATAGTCGCGAATGACATTGCCTTGCTTATCAAAAAACTTTGTTTCCCACCATGGGTGGCAGTTTCCCGGCCTTGTATCGCCGTCCATCAAAACCATGAGATTAAATCCGTGGTATCCAGTAATCGTGCCAGCCTTTCCGTTCACCTCGACCCGCATTCCCATATATGTAAACTCGATGCCGCGATTTACCTTCATTCGATCAAAGTTTTCACGGTCCATGAAATGCGCCGATGGTGATGCTGGACCAAGCTTTCTTACACGCAGCAACGGTAGCAACTTCCCGAAAGGAATATCCCAACAATCGCTCATTAACTGCCAATATTCGTATTTTGCTTTTCCAGCCGTAGCAGCAATGATTTTTTTGGGGTATTCCTTATCATCCCAAATGTCATAAGTACGGACTTCAAAAGTAAACAATTGCTTCACCCCATGTTCTTCTGTAGTCATTCAACATTGTCTCAGTAAATCGTTCACACTTATCGTCCTATCCTTTTATATAAGGCTAGTATCATTCGGGAACAAACATCCAATCACTCAATTCTATCAATACATACTCTACATGGTAGTCAAAACACAGGGAGGTGAAGTGAATAATGCACAATAACCTTGGTACGATTCTGGTGCTTTTCATTCTATTAGTAATCATCGCTTGTAGTTGCAACCGCGACCGCAACCGTAGCAATTACTAGCTCATAGACGTAAACTGTGTACGCCAACTTTTATAATTCACTAAGACTTAAGGAGGTAAATTGAATAATGCACAATAACCTTCGTACGATTCTAGTTCTTTTCATTCTGTTGGTGATTATCGCTTGTAGTTGTGGCGTCTTCGGCCGCGAAGTGAGACGTGACGATAGACGCGACGATAGACGCGACGATAGACGTGACGATAGACGCGACGATAGACGCGATGTGAGACGTGACGATAGACGCGACGATAGACGCGAAGAAAGACGAGAAGAAATACCCTTTTTACTACCCTTTTTTATTTAATTGCGTAACCTCAGTTCGTTAATTCCTAAAATAACATTAATGAGAAGGCCCATTCTATGGGCTTTCTTTTTACTAATGAAACTTAATATTCAGCGAATGTTCATACGATCAGTTGTGTCTGAACGCTTTTAAGACGGTCATTCGCAATGTCGATGTATCGCTGCTCCTTCTCTATCCCAACGAAGTTCCTGCTGCATCCGGCTGCAGCCACAGCTGTTGTTCCGCTGCCGATACAGTTGTCTAGAATCACATCGCCCTCGTTCGTGTACGTCCGGATAAGATATTCGAAGAGTGCTACAGGCTTTTGCGTCGGGTGGTACCGCTCTTTATCCCTTGGGTAGTACAATACGTCCACCGGATAACGATCCGTTTGCCCTCCACCTTCGGTACCGATAGCCGTCTTCCCGTAATTGCTGCCATCGCTTGAATGCTTTTTATAGCGATTGACTGGCTTATGACCACTGGTCTTTTGTGGGTTATATGTTGGTAAGCTTTTATAGAAGACAAGCACGTTTTCATGGATCTTCAACGGCATTCGCTTTGCATTAAGAAATCCGGTACCGTTGCTTTTCATCCATATCCATTCGTAACGAAGTAACTGCAGGTTGCTGGCTCCCAGAACCTTATCAAATGGAGTCTGAGCTGTAAGGACAATTGCGCCACGATCTTTAATCAAACGGTTGTACTCTAACCAAAGCTCGTCCAGTGGAATAACGCTATCCCAAGAATTTTCCGTGGTACCGTATGGCAAATCACAAAGTATCATGTCGAACGACTTGTCAGGCAGGCTCGGCATGATTTCTAAACAATCGCCACAATAAATCTGATTTATCATGCTGACACCTCACAAGTGGAAGCCGCCAACGGCCTCGTCTATAATGTCTTGATTGATACCAATGTAGCGCATTGTTATGCTCGGCGCCGAATGATTGAATATCTCCTGCAGCAAGGCCACATCCTTGTATCGTTTGTAAAAGTGATAGCCGAAGGTCTTGCGGAGCGTATGCGTCCCAATCTCTATCAGACCGACTTCGGCTGCCGCATAATTGAGAATACGGTACGCCTGCACTCTTCCGATATTCTGCTTTGTTCGGTATGATTTAAAGAGCGGATCGCTATCCTTCATGCCTTTGGTGTACTGGTTGATGATCTCGCGCAGTTCCGCATTGATCGGGAACCGCTTTTTCTTCTTGGTCTTGCCTTCAACTATTCTGATGTGCGATTTATTCCGTACATCGCGTACGTGCAGCTTAAGCAAGTCACCAATCCGTAACCCTACGTTAATTCCCATGACTAGCAAAAACCAATCTCTCTCCGACCGTTTCCTCAGCGACGCCTTCATAAGCTCCAGCTTTACCATGCTTCGAATAGGTTGTACGACTTCCATTGGCTTTCCCTCCTGTCATGAACACTTGATTTTTCAATTCTATCCTTGTATACTAACTTTCAAGCTCTAATTTCACGTCTGCCAAGACCTTACCAATGCGGTTGTGCCTCCGACATTGGATGAATCACTGTCTGAAGGATGATATTAGGGCCTTTTTTTATTTCGATCACTTGATATTTATGCAGATACATCGATAACAAAACGATCCTTGCGAATATCTAAAGACTGCACGAACAATTTGTATACTTCATCGCCAGCATTGCCTAGCCATCCCATCAAATCAAAGTAATGCTTGCTACCGGTGTATAGTTCTACAGTTGATTGAACTAAACCCCGATATGAGCTGGATAGTTGTCCAACTATATCTGATTCCGTCCAATAACCATCTTCGTCATTCCCAATCCATTCTCCCCAATACCAGCCAATTGGCCCGTTGGATTTATTCCAGTCAATTCTATGAAAAATTTCAGGGTGAGAAACAATATAACAAGCTGCCGCATACTCTGGATTCTTGTGGCAATTAAATTTTTCTAGCAGTTGAGTAAAATTCACTCCGTGTTCCTTGGAAGAAAACCAAACATCACCCAACGTCATACCATGTTTAGTCGGCTTTCCAGACTCTTCTTTGACCGTTTTTTCAACATTATTCATATCCAATTTGATGCACCCTCCCGTTTTCATTCATTTACCAAATCAAATAAATCAATTTGTCCATCCAATTCCTCAACCCATCCGTTATCTACCCAATGCTTTGGAGCATACTTGCGGTATTCGATTGGGATTGGTTTATCAAGGCGAAACCTCTCGATTGATACCTCAGAATAAACCCACTCAGATAACGCCTCGACTAACGGAGGAACCGCACCTGCATATTCTTTCAGTGTTTGGCTACCAGGCACCATAGGAACGCTCAATACTCTTGTCACTTTCAAACGCTCCTTTGCTTATAATTTTTATAGCGGTTTGGGTATTTCCGCCGTAATAACTCAGCATGTGCTGCAATTCTGTCTGCCCAATTTGCTACATCATCCTCGTTGGCGATGTTTCTAAGCTGCGCGATGCTAGCCTTGCTATAATCCAGCCGCATTAATCGATACACTCGAATTTCTTTGGTTTGTCGTCATTCCTAGCACTCCAATGTCTTCCCAGCATTGCTGCTAATTCGGAATGTGGTAATAAACCAATGAGGGCGATGAGAATCTCTTCTTTTGGATGCCTGAACCGGTTCGCAATATTCTGGATGGTCTTGCCTTCCTTGTGCAGTTGCAGGAGTATTTTTGTCTGATGTTTATGCTAAGAAAAGTCCAATTCGTCGCAAACGATAACTTTTCGCTCAACCTTGGGTCTGGTCATGGAATGACTCCTTTCTCGACTCTCGAAGGATTTCTTTAAACTCAGCGTCCGTAAATGGAGGCTTCCCTTCGATTTTGCGTCCGAGGTCATGTATTTTTCGTAGCTCGTTTTCTGAGATTGGTGATTCGCATTTGTCCTCTGCGACAATATCGATTTTTGGTTTGCCTGAGCGTGAAGATGTTTGAGTGATGCTTGCGGGCTTTTTTTCTACGTTCCACGGCTCGTCTACACCTTCGGCTTTATATCGCTTAAGAATGCCGTTAACATAGGTTAAGTTTCTTTTCCCTGCTACGGTAGCGGTTTTCATAGCCTCACACACCCAGCGTTCACCGTAATCGTCGATGAAATCATTGATTTTATCAGCCGTGACAGAACTAAGTGTTCCAAAGCCTTCTGCTTCGTAAAGTCGAAAAGGATTAAATACAGGGTCAACACCACTAGCCACAGGAGGTTTTGTTTCCGCCTCTTGTTCGGTACTGGTATGGTTCTGTTGTGTCTGGTTAGGTAAGGTCTGGTTAGGTAAGGTAAGGTCAGGTACTGTAGCCCCGTGACGGCTTGTTTCGTCACTAAGTGTCACGCCTGTGTCACGCGTGACATTGTTGTGACTCTCTTTGCCTTTCTTCGCATTTTCCCGTGACTTCCTTTTCCGTTCCTTATTCTTTTCGCGGTTGTCCACTAACCGTCCCGCGTAATCAAACCAGTCGTGTATAGTGACACAGCGTTCCACTTTGTCTACAAACCCCGCATCTACAAGGGCTTGCAGCAGATTCTCTGCTTTCTCTGTCGGCCAGTCGATCGCCTCAGCGATGTCCTCCGGATCGTAATCTGATATGTTTCCGTCTTGTGCGTAATCAACCGCCCACCACCATAACATATGTAAGTGACCGACAGCTGTTGGCACCGTTACGCCTAATTTTCGCGATAAACGCTTCGTTTTCGGATGCCTTGCTAGTTCTTGGTGACTCTCTATCCAAGCCAAAGCGCATCCTCCTTCCTATTCCGTTTGCTCCGCCACAAGCCCGATAAGGTGCTTGATTTCGGGAGAGTAGGGTACTAGATATTCCGATCTAATTGATTCCCAGAAATCCATGTCAGGCCAACCGCCTTCGGGATCGAGAAGCGGCACAAGTTTTAAACCGTGCATATCGCGGCGCATAACCGTTCCAATAGAACGGATGCTCCACATACGCTTTAGCAGCATACAAGCTAACTCACGGTCTTTTACATGCTGGATAATCAAACGGAACAGCTTGTTCCATCGATGGCTATCAAATTTTTGCTCAGGCAATGGATCTGTTAATAAATCTATCTTCACTAAGCACCTCTCTTTCTGCTAGGTTAATAGGTTTGAAGTTATCAAAGAGCAGTAATGCTTTCTTGCGCTGCATCGTCGGAAGCCCTGAGTTGGCGCTCAGGACGCCCGACGATAGAGGCAACGCCTTTATCGTTATTCTTGTTTCTTTTCACTGAACAAACCTTCAACCGCTTGCATTACATCCATCTGTCCAGCTCGAAACATAGCTATAAACAAGCTCTCAGCAGCAATGCGCGTGTCATAGTCCCAACCCATTAACCATTCGGTAAACTTCTTTTCATCCAGCTCTAATGGGCGTTTAAGAATAGCCTCAAGGCGCTTCTTCATAAATATCCCTCCTTACAAAAAACGCAGTACCTGATTCGCGGACAATTCTCTTGAATCGGATGCCCTCGGGCTGCTCGTCCAACCATAAATGACAGTTTTTACAGACATGAAATAGATCCTTTACCGTTGTTTTGTGGCGGATGAGACGTCTTCCGATGGTATGAGCCCGTTCTGTCGCTCTATCCCCTCGACAATGCTTTTGAATTTCACAGATGCCTCCAGAACGCTCTTTAAGCTCTTTATCTACCTTTTCGCTGATATCTCCAAGCTGACGCTGTGTCTCCTTAATACGCACTTGCTTACCTGGCTTAGGGGCTGGGTTGAATTGGAGTGATAGATTCATACCTTGTTGACCTTTACGTTGACATTGCCTAGCTGCTTGAGTTGAAAAGCGTATGCGTAGGCTTTTAAGACAGACATTTTTCCGCTGACAAATCCTTCGTTCGCTGTTACAAAAGCTTGTTTCTTCATATTGCCAACTCCAATCGTTCAATGATTTCAGAAGCATCTTTTCGTAAGGAAGAGGAATATCGTAAAAACAATCTGATCGTGGCTCCGTAAGTGAATTTAGTTTTAATACCCTCTTTACAACTCGAGCTAGTGGAGTAACGAATCTCAACAAAGTCTTCTGCATCACCCATCAATGCTGTTATATCAACACTGCCATTAGACTCGTATGAATACTTTGTAATTGAAAACAGATCAAATCCTTTTTCGAGGTATTTTTTAATTTCTCCATGTAGAAGCTCTGGAGTTTGAATGGTACTCAATTCAGTCATTACTATTCCCATATGAACCATCCTTTGCCGACCGCTCAGTATGTGTTATAATGGCGGTAACATATTTTCATTAATTTGCGACCATTTCGGGGCCTAATCCGGAGTGGTCGTTTTTCATTGCCTCAATTTCCGCCGATAATAAATCAACTGCTGCAGGAATCACAAACGGATCTGCATTGCCTGGACGATTAAGTAATTGCCATCGCATGCGCATTAACTCGTACCTACGCCATTCCACTTCTGAATTACTCAAATAACCATCTCCTTCATTAAGCAGCTCCAGATACTTGTAAAACCGTTTGAATCATTGAAAGGCTATCCACGCCGTACATGTAACAGACTACTATTTCCCTTGCATTTGTAAGGTCGGCCCAGCGCATGAGTGTATGTATGTCAGGGAGCTTATGATCTTTCTCAAAACGACTAATGCAGCTTTGGGTGCGATTCAATAGCTCCGCCATTTTTTCTTGACTGTAACCAGCTCGTTCACGGCACGCTTGTAGAATTATTCCAAATTTCACGTTTTCACCCCCTATTTATGCTGAATCGCAATAGTTTAGGGGAGTCAGTTGTTGTAATATTGGCTTATACCGTTCCTGATTTACTGTGTGTTGCCGATTACCAACGTTCCCCTCATCTTGCCCGGCATCCTTCCCGATGTCGGGCAGTTTTTTGAATATGGTTCATATCGCATCTACTTCTAATGCTGCCGTTTCTTTATCAGACATCCATTGCTTTAAGGTCTCTATTCTGAAAAAAATCCGGGTGCGAATCCTAATAGCAGGTATTTGTTTCAAGCGAACCATGTCATAAATCAGCCATGCTGATACGCCGATGAAATCAGCTGCTTCTTGAACATTTAAGGTTTGGCGTTTCATTTTAGTTTTCCTTTCTATTAATAGTTTTTTTGAAATCACACACTTTTCACAGTTGTAATTTGTTCCTTAAAGGAACATTATTTTTCAAAAAAAAGTCCCCATTTAAACAACAGAACATTAGCAATAGATTTTGCAACTTCAACTGAAGGAGTTTTGGAGCCATTTTCAATATTAGTATAATAACTTCTTGAAATACCAGCATCGTCCGCTACTTTTTCATGTGTTAAATTTGCTTTTTCTCTAATTCCCTTTAGCCATACTCTCGTAATAAACACCTCCAAATGTTCCCTAAAGTAACTTTATAAATGAATTATATGTTACTTTAAGGAACATGTCAATGAATAAGTTATACTTAAAGGAACATAGCTTTAAAGTTTCTCTTAGGAACATTATAATAATGCTATCCCATTAAAGTTGGTGTTCATTATGCATGTTTTTGGTAAAAGATTAAAAGCTGAACGTGAGCTTAAAAAGAACTCTGATCCTAAATGGACGCAAGAATACGTTGCTAATCTGATTGGAGTTGCTCGCCCTACATATACTGCATATGAAAATGGAACAAAGGAACCTCCAATTGACACAATTAATAAAATAGCTGATACTTTTAATGTTTCAATTGACTATCTACAGGGACGTACTGATATTAAAAGCCTTAGATTAAATCAAGATTCAGATTCTGAAATTTTTATTGCTTATTTAGGTGGACCACCGGAAGAAATTGATGAGGAAGAAGCCGAGCATCTTAAGAAAGAACTAGAGATGTTCAGAGCATTCAAAGAAAAGCGTAAAAGGGAACGGAGCCAAAATAACAATGATAAAAAATAATAGCCTTTTCTTGGGCTATATTTTTTACCCATAAATACGAACATACATTCTCATTAGGAGGTATTCTACTGTGCATTTTTTCAATCTTGACCTATACAAACCATCAGACATGGAACTTTGGATTAATAAAAAATACCAAGATCGAGGAATTCATAGCGTTTCTGATTTGAATATTGATGATATCGGCGCCCTATTTAATACATACATCGCCTACTCAGAAGGTGAATCAAAGGTCATTTATGATAACGATAATGACTGCATGATTTTTATTAACATTCATCTAGAGGCATACGAGCAGCGTCTTGTCTTTTTCCATGAATTATGTCATCCAGCCATGCACGTAGGAGATCAGCGAAGCCTCCCTTCTGCCTTTGTGAACTTACAGGAATCACAAGCCGCTCTGTTCCAGTTATACTCTGCTATGCCGGCTTACATGCTTGAGGAATTCAAGTCGATACAACACAGCTCCTACTACCTAAAAATACTTTCTGAAGCGTTCAAGTTGCCCTATTCATTTGTGAAACAACGTATTGAACAAATACTTGGTCGGATAAATAGAGAACGTCAAGACCATAACTTACGTGCTCGATTTACGCCTGCCAAAGTTAAGTATGCTTATACAGATACAACGAACAAAATCCTTGACCAATTAAATAAACAAATATCAAACAAACAAGGAGAAATAACCTCACAATGAAAATTTCTGTACTATATGATCTCGATATCGATAATGCTCGTCTTTTTCCGCTTTGGATGATGATTAATTATTTTACTTTTGATTGGACTAATACAATCTACATAAGTATCGAAACCCCATTCGAGCGATTTACTTTTGATGAAATCGAATCCGATGTACTATCTTTGTCTGTTCCGGATCATGTCTATGTTAGACATCCCGATGATCCTACTCTTTTTGGCATTCATCTACCTTCACTTAGGAACTACATCATTAAGACTTTAGATGGCTCCGATCAACAAGTTGAAGTAAACGACATTCAACGACTCATGCTCCGAATCACAGATATTGAAGACGTATTAGAAGCAGAAATTCGTTCGAAAGTTCAATGGAAATAAACAAAGAACGGAGGAATAGTATGTCAAGCATTCGTAAACGTAGTCAAAACTCTTGGTCTCTAATTGTAGAACTTGGTTATGACACCATGGGTAAAAAAATAAGACGCTATCAAACTGTCAAAGTCACTGACCCAGCTTTACTAAGAGCCCCAAAACGGTTACAGGAGTATTTAAACACGGAATTAACTAAGTTTAAGATCATGGTGGAGTCAGGAGTTTATCTAACACCTGGCAAAATGACATTTAATGATTTCCTGAAGGATTGGGAGAGGAATTTTGTTCTGGTCGAATTAGAGGAGAAAACAATCACAAGCTACTTATTCCACACTAAGAAAAGGATCGCTCCCTTCTTTGGCCATTTGTATATGGAACAAATTAAAACACTTCACTTACTCAACTTTATGGATATGCTTCGGCAGCCTCATGCACGCCTTGATGGTTCGGGTCCGTTAAAGTCTGCAAGCCTAGTGTATAACTACCGCGTATTAAAAAGCATATTTACAAAGGCGATGGAATGGAAAGTCATTAAGGAAAATCCTATGACCGGTATTAAGAAGCCTAAAGAGGACGATGTCAAAGAAATGGAGGTTTACGACGAGAATGAAATCAAGCAGCTATTTGAGGCTCTTGAGCATGAGTCACTTCAATTAAGGACTGCCATCACTTTGGCCGTTACAACAGGCATGCGCCGAGGAGAAATAGCGGGTCTCGAGTGGTCAAAAATCAATCTCGAACTCGGTCATCTATACATCACTCAATCCATACCTAAATTGAAAGAAGGAGCTCCCATTTTAAAGCCGCCTAAAAACGGTAAGTCACGAAAAATCGCACTCTCCGAATCATTATTGACTGAGCTTCGTTTACTGCTCGCTGAACGTGAAGCAGAGCGGTCTGAGCTCCTTGATCAGTGGGCTGATGGCAAACATTCATTTATTTTCTGCCATCCAGATGGTATGCCCTACGATCCACAATGGTTCACAAAAAAATGGATTGACTTCCATCGCCGTCACCAGCTGAAGCCAATCCGTTTACATGATTTAAGACATACATCAGTATCATGGATGATATATAAAAAGGTTCATTCAGAAGCGATAGCAAAGCGTGTTGGGCATTCAAACATAAAGATGTTGGAGATCTATGGTCATATATTTGAATCAGTTGATCGTGCTGCTGCATCTGTTTTTGATGATATGTAATATTAGAATTTTTCTAAAAAAAAGAGTTATCAAATTCTTCTCTGCATGCTAACCATTAAGTTCTTTAATCAGCTTTTTTTTTAAATTGAGCTAGTAGTGTTTTAGCATTATCAGTCTGTTTAAGTGGTTGAGGTAGCAGTGATTTAAGAAACGCTATACCTTCCCGGCACTCTTCATCTTTTGGATTTATATATAAAATAAAATTCCCCATACCTAAAAGACGATATAGATAATTCTTTTTGTTTTCTAATTTTTCATGTTCAAGATGTGAATTTAATCCGTATTTCTTAATATAATATATATTTTTCCGAAAATCTTTTCTATAGCTTTTGGAAGTTTGTAGCTTTTCATTTACGATTATCCCTGTAACCTCTTGTTGTTGTGTAGATAATCTAACTCTGGTTTTGCTTTCATTAATCTCAAACCCTTCGGATTTCAATACATATTCAAGGAAATTAATTACACTTCCTTCATTGAAATCACCTGAAAGAGTAATATCATCAGCATATCTTGTATATCTTATATTATTTTTTTTTGCATAGCTCGATATCCTCTTATCTAGATTACGCGTAATCAAGTTAGACAAAGCAGGGCTAGTTGGAGATCCTTGTGGTAATGAACCTTCTAATGCACACAAACCAGCCAGTAATGTTGATACAGCTTTTGAATAACCAATCTCTTTAAAAAAACCTAACACTCTTGCAAAACTAATAGAACCAAAATAGTTACTAATATCAACAGTAAGCAACTTTTTTTGTCCTCGATGAAATCGGGCATTATCCTTAATGGAAATGTTTTTTTTATAAGCTTTTGCATATTTACTCGTTTCAATGTTTGTTAATATTTCATCAAGTATCCATCTCTGAACTACTTTCAAGTTTGGCAAGGGTTCTGAAATTAATCTCGGTTCCCCATTTTTTTTAAGTATTATAAATTCCCTATAAAATTTATATGGAGAGTTAGAAGCTTTAATTAAATAATTTAAATTCATACCTACAAGTTCAGACAAATGGAGCTGATCAAAAATAACTGGTAGCCCGTTGATAAAAATTTTATTTGCATAATTCAAACAGTCATTAATATACTCGTCACTCTTATTATCAAGCATTGCAGTTAATGTGAATTTTTTAGAATATGCTTCCCAATTCATGTTTATCATTCCAATTAATAAATTTTCTCGATAAGCCATATTACAAACACTTTCTTTTAACTTTTCACTTAAATGGTTATAAAGGAAGCGGTTTTCTTACTTTATGGCTATTTAAGTGACACGGAGGCGTAGCCGGAGTTTGTTAATAGTTTTGAAGGAATCTCCCGATGTATGAGGAACTATTAACACAAGGCTTGAAAATAAAGTCCTTCTTCCGTTTGACGACTCGTCAAACAGTGTGGTTTCCCACAATAAGTCTAATTGGCTTATCGAAAATTTGTATCCTTTGGTAAATAAATATCGAATTTATCCTTTTTCTCCATTTTATACTCTAACTGCGGACTAATCCATGACTCAATCTTTTTTCTACCCAGCTTTTCATTGAGTTCTGCAAATTTTGACGAACCATCACTAGTAATTCTCATTCCTTCTTCGTCTAAAGTGATCAGTTTATCTTCTAATAAAAAAGCTATCATATCAGCGATTTGGCTGTATTGTAAATCTAGTTTAAGTAAAGAGTCAACAGAACCTTTGTTTTCTATTAGTTGTAAGAGTAAAACTAAATGTTCATCCTTCAATTTACATACCTCGGAAATGGACAGTGTACTTTCCTTGTCTTCTTATCATACCAAAAAACCGGAAAGGTATTATTAGGCGTCCTAATCATAGTAACAAGCGCCTCTGATTGTTTGTAACCAAATCTTTCATTATCTTTCACTCTTATTGTTTTTTCAATACTTTCCATGAGTTTAATGTTCTTCGCTAAACTCTGTCCCACGTAGTATCCGCTAATTGCTTTATCCAAAAACTCAGTTGCAAAAATTCTTAAACCTAAACCTTGTACTACTGCAATACTTTGTTTCATTGCAATAAGAGAGAAAACAACCATATCTTTCGTTGGGATACCCTTTCTTGTTAAAAAATTAATTGCTTTTATGGCAGTATCACCAGTTCCAACAAAATCATCAACTAATAATATTAAAGAGTTTTCATTTCCACTGTAAGTTTTTAAATCATTTACATTATCCGGGAAATACAAACTTTTATTTCGAATAAAAGATTGATGAGGTATCACTACACTTCGCAATAAATATTGAACCATTTTCGAACTTTTATTTTTGTTTAAGTCACTCGGTGATATTAATGGAAAAATAATCAGATTAGAATAGCTATTGAAATTGAGACTTGCATCTACGCTTAACGTCTTCAACAATGCCACTATTCTACTCACATATTGCTCAAATCCAACCCATAAAAATCTATCAGTAAGTTCTAAAAACAATAACTGCTCATCTTTTCCAAGGAGATTAAGAATAATACAAAAACGATCAAATAGGCTCATATCCTCATTCGTGATAGCCCATCCCTTTTTATTAAAGATTAAAATTAATCTACCCATAGTTTCTGCATCAAGTGATTTTGACATAATCCCCACTATCATAAAGTATAAATTTTCCTGCAAAATCATTCTACTTGATTCTTTTACATTCTACAAGTAAAGAATTGATATGTTTATAATTTTAAAGAGAACGCTATTATATAAATTAGGACTAATAAAACTTTTAGCTTCTAAATGTGCCAAAATTATATATGCGAATTAGTGATATTCATTTTATTCAAATAACTATCTACTCATGATAAATGTCGCCCATTTGTCGCCCAAATTCTCTAAAACCAGCTATTTTCGGCAATTTTGAGCATATAAAAAGACTGGAGAAAGCCTGTAAAACCACGATCTTACGGGTTGTACCTAATGGATGAACTCTCCTCTCCCATGAAAAGGAGCCCTAGTGATAGGGCTCCGATTTTTTTTGTCTAAACCCTTTGTTTATAAGGTTTTTTGCACTCTTACGTTTTTATTATTTTTATAATTGTCGCCCAAATTTAAAAAGCACCTATACCTGACTCTATCTATTGTAACTGTACGTTCCTAAAAGCTAGAATCCCTTCCGGGACACCATTAAGAACTACCTCGATCATTTTAATGATTTACATAAACCCGTTAAAGTCTTGAATAACAAGGATACACTTTTTTACACCCTTGTTTATTGTACATAAAGATAAGAAAAAGCCCTTATTATTTATAAGGGCTTTTCGGCTTCTTCTATATAATTAACTGCCTGCCGACTATAACTTCATTATATCCATCTACGGAACTTTAATCACATTCCCATGATTTACTACATAAGCCGACTTTGTTCGCGAGTCCATCTTTGTTATTTTTCCAATCACAGGTCGATCCCAGTTCCAAACGATTAGCTTTATCTGCAATTCTTCTTGTTAAGCTTCGATCACAAGCTCACCCTCACTCCAATGAGAACACCTCTCCACCCCATTTTATTTATTGATGTTGCTTCAAATTTCTTACAATGTATCACGAAAATAGGACTTTCGATGTAAAATTTCGAACTCTTCTAATCAGTTTTTCTGCTTCCAACGCCATAAGTATTTACATTAATTTGCTGTAGATACAGTTTCGATTCCAGTAAGATAAACTGTAACAGCTTCTAACTCATCTATGCACTCAACCTTACCAGAAAGAAGTATAATGTTGTGAATGGTTTACCCATGTCGCTCATCCTTGTTCACCTCTCATGATTTTCAATATTCAAATCGGAACTAATAATAAATCATTTCGTATTTGTCATTAAGGGAGTTGGTATAATGTTCATATTAATTCTTGGTATTGCTATTTTAACACTCGGGATATATTCGATAAAAAAACCTAATTCTTGGTTATTTAGGCGGATTGGTGACGATTCTGAAACGAGTGACAGCCAACAGACTTTTAACCGAGACCGCGGTTTAGTAATTTTGATTATGGGAGTTATATTTCTCGTAGGTGGCCTTCTTAACGTAATTAATTAACCCGTATAACCTCAACAAGTTATTCTGTTTTCATGCGGTACTATTTAAAGTTGGTACTCACTCCTTACTAAAAATTTCTGTATCATGGGATCAAAAGGAGTGATCCATGATGCAGAAAATAATGAAAGTAATACTAATCATATTAGGAGTATTTATCGTTCTTTTTTACGCATACTTATTTGGATTATGGTATATCATTCGTAACGTTTCATTTGCTCCTTAAAAGTTTTTATGTGAAACCTCTTCATGATCCTCGATATTCAAACGGTTAATTGAAACCAAATTAAAATCCGTGTTACACTAAACGTAATATAATCCATGAAATGAAGGGATAACGCCATGTTATTTTACAAATTACAGCCAGCATTTAAATTAATCGCTTTAGGACTTACTGCCTTCGGATGTTACATTATTTATAATTTGTTATTCTAATGGTTTTCAATGTTCATTCTTGATTATTAAAATCTTCCTCGTCATCTTTAATCATGATAGGATTCTACTCCGATCCGTAAGCCGCACAAACCAAATCATCACCTACTCGTTAAAACGATATCCCAAATCGTAATATCTTTTTGCTGGATGCATGCAATACCTCCTCATGACCCTCGCCTTTTTAAACACTTCATACACATAGCCTACCTTTATCATTCACATTAAAGCGTTATTCACCATTTTATTAAGATCCATTGTCATTTAAATACACTCTCCTCATTTTTGGTTTAAAACAGATCATTATTGTGCCACCCACCTATGGCATGCGCCGAGGTGAGATAGCTGGCTTAGGATGGTCTAAAATCAACCTTGAGCTAGCCCATATTTATATTACGCTAACCATACCACAAATAAAAAACAGCTCACCAGTCTGAACTGTGACCCATAAGAGGGCACTTTTTTCAAAGTGTCCTTCTTATGGGTCACAGTTCAACTTGGTTGCTGGGCTATTTTCTATTTAGATGCTCTTAGCGCTACGGCCAGCTTGCGCCAGCCTTCTGCTTTGAAATTAAGAAAATTTTTTATACTACCATGGCATTACGAATAAATAGAACAAATGAGAAAAACCTTGCCTTATTTCGTACCATTTCGGACATGTGAAAGGTCTGAATAATCTTATTTTATATTCTTTATAGGCTACTCGCTATCTAACCGAAAGGGGAAGATCTCCTCTTCCATGAAAAGGGGGCCCTATTTTTTGTATAAAGCCCCATGATCCCAATTCCAAATAATTAATATCAGTTCTAACTCATCCTGTTGAGATTCAACTTTCCTCTTTCATTTTTAACCCATCTCTCGTTGGCCGTTGTGATCCTTTTGCCAACCTCTTCTCTTCCAGTTAAATGGTAACTAGTCAATATTAATGATATAACCATGCCTAGCAATGCTTTGATTTTAAAATAATAAAGAAGAATCTTAAATAAGAGAGAGAAATAAATAAATTAGGTGTACAATACTAATAGACTCCTGTTAAGGAGTAAAATTAGATATGAGGTGTTCCCTTGATTCCAGAAGGTATTAATTGTTCCGTGTTTTTTGATGAAATTAAACAAAAACCAAAAAGTAACTCCACATTATTAATAAAAGGGATTGTCAGTTCGGGGTTTAAAATTAAAATGAACTTGGAGTACTCAGGGGTAGAGCTTATCGATAACAGTAACGCCATGATGCCGGATGAAATTTTGAATTTATTGAATGAAGATTTAAATGAAATTTTCGGAAATGGACCATTTGATAAGAAAGTATTAAAACAAGAAATTAAAAACCTGAATATGCTGTATTATGTAAGATATAATGGTAAAGCATATCGAAGCGATGAATGGGATGCTATGCAGCCAGAAGACTTTGCACAAATGTAATAAACGCCATCATTTATAACGATATTGAAAATCCAAATCACATGTAAAAACAGGAAAAAAGCCTCCCTACTATTATGGAGACTTCTCCCTGTTTGTGAGACAAGAATCGCAACTAGTTGTCGAAATCCTATCGATTTTAGCTCACAGCCTAGGGCTTTAATTGACTTCAAATTAGGGTCTCGACCAACCGTGTATTATCAATTCCGTTTAGTTACACTATCCGCAGTTCCTTCAGCCCCATCCCCCTTGTCATATCGATACGCCTCTCAATATAAGACAACCCAATTTATAAAAAGATACAAGGATTTTTAAAATAATGAAATATCCAGGAAATGCTTTTTTCTTATTTAGGGTAAGGCTCACCCTAATGGGTCTAACGGCAAATAATTCGCGCGATTCCCCTTAAGCAGTACTCAAATTGTTCGATGCACTTTTAACATCTTATAATTTTTAAAGTATTCAAGAAAGACCAGTAGAATATAAGCAAGAAACTTTTATAAAGACTGCTGAGTCCTTTAGTTAATTAGATCCAAGCAATGAAAAAAACCTCCTCTGAATGGCTTTCGAGGAGGATTTTCTAAATCTCATGCATCATTTTAAAGATGTAAAAAGAGGAACCAATTGTTAGGCACGCCAAATGTGTTTGAAATCAATCCAGCCGAGCGAATTGATCCGAACTCCTTTTAAAGAAGGATGGTAGTCGGTATAAAATTTACTATGAAGCAAGAATAAGACCTGGTACTCCTCCCGAATTCTCTCTTCAATTTCTGTGTAAATAGCCATTCGGTCTGGCGAATTCCTGCAAGCAAGCGCTTCATCAAATCGATCAAGTGTCCAAACCGACAGTTCCGGCGTCATCAGTCTCTTCAAGAAGCTGTCTTCCTGTTCACAGCTCTCGATCAAACTAACCTCATCCTCAGGAAATACGAGCGAATACAGCGTCATATCAACCTCGTCCAGCACATTCTCCGGTGACTCAACACGAACTTGCATCTTAATGCCATAGTCGGTACACTGCTTCTGAATCCATCGGGCATCAGCCTCATTACTCGTATGCGAACATAACGTAATCGGCGATTGATCGAATCCGTATCGGATAATCTGCTTGCGCAGCTCCTCATCACAACCTGTTTCCCTTATTCCTTCAAAAGGTTCTGATTTAGGGAAAAAACCTTTGGCCGGCATATACCGGTAGCCTCCAAGTTCGCGAATCATTCGATTCCGGTCAAGCAGCTGATCTAAAATAGTGCGGAACATCTCCGACTGCTGAAGCCCTGCTCTCTGCATGTTAAAGCTCAGCATACTCGTACAGACATTCTTGGATTCAAGCTTGATCCAGCCGTCCTCTTCCATCACAGCCTGCTGTTTCGGATCACAGATCAGCTGCTTCCAACTTGCCACATTGGCCTTAAGAGCTTCATGCTGCGGTACATGTACGATTTCGACCTGGTCCAAATGAGGACGTGATTGAAAATATTGTACATTTGCTTCAAGCAGCAGCCTTCCACTGTTCCACTCTTCAATCTGGAAAGGGCCTGTGCCAATGGGACGCTTCCAGAACATCTCTTCGCTTTGCCCCAGCAGCCCTGAAGGCAATATTGACATTACAACGGAGCAGGCATATTTGAGAAATAACCAGTTGGGTTTATGCAATTGAATGCGTACAATCCGTTCTGATATGGCTTCGACTCTGTCCAGCGACCGCATAATCCAGCTATTCAGTTTTCCGCTTCTCAGACGTTCTATCGTAAAAACAACATCAGCTGCAGTAAGTTCAGTTCCGTCATGGAATAATACGCTTTTCCTCAGATGAAAAGTCCATACTGTAGCATCCTCATTGCATTCCCACTCATGGGCGATACCGGGCAATATCCGGCCCGTATTCTCCTCCAGCACAACAAGTCTGTCACAAATCTGCTGAATGATATGCGCATCAAATGAAAAGATACATTCTGCCGGATCCAAAGTCATGATCGTCCTTGTAATAGGAAGGCGCAGCACATCGGCCAGTTTCCCCTGCTGTTTGTGGAAGCCAAAGCTGCCTCTCATCCACTCCATAAATTTCTCATTGGCCGCCGTTCCTTCCCCAAAGTTCTGGAGAAGATGAAAAGCCTTATTATAATCACCGTCTTCGGCATATTGTCGTGACAGATCCAGAAGCAGCTTCTCCCGGTCTTTCCGGAAAGTAATCTGTGATCGGTTGCCCCTGCCTCTTCCTGCCTTCCACTCGATGAAGCCTTCCTCTGACAGTTTGCGGAGGACAAGCTTGGCATTTCGTTCCGTACAATACAGCGCCTCAGCTATTTTCTCAAGTGATGCCTCCGCCGCTGCCCCAGCTCCAAGCTCACTCGCAAACCGCCCGTACAGCGTTAAATAACGTTCAATCGTTAACATCGTAATTCCTCACCTCACTTAAAAGAGGAAATCTATTGAGCATATTCTACACTCTTTACACCTTTCTTTCACCTGTATAATGAAATTAATAAGTGGGGTACCCTAAACAAATTCCAAATTTTACGTTTTGCTATGTCGAACAAATAAAAGGCAATATTTAATTAATGATATAGTACTATCTCCCTTGAATGAAATATATTATGTAATCGTTTTAAAAGTTTACGATAACCAGCTAAACTTAATTTACTTAGGAATTTGACGTTTTTAATACCTGTTTACAGTGACTTATGCGCAAAGTCGCAAGGAAACATCCTGATGGCTCTTTTCTGATTTACTTTATTATTAAAATTCTACTAATCAAACTATCATTTCATGTATCTCAAAAAAAGGCATCATTTAAGTCACAATCTATCATCCTCCAGCATTTGATATAGAGTCTAGTGAAAGCGAGGTGATAGATATGTCTTCTGTAGGTATTCCTTTAGAACCTGATTTAGTATTAGTATCCTGGACAAGAAACCCGCTTATCCCCGGTTCTGCTCGCAAAATTACTGCTTCCCGTGTCATCGGCAGTGCTAAACCTTGTGAAAGCAAACTAACTTCAGGCTCGCTCCTTATCCCTGCAATAAAATGCTTGAAGAAGAACGGCTTTATTGTAGTTGTTAGCAAGAGAACAACAGCTGTATCCGGCTATTTACTGTTACAACGCGGATAGCATGATTTTTATTTATGATTTGATTTATGAATTGGCTCTTCATCAGGGCCCTTTTTTAGTTTTTGCTCATTCCGGTTCTAACGATGTAACACTTTAGATGAAGTCTCAATTTCTGACTCTACATCAATCCAATAATATCAGCTTATTTTTTGCTCAAATTGTGTATTCATACTTTGTTTGGTATGTTAAAATTTAGTGGAATTATCAAAGAATTTGTCGAGAGAAGGCATTGTTATGAGTAGAAATAGAAATAGAAGTAGAAATTCCTACATATGTCCCCTACCACACGAATCACACGAATCTTGATCAGGAACACATGAAAGAGCCTACAGATTTATCCGAAGGCTTTTCATCTTCACTTATTTCATTGCCATTGCGTTTCAACACTTTAGCTCTTAGGAGTCTTGAAGTGGATTGTTTTGAGAAGCGATAGCAGCAGCTTGTGCTTGTTGTAGTAATTGTTGTGCTGCTTGAATATCTTGTTGTTCTTGTTTCACTTGTTGTTGAGCCTGCAAAACATGTTGAATCTCCGTTTGCAGGAGCTGTTCCGCTTCTAGTAATTCTTGACTCTCTACTTGCATCAATTGATGCGCCACCTGAACCTCTTGCTGTGCTTGCTGCAATTGTTGATTTTCTAGAAAATCATCAGCATCCTTTTTCACGCTCATTGAATAAACCTCCAATAATTATTGTTATAGTCCTTTATTGCCCAATAATTATAGTGCTCATATTTACATTTTTTATGCTGAAAATGATTTCGGTTTAGGTATTACCTGTCTTTAATAAGGAGCAGTACATTGATTTATAAAATTAATCTAAGGATGTGATCACTCATGGACTCAGGTCTCTTGATCATATTCAGAGTTACTGTTGTTACTCTTAATTGGAACTGTAATTACTAAAATGATATTAAACAAACAATTACCTAGCAATAACTACACGCCTTTTAATTACATAATGGCTCAATCACCTGTGGAGTTTTAATAAGAAAAGCAAGAAAAAATAGTGAACGATACTTATGGTGATGATTAAGGTTAGTTCTTCAATACCCGATAATGTAGTAATCGTCAGCAAAAAATCTTCGTTACGCAACCTAAACAAAGAGGGCTTGCTCAGAAGTAGATCTATCTACGTTTGGAACAGCCCTTACTTTGTTTGGTTGATAAGGCTTTTCTTTGATTTCACTGCTTCCAACAATGCTCTCTCCTACTAGACCTATAGCTAACGAACCTAGCAGCTCTTATTTAACCCATTTATAAGGGATTAAAATTTTAACGAACTCCCGAGACGTTATTTCGAGAAAAATAACGCTTAACACCCTCTTCAGCAAGCTATAACGTCTATACAGTTCGTTAAAACTTCAGAAAGGCAGTTTTATGCTTAATAAGCAGGATACAGTTCGTTAGAGATAGATGTGAGCTTAGGAAGTTATGCGATTTCGGTGAGATCAGTGAGACGAATGAGTGAATCCTAACGTGATTGCCGTCAGGTTTGGATAAAAGGGTTAGATAAAGAATAACCAGCGGTGCAGGCAGAGTTCAGTTCCTGCTTCGCAGTTTGCAAAAGTAAATCTAAGACTGATGCGGCCTTCGATTGCACATATTCCACTTATACAAGCAGCTATATACCACAATAGGAAATAGCGGTGCAGGCATAACCGCCAGCAACGCTATTTTTTAATGTTATCCAGCTTTTTTGTTCAAATCAAGCTATGGCAACAGCGAACATAACTACTTATGAAACGTCCTCTTTTCATTTATTGTTGAACATTAAACAACTGTTCAACTTTTTTGATTGCTTTATTCAGCAAAATAGAAATTAAATTGGAGGAGTAGCCAAATAAAAATAACATCACGTTTGTACTGCTCAAATCCAAGTTTTGAGTTTCGCCTGGCGTAAATAGTACTCCTAAAAACAGCACGGGTATAAACATCGCTACGAGTATTCTAGTCATGCTTTTACTGTAAACGACCATGGAATCCGTTATGAAGTATAATAGCGCCCCCATAACGCTAACGAGAAAATATTTCAAATAATTTGTTACATAAACATTTATATTTTGCATAGGATCAGCACTATTATAGGAATCGATAAATACAAAAAGACCCGAGTATATTAGTATACAGAAAACTAATAATATGTAGGTTACATTTAAGTTTAAACGTGTAGATAAGCTGCCGTATGCTAGGTTTTTCCCGCTTTTATGGTCTGCTAAAATAATGTCCATTTTATCAAGATTGAATTTAAACAATGTTAATTTTCTTTCTAGCTATGCAGAATCCGTTTCTTTAATCTTATCTAACTCCTCGTACAGCGATTGGCATTTACTTATGATCAAGACGCCAATATTATCGTACTCTTTTGCTCTCTCCGATATTAAATTAATTCTTTCAGCCAGTGATTCCTTTGTAATTCTCAATCTTTTTCCCCCTGTATCTACTGTAGTTCTCATATTTTAGTATTATCGGTTTTTTAAAAATAGTATGTTATACCCAATTTATTACTTATATGCATGTCAAACGAATCGAATAATGATACAGGGCTTTAGCCCACTCCATGCACTAAGCATCTGCATATGATGGGTTAGAACCTATATTTAAGGAGTGGATAATTTGTATCAACCAAGCAACGTCAGTCCAGTTCAGAGTAATCCTGTTCAAATCCAAACCGTATCGGCCATTGATCCTTATGTAGTAGAAGCCCTCATGCGCTTAACTGGTCGCTGCGTATTACTCGAAACAACGAGGGGAGCAATCGAAGGATCTATCATTGACGTAAAACCAGACCATGTGCTCCTGCAATTACACAGCCGTCAGGCTTGCGTTCGAATCGCTGAAATTGTATGGACAATGCCATTATAAATCGAACAAAAGGGGTGCTCCCCTAGTAGGCAAACCTACTTGGCGAGCACCCCTTTTTCTTATGAATGCTGTTACTTTATTTTGTTAGACTGTGCATCGAGCATTCTCAAAAAAACCTATAATCATCCACTATTCAAATGGTATAATCCCAATAATTAGGTAAAGAAGGTGATGCTCCTGTTTTTCTCCAGCGAATTCAATCCATGGACGGCTTTGCTTCATTTATTCATTTCGTTGTTTGATACTACGCTAGCAAAATATCTTTTCTTCGGGCTCATGCTCCTTGTATTTGTATTACTCTCCTTAAAGAAACGATCCTATGGAGAAGAATCTCCCAAGATGAAAGAAGCAGAACAGATCGCAGAGAAAATTACAAAATATACAGGTCGACTATTAATGTTTGGCGCAGCAGCATTTGTTGTATTTCAATTAACAAGGATATACATTATTGATTAGCTCGTGCAACAGCTTTAGCTGCTCCAAACTGAAGACGATATATAACGATAGCAACAACAATTACAATACTTAGTACAACAAAAATATTACTGTACACATACGCTGTTGGATTCGTCACAACCGGATTTAAGTGAAAGGATGATGAACCTTTATCAAGCAATTTGCCAATTAGGCTCATCGCAATGGCACCAGAGATAAAGTTGATCATCGATAACAATCCCATGCCAACACCCGTCTCTTCTTTCGGTAACGTCCGAGATATCGTATTCGACATCGCAATTTGCATGAAGGTTTGTCCAACATTGCCCGCTATGAGAATGAGCGCTATCACGTACGGAGACACTCCAATAAATGTAGATAAAAGCATGAAGCATGAGAAAATTAACAAAGTAGCGATAGAAACGAGTGTAAAGTTGCCGCGTTCGTCAGCCAATTTGCCGCCCCTGCGTCCCATGATCGCGGAAGCAATCGCTGCTGGAAACAGGACAAAACCAATGCTGCTAGGCGATAAATGATTTAATGCTGTTAAAAATTGCGGTGACATAAACGTTAAACTAAAGCTCATCGCTGTCGTTATGAAAGCTATAAACAACCCTATAGAGTAATTTTTGTTGTGGAATAGCCTTGGCTGAATAAAGGGATTGTCCGTAGTCCTAATCCGGATAATAAATAAAACGAGCAGCACAATCCCCGCTGTGAAGAGTAAGCCGCTGCTCTGCGTAATCGCAAGCAAGAAAAGCGCAACCGCCGCAGCCAGCAATCCACCGCCAATAAAATCTATTTTCCCCGCAGTGCCTTTCGAATGATCCAAATATTTACGAAAGAAAGGAAGTGTGAGTAAAGGAAGGAGCGATATGACAAACAAGAGCCTCCAGTTTCCTACACTTGTAATTAATCCTGCTACTACTGGCCCCATAGCACTTCCTAATGCAAGCCCAATTGCTGAGGTTCCTAGTGCCCTCCCCCTCTTTTCAGGCGAGAAATATCGAATGGGTATAATCATAGCCGTAGCTGGAAGCACCGAGGCGCCAGCTGCTTGCAGAATGCGACCGGCAATAATCATCCAATACTCGGTTGCAAGCAAGCCGATGAGCGAGCCGAGAGCAAACACGATTAGTCCATACGTCAGCAAATCCTTTAAACGATATTTATCCGCTAGTTTTCCAAATACGATTGATCCAATCGCATATAACACCATATAAGACGTCATAATCCAGCTCACTTGTGAAGGGATCAGATTAAACTCCTTTCCGATTGCCGGAAGAGCCACATTAAACATCGTGCCGTTCATTACTGAAAATATTAAAGTAACAACGAGTACTCGCAGCAGCTTGTCCCCATTTTTAAATTCCGAACCAACCATGCCATTCCCTCCAATAAATATCATTTTGATCCTATTAAAAATCGCCTTTCACTTTAGTGAGTATCCTCACTATATTATATTACTGAGGATACACACTAATATGAGAGGTGTCAAGATATCAAATACTGATATAGCTGGTATTAGCTAATAACGTATGCGAAGTTTTGCAACTTGAAAACAATCAGCTAAAATAGAAAATAAACAGCTCGGCGATACCGATTATACGTCGAACAAGGAGGCACTTATGTTTACGCACTCGGACAATCCCGTACCTATAGACATCATTCATGTATTAATGAGGACAACTCACTATATTCAAAGAGAATTTGAAACACAATTATCCGCGCTTAACATGCCTTATCAAATTACCGGCCCAAGGCTGCGCCTTCTATCTGTCGTCTACAAAGCAGGGAAAATTCGCATGAATGAACTAGCATCTGAACTAGGCATTAAAGCGCGTACCGTTACCGATTTTGTTGATGCTCTGGAACGGGATAAACTACTTATCCGAATCCCAGATCCGACTGATCGTCGAGCTACGCTGTTGGAGCTCACCGAACTCGCGCAAGCAAATATAAGTCAAGTTCTAGCATTTCAATCGGATATTGCAGAGCAATTATTAAGCAACTTCTCCACTGAGCAGCGTCAACAATTTTTTGACCTTTTATTGCAGCTCATTGAGAATAAGGATATCTCTAATCCTTCTGCACACGTTTTAAAATAAAGCGTATCCCATATGCTGAATTCCTAATAAATCGCCAAATTCTCCATCACAAAAGGCTCTCATAGGCTAGAGACATATATAAAATGTCTCTATGACAAACACCCAATCAAAAAGAAAAAGTGGAGCATAACCTATAGAATCTTCAATTCAAAGGAGGTGCTATGAAAAATGTCCGGTCACGTTGGCGGTGCTTTCACTAACACTGGTACGATTCTGGTCCTTTTCATCTTGTTGGTTATTATCGCTTGCACTTGTGGTGCATTCGGCGGTTACGGCAGATAACCCTCTAAACACTGAGCTGCTACATTATCCTCATACACTTCCTCCGAAGACCTACTCGATAGGTCTTCTTTTTTTCTCCGTTACATTCATTTTATATTCGAAATTATCCGTTTTTGAACAGTATTGTAAAACTCATCCTATCCGCGACTGCAAGCTGTATTGTATGATGGTTTCAAATGACTAGAAATGGAGACACATCATGAGATCATTGTTAGCCGCATTACTCACCCTCACGCTTATCCTCACAGGATGCGGACAATTCATTATCAGTTCTGATTCAAACCCGGCTTCCACTGCTTCAGAGTATGGAATGACGATTCATTTGCCTACTGATCGTTATCCAGAGACGATGGCGCATATTGCAGCAGCCATTCGTGCAGGTGCTTCAGCCGTTTGTACGATCGATCGAGATGGCGCTAATGCTAATCGTGAAGCCTCGTTACGGGGTATTCCAACCAAAAAGGGCTATGATCGAGATGAATGGCCGATGGCCATGTGCAAAGAAGGCGGTGCTGGTGCGGATATCGCTTATGTTTCTCCTAAGGATAATCGCGGCGCTGGTTCGTGGATTGGAAATCTTTTGACTGATTTAGAGGACGGAACGCGTGTATTATTCGTTATTGATGAAGCGATGGAGCAGCCGAAGCCAACAGAAGAGACCGTTTATTATGCCAATTGTGCAGCGGCTAAAGCAGCTGGGGCCGCACCTTTACATAAAGGAGACCCCGGATACTCCTTGAAATTGGATCGTGATAAAGATGGGATAGCATGTAGCTAACCCATCCTCGAAATGCTTCGTGCAGCTGATCATTCCTTCTCACGAAGCTGATTTTTGCTTGCTTGGCTTAATCGTCAGCAAGGCTAGTATGGAGCAAAGCAATGCAAATCCCGCAAACAAATAAAATAGCAATGCTTCGTTTTTGAGCAGTACTGATGCAATCAATGGACCTACGGCTACGCCTATAAAACGCGTGCTGCTATACAGCGAGGTAATGGTGCCTCGCTGTTTTTTCTCTATCCCTTCCGTTATTAAAGCGTCCAAGCTTGGCAAGGCTAAGCCAATACCTGCTCCGCTTATAAACATAAAGGTAATTAGAAAAAATATCCCTTTTGTATTGATGATTCCACAAACCAGCATCATCCCCGCAAGTACAGCAGTGCCGATGACAATAAACCACTTCATTTTCGCCTTGTTTTCCCCTACAATTTTTCCAGTGATGAACGAAGCAAGGCATATGGCGCTTAAAGGAATGGCTAGCAGCAATCCTTTCCAAATGCCTTCGATTTTGTAATGGTCCTCTAAGACTGATGACAGATAATATAGAAATCCGAACATAATGAACATTGCAAGACCACCGATGGCAAAGGTTGCATAAAGCCAGTGACCCTTCTCAACGAGTATCGATTTAATGGATTGAAAAAACTTTTTTAAACTGCTCTCTTCTTTTTTCTTTTGCTTTGATTTAGGCTCCTTTACGAGGAAAATAACCCCAATGATTGAAATTAAAGATATGAACGGAATAACAGCAAGCGGCAAGTACCATATAACAAGGGCAAGCGCCGAACCTAATACCGGACTGAGCACTTTTCCAAATGTATTGGAGGTTTCAATCATCCCGAGCCCACTGCTTACTTCCTCCTCGCTCTCGAACATGTCACCGACTAACGGAAGCACAATTGGAAAAGCACCTGCAGCCCCAATCCCTTGTATAAATCTTCCTGCCAAAATGACCGCATAAACGTGGGAATGCATCAACCATGCTGCTAAGCCTGATATTAGTCCTCCGATCGCTGCTATGGACAAGCCTATAATAATGACTATTTTCCGTCCGAAACGATCTGACAGATACCCAGCGATTGGAATACAAATAATCGAGACTGCAGCATAAACCGTTATGATTAAGCTCGACTGCACAGAAGAGATATTCAGTTTTTTCTTCATTAAGGGCAATACGGGAATCAACATTGAGTTAGCGAGCGTCATAATTAATGGAATGGATGCTAAAGCTGCTAAGTCCCACTTTTTTTTCACAGATGTACTCCTTTCTTATTTGGAATGGTTTGACGTATCTGGGTTCATTTTTAATGCCGAAGATGCAAGGTTTTTAAAGGCTCTTCTGCAGGCCCCTCCATCACATCGCCATTAATCGCAAATCTAGAGCCATGACAAGGACAATCCCATGTGCGATCCCCATTATTCCATTCCACTTCACAGCCCATATGTGTGCAGGTTGTGTCTACGAGAAATAATTTTCCATCTTCTGATTTGTAAGCTCCTGCTCTTTTTCCATGCAAAAGCACGACACTGCCTTCATCCAGTGCCAAATCCTCCGGACGCTTATGAGCCATTTCGAGTTTGCCCGCGATAAGATGCTTCGCCATATCGGCGTTATCTACAATAAGATTCGCGATCGTTCCGAGCGACATCGAGCGTGAAGGCGCATAAAGCTCCTCATATGCATTATCCTTCTTCATAATTAAATCTCTAATAAGCAAAGCGGCAGCTGTGCCATTCGTCATGCCCCATTTACGATAGCCTGTCGCAACAAAAACATTAGTGGAAGATTCCGTTATTCTACCGATATACGGGATCTTATCACCAGTAACAAGATCCTGGGCCGACCAACGATACGCTATTTCCTTTACCCGAAAATGCTGCTCCGCGTATCTTTTCAGCTCCTCATAATAATTAATTGTACAAATCCCTTGGCCTGTTTTATGGCTTTGACCGCCAATGAGAAGCAGTCTTGTGTTTTTCGACGTTTCTACATAGCGAATGGAGCGCTTCGGGTCCTCAGCGCTTATGTACATGCCGCCTTTAATGTCATCCTCAACATGAATGCCGAGTACATAGGAACGATCTGCATGCATTCTTGAGAAATAAAATCCATGCCCATCAAAGAATGGAAAATGAGTACAAGATACGACATGCTTGCATTTGATACGGTGTCCTTTGCTTGTAATCACTTCGGGCAATGGTCCTGTTTCTACATCAATAGCTGTCGTTTTCTCATAAATAAATCCACCTGCTTCCACGAACTTCCGTACAAGCTCATACAAATATTGCAATGGATGAAACTGCGCTTGATCCTGCATGATGACAGCCGCTTTGACTGGGATCTGCAAAGGAATTTGATCGGTGAAAGAGCCAGGAATGCCGAGCGACGAATAAGCAGACATCTCGTTCTCAAGCTTAGTTATGTATGCCTCTGAATCGGTATAAACATACGCATCCTGTACGGAATACCCGCATTCCATTTTATGCAGCTTGATCGTTTCCTTAATGAATTGAAGGGCGTCATTGTTCGCTTTGTAATATAATGCTGCCTTTTCCGCTCCAGCTTTCTGCATAAGTTCATCATAAATAAGATCATGCTGCGCTGTTATCTTCGCAGTTGTATGCGCCGTTGTTCCATTAAGAAGCTGACCCGCTTCTATGAGGGCAACTTTAAACCCTTCCTGAGCTAATAAATAAGCTGCTGTTACACCCGAAATCCCGCCTCCAACGACGGCAATATCGACTTCTATATTTTCTTCAAGTATGGCGTATGAAGATTGCCGACTCGACGTTTCTGACCAATAAGACTCCGGAAATTTGGGTAAATCATACGTTTTCTCCATGACCATCACCTCCTAGAAATAATGCACCTTAATTTGTACCAATCGCTATTATTTCATTCTAAAAATAAAGATCTGCTTAAGCCAAAAGCATAACCAATAGTCATTTGGACAGTTTATACAAGAGAATGATGAAAAAGGAGGCGTTTTACGTTGGAGAGCTCATTCGAGCATTCTTTTGTGCCGATAACGACTTCTGCTAGTGGAAATGGACTTGCTTATCGGCCTGATGTTTATTGTTACTCAATCCAATTCGTCAATATTTGTTTTGTTGGTGATCCAAAGAAACCAGAAGCGGGCTGGGTTCTTATTGATGCAGGCATGCCAGGATCCGCCCATAAAATTATTAAAGAAGCTGAGGAACGCTTTGATTCCGCACCTCAAGCGATTCTGCTTACTCATGGCCATTTCGATCATGTAGGTGCCATTATTGAATTGATTGAACACTGGAATGTGCCCGTGTACGCGCACAAGCTGGAGCTGCCCTATTTGACTGGAGAATCCGATTATCCGCCCGCGGACTCCTCTGTACATGGCGGTCTCTTGTCAGAGCTTTCTACCTTCTTCCCCCATAAAGGAATTCACCTCGACGACAAAGTTCATCCCTTTCCAACTGACGGCAGCTTGCCGGGAATGCCAGGCTGGAAGTATATTCATACGCCGGGGCATACACCAGGACATACTTCATTTTTCCGTCCTGAGGATGGCACTTTGATTGCTGGTGACGCATTTGCAACAGTTAAGCAGGAATCGCTATATAAGGTCATCACACAGGAGCAGGAAATTAGCGGTCCCCCTAAATACTTTACGACTAATTGGAAAGCCGCCGAGCAATCCGTTAGAAATCTCAAAGATCTGAATCCGAATTTGGCGATTACCGGTCACGGGGAACCGATGTTTGGCGCAACCTTGTCTGATAATCTCAAGCTCCTTACGAAAAAATTCAAAGAAATTGCAGTTCCGGAGCATGGACGTTTTGTTCCAGACCATAACCAGATACATTAGTCAGTTTACTTAAAAATAGGACGGAGCAGCTGCTTAATCTGCTCCGTCCTATTTTTGTTTCTACCTACAGTGCATCTTACAATCTTGTCACCTTTAATGTCACTCTAATCGATGGCTGCCTATCGTTTTTTTCTTTATGATAGGAAATAGATTATTGAACATCAGAGGAGGCAACCACTTATGAATCAATGGTTAAAAACGATAAGAACTGTCGCTGCTGTAATTATTGTTGTAATCTTCACAGGGAAAGATTCCTTTTAAAATAAAGTCCAAACCATTTTATATTCTAAGTAAAAATTAGGAGTGCATGCTGCTTGAACCCCATTTCTGGAAACAAACGAATTGAAACGCTTGATTATTTGCGAGGTTTTGCTTTAATTGGCATTCTGCTTGTCAATATTTTGCCCCTTCTTAACGTAGCGCCAGCTGAAGCGGGGACTGCTAATTGGTATATGTCTCGTATCCTGGATTTGACGGTAGAGTCGCGTTTCTATGTCATATTCACCTTTTTATTCGGTGTAGGCTTTTATTTATTTCTATCTAGAGCGATCGAGAAAGGCAATAACGGCTACCTTTTATTTATTCGCCGGCTTATTTTTTTGCTAGCCGTAGGATTTGTTCATCAGAAATTCCATCCTGGAGAAGCCTTGTTTCTTTACGCAATCGCCGGCTTCTTCCTCCTTCCTTTCTACAAGCTTAAACCAAAAATCAATTTGATTATCGCTTTAGCGCTTATACTTCCTGCCGCCTTTCTAGGAGGCAAACTATTGCTTATTCTACCTTTGTTTCTGCTTGGGCTTGCAGCTGGACAATATAAGGTGTTTCAACGTCTTGCAGAGTCAAAATCTGCGATCCGCAAGCTGCATTGGATCTCTTTTGCACTAGCCGCTGTTGGCGTCTTTATCCAGTACCGTCTACTACCCGAGCAAAATGTTATGGTCATTGAAGAAGGCAGCTCTTCATCTGAAATGATAGCCATGCAAATTTACCAAGGAGCAGCCGCATTTATAGGCCTTCTTGTCGCTTTATTTTATGTCACTACTCTTGTACGGGCTGTTCAGCATCCATTTATTCGTACGCTGCTCAAACCTTTAAGCGCCTATGGCCAAATKGCTTTAACCAACTATTTAGGGCAAACGATTATCGTGCTTATGGCGGCAGCATTTTTTAATTTAAACGGTATGCTTAGCCCTATTCAAACGACACTGCTTTGCATCGGCATTTATATTATCCAAATGATATTCAGTATGATCTGGCTCTCCTTTTTCAAAATGGGACCGATGGAATGGATCTGGAGAATGTCCACCTATTGGACGATTCCAGCCATTCGTAACGAGCGCTATTGTAAACAAACCGACAAACATTTTTAATGCTGCGTTAAGGTTCGTTTTTTATACTTAGAGACATCAACCCCACTGTTGATATATAGATCTAGGACACCGGCCTGCAGCGATGCGGGTCATTTTTTTTTTTGTTTTAGGCCGTTTGATTTCATACAGCAGCCTCTTTGTCCCTTCAATTTTTGGAACCATATCACCCATAAAAACGTTATTACCGAATATACTCTCAAGAAGTGACTGCTTGCGAAGGAGGTTTTGCCTCGGCAAAACCTAAGCTTTAGGAGGCGATTAATGATGGAAACGTTCGGCAGAGGCTGTCTTTACATTATTCTCGGTGTCTTGATCGTGATGGTGCTCGCTGTTATTGTTGGCGGTACAATTACCATTCCGTGGTACATTTTTATCCCCCTTGTCGTACTCGCTTTTTGGGCTGCATCCAAGAAAGGCAAATAAACTGCTCATTCCATAGCATGATATCTAAACTGCATCACAAAAAGAGAAGCCAACGGATGATCCGCTGGCTTCTTGCTTATTTTGTAGAAGCTTAAATCGCTTAACTAACTGCCTGCTTTCACCTGCGACAGCAATATGACTCGCGCAGCCGTCTCCCAACTAGCGGTTAACCCAAGCTCTGCGGACAAATCTCTTATTTGTACATAACCTGTTGCTTCGGACAAAATCGAGTCGAGCTCTTTGCCGTTTACGGTAACCTTTTTCCCCGTCCAATCAATCTTCGCTCCGAGCGCTTCACCAAGCAGCCTTGCCGGTACCCAAGTTGTACCCTTGAGCAAGTAGCCATCTGAAATAACCTCTCCCTTGTACAAAACGACAACAAGCTCTGCATCCTTCAGCTTCTCTGGCTTAGGCAGCGGCGTGCTGCCTAAAACATCATATTTTTTCAACCCATACTGCGAAATAATGGCTTTTAATTTGGCTGGATAAGCCGGATCTGTCGCATAGCCGCATGCGTACAGCATGTCAGCTTGCTGTTCTGGCGTCACTGCCTTGCGAACACGCTCATAACGCGAAGTAGCCAGCAGCAAATCCAAATCCTTATAAAAATGATAGACGCTCTCATAGGCTCGGAAAGCAGCGCGAGTACTCTCGCTTCGGCCATCGACGACCTCCCATGTTCCTTTAACGACCGCTTCTCCGTGCCAATATGCATTCGTCTGTCCACTGCCCACCTTGATACCGCCTAAGTTGTACCACGGGTGAATAACACCGCCGGTTTCGAGTACATTTTGCGCTAAACGTACGGATGGAAACATCGTTGATCCTTCTCGCCTTATTCTTATAACTGTCGGAGATAATTGTTCAATAAATTGTTGTTTCGTCAGCTGTGCCATCGTCTGTCTCCTTTCTGCTGTCCACTTTGGCTTGCCATCTATTACCCTGTCCTTATCTTTGTATGCTTTGAAAGTGCAAGTGGCAATGGACAAAGCGGTATGAAAGGTCGACTCTACCACTATGTTTTTTTGTATTTTAAATATAAAAGGGCCGCATCCTCAGATTGTTCATTCTGATGGAGCGGCCTTTTCTGTATGAATTCAATACTATAGGAGTCCATAAAAGCGGCGAGTATTGGCTAGCATTATTTCCGCAACCTGCTCAGCTGGCAGCTGCTTTATATTCGCAATATGCTTTGCTGCATCTGCAGCCATTGCAGGCCGCGTCGGCTGACCCGCATAGATTTCCTCAAACGGCCATGGCCCATCCGTCTCCACCATCAGCAGCTCAATGGGATACTCCCTTACAAGCTGCTGTATTTCTGCCTCGTAAGCGACGTCTGGCGTTATTGACACCATGTAGCCGCTTGCCGCCATTCGGCGGATAACCTTTGCATCGCCCTTGAACCAATGAAAATGCGCTCTGCGAACACCATGTCGCTCCAAAATGTCGCAAGCTTTGCCGGCGTCCTCATATACTGCATGCAATACAATCGGACGATCAAGTTCGGCTGCCAGCGCAGCAAAACGATCCAGCAGCTGCAGGTATGGATTCTCATCAAAAACGATATTTCCCCCAGCTTGCTGCGCTTCTGTTCGCGTATAATACGGCAGCCCTACTTCGCCAATTGCAAACCGTTCCCCTGCTTCATGACGCAAACGAATCCAATTGAATAGCTCATCAAGCTCCTTATCGGCAGGTATGGGCTGCTCTGGGTGGAAACCATAAGCAGGATGCACACGCCCTGCATAACGCAGGGCAATGTCACGGTTCACAATAGACGATTCCAAATGCATAGATACGGCAATCACAGCTGCTACACCTTCTGCGAACGCACGCTCTAGAAGCTCATCACGCTGCTCTGCTTCATACAAATCAATATGAATATGCGCGTCTATGCATGTGCCCTCCTGCTGAGGAGATTCCGAGTACAATTGCCCTTCGCGCGGATCATTGCTTGTTTGTATCGCCATCTATACGTTTCCTTCCTTCGCACCTGTCTTAAGCAGATCATAAATGCGCTGCTTCATCGCATAAAACCGTGGGTCTGTCCATAAAGACTCATGACGCGGACGCTCGAATGGCACTTGAAATTCCTCCAGCACCACTGCCGGCGATGGTGACAGCACAATAATCCGATCCGATAGAAACAAAGCCTCTTCAATACTATGGGTAACGAGCAGCACCGATCTTCGGTTCAGCTCCCAGATCGACATAAGCCACTGCTGCATTTGCTGCCGCGTCAAGGCGTCCAGTGCGCCAAACGGTTCATCCAGCAGCATGAGATTCTGCGGAGCAAGCAGTGCCCGGAGGAAAGAAACCCGCTGCTGCATTCCTCCAGAGAGCACATGCGGATAAGAATCCGCATATTCCTGCAGCCCGATTCGCTCGAGCCATTCCGTTGTCCTCGCCTTCGCGAGTTTTTTATCAACGCCAGAGATCGTAAGCGACAACTCTATATTGCCGGCAACGGTTTGCCATGGAAGCAGCGACGATTGCTGCGGCATATAGGAAATATGTCCGCGTTCGCCCGTCGTTTGCTTGCCATCGATCCAAATTTCGCCTTCCGTAGGACGTTCCAAACCGCCGATAATTTGAAACAAAGTTGTTTTACCGCTGCCGGACGGCCCTACAATCGATACGAACTCCCCATCTGCTATTGAAATGGATAACCCGCCAAGCACTTCTTTGCTCATCTGTCCTTTGCCAAACTTCATTCGAATATTTTGTGTTTGAAGCGTTACTGAATGATGCTCAGCACGATTGACCACTGTCAGCTCACCTCTTTCTCAGGGCGCCAGCGTATGACAAGACGCTCCGCTAAGGTTATTAGCCCAAATAACGTCAAGCTGATCGCAACAATAATGATAACTGCTGCAAACACTCGATCAGGCATAAAGCCTTTGAACGAGATGATCATAAATGCGCCAAGTCCTTTGTTCGTGCCTATCCATTCGGCCACAACTGCACTGAGTACGCTGTAAGAGGCCGCAATTTTCAAGCCGGAAAACAAATGAACAATCGCATGAGGAAGCTCCAATCTCCAGAACAACTGCCATTTGCGAATGCCGATCATTTGCAAATAATTACGAAGCTGCGCATCGGTGTTCATGAGGCCGCTCAGCATGGCAACCGTGATCGGGAAGAAACACACCATGATCACAAGCAGCACCTTTGGCAGCATTCCATAACCTAGCAGCATCGTCAAAATAGGAGCGATCGCAATGATGGGAACGTTTTGCGACAGCACGAGCAAGGGGTATACTGCCGATCGAACCCCAGGAATTAAATGCAGCAAAGCGGCGAGCACGAAGCCCACCGCCGATCCTCCCACAAATCCGAGCAGCATGATTTTCACCGTCGCTCCCGTATGCATCATTAACCTTGGCCAAATTTGGATGGCCTCTTGTACAATTGAAATCGGTGATGGAAACTCCCATTGTTGAAATAATCCAAGCCATGCAGCTGCCTGCCAGCAGACGAGCAGCACGATCAGTAGGGCTGCTGGCTGCCATATTTTCGACCAAATCGATTTCTTATTGCCCATCTGGATATTTCTCCAGCAGCCTGCCCATGGAAGCGCCGTTTGCCGGATTGTAGTAAATTTTAATTTGTGAAATAACGGACGGGCAGCCCATCTCCGCCATCGCCTCGCTCATCGACTGCACGACGCTGAGCAGATGGCTCAGCTCACCCTCCATCGTCGTTTCAAGCGGTGCTACACGATAAGGAACACCTGCCGCTTTAATGATTTCAATTGCACGATCCACGTAAGGAATAACACTTTCGCCGCCTGGCGTTGTCGGTAATATTTGAATACTTACTAATGCGTTTGCCATTTGATTTCCTTCTTTCTCATCGTTGTAAGTGAGAGCGGGCTTTCCCGCCCTCCGTATGTTCGAATAGCTTATTGTGGTAAAAATTCGTTCGTAAATGCATTCTCCGCTTCAAGCTCCTTCTCCAGCAGCTTGTGCTCAAACATCCATGCCGCATAGTTTTCCCATACGCTTAGCTTCTGTTCGCCCCAGCGCGGTGCGTCATCCTGATATTTCGAGCTTAACCATTTTTGGCTGGCGCGCACAAGCTCCGCATTCAAATCCGGCTCTGCTTTTATTAAAATTTCTGCTGCATCCTCCGCATTGCTGATCGCGTATTGGTAGCCTTTAGATACGGCAGCTGTAAACGCTTTGACTGTTTCCGGTTTATTCATAATCAAATCTTCGTTCGTCACGATTACCGGCGTATAATAATCCAGTTTGTCGCTGTAGTCTGTTAAATAAACCATATTGATCTTCTCGCCGCGCAGCTCTGCTTCCACGCCAGTCCATGCATAGTAAATCCA
The DNA here is from genome assembly GCF_056398625.1 of Paenibacillus sp. 01T431. Taxonomy (NCBI): domain Bacteria; kingdom Bacillati; phylum Bacillota; class Bacilli; order Caryophanales; family Paenibacillaceae; genus Paenibacillus; species Paenibacillus sp. 01T431. The sequence goes on from NZ_JBFTPT010000006.1 coordinate 365,305, forward strand.
TGCAAAGTCAATATCGCGTTTCACCGCCGTAAAGAAGTCGCTGTCGCCGATGCTCATGATGTTTACTTTGCTCACATCTGCGCCCTTCTCCTGCATAATCGATTGAATGACCGCCTCCTCAACAGGAGCGCCCCAGCCGCCATACGTTTTGCCTTCAAATTTCTCAGGTGAATCGATTCCCTTTGCAAGCGGTGAAGCAAAACCTGAGGTATTGTGCTGAATGACAGCGGCGATCGATACGAGCGGCACGCCGGCAATTCTCGCCATCGTGACAGACTCCTGATAGCTTACGCCAAACTGCACATTGCCCGAAGCGACCATTTGATCGGCACCGCTTTGTCCTGGTTGAATAATTTCAACGTCCAGTCCTTGCTCCTTAAAAAAACCTTTATCTCTAGCTACATAAAGTCCGGTATGATTCGTATTTGGTGTCCAGTCGAGTACAACCTGCACCTTCTCTAGCGGCTTGTCCGCTGTTCCCTCTTGCTCTTTCGGCTGTTCGCCCTTGTTCCCAGCGCCACCGCCGCAGCCTGCCAGCACCAATACGAACACAAGCATCGCGGCCACGATTTTCCACGACAAATACCCTGTTTTTTTCTGATTCATGATGTTGTTCCCCTCTCCATGCTTCGATTCTTATAGGCGACGACTCCTCGTAGTATCCGGTTCCATGGCTGCATCATTCTAATCGCAACAAAAAAAAGCGTCCCCCTAATCCGGAGGACGCCATATCATTGGCTGTGCAGCTGTTTATACAGCAAATGCTTGATCAATTTGATCTCGCCTGCTTGCTAAACAGAGCTTCTGTCCCTACGCTGGCATTATCCAGATCAGGTTTAACGGGTCGGAATTGTATAGAAAATCCCCTCTCAGCCGGCCTAACCAGCTCCCCGGAACATATTCGGTTTCGTCAATACCATTCATTGTATAGCAAAACCCGCATTTAATGCTAGTTTTTTTTGAAAATGATTATCATCAAGCCACGATACTCATCCTCTTACTATATACGGCAGCCAGAACGTGCAGCTCCTGCACCAGCTTTCATTGCCCTAGATCGATATGCTCATCCAGCCATTCTACCTTTGTTTCTTCAGCAGCCTTCGAATTTTCTAAGTCTGCCGTATCTTTGGTCTCTGCTGCAGGAGCAAGGCGTCCATATACGAGCAAATATGCGGCTGTCAGCTCTTTTGACATCTCTTCAGACGTTAGCCGCTCTAGCAGATGGATGTATTCTAGCTGCTCCTGCGGTTTATTATCCGCACGTGTAATCTTCACATAGGTAAAACCGGCCTGCAAATAAAGCTGGCTAACTTGTTCTGCTGAGTACTGTGATGCCGCTTGATGCTGTGCTTGTGCATTAGCAGGATCTAAATATTGCCGAATATTGTTGAAATAATAGCGATTGGCAAAGCACCCGACTAGCCAGCCGCCAGGCTTTAGAAGACGAACTAGATTTTTCATGGCTTGCGGTGTCCCGTATGCATGAGCATCTCCGATTACGATGCCGTCAAGACCTTCAGCAGGCAGCCTCCAATCCTTCGGATCATTCGAGCGGAATACAGTAATTCCCGAAGCTTCTGCTACTCTAGCCGCCAGCTCGTTACGCTCAACTCCGTACCATATTGCGGATGGGAATTGCTTTTTCATATGAAAAATCGTAGCTCCGCACCCGCAGCCTATTTCCATAATCGAGCAATTCTCGCGTCTGTACTCATGCGATTCCCGCTCAATTACGGTGCTGAAATCCATTCTAATATACGTTGCATCACCAGGGTCAAAGCCCCATTTGGACATAAAAACAATGGCATTTTTTCTGAAGTTTTGTACATATTGTTCTGGCTCTGAGCTAAAGGAGATGCTCCCGTAATGATGAATAAACGTATCGCCGCACAGCATCAGCTTATATCCCGCCAGCCGGAGCCGCAGGCTATAGTCATCATCTTCAAAGTTGCCGATACCGAAGATCTCGTCGAGCGATCCCGTTTTCTCCCATGCTTCTCTCCGCAGCAAAAGGCAGTAGCCGACCAGCTTCACGCGCTCCTCCCATTTTGTTCTATCAGGGTTGGCATGCAGTGCCGAAGCAAACAGCTCCATTTCATCTATCGTCGTATAGGTGACCGGGATCGTCGTCCAGTAGGAAGCCGAATTCGTAACGGGGCTGACCGCCCCTATTCGTTCATCACTAAATAAGCAGCGCTTGAGACCGTCAAGCCAGCTTGGCGTTACGATTGTATCGTTATTTAGCAGCATCAGAAGATCGCCCGAGGCCGCGGCCAATCCTTGGTTGCAGCCCTTAGGAAAACCAGCATTGCTGCCATTGTCGATTACGATAATATCGCTCTCGCTTTTAGCCCATTTTACCGTATCATCCGTCGAACCATTATCTACAATAATCAGCTCATAGCTGCCTCTCTGCGTATGTCTCCGAATACTTTCCACACATTGCTTCGTGTATTCAAGCTTATTGTAGGTAACGAGAATAATGCTTGTCATGCAGCTATTGGCATCGCTCACGCGTATCCTCCTCAAGCAAGCATAAACGGCTCACTTACCCATAAAATATGTCAGCCTATCCGCTTGGGTGAGCACTGTGCGCAACTTTCAATCATGCAGCCTTTTTGTATTTCTTGCGTATTCCGACGAAAAGCATAAGCAGCGGCAGCACAATTTGGAACAACGGCGCAATCTTCAGCGTAACATCGAGTCCAATCCAAATATGGGAAGTATTATTGGCTTCGATAAACGACGCCCCATAAATAATGAGACCAATGGGCAGCACACAATATCGGTAGGCAATACCAGTGATCATATTGAACATGAATACCGATGCCATGTATAGCGCAGTCATTTTGACATATAGACCGATGAACAGAAGCAAGGTTACAAGCACATCAAGCCTCTCCAATATATTAGCAAGCCTAATTAACTGAACAACCTCAAGCAGCGGCAGTGCTGTAAGCGAGGACAGCTCCGGCCCTAATACGCATAGCGTAATGATATTCATTAGAATTAGAAATAAGGATACGCCAATATAGGCCTTGTAAGTGACTGGCCCAATCCCTTTCTTCTCACTCACGTGCTTCCAAAAAACGAAAAAAATAACCATTTGCCCAAATGGAAAAGATACTAAATCTGGAAAGGCCGCCTTCACGACAGGCCCAATCCCGTGTTCAAAAACKGGAAGCAAATGTGCTATTTTGGGCAACCTGGCAACAAACAGGAGCAAAATAATAAAAGCATAGCTGAGCGCTGCAATCGGAAATAGAAGCTGTACGACACGGACAAATACTTCCACTCCCTTGCTGACGGTATAAGCGGCGGCGCTCATAATCAGCAGCATAACAATCCATTTCGGCGTAAAGGTCAGCAGCGCCGTCATCGTAAGCTCCCCGACGTCCCGTACGTTGCGCATCGATTCATAAGCAAACCATAACGCGTGAAGTATGCCTACAAAGCCGCCGATCCATTTTCCGAAGTGTATAACATAAAGCTCAGCAAGCTCCGAATTCGGGGAACGCTTCTGCACCTGGACGTACATAACGATAAGCAGCAGACCAGCAATCGCAGCAAGCGTCATCGCCAGCCAAGCATCCTGCTTCGCCTGTATGCCGAGCTCGAACAAAGGGGTGCTGCCTATCAAAAAAACGATGATCAAAATCGAAAGCTGGTTTTTGCCAATCTGCTGCATAGGGTCTCCTTTCTGCTTATGTTATTGGTGGTTCTTTTCCTGCGCCTTCTTAAATCCACTTCCGCTAAGACCAGTTGAATTCAAATTCACCTTAACTTTCATCTTTACTTCGATGTTCGAAAACTGCTCCGACCAGCTGCCCGACGTTTTTAACCATTGCTTTGGATATTTATTGTGAATGATCGTTCCGAAGCCGATTACATCTGCTTTATGCTTACTGACAGCGCTCCAGCCTTTTTGCATAATTGCGGCAATCTCGTCCTCAATCCGTTTTTGTATCTTCTCTATTTCTTTCGGATTCATGAGATCACCCTCGCAATTGTACTCCATCAGCGTTCCAGTCGCCTTTACGTTCAAATCCATCAGCCAATTGCCATCTGAAGATTTAGGAGTCTGCGTTGTATCCGAATGTGTGATGCGAATAGATGAGTTTTTCGGCTCGTTCTTGTCCGCTGAGCATGCGAATGAAACCGTCGTTTTTTTTAMTTGATTTGCAAGCCACATCACGCCTTGACTTTCTTCGTTGTTGATCCAGCCTACCAGCTTGTCACCTTCAATAAGGCCCAGTTCAAACAATCTGACCTTTGAAGGTGTACTGGTGTACGCAAGCTGCCCGGCATTGTCCACACTTTCTTTCGTACCGGACACAATTAATCCGGGTATGCCAGTAGCCCTTGTCGTTCCCAGCAAATCCAGCAGTACTTTATGAATGGTCATTTGACGGAAGGCTGAGCTGTTCATCTCTTCATTATTGATCATGCGCTGTATGGCTGCGCCTGGAATTTTCTCAAGCGGAATCAATTGTTCGAGCATCCGGCGCGCGCTTCCCTTTGACAAGAAAACGCTCACCGTCTCGCGGGAATCATGATTGCGCAAATAGGTGTCTAGAAGTGGTCCCAGTCCTTTGCGCGCAGCAGCCTGACCGATAATGACAATTTGATTATGTGCGAAATAGAGGCGCCGCGACGTCTCCTGGCTTGCTTTGCTGACCGCGCTTCTGAAGCTTTCCCCTTGCGTGGAAAAAACATGGACCGCCGCTGTGCTGTTGCTCGCGCTTTGACTGGAAATGGCTTCCGGTATGACCACTTGATACGACAACACCCATTTCCCATCCTTCCAATCAACGCCGGTAGCAGAAACAATCGCAATATCATTCAGCTCTATGCGATTCCAGCAGCCCGTTGCCAGCAAACAAATGAGCATCGGCAGCAGCAGCCTCCATTTTTTCATGGCAGGTTCCCCCTTTCATTACGCCTTATCGGAATGACGCTGTGCCTGCGGTTTTTTTCCGTTCGGCCGCCGCCTTGGATTACGCAGATTCAAATCTAGAGGTCGAAGCACGACCGCCCACCATGGCAGCCTGACGAACACGTCTCGCCATGGTCCTTGCTTTGTAGGACCTGGTGCCAGCGGAGACATATACGGCACTCCGAACGAGCGCAGCGATACCAAATGGATCAGCATAAACAATACAGAAATGAAAATGCCGAAAAACCCAAAAATACCGGCCATAATCATAAAGATAAAACGAATAATGCGAGATGTGGCCGCCATGTTGAATTCCGGCATTACAAAATTGGAAATCGCCGTAAAGGATACGATGATCACCATACCCGCTGACACGATGCCCGCCTGAACAGCCGACTGGCCGAGTACGAGAGCGCCCACGATAGATATGGCGGGCCCAATCGCCCGCGGCATTCGTAATCCTGCTTCTCGCAGCACCTCGAAAGTAACCTCCATCAACAGCGCCTCAACCAATCCAGGGAACGGAATCCCTTCTCGCTGCGCCGCTAGACTAATGAGCAGCGTTGTCGGAAGCATCTCCTGATGAAAGGTTGTAACTGCGATATACAAGGCAGGCAGCAGAATGGACACGATATATGAACCGTAACGGATGAGACGAACGAAGGATGCAATATCATATCGTTGATAATAATCCTCTGGCGATTGAAAAAACGAAAAAAATGTAGTCGGGGCCATTAAGACCATAGGCGAGCCGTCTATCATTACCGCTACTCTTCCCTCCAGCAGTGCTGCTGCCACGGAGTCCGGCCTCTCTGTATTTGAAAGCGTTGGAAACAGCGTGAACGTATCATCTTGAATAAACTCTTCCACGTATCCGCTCTCCAGCACACCGTCAATGTCAATGGCCGCCAGTCTGCGGTAAACCTCCTTAACGATCCCTTCATCTGCTATTCCATGCAAATACATAACAGCTACGTTCGTATGCGTTTGCTGACCGATCTTGTGCACCTGCACATGAAGGTCAGAGGAACGTATTATGCGCCTGACCAAGCTGATGTTCGTTTGAATATTTTCTACAAAAGCATGCTGCGGACCACGAATCACGGTCTGTGTCTGAGGAATCGTAACACTGCGCTGTTCGCCGCCGTTCACATCCGCCGTCAGCGCTTCCGCGCTGCCATCCGCCATAATGACACATAATCCGTCCGTCATATATTGGAGTGCATACTCCAATGTGTCCACACTCTGTACCGAGCCGATTGAAACGACGCAGCTGCGAAGCGCTTCCAGCAGCTTGCTTCCCTTCACATGAGCATGCTGCGGCAGCCTCATTGACATTAACGGCTCCATGACACTCTCATTAATGATTTGCGAGTTCACGATTCCATCCACATAAATAATGGCAATCTCACGTTCTGGAGCCGCATCGCTGCGAAACATTCGGATTACGATATCCGTGCTGTTGCCGAAGCAATCGCGAATGGTTTTGACATTCGCATGCAGCGACGGACTAAACGGCGTTAGCCTACCTGTGTTTTGTTTGTTCATAACGGCACCCTTCGTTTCCATGTTGCTTCTATTTTGGCGCATTATGGATGTAAATATGTACTGTCCTATTTGTGATTGGTTTTCGTGCTGCTCCGCGTATAGCATTCGTACGCCTAATTGGACTGCGAAGCTGTTCCCAACCAAACCTTGTCAATAATAACCACAAATAACCTCTAGTATAAGAACGTGTGTTCTGTATATAATAAGAACAAACGTTCTTGTTATGGAGGAGATGCATCATGACAATGGAAAAATGGTTCAGCCTAGTCGGTTGTGTCGTAGATGTGATTTATATGAGCAAAAAAGGCAAGTTTACGAAACGAAGGATTCGTGTCCTATCTGTAAGAGACGGTTATGTCAGAGCCTTTTGTATAGACTCCGGCGCACAGCGCGTCTTTCTTGCGGCAAATGTATTAGCAGCAGAGCTGGTGAGCCGAAATGTCTCTTAACAAAGTCATTATGCTTGCGGATTGCCAATCGTTTTATGCATCGGTGGAGAAGGCGGAACATCCCGAGTATCGCCATCTGCCGGTTGCTGTTGCGGGCGACCCCGAACGCCGCTCCGGCATCATTCTGGCTGCTTGCCCGATCGCCAAGTCATTTGGAGTAACGACTGCTGAGCGGCTGGGCGACTCGCTGGCGAAATGCCCGGATTTAATTATCATCAAACCGCGCATGCAGCTGTATATCGATGTTTCCATGATGATTACGAGCATTTATCAATCCTACACAGACCTCGTCGAACCTTATTCAATCGATGAGCAATTTCTCGATGTGACGGGCTCGCTGCATTTGTACGGCTCACCGGATGAGCTGGCTCATCATATCCAAACCCGCATCCAAGAAGAGCTAGGAGTGTACACCCGCTTCGGTATTGCGGAGAATAAAATTTTGGCTAAGACGGCCTGTGACAACTATGCGAAAAAAAACGATGCAGGCATTTACACCCTCTCCAGAGACAATCTTGAGGATACGCTCTGGACCTTGCCCGTCTCCAAGATGTTCATGGTCGGCAGCCGGATGACGAGGCACTTCCAATCGATGGGACTGGAGACGATCGGCCAATTAGCGGCAACGCCGCTTGAGAAGCTGAAGCTGATGATGCGCCGTAAATTCGGCAAAAACTCCGATATCAACGCGGAGCTGTATTGGAACATCGCAAACGGAATTGACAAAAGTCCCGTAACGCCGGGCACGCATCAGGTTGCGCCCAAGGCCATCGGGCATATGATGACGCTCCCGCGTGACTATGGGAAGCTGGAGGAGATCAAAGTTGTACTGCTTGAGCTGACCGAGCTCGTTTGCCAGCGCTGCCGAGGCAAAGGATATATGGGGCATGTCGTTTCCGTCGGATTAATGGGTGCCGATTATGATCGGCCTACGGGCTTTAGCCGTCAGATGAAGATGGACGATCCGACAAACGTCACGAATCAGGTTTATCGGGCCGCGGTAGAGCTGATGCTGCGGCATTGGGACGGTTATCCCGTAAGGAAGGTTGGCGTCAGCCTATCGCAATTTTCGCAGGATGACGAATACCAGCTTTCCCTGTTTGATCCGAACCGCGAGAAGACGATGGCGCTTGAGCGGGCGACGGACGCCTTGAAGAGGAAATATGGGGATGCCACTATTTTGAGAGCGGTGTCCATTACGGATGCGGGGCAAGCACAGCACCGCTCTGAGAAGATCGGAGGACATTACAAATGAGAAAAAAACTTGAAGGAAACGGACTTTGGGAGTCGAGCCGGATGATGCTGCCCGAGCATAAAGTCGCAATCAATGAGCAGGAGAAGACATTGCGGCTGCGTGAACGGGTGGAGCTAGATGAGCAGGAATGGGAACATGTAGCCCGCTCCGTGACAGAATCGCTGCAGCAGCGGCAGCCCATCACGCTCCGTTTATTTCATCCGCAAGAGGAACTGACCGTCAGCGGAATCGTTGACCGCGTAGATCAACTGAAAGGCCGCTTCATGGTCGATGGCGAATGGTTCTCTATTTACGATATTGAAGGCGCTGCTGCTTGGGAATAAGGAGTGCTCTGTTCCGTTAGCTTCGCTCAAAGCAGCCTAAAGTAGAACTCATCCTTGAACAGGAACTGCTCAACTGGCAGAAGGGCCAACGAAGCAGTTCCTGTTTTCTTTTGATATTATTTTGTATCGCTTCTGGCTTTTTCCCTCGATCTCGTCCGGCTCCGCCAACAAGTGTCGAAGTCCGGGGGTTTCACTTATTGCCACGCTGCACCGCAAGAACAGCCAATTCGATCTTGTTAAGCATGAGCCCATATTCATTCGTAATTTCAAAAGAATGCGGCATTGGCAGCTTTTGAAAATAAGGCGTAATGTCGGCAACGGACGTAAACCAATCCCCAGGCTCCGGCATTTCTATGGGCTGATCGTTCCACGCTGTACTAAGCTCTGGGCTGTAAAGCGGCTCAGCACCAGGCTTTAACCGTGCACCCAGCAGACGCTCCTTATAAATTGGCTGTGGAGGCTGCTGACGTACACGCGTAAACATATGCGGCGCGTAGTCGGCACGCGAGCCTGTATGCTTAACCGCAGCAGCGAAGGATCTAGCTCCTTCATAGACGCGCGGCACACCGAATAACATCGCATATAGACGCTTGCCGAATTCAATTCTCTCTTCTATATTTTCAAACCGCTCCAAAATAAGACCAGAGAGCCGCAGCGCAAACGCTCCTTCCCCTTTTCCCGGGCCATTGCCATAGGGGAAAATAACCCCGTTCAGCTGAAGCAGCGATTGCAGACCAAAAAATAACGTATGCAGCACCTTCTTTCGAAAAAAGGGATGCTGTACAACACGCTGCTCGATATAATGCTGCTCATTAACGATTAATGCGATCGTGAGCGGCACCGCGTCGCGATCTCGCCAGTACTGCTTCCAGACCGGCGCCATAAACGAGGTTACGCCAAAAGCAGGCAGCAGATGGAACAAGCTCCTCCCCTCGCGCCTGCTCCGTTCATACAAGAGCAGCTGTGGATAAGCATCTTGAAATATCAATGCATTCGCCTGCTCCAAAAAACGAAACACGGCCAACCGCTGTTCCGAGTTCAGCAGCCATGGAAGCCACTCGCCTTGCAAGTCAGTCATATTCCAGCCGCCATTACGGGACACCATATGCGCAAGCAGCGCCCAGTGCAGCTCCGGAGTGCGGAAATACAAAATACGATAAGCTTCCGTTCTCGTCACGTTATTCCGATTGGCAGCAGCAGTCTCAGCGCGAATTCGTTCGATTAGCGCAAGTTCCTCTTCATTCCAGCTTGTCACTGCTGAAGCATCAGCAGATTCAAAATGCTTCGACCATGCATACTTCAATTTTGCAACGGAAGAAGCTGAAAGCTGCAGCGGTGTTGCTTCCGCAATCATTGCATCCGATGCGCTCATTGCCCCCCACTTGCCTACTGCATAGTCAAACGCAGCGCTGGGGAGCGCGAGCAGCTGCCCTAGCCAGTAACCGAATGTACGGCGATAAGACCGTCCCTCATGCTTTTTGTCCATTGTCAGTGCTCCTCCTATCGCGTCGTTGACTATACAAGCTTGCTGCCTAGTTTAAACCCTATAGTATCCAGTATCAGCCACGGAGCAGTTCGTCATACCGTGTATGCAACATATGCGATTCGAGCGCTCACGATGTATAATAAAAGCATTAGAAAGGAGATGACAGCCATGTGCGGAAGGTATACACTCACAGTTACGTTGGAAGAGCTGATGGTTAGGTATATGATCGAAGAAACGATGGTACCTTTTCACCGTCCGAAATATAATATAGCTCCGAGCCAGCAGGTGCTGACCATTATAAATGATGGCCAAAATAATCGGCTAGGCGAGCTGAAGTGGGGACTTGTGCCGCCATGGGCGGATGATCCGAAAATTGGTTTCCAGATGCTGAATGCTCGATCAGAGACAGCAGCGAGCAAACCAGCCTTTCAGGCCCCGCTGCAGCGCAAGCGCTGCCTCATCCCTGCCGATGGTTTCTATGAATGGAAAACGACAGCACAAGGCAAGCAGCCGATGCGCTTCGTACTCAAGAACCGCTCCTTATTCAGCATGGCCGGTCTGTACGAGACCTGGCTTTCTCCTGAAGGGACCAAAATAAATAGCTGTACGATTTTAACAACTACGCCAAACGAGCTCGTTTCCGAGGTTCATGATCGCATGCCGGTCATTTTGCGGCCCGAGGCAGAGCAGCTGTGGCTGAACCGCGCGGTAACGGACGTTAAGATGATCACTCCACTCCTTAAGCCATACTCATCGCATGAGCTTGAAGCTTACCCTGTCTCCCTTGCAGTCGGAAGCGTCCGAAACGACGACTCTTCTTTAATCGAGCGCATTGAAGTGGACGAGCAGCTCGAGCTATGGTAGCAGCAAACCTAGCAGAACGATGTTCCCGTTGCCAAATAAAAAAAAATCGCTGACCAAAGCGGTCAGCGAAACATCCCCCACAGTTTCAGCAAGTGAAACGTGTTGTTCGGGTCAATCTTTTGCGCCATAATGAAAGCAACAATCTGGTCTTCCTGTGTATCCGTAAGCTGCTCCTGCAAAATAACGGACGCCGCTTTCACAAGCCGTCTAACCTTTGGCCGGTCTTGCAAATCGTATTTGGTCACATTTCCTAGCAGGTCCCTAATCCGTTCCTTCACAGCAGGGTTTTTCATTTTGTATTTAACACGCTCGACCAGCTGAGGCTTAATCCCATAGTTTTGGTAACTCACTTCGTTGACACCTCCATCAGGCAATCCAGTCACATCGTTAAACTATATGCCGAAAGGAGGTGAATATTGCCTAGTCCAGCTGTTCCCCTTGAAAAAATTGATCCTGCTCCAGCAAGCTGCGCAATCTAACGAATGACTCATTCGTCCAAAAATCATCTCGTCCTGTTAATTCAGCGGCATCATCCCTAGCAAGCTCCAGCAGCTCATAGTCAGCAACCATGTCGGCCAAACGAAACTCTGGCAATCCGCTTTGCTTCGTGCCAAAAAAATCGCCCGGACCACGAATCTCAAGATCCCGCTTAGACACTTCAAATCCGTCATCCGTGTCCGTCATGACCTTCATTCGCTCGCGTCCCGTTTCTGATTTCGGATCAGCTACTAATATACAATGTGATTGATGCTCTCCCCGCCCTACACGTCCTCGCAGCTGATGCAGCTGGGATAATCCGAATCGCTCCGAATCCATAATGATCATAAGTGTCGCATTAGGAACGTCGACACCTACCTCAACGACCGTCGTCGCCACAAGCACATGCGTTTCATTTGCGCCAAAAGCACCCATCACGCTTTCTTTCTCCGCAGCTGAAAGGCGTCCATGCAGCAGGCCTACCCGCAAATCTGGAAACGACTGCTGCGTTTGCACATACAGATCAATCGCATTTTGCACATCGAGCTTCTCCGACTCCTCGATCAGCGGGCAGATGATGTAAGCTTGACGCCCCTTATTTACTTCTTTCCTTATAAAAGCGAGCACACGCTCCATCATGCTGTGCTTAACCCAATACGTCTTAATCGGCTTGCGCCCATGCGGCCGCTCGCGAATCGTCGACACGTCCATATCGCCGAATGCGGTAATCGCCATTGTTCTCGGAATCGGCGTTGCTGTCATCGTAAGCACATCGGGGTTCATCCCTTTGCGCCGCAGCACGCTCCGCTGATTGACACCGAAACGATGCTGTTCATCCACAACGACGAGCCCAAGGCTCCGAAAAAAAACATCGTCCTGAATTAGAGCATGCGTTCCAACGACAATATCAATCATGCCCATTTGAAGCCCCGCAAGCACATCCCTGCGTTTGCGCTCTGTTACACTTCCCGTTAGAAGAGCAACCTCAATTCCGAGCTCTGCGAACATTTTTGTAAGCGAGCGCATGTGCTGATCAGCCAGTATTTCTGTTGGCACCATCAAAGCCCCTTGATGACCTGATTTCACCGCAACATACAGTGCAATAGCTGCCACAACCGTTTTGCCGGAGCCAACGTCACCTTGAAGCAGCCGATTCATGCAGGACGGCCTTCTCATATCGACACAAATTTCATTAACGACCTTCTTCTGAGCATCTGTCAGCTCAAACGGAAGGGTTGCGGCAAATTGACGAATCGTTTCACTCTCAATTCGATGTGCGATGCCATCATTCCGCTTGCGATTAAGAGCCCGATACGCTTGGAGCTTCAACTGAAACAGAAACAGCTCCTCGTATACCAATCGTTTGCGCGCCTGCAGTCCTTCCTTCGTATCATCCGGCAAATGAATGCGATGCACCGCGTCGCGTCTGGGCATCAAATGATGCTGCTCCACAAGCTCAAACGGCAAAATCTCTTCAATCATCGACCCATATTGCGTCAACGCTTGACGCACGGTCTTCCGCATCCAAGGCTGTGTGATGCTTCCGCCTACCGAATAAACCGGCTGCAGCGTTCCTGATTTAGCCGGTCCGCCGCTGCCAGGAAACTCCGAATCCGATATCGTCATTTGCAGGCGCTGTTGTTCCCACTTGCCCGTAAGCATAATCTCACGGCCAATGACAAGCTGGTCCTGCAGAAAATGCCGATTAAACCAGACTGCCGTCACGAGCCACTGCCCAACCTCAACCTTGCATGTTAATCTTGATTTGCTTTTTCCATATCGCTGCAGCATTGGAATGCCTCGGACATGTCCTAGAACCGTCACCTTCTCGCCTTCCTTTACATCGGTCAGCTCACGAATGCGATAATCCTCATAGCGAAATGGAAAATAATCAAGTATATCCGCCACTGTTCTCACGCCAAAGGCGTGAAGCTCCAATTCCTTGGGAGCACTCACGCCTTTGATTTGCCGAACAGAAATTTGATCAAGAGTCATTTTACGATCACATCCTGTACATAAACACGGCCGATGTGCCAGGTCCCGTATGCGTGCCGATAACAGCACCTACCGTCGTCCAGTTCATTTCTTGTACATTGAACTGGGCTTTCAATAGCTCACACAAATCCTCAGCTGTGTCTTTACTGAAAGAGTAAGCCATAGTCATACCGACCGGCTCATCGCCATACGATTGTTTCAATAGTTCAATAATACGAGCCATCGCCTTCTTAGAGCCGCGCACTTTATCTACAGCTAGCACAACCCCATCTTTGTCCAAAGATAAGATAGGCTTTATGTTAAGAATCGAACCGATCAGCGCGGATGCTTTGCCAATTCTTCCGCCCTTTTGCAAATATTCCAACGTGTCGACTAGAAAGTATAAATTAGTACTGCGCTCAAGACGCTCAATCTCTTCGATAATCCGTTCTTTCGATTCGCCTGCTTGTGCCATTTCGGCAGCTCTCACAACACGTAGTCCGAACCCGTATGAAGCAGATTTAGAATCGATTATCGTAATATCCGCTTCTTGCTCGAGCATGGAATGAGCAATGACAGCCGATTGATACGTACCGCTGAGCGCGGCCGACAAATGAATAGAAATAATAGGTGAATCAGCGTCCTCCGCAAGCAAGCGCTCATATACTTCTGAGAACTCGTTTGGTGATGGCTGAGATGTTGTAGGAAGAACAGATGACTGCGCAAGCTTCTCGTAGAATTGTTCGGACGTAATCGTCACGGCATCTAGAAACGTCTCCTCGCCAAACAGCACCTTAAGGGGAACTACCGATATCCCCAAGCGCTTCTTGACCTCTTCCGGAATATCAGATGTGCTATCCGTTACTATTCGGACCTTTCCCATGGCCATTTCCTCCCATTGTTAGAACGATTACATTTACTCCAAAGCAAAAACATACGGATACAGCGGTTGTCCGCCTTTTTGCAATTCAAGCTCCAGATCAGGATACTGCTCTCCGATCCATTCGCATAACGACGCCGTTTCTGTCGCTTCCGCATCCTCACCTGACAAAATCGTCAGCAAATCTCCACCTGCATCGAGCATGTTAGCAATGAGCGATTGGCAGGCTTCGAGCAAGCTTGCTTTGGATACAACTATCGTCTTTTCTTTAATGCCGATGTAATCGCCCTCGCGAATATCCACACCTTCAATGGTCGTATCTCGCACAGCCTTTGTTACTTGTCCCGACATAACCTGCTCAGCAGCGTTTTTCATCCATGCGCTATTTCGTTCAGCCGTCTCGTCTTCCTTAAAAGCAAGTACAGCGGCTAAACCCTGAGGTATCGTGCGAGTTGGGATAATCGTAACATTCCGCTCGCTAAGCTCAGCAGCTTGTTCAGCTGCCAAAATAATATTTCCGTTATTCGGTAATATATAGATATGCTCTGCTGACAGAGCCTCGATCGCCTTCACAAAATCTTCTGTGCTCGGATTCATCGTCTGACCACCAGACAATACCGTATCCACTTCATTTTCGAGGAAAATGTTCGTAATCCCCTCGCCTAGAGCAACAGCAATAATTCCAAACGGCGCCCATTCAAATACTTGACCAGGCGGAACTCCCTGTACGGCCTGCCCTGCAAGCAGTTCTGCTGCAGAATAGTCAACAACGGCTGAATCCACTGCCTCATGCTCAAGCAAATCACGATGCTGCTCGCGCATATTAAGAATATGAATATCGGTTAATTCTCCGTAAGGAAGCGATAGGTTCAGTACGTCTCCCGGTTTGCGAGAGTGTACATGAACTTTAATAATATCGTCTTCTGTTATGACCAATATAGAGTCTCCATCTTTCCCAAGAGCACGTTTGTAAGCGGATTCATCAAAAAACGCTCCCGCTTGTCCGCTTAGCTTGCGATTGATAAAAAATTCCATATCGTATAAAAATTCAATAGCTTCCGTCGCTAAGCGTGCTTGTGCCGAGATCGGCTCTTGCTTGCGAATTGGTGGCACGATAATAGGAACAGCCACTTCTTCAGGTGGAGCTGCTTCTGACGGCATCGAATAAGTATCAAGCTGGCCATCGATTTCTGCTAGGCTGCGTACGAAACCCTCATAAATAAACACGAGACCTTGTCCGCCAGAATCGACTACGCCAACCTGCTTTAATACAGGCAATAAATCAGGCGTACGCTGCAAAGCTTCATATGCCTTCTGATGCACCTCGTGCATCAACTCAGCCACGTCACTCGTTCTACGGGCGTACTGAACGGCATGCTTCGCAGCTTCCTTGGCAACGGTAAGAATCGTTCCTTCTACAGGCTTTACGACAGCTTTATAAGCGAGGTCAACACCGTATTGCAAAGCAGCGGCTATTTGCACCGTTCCCGCTTCTTCAAGACCGGCAAGCGACCTGGAGAAACCTCTGAACAGCTGTGACAAGATAACGCCGGAATTGCCCCGAGCCCCCATCAGCAGCCCCTTAGATAAGGCTTCTGTCGTTTTTCCAATGCTGCTTGACGGCTTGCTGCGCAGCTCGCGAACGCCTGAGGACATCGTTAAGTTCATGTTTGTTCCCGTGTCGCCATCCGGCACTGGGAATACATTTAATGCATTAACGTGCTCTGCGTTTCGCTGTAAATAATCCGCGCCGAGCAGTGCCATTGCGGTAAAATCAGATCCGTTTATAAAGCGCTTACTCAACGAAATTTCCCTCCCTGTTACTTAAGTACCCTGACATCCTGCACAATTATATGGACTTCTTCCACTTGTAGACCGATTACGTCGTTCAGCACATATTTTACCTTGGATTGAATGTTATGCGCTACCTCGGAAATTTTTGTTCCATAGCTTACGATGATGTAGAGATCAATATGCAATTCTTCATTTACTCGTCTAACTTCAACGCCGCGAGTCAAATTGTCTCGTCCGAGCAACTCGGCAATTCCGTCCTTTAGCTGTTTGCGTGAAGCCATCCCGACAAGTCCATAACAATCCATGGCCGCAGAGCCCGCAATAATGGCTATGCAATGGTCTGAGACATGTATGGAACCTAATTCTGTGCTTAGCTGCATTGGCATGGAAATACACTCCCTTACTGTATGTATTATGGACTAAGTATTATTGTACTATAAACGGCTCCTTTATAGAAGTCTGTTCAATAAATCCAGTTATTCTGCATGGTTGCTCGCTTTAAAAGCGATAAAGAACATCCTTGTCCTTATATTTAGGTTGAACAGAACCAATGTTTGTGATACGATATTCAAGTGTGTTTAAATGTTATTTCGCTTACGAATGAAATTTTCCTCACGCATAACGAAGCCATATTAATGGAATCCGTTTTGTTCAAGCAAGATTTAAAGGAGGTGTAGTCATGTCCCGCAAATGTTTTCTTACAGGTAAAGCACCTGGTAAAGGTAACAACGTTTCCCACGCAAACAACAAAACTCGTCGTTCTTGGGGCGTAAACGTGCAAAAGGTTCGCATTTTGGTTGATGGTAAACCGAAACGTGTTTATGTTAGCACACGCGCACTTAAAGCTGGTAAAGTTACACGCGTATAATGATGGCAATGGCCATAGACAAAAGCACCTGAGCGCTCAGGTGCTTTTTTTTTTGCTTTTCTACGATCACGGCCGAAGGGTGTCCTGCAGCATCTAGACCTAATTTTTTTGGAAGGTATTCAAAATCGCCTTTACGAACCCGCCCAAAAATTTAGGCAGTTTGATTGTATAAAATTTCATGCCTCATCCCTCCTCAGACACGCTCATCGAATTTATCCGTGACAACATTACTACGCTCATGTAAACATCCTATGCGTCGTCAGTTTGTCCTATTCCATAGTGCGTCTGAGGGGAAAGCCTATTATGCGCCCGTTATTGGCATTGGATTATCTCTTATATATATAATAGCCGCTCCAACGACAGCAATTAGTAAATAAAATACTATCGATAGCGCGAAAAAAGCGATTCGCATGCCTAGCTTTTCAAATCTCCGGAAAAAGCGAATGCCCACGTACAAAGCGAGCAGCGAGAAGAGATACCGATAAAAATCCGATATCATCGAGAATAGCGCTAGCAGCAGTCCGGCAAGAAATGTATACATCAACAGCCAGAGTGTTGTTTTCAACCGTTCATTCATCGCAGTACCTCCTAGCGCAATACCGCGATTGCCGCGGCTCGGTCTACCTCTGAGAACACGGCACTTCCTGCCACAAGCACATTAGCGCCAGCTTCACGAATGACTGCTGCCGTTGTTTGATTAACACCACCGTCAACCTGGACATGAACATCATCTAGTCCCTGCTCCTCCAGCATCGCACGAAGCTGGCGCAGCTTCACAAGCGAATAAGGAATGAACTTCTGACCCCCAAATCCAGGGTTAACCGTCATAATAAGCACGAGATCAAGATCATGCAAAATAGGCTCCAGCACAGAAACAGGTGTTGCCGGATTAATCGCTACGCCCACAGGCAGCCCTTTTTCTTTTATGTAATGAACGGTTCTATGCAAATGCACGCAAGCTTCAGCATGAATAGTAATGCGGTCCGCGCCTGCTGCAATATAGTCCTCAATTGAAAGTTCCGGACGTTCAATCATCAAATGCACATCAAAAGGAAGCTTCGTCACAGGCCTGATAGCTGAAATGACCGGCGGTCCAAAAGTTAGATTGGGGACAAAATGTCCGTCCATCACGTCGATGTGAATCCAATCTGCTCCTGCCGCTTCGACTGCTTGAACTTCCTCTCCTAGCCTTGCAAAGTTGGCCGATAATATAGAAGGGGCAATAATCGTCATAGTTGTTAGTACCTCCGTTTTTTCTCTCTCATCTCCGTCATAAACAGCAAGTAGTGGTCATGCCTGCTTTTTTCTATTTTCCCGCTCTCAACCGCAGCAAGCACGGCGCAGCCTGGTTCACTTACATGCGTGCAGCCACGGAATTTACAATCGGGAGACAGCTCGCGCATTTCTACAAAACAATAACCTAAATCTTCGATTCCCAGCTCCTGAAAGTCCAGCTGGCTGAAACCTGGTGTATCAGCGACTAAGCCGCCTCCAATTTCAATAAGCTCCACATGCCTCGTTGTATGCTTGCCTCGTCCAAGACGATTGCTGATTTCATTTGTCTCCAGCTTAAGACCAGGAACGATCGCATTAAGCAGTGATGACTTGCCTACGCCTGATTGTCCGGCAAATACGGCCATATGCCCTTTCAGCTTTTCTTGAAATGGAGCAATGCCTTCTCCCAAACGAGAGCTTGTCCCGAACACTTCATATCCAAGTGCTCTGTATATACGATTAACGGAGGCAGCCGCAGCTTGCGCCTCCTCCGTTTCCAAACCGTCTTTCTCTAAGTCCTGCTTGCTTAAGCATAATACTGCTGGTATGCCTGCATGCTCGATATGCACAAGGAACTTATCCAGCAATTGCAAATTGAGAGCAGGCTCTGTAACCGAAAACACAAGAATCGCAAGATCGATATTCGCAACTGGCGGTCGAATAAGCACTGATGTACGAGGCAGCAGCTGCTCGACGGTTCCTTCACCGTTCTCTGTCAAGCTATACATCACTGCATCGCCTACAAGCGGCGTTAAGCCCTTATTCTTAAAGACGCCTCTAGCGCGGCATTGGACTGTTGCCGAGTCCGACGCCGCATTCTCCGCTCTTACGTAGTAATAGCCACTGAGCGCTTTTACTATCGTGCCTTTGAGATGACCCTCTTTGCTATTATGGCTGTTGCTGCTCTTGCTGCTGCTCTTCTTCAATTGGCTCATCATTGTTTTGGGTAACCTCCGTTTGTGTCGGCGCTTCTGTTTCCTTCACTTCATTACCCGGAATAGTCAAATTGGATGAATTCGTGCCATTGACTATTTCTTTGTACGTAATTGTTTTGATATCAATAAACTGATTGTCTCGGAATACCGTTACTCTGGCTTCCGTATCCGGTGAGACAAGAACGGTAACTACGAAGGTTTCCATACCTGTAATTTTACGTTTCTCTGATACAATATTTTCACCGCGTGCATCGGAGTATTCAATTCGAACTTCACTTGCTTTGCCTGCCTCCGCCGGTGAAATCATAATGTTAAACTTATGCTCTTTCGCATCGGCTGGCGGCCCTGAGCTTACAGTAATTGTAACTTTTTCCCCTTTGGTTACTTTATCATTAGGTTGGAATGGATCTTGGCTAATGACATGATCCTTCTCGTGCAAATAACTCGGAGCATACAAAATATCAGCTTTGTCTAGTGTAAGCTCGTATGCTTTGATCAAATCCTTGGCTACATCAAGCGGCTTGTTAATTAAGTTAGGCATTGCAACGGTCTCTCGGCCTTTGCTGACCACGAATTTAAATTCAACCGATTCAGGGTTGTAGGCTTCACCCGGTTTTGGCGACTGCTGAATGATCGTATCTGGAGCTTCCTCACTGAAAACAGGATCTTCAATTACGATTTGATCCTCTGTTATCCCAAGTGCAATAAGCTCATCAATAGCGGTCTGCAGCGCTTTCCCAACATAATTATCAATTTCTTCCAGCTCAGGACCGTCACTCACCGTTAATTGAATAAGGGAGCCTTCCTTCACTCGCATATTCATCTTTGACTGACTTATAACCTGATCCTTCGGAATTTCCTTGTTATGCTCGCGAATGATAGGATCTTCTACCTTGAGCCCAGCGGCCTCAATCATTTGACGTGCTTCAATTTCGGTTTTGGTTACGACATATGGCACGCTTACTTCCGCAACGTCAAGCACCCCAAGAAGCTTAATGAAGCCAAATATAATAATCGCCAGTATGAGCAGTGTAACACCTACGACAGTAAGCGGTTTTTTCCAGCTCTTGGACTTTGGCAGCTGCTCAACTTCTTTTTGCTGCTCATCATTTTTCGATATGACGGGCCGTGCAATCTCTTGTGTTTCTGTTGGCCGTATATCACCACGGATAGCAGGCATAACACGCGTCTCATCCAAATCATTAACATGTGCGAACGTGATTTTGGGTTCCTTTAATCGTTCTGGACGAAGGCAGGTATCCAAATCAAGAAGCATTTCATGCGCTGAGTTATAACGTTCACTCGGATTTTTGCGCATCGCTTTGAGAATGACATTCTCAACGCTCTGCGGAATATGCGGATTAACGATTCGCGGCTCCTCGAAATTTTCTTGCAAATGCTTCAAAGCTACGCTAATTGGGCTCTCGCCAAGGAACGGCAGCTTAGCTGTCAGCATTTGATAGAGTACAATGCCGAGCGAATATAAGTCGGACTTTTCTCCGGTATTAATTCCTTTGGCATGCTCAGGGGAAAAATAGTGAACCGATCCGATAACCGAGCCTGTCTGTGTAATCGTGGATGAAGTAACCGCCCTTGCGATACCAAAATCCGTAACCTTTACACGTCCATTTTTGCCGATTAATATATTATGCGGCTTAATATCACGATGAATAATGTGATTTTGATGCGCGTGATCAAGCGCATCTGCAATTTGCATAGCAATGCGCACCGCTTCATCTGGCTGCAACGGCGCTCGTTCTTGTATAATTTCATTCAAATTATGGCCTTCAATATATTCCATAACGATATAATGCGTATCTTCTTCTTGTCCTACATCATAAATGCTGACGACATTCGGATGAGATAGCGCAGCTGCTGACTGTGCTTCACGACGGAATCGGCGAATAAATTCTTCATCATGCACAAATTGCTGCCGCAGCACCTTCACTGCGACTTTTCTATTAAGCAGCACATCATGCGCTTTATACACAAGCGCCATCCCGCCGCCGCCTATGCGAGTCAATATTTCATAACGTCCGCCTAAATCCTGTCCAATCATCCTTGTCACCCCTCTCGATTCGTGCCAGCTGCTTCTTGGAGAAGTACGACAGTTATATTGTCGTCCCCGCCTGCTTGCAGCGCAAGCGAAATGAGATGATCAGCTTTTGCATCCAGCTCAAGTTGATCCGTCGTGACCGTTTGCAGCATTTCCTGATCGCTCACCATATTTGATAATCCATCGCTGCACAGCAGCAGCACATCCTGTGCGGACCACTCTACCGCTTGAACATCGATTTCAACTTGAGAATCCGTACCAACTGCACGAGTCAGTACGTTGCGCCTTGGGTGGTGAGCAGCCTCCTCTGCGCTAAGCTGGCCAGACTTGACCAATTCATTCACAAGTGTATGATCATTCGTTAATTGTGTAATGACGCCCTCGGTAATCTTGTAAGCGCGACTGTCTCCCACATGGCCTATAATAGCGTTGTCCTGTTTCACTAAAGCGGCCACGATCGTAGTAC
Organism: Paenibacillus sp. 01T431; assembly: GCF_056398625.1. Classification (NCBI taxonomy): domain Bacteria; kingdom Bacillati; phylum Bacillota; class Bacilli; order Caryophanales; family Paenibacillaceae; genus Paenibacillus; species Paenibacillus sp. 01T431. Next base: position 386,891 of record NZ_JBFTPT010000006.1, read on the forward strand.
CCATATTCCGATACTGCTCGTTCTGGGAAGCAAGCTCAAAGACAGCGTCGTTCGCCTGCGAAATCGCTTGTCTTATGAGCATTTTTCCTTCTTGCAGAGACAAGTCCTCTTTAGCGGCGCTTTTCTCCAGCATGCTTCGGAAAGCGTCAACTGCCCTCTGGCTTGCAACGTCTCCAGCCTGATGGCCGCCCATGCCATCAGCTACGATGGCAAGCGTTACTCCATTATTCAGTTGACTTACCCATGATTGGTCTTCATTGACATGACGAACCCGTCCAATATCACTGCGGTTTGCCGTTAACAATCAATCATCACCTCGCCTGAGACTCCATATGTTTTGCTCTTAATTGGCCGCATGCAGCTGCAATGTCATGCCCTTGTTCCCTGCGGATCGTTACACTCACTTTATTTTTCTCAAGTACACGCTGGAATTCAAAGATGTCCTCGCGCGGAGTCCGAACATAATTGCGTTCAGGAACATGGTTTACAGGAATCAAGTTAACATGGCACAACATTCCTTGCAGCACGTCTGCCAGCTCCTGCGCATGCTCAGCTTGATCATTAACACCGCCGATCAAGGCGTATTCAAATGTTATTCTCCGGCCAGTCTTCGCAATATAGTTATGGCAAGCTGCCATTACATCAGCAAAAGGAAAACGACGGTTAACCGGCATTAGCTTTGAGCGAAGCGCATCATTTGGTGCATGGATCGATAGTGCCAAGTTGATTTGTGTATTCTCCTCGGCAAACTTGTACATGCTCGGCACGATGCCGCTAGTCGAAACCGTAATGTGACGCTGACCGATGTTTAGGCCTTTCTCGTGGATCATAATACGCAAGAAAGCCATCGTTGCATCATAGTTCTCGAACGGCTCCCCAGAACCCATAATAACGATGCTGGATACACGTTCTCCGGTAGCATCAAGCATCATCTGCGCTGTAACAACCTGCGCTACGATCTCGCCTGCAGTCAAGTTGCGTTTCAAGCCGCCAAGCGTCGAAGCACAAAACGTACAGCCGATTCGGCAGCCGACCTGTGTCGTTACACAAATACTGTTGCCGTAGTTATGGCGCATAATAACAGTCTCAATCGCGTGGGCATCATGAAGTCCGAATAGAAACTTCACGGTTCCGTCCTTCGATTCAAACTTTGTAATCTCGTTAAGCGTAATAATTTGGAAGTTCTCCTCCAGCTTATCGCGAAGGGCTTTCGATAGGTTGGACATATCTTCAAAGCTCTTTACCCGCTTCACATATAACCAATCAAACAGCTGTCCGCCGCGAAATGCCGGCTCACCATTATCTGTCATCCATTGTTGAAGCTGTTCGAGCGTGTAGTCATATATGCATGGTTTCATTTCATCACACCTGTACCTTTATAGTAGGACGGCTCATAGAAGCTGAACACCGCCATCGATTTATTTTACCACAAACGCCCATGTTCAGCCATAAGCAGCGATTATGGACGCTTTACCATCCTTGCTATGAAAAATCCGTCACTGTCAAAATGCTGTGGAAGCAGCTGAGCTTGACCATTAAAATGCTCATCGATGGCTCCAGCTTTCATCAACTGATCAACGATAGCCTCTGGCCAATTGCGATCCAATTCAAATTCAGGATGCTCCTGCAGAAACCGAGCTACTTGCTGCTCATTTTCTTCCTTCTCTATCGTACATGTGCTATAAACAAGCACACCGCCAGGGCGCACTAAATCACATACAGAATGCAATAAACGCTGTTGAATGGCAGCGATATCCGATACGTCACCTGCGGTTTTGGTCCATTTGATTTCCGGTTTGCGTCTAATAACGCCGAATCCAGAGCATGGTGCGTCAAGCAGCACGGCATCCATCGATTGCGGCTTGAAGCGCTCGCCTAATTTTAGAGCATCTTCGGTAATCGCTTCAACATTGCGCAGCTTCAAGCGCTCGGTTTGCGTCACAATTAAATCACGTTTATGTGCATGCAAATCATTCGCCCACACCTTGCCTTTGCCGCCCATCAGTTCTGCCAAATGCGCGCTCTTTCCACCTGGTGCCGCGCAGCAATCCAGCACTTGCATGCCGGCTTTTGGCGCTACAATTTCAGCTACCAGCATGGAGCTTTCATCCTGTACCGACCAAACACCCTCGCGGAATCCGTCCGTATCAGCCAGATTGCCTCCGCGATTAATCGTAATACCTGCAGGAGCAATGACAGAAGGCTCAGCTTCATATCCTGCTGCTTTTAGAAGCTCGATCGCTTCTTCACGATTGCCCCTTAGTGTATTAGCGCGAACGCTTGTATGCGGATGCTCATTGCCCGCAGCGCAGATAGCTTCTGCCCGCTCATAACCGTATGCCGTAGCCCAGCGGCTTACTAGCCATTCTGGATAGGAATGCCGCAGCGCAATTTGCATAATTGGATCTTTATGTTTAATTTCAGCTGGCTGCAGCTCAGCTCGTCCGCGATCGATGCTGCGGAGCACGCCGTTAACCATACCTGAAATACCGGAATGTCCGCGTTTCTTTGCAATCGTAACCGCTTCATTCACAGCAGCATGTGCCGGAATGCGATCTAAGTACAATAGCTGATAAGCACTCATTCGAAGCAGCTGATGTACCCAAGGCTCAAGCTTATTCAGCCCTTTGGATACAAAGCGGCTAAGCCAGTAATCAAGCGTCACTTGTCGCTGAATCGTGCCGTAAACAAGCTCGGTAACAAGCCCGGCGTCCGCTCTCTGCAAACCTGCATCCTGCAATGTGCGATTAAGCTGCAAATTGCTGTATGCACCGGTTTGTGCGACCTTTACTAATGTATCCATTGCCAGCTCACGCGGAGATTTCACCTTGCGCGGCCCCGGCTGCTGTTGTCCATTTTGAGCAGACTGCCCGCCGGCAGCAGGTCGTTTATGACCTGCTTTCGCTCCGGATTTTCCTTTTGCTCGGTTGCTGCTATTGCGATTTGGACTTGGTTTTTGTGTACTTTCCGTCATGCTGCTCCACCATCTCCTAATCGTGTGCCCGCTTCTAAGCGAGCACCCTTAAGCCAATCTGCTGCGGTCATCGTTCTTTTTCCAGCGGGCTGAATTTCTTTCAGCACTAGTACGCCTTCACCCGTTTGAACATGAATGCCGCTGCTGTCTGCTGCAACTACGGTTCCTGGCTCAGCAGCAGCTTTAGCTGCTGTGGCTGCAGAAGGAACTCCGCAATTCCACACTTTGAATACTTCTCCGTTTAAGTACGTAAAGGCGCCGGCCATTGGCGACAATCCTCGCACCTGATTAAAGATGGCACGCGCAGGTCTTGTCCAATCAATTCGTTCATCATCGCGGGTCAAATTCGGTGCATAGGTTGCTTGCTCATGCTGCTGCGGCTCGGCTTTTACTTCTCCAGCAACGATTGCAGGAAGCGTCTTGCCAAGCAGTTCAGCACCTGCGATGCTCAGCTTCTCAAACATCGTGCCCGATGTATCCTCATCGGTAATTGGAAGCTCCACGACGCTAATCATATCGCCGGTGTCCAGTCCTTCTGCCATATACATAATCGTCACGCCAGTTGAACTCTCGCCATTAATGATCGAACGCTGTATAGGTGCGCCGCCGCGATATTTCGGCAGCAGCGAGCCATGCACGTTGATGCATCCAAGTCGAGGGATTTCCAGCAGCGCCTTCGGCAATATTTGGCCGTAGGCTGCCGTTACGATAAGATCCGGCTGCATCTCAGCAACCATTGCAACCGCCTCCGCACTGCGCATGCGCTCAGGCTGGAGCACTGGCAGTCCAAGCGACAACGCCGCTTCCTTTACAGGCGGCGGCGTCAGCGTTTTTTTGCGGCCCTTCGGCCGATCAGGCTGTGTTACAACAGCGACAACATTATATTGCTGCTCAAGGAGCAGCTTCAAAGAGGGAACGGCAAATTCTGGCGTCCCCATAAATACGATACGCATGAAGCTATTCGCCGCCTTTTCTAGCTCTTTCCGAAATGTCGTAGATGCTCTCCGCCAAATCGGTAAACAAAATGCCGTTCAAATGATCAACTTCATGCTGGAACGCGCGCGCGAAGTAACCAGATGCTTGAACAGTAAACGTCTGTCCGCTGCTGTCTTGTCCGGTTACCACAATGCGATCAGCACGCAGCACGTCGCCATTAAGATTCGGAATGCTAAGGCAGCCCTCAGGACCAAGCTGCTCTCCTTCTTGCTCTACGATGACGGGATTAACCATCTCGACCAAACCATTCTCATCGCCTACATCTACTACAATAACACGCTTCGAAATGCCGATTTGAGGCGCAGCAAGACCTACTCCCTCTGCATCGTACATCGTTTCAGCCATATCTTTTAACAGCTTTTGCAAGTTTGCATTAAATTTCGTTACTTCCTTCGCCACTTCCCGCAATACTGGATCTGGCTCTTTTACAATTATACGGATACTCATAGTATTCCCTTCCTTTACGTTCATTAAAATAGTAATAGCTATTTATAATATAACTTGTGGATCTACGTCAATACTGAATTGCACCTGGCGCTGCGGCGGACCATCCGTAAACGGGACGAGTGCCTTGCGAACAAGGGCCGAAGCATCGATACTCCCACGATATTTTATCACACATTGAAAACGGTAGCGATCTTTCATTCTTGAAATCGGCGATGCTACTGGCCCAAGCACCTCCAGCGCTCGACCAAAACCGCTGCTTAGCGAAATAAGGACGCCTTCATTTTCCGCTAATTCTCGCAGATCAGAAGCAAACCGTTCACTAATGGAAGATAGCAGCGGCAGCTGCTCATGAGACATCGTAACGAGAATCAGTCTGCAATAAGGCGGATAGCCCATTGCACTGCGATGACGCAGCTCTTCACTTACAAAAGCGGTGTAATCATGCTGCTGAGCGGTCACTACTGCATAATGCTCGGGAGCATAGGTTTGAATGACGACTTCACCTGGCAAATGATGCCTGCCTGCACGTCCCGCAACCTGTGTAAGCAATTGAAACGTTCGTTCTGCTGCGCGAAAATCAGGCAAATTTAGCGATGTATCGGCAGCAATTACGCCAACTAGAGTAACAAAAGGAAAATCAAGACCTTTCGCTACCATTTGCGTACCGAGCAGTACATCCGCTTTACGCTCGCCAAACTGCTTCAGAAGCTTTTCATGCGAATTCTTTTCTGTAGTTGTATCCACATCCATGCGAATAACACGAATGCCCGGGAACAGCTTCGAGAGCTCTTCCTCAACCCGCTGCGTTCCAGTTCCAAAATAACGAATATGCTCGCTTTGACAAGAAGGACATGTGGTTGGGGCCTGCTCGGCATGCCCGCAATAGTGGCAGCGCAGCGCCCGTGATTTCTGATGATAGGTCAATGAAATATCGCAGTGGGGACAAGCTGCAGTATAGCCGCAAGACCTACACATCACAAATGTTGAGTAACCGCGTCTATTTAGAAGCAGCACCGATTGCTCTCCGCGCTCGAGCCTATCAGCAAGCGAGCTGTGCAGCAAGCGGCTGAACATCGAGCGGTTGCCTTCCTTCAGCTCCTCGCGCATGTCGATAACGGCAACCGGCGGAAGCGGTCTGTCGCCTACACGGCTAGGCATTGGCAGCAATGCCGGCTCGCGGCCTTCGTCCCGGGCAGACAGCGGCCGGCTAGCCGCTGCAAAGGATTCCAGCGATGGCGTTGCCGAACCAAGAACGACTGCCGCTCCATGCTGCTTCGCTCTTCTGACCGCCACATCACGAGCGTGATACTTCGGACTTTCCTCCTGTTTATAGGAGGATTCATGTTCTTCATCAATTATAATAAGCCCAATTCGTTCAAATGGTGCAAAAATAGCGGAGCGTGCGCCAATGGCTACCTGAACTTGGCGGCTGCGAATTTTTCGCCACTCATCGTATCGCTCGCCATTCGAAAGCCGGCTATGCAGCACAGCAACTGCGTCGCCAAACCGTCCTTTAAAACGCTCAACCATTTGGGGCGTCAGCGAAATTTCAGGAACGAGTACAATGGCCTGCTTCTCCTGCTCCAAGCAAAATTGAATAGACTGCAAATAAACTTCCGTTTTCCCGCTTCCCGTTACACCATGCAGCAGCATCGTCTGAGGCTCGCCTGCATCAACTGCTCTAACGATACGGTCATAAACATCTTTCTGGCCTTCTGTCAGCTCTAGTGGAGTCGTTCGTTCAAATTCTCTACCCGCATAAGGATCGCGCTGCTGCTCTACCTCTCTAAGCTCAAGCAGCCCTTTCTCTGCGAGTGAACGAACACTTGCCGCAGAGCCCCCTGCCAAAGTGAGCAGCTGCTGCAGCGCCAGTGGTCCGCCATGCTCCAGCATAAAGGCAAGCACTTCACGCTGCTTAGCCGCACGAGAAGGCAAGGCTTCCATCTGTACGCGTACAGCCTCCACATTATCTGGCACATATACGGTCAGCACCTTGCGTACAGCAAGTCGATCGCGAATTGAAGTTTGTTCGACCAGCACACCTTCGCGAAGAGCAGCCTTGACGGCCTTTGCATGCTCAGGAAAACGCTCCAGCAGCACTTCAAGTTTAACAAGCTGTCCACTGCTGCCTAGCCACTCCAGCATAGCTGGCGGCAGATCCACCATTGCTGCTTCTTCGTCTTGAATGCCAACCAGCCGTTCAGCCTTTCCCTTCAAGGCTGCCGGAATCATAGCCTGAAGCGCTGTCGTCCATGAGCAACAATATTTATCGCTCATCCATTTCGCAAGTTCAATAAGATCCGGCAATAAAGGTGGAACATGATCGAGCAGCTCTGAAATCGATTTTAATCGATTTATAGCAACATCGGTCGTCTCCGACAGTTCCGTGACAAACCCTTGCAAGACGCGGCCGCCAAAAGGAACGCCAACGCGGCTGCCGACCTCAATCCAATCTTCAAAGGCTGCAGGCACTTCATAGTCAAACGGCCGATCCGTCTGGCGGCTCGGCACGTCAACAATTACTTTAGCAATCATTAGCCGTTCCCTCCAGGAGACACTAGCCGCCCTGCAATCAACTCCAGCAAGCGATTCGCAACCTCACGCTTAGACAATAGCGGCATCTTCTCCACGAGTCCTTCTGCGCCATATACCTGCACAATATTGGTATCTCCGTTAAAGCCCGCTCCGTCCTTGCTTACATCATTAGCAACGATGAGGTCGCAATGCTTGCGGCGCAGCTTGTCCATCGCATAATGCTCGATCTGCTCCGTTTCTGCCGCAAAACCAACAAGAAACTGCTTCTGCTTGTGCTGTCCCAATGTCTCCAAAATATCCGTTGTACGCTCTAGCTCGAGTACGAGCTTCTCGCCTTTTTTCTTCATCTTCTGATCGCTTACATGTACCGCTCGATAATCGGCTACCGCTGCCGACTTCACGACAATATCCATGTCGTCATAGATGCTCGTTACAGCTTCAAGCATTTGCTGCGCGGACTCCACACGAATGACCTTCACACCTGCAGGAGGCTCTGCTGATGTACGGCCCGCAACTAAAGTTACATCAGCGCCCATCATCAGCCCCGCCTCAGCAATTGCAAAGCCCATCTTGCCTGACGAGTCATTGGTCAAATATCTTACCGGGTCCAGTCGCTCAATCGTTCCACCTGCAGTAACAAGCAATTTTTTCCCTTTTAGCTTACCGTTTTTGCTAAACCACGAGTCGATTGCAGCTACGATATCTTCCGGTTCGGCAAGGCGTCCTTTGGCAACATAGCCGCATGCGAGCTGCCCGGTGCCAGGCTCAACAAACATCACGCCGCGCGACGCCAGCAGCTCCAAATTATGGACAACGGCTGGATGCTCATACATATGTACATTCATCGCTGGCGCTATGAGTACCGGACAAGTAGCAGCAAGCAGCGTTGTGCTAAGCATATCATCAGCGTGACCTCCGGCTAGCTTTGCTATTGCGTTAGCAGTAGCCGGAGCAATGACGACTAAATCCGCATGATCAGCCAAATGAATATGAGAAACTACCGCAGGATCTCTCTCATCAAACGTATCGATATATACGGGATTGCGAGATAACGTTTGCAGCGTGAGCGGCGTTATAAATTTTGTTGCCGATTCAGTCATGATGACGTTCACATTAACGCCCGCCTGCACCAGCTTGCTGCAAAGCGCTGCGCCTTTATAGGCTGCAATTCCGCCTGTGATGCCGAGTATAATTGTTTTTCCTTTTAGCATGGTGTATCTCCCGTCAAGCGCAAACAGCAAAACCCATCCTTTGGCGGCAATAGTCCGTTTCATGATGAAATATAAACTGCTTTCACAATATGTTAACATCAAATTTTATATTTCAAATGCAAACGGCAGAAGCCGCCCAATGGCAGATAAGCTCGTTACGCGATAAAATGATAAGCCGCATAATAAGTATCTAGCTTATCATGTTATATTATTTGAAATGTGTAACTTTATTTGTCATTGATAATTACGAATTGTACTACCAATCCTTGCGTTCCCTTAAGCTTGTAATTTGGGCAACATGATGTTTGCCATGCCAAGCTACAAATCCAAGAAAATAAGCTAATCCAATTTGACTGCCCTTCTCTGGATGATAGAACATTTTTTCGAAATCTGAAGCATTCATTGAACGAAGCAGCAATACCCATCGTGCATAAATACCCTCTACAATCGCTAAGCTGATATCTGTCGATGCTTGCAGGCTGTCAGCGGTTTCTGCCCAGCGTTCCCCGTTAAAAGGCTTAATCGTCGGATTGGACTCCGTCAGGGCAAGCTTGAATCGTGTGAAACTATTCATCGATGCATCTGCCAAATGATGAACTACTTGGCGCAAGCTCCATCCGCCGCTTCGATAAGACGTATTCAACATGTCTTCATCCAAATCTGCCAAAGCTGCTCTTAGCTGTCCTGGGAGCTTCTCAATCTCTACAATCCATTGTTCACGCTGCTTAACCGTCATTCCCTCGAACGAGTACCTGCCAATTGGATAACGTAATTTGTCCATTCCGTTCCCTCCTGTTCATTCGTCCTGCACCTGCAAACACTGCTTCTATCATATCATATGCGGCAGAAAATTCTAAGTAATCCATTCACATTTCAAGCTGTAATTTATGTTTTATTTCCCTTGATTAAGCGCTGCTTTTCTTAACTGATGAGCAAGCTTGTACAGCTCGGCAATATCATATCTGCCTATTTGCTCGAACCTACCTACTGCCTCGCCAATATCCACGACATCAACGGCAATGACTTGCTCGCCGTCTGGCGGATTAAGCGGTGCCTCCACCAGATTAACCTCGCCATAGCCGACTAGCCGCACAAAATGCGGATGCGGAATATGCGGCCTATATGGCTCATCAGCAAACGAGCGGCATTGAAAGCAGCCAAACAACGTATAAGAAACCAATTCTGCACCAAGTTCTTCTTTCACTTCACGAACAAGTGCGTCCATATGGTGCTCGTTAGGCTCTAAAGTCCCTCCGGCAAGTTCCCATCTTCCGTCATCTAGCTTCATGACTACATATTGATCGCCAACCGTAGGTATGATGCTAATATTGCTAACAGATTCTTCCGCCACTTCGTAATCAAGAGAGAAACAATTTTCAACCAAACCCCATACTATACCTTTAGATAATGTTGGAAAAGATTGCAGGCTTATGTTCATTTTGATGTTCGTCCTTATCGACTATTATTGGTTATTCATCATTTTCAGAAATTCAAAGATTCCAACTGACATGCCAATCCCTACAAGCACAATAAGAAAGCCAATAACAAAGTTCATCCATCCTGAGCGTTTGCGTCTTGGCTTAGCAACGATCCGCTTGACCTGTTCATCGAGCTTGTCTAATGACTCTTTTATTTCGCGGAGTTCCTGTTCATCTGCCATCATTCTCGCACTCACAGCCTCTCTTTGAAACGTTATGACCTGCTCAAACTCGCTTATCAACAATATGTTTGTTCTCTTTGATTTCTTTCCTCAGCATTTGGATCTCTGTATTAAGCATTTCCACTTGCTTTGTCAATTTAGACGAGTTTATCGAATCTCGGATAATAAATGACAATAGAAACAAGAAAACAACCATAATTATAATCGTAAAAAAGATGGGATCCACAGGATTGCTCCTTTCAAAAATTGTGCGCATTAAAAAAGAAAAAGGAGTGTAATACTGTCTCCAGTATACACTCCGCTGTTCTGTTTACTATAATAAAACAGATCTTAATCCTCTTTTGTTGCTAGGTTTTCCACTTGGAGAATGTCACCGTAAATTTCTTCTAGTGCCACACCAACATACTTGCGGGAGCGCGGGTTTTTAAGCTCCGACTTGTCTCCGTTGCGAAGCATGCGTGCGCGTCTTGAAGCTGCTACGACAAGCGTGTATTTACTGTCAACTTTTTTCACCATTTCATCAATGGACGGATATAACATCGTTCATTCTCCTCACTCATGCTTTCTCAATTGCGGCAACCATTCCCGAAACGTAAGGTAAATATCTTTCTCTGCGGCAATGCTCTGCAATCATGATGCTGCGAATACGATCGCATGCAGCATCTATCTCATCATTCAATACCGCATAGTCGTAGTGACCGAGCAAATTCATTTCTTCAACGGCCACAGACATGCGATTATTGATCGTATCCAATGTTTCAGTACCACGTCCGGTAATTCGCTGCTTCAGCTCATCCAAAGACGGCGGCAACAGAAATACGAAAATACCTTCGGGAAACTTTTGTTTCACCTTAAGCGCTCCCTGTACCTCGATCTCCAAAATAACGTCCTTGCCGCTCTCTAAAGTTCGTTCAACGAAATCACGCGGTGTACCGTAGTAATTACCAACATATTCAGCATGCTCCAAAAGTGCGTCACGCGCAATCATATCTTGGAACTGCTCTCTGCTTTTGAAAAAATAATTCACGCCATCTACTTCACCCTGACGCGGTAGCCTGGTCGTTGCCGACACAGAATAAACCAGCTCAGGAACCTTGTTGCGAAGAACCGAACAAACCGTTCCTTTGCCAACCCCTGAAGGGCCGGACAATACAATTAACAATCCCTTATCCATATTACTCCCCGTACTATTCGTCGTTATCGTCGTCCTTAGTGGATAATCGGTGCGCAACTGTTTCTGGCTGAACCGCCGATAAAATCACATGATCACTATCCGTAATAATTACAGCCCGTGTGCGACGACCATATGTAGCATCGATCAGCATATGTCGGTCACGCGCTTCTTGAATGATTCTTTTAATCGGAGCCGATTCAGGGCTTACGATTGATATAATGCGATTTGCAGATACAATATTACCAAATCCGATATTAATAAGTTTAATAGCCAAGCCTCGTTCCTCCTCCGCCTACGGTCTTCCCTTGTGCATCTGTCTACAAATGTTCAAATACCTTTTATATTTTATAAATGTGAATACGACAAGTTCGCGTTCTTGCCAAATACCGACAGAACTACTGCACTATTGTTGACGAAAAAAGTGTCGGACATACTTCCGTTACAGGCTTTAGAAGCCATTATAAACGATTTTAGGCAGCCTGTCCTTACCACGCTGAACATGTGCGGCATCTGTATCCATGATTCATTTTAATTGATTTTTCACGAACGAACAAGCGAAAATGCGAAAACAAGCAAAAAAAGGCTGTTTTCGCATCTATTTTATCGATTTAGTTGTGTACGCTCAGTCTTCTCCCAAACGTATTTGGTAAGCTGAACACCCATATCATAGAACATAAACGGTGTGATTAAATATATGCCATTAAAATGCGGCAAAGCAACGTCGAGCAGCTCCTTTGCAATTTGCACGCCTTCCGCTCGGCCCGCTTCCCCTTCAAGACCCGCCATGCGCTGGCGAACCTCATCAGATAGCTGGATACCAGGCACCTCGTTATGCAAATATTCGGCATTCCGTCCGCTGGCCAGCGGCATAATTCCGATAAATACAGGTACTGACAAATGCTTCGTTGATTCTGCGATTCGCTCAATTAAGCTTGGGTCATAGACAGGCTGCGTCATAATGTAATCTGCACCCGAAGTAATTTTACGTTCAAGCCGTTGGACCGCTTTGTCTAAATGCTTCACATTAGGATTAAATGCGGCGCCTACAACAAACTTCGCTTTTTGCTTAAGCGGCTTGCCTGAGAAGGCTGTTCCATCATTCAACTGCTTAATCATACGAATCATCTCGAAGGAAGTAAGGTCATAAACCGAGCTCGAATCCGGCAAATCGCCAAATCGGGCAGGATCTCCAGTTACAGCAAGCACATGATCGATATCGAGTGCATCAAGACCCATCATATGTGACTGCGTACCAATCAAGTTGCGATCTCGGCAAGCGATATGCACGAGCGGACGAATGCCTACTTTCTCCTGGACAAGCGCTGCGAGTGCAATGTTGCTCATTCGCGTAACAGCCAGAGAGTTGTCAGCCATCGTAACCGCATCCGCCTTTGCTTCCTTCAAAGCAGCAGCACCAGCCATAAATTTGCGAATATCCAAATCACGCGGCGGGTCAAGCTCAACAATGACGGTGTGGCGCTTCTGAACCAAATCTACAATGTTAGGCTCCTGCACCGTTTGTTTCAGTGGCGCAGCATCTACTGTATCAGCTGATTTCTCAACTGGCTTTACAACAATTCTCTCTGCTGCAGCCGAATGAACAGCTGCTTGTCCGAGCTGTGGAACGTAACCATCTAGCGCCTCGGCAATTGCCTTAATGTGCTCAGGAGTCGTACCGCAGCAGCCGCCAATCAAGCGAGCGCCGCGATCTGCAAAGCGCAAGGCTGTCTCTGCAAAATATTCAGGTCCTGCGGGATACGTATATTTGCCATCAATATAGTCGGGTATACCTGCGTTCGGATATACCGATAATGGTAAGCCAACTGGCCCCGTTATCGAGTCGATCGCTCTCATAATCCCATTCGGGCCGCTGCGGCAATTAAATCCAACCATATCAGCGCCCTCTTCTTGCAGTAAATCGAAGGCTCCCTTCATGCCATTCCCATCCTGCGTGCGGCCAACATCCTCGACTGCAAACTGGCAAATAACAGGAACATTCGACGCTGCTCTAGCAATCTTAAGGGCAAGCAGCATTTCATCAAGATCATAGAAGGTTTCCAGCAAAAGACCATCCACGCCCTCATCAAGCAGCGCATGCATTTGCCGCTGATAGGCTTCAATTACTTTAGCTGTTCGTAAATTTTTCAGCTTGCCGTCTCGAATGGAGCCAACAGCGCCTACAACATAAGCATCATTGCCGATCGCTGCACGAGCTGCGCGTACACCAGCACGGTTAATTGCATCCATTTCGTCTTCTAAGCCATATTTCGAGAGCTTCTCAAGATTGGCTGAGAACGTGTTTGTCTCAATTACGCGTGCGCCAGCTTCATAGTAGCGACGGTGAATATTTTCAATTACATCGGGACGGTTCGTATTGATTTCCTCATAAGAAACGCCGACAGGGAACCCCATCTGATATAGATAGGTTCCCATCGCGCCGTCCCCGGTCAAGATACGCTGCTGGAGCGCTTCCCTCAAATCCGGTTTCATTATATTCATACCACCCATCTTACTTTGCTCTTAAAACTCGCCGCAGAATGATACTGCAGCCGGTCCAGACATATATACATGATTATCGGATTCATTCCACTCAATCAATAGGTCGCCGCCTTTGAGTGAAACCGTTGCTGTCCGATCTGTTGCGCCAGTGAGTACAGAAGCAACTACCGTTGCGCAAGCGCCTGTACCGCAAGCTAGCGTTGGTCCTGCACCGCGCTCCCAGACGCGCATATCGGTATGCGTACGGGATTTCACCGTAACGAACTCAACATTTATTTTACGTGGAAATAACGGATGTGTCTCAAGTTTGGGACCCCAAGTGCCTAGATCAAAATTTACAGCATCATCAACATAGATGACACAGTGAGGGTTGCCCATCGATACAGCGGTAAAACGGAATTCACGACCGTCCACCTTTATCGGATGTTCAACGACTTGCTCCGCATCGATCGTTGTTGGTACACGAAGGCCATTTAGAATCGGCTCTCCCATATCTACACGAACAGATGACACTTTGCCATCTTGAACGGTAAGCTGCACTTTTTGAGCGCCTGCGCCAAGTGTTTCGATTGTAATCTCTTCTTTATCGGTTAAGCCATTATCATACACATATTTAGCGACGCAGCGAATGGCGTTGCCGCATTGCTCAGCTTCTGAACCATCAGAATTAATAATGCGCATACGGAAATCCGCGATTTCTGAAGGCAAAATATAAACGAGACCATCTGCCCCGATTCCAAAAAACCGGTTGCAAAGCTGTATAGCTAATTCCGCAACATTTTCTGGAAGCTGCTGCTCGCCTGCAATCACCACAAAGTCATTTCCCAAACCGTTCATTTTTGTAAAATTCATCTGAATGCCCTCTCCTTGCTACATCTCTAGGTATGATAAAACTATGATTAATTGCTAATAGCATACCGCAAAGCAAGGAGAAAGGCTATTCATAATTTGTATCAAGATTTGTATTTTTTCGTTATCTTGCCGCGGTTTGAGGGCCTAACGGCCATTTCGTTTTACCTTTATTTTTCTTGGAAGTGCCGAATACACTGCCAATTCCCATTAAGAAAGTAGGAATTCCCGCAGCTACAAAGACGAGACACCATTCACGGAAGTTAAGTGGAACGGTTTTGAAGATAGGCTGCAATGCATCGATATAAAGCACTCCGATCATCAACACTAGCGATGACAATACGGCAAGCACCAAATATTTATTTTGGAACGGATTACGGTGAAAAATGGAACGCGAGCTTCGGCAGTCAAATACATGGATGAGCTGTGCCATAACGAGAGTAGCGAAAGCTACCGTTTGCGCCTTCATTAGGTGCGCAGCATTGTTTGGACCGTCTTGAAGCGTAATCCAGAAAGCGCCAAGCGTACATACACCTATCAGAATGCCTCGGCTTATAATTTTCCAGCCCAGCCTGCGGGAGAAGATGCTCTCCTTTGCCGAACGAGGCTTTTGCTGCATTAAATCCTTTTCTGCCTGATCTACGCCAAGCGCCATTGCCGGCAATCCGTCCGTGACCAGATTGACCCACAAAATTTGAATCGGAACGAGCGGAAGCGGCAATCCTGCCATCATCGCAAGAAACATGACGAGTATCTCACCAACGTTTGATGCTAATAAATAACGGATAAATTTTCGGATATTTTCATATATGCCTCTTCCTTCTTCTATAGCAGCTACAATTGTCGAGAAGTTGTCATCACTCAGAACGAGCGCGGACGCTTCCTTCGATACATCCGTTCCGGTAATGCCCATCGAAATTCCGATATCCGCTGCTTTGATCGCTGGAGCATCGTTTACGCCGTCGCCTGTCATCGCAACGACATGTCCTTGGCGCTGAAGCGCTTTGACGATACGCAGTTTATGCTCTGGCGATACACGCGCGTATACATAAATATTGTCTATGAGCCGGTCGAGCTGTTCATCGGACATCGCCTCCAGCTGCTTGCCGCTCATTGCGATGCCTCCGCGCGGCATAATGCCTAGTTGACCTGCAATTGCTTCTGCTGTCAGCTGATGATCGCCGGTAATCATAACGGTCTTAATTCCCGCACGCCTGCAGTTCGTAATCGCTTCTTTCACCTCGCGGCGAGGCGGATCGATCATCCCAGTCAAGCCTACGAATACAAGCTGACTCTCTACGTCTTCTTCGGTCTCACAAGCGTCGGATGCGCGCAAATCCCGGTATGCAAGTCCCAATACACGAAGCGCGGACTGCGCCATAACCTCGCCTGCTTCAGCGCATTTGCGCTTCAGCGTTGCAGTAAACGGAACGACCTTCCCTTCCCAAAGAACATAGGAGCAATGATCCATCAGTAAATCAGGGGCGCCCTTGGTGCAAATAAGCCGCCCGCCTTGGTGCGATACAACAACTGACATCCGTTTGCGCTCCGAGTCAAATGGAAATTCCTTCTCCCGTTTATATAGCGGCTCCAATGATTTGGAAGAGGAGCCCAGCTTTGCTGAAAGCACAGCAAGCGCACCTTCAGTTGGATCTCCCTTAAGTATCCACTCTTCATGCTGCTCCTTGTTTCTGCGCTTGCCCGTATCTACAGCTTCTACCTTCGACAGCTGTGCGTTATTGCACAAGGCACTGACTTGAAGGAGACGTTTAATTGATAAATCATGCTTAATGTCAAGCGCATTGCCAGCTTCATAAATTGCACCATTTGGGACGTAGCCCTCTCCGCTCACTTCAAGCTGTCTGCCGCCAATCCAGACATGGGTAACCGTCATTTTGTTTTGTGTCAGCGTCCCTGTTTTGTCCGAGCATATAACGGATGCGCAGCCTAATGTTTCAACCGAAGGCAGCTTGCGAACGATTGCCTTCCGTTTAATCATCCGCTGTACGCCAAGAGCTAAAGCGATGGTCACAATTGCTGGCAGCCCCTCTGGAATAGCTGCTACCGCCAAGCTAACACCTGCAAGGAACATGCCATACGCTGGCTGGCCGTGCAAAATACCCGCAATAACTACCATAATCGTCAAGCCGATCGCCACAACGATTAATATTTTGCCTAACTGCTCTAAACGATGCTGCAGCGGCGTTTCCATCGATTCAGTCTGTTGAATAAGTCCTGCTATTTTGCCCATTTCCGTATCCATGCCTGTACGAATGACGACTGCTCGAGCAGTTCCCCTTGTGAGCATCGTGCCCATGAAGCCCATGTTGCGCTGATCACCCAAAGGCAGGTCTTCCTCTGCAATCGCTGCAGCGTGCTTACCAACGGGGACAGACTCCCCCGTCAAAGCGGACTCTTCCACATAGCAGCTATTGGCTTCAAGCAGCCGCACATCAGCCGGAATGCGGTCTCCGCTTTCCAAATAAATAAGATCGCCTGCCACAAGCTCCTTCGCTGGAACGGTCAGTAGCTCGCCTCCGCGTATAACCTTGGCTGTCGGGGCGGATAATTCCTTAAGCGCCCGCAATGAGCGCTCGGCTCGAAATTCCTGCACGAATCCAAGTACGGCGTTGAGAGCAATGATCGCAACAATCGTAATTGCATCTAAATATTCGCCCAGCAAGCCAGAAATCAACGTTGCACCCATTAAAACGAGTACCATAAAATCCTTAAATTGATTAAGGAACAACAAAATCGGCGAGACGCGCTTGCCCTCAGACAATTCGTTTTTTCCATTTTCTTCTAGACGTTGCGCCGCTGCCGACGTAGTCAGTCCTTGATCTGGGGAGCTGACTAATGCGTCAATCAGCTCAATTGTCCCCATTTGATGCCATTTCATTTGTTCCATGGTTTAACTCCCTCCTGTAATATGCCGAGCCAAGCAGCTAAGTTGTCGGCCCTTCGGACAGCCTTTATAGGGTAAATGTATTCGGACAGCCCTTAAAATATCCCATAAAAGACTTAAGTTTTTGGTTCAACTATGGCATGATAGAGAAAGACTTACAAAGGAAGCGAGGAACAACAACATGGCATTAGACGGCATCGTCACCCATGCAATTACGCAAGACCTACAGCGCTGTGTCGGAGCGCGTATACATAAGATTCACCAGCCTACCAATCATGAGCTTGTTTTCAGCATTCGCGGAGCCGGCACGCAGGGCAAATTGCTCTTGTCCGCCAACCCGACCTACCCAAGGGTGCACTGGACAACCGGTACGTACGTCAACCCTATGGAAGCGCCTATGTTTTGCATGCTGCTTCGGAAGCATTGCGAAGGCGGACTGATTGAATCCGTTCGTCAAGTTGGTCGGGAGCGTATCATTCATATTGAGGTTAAACATCGGGACGAGCTCGGCGATTTATCGAATAAAACGATTGTTGTGGAAATTATGGGGCGTCATAGCAACATTATTTTGATGGACCCTTCAACCGGCCTCATTCACGATGGCATCCACCATGTAACGCCAGCCATAAGCAGTCACCGCATCGTATTGCCCGGCAGCACCTATACCTCTCCGCCTGAGCAAGGCAAACTAGATCCGCTTTCGATTGTGAACGAGCAGCAGTTTTTGGACGCTTTAAGCGATACGGATGAAGCCGCTCCTCTTTACAAAAGATTAGTCGACAAGCTAAGCGGCTTTAGCCCTTTGCTCGCCAAAGAGCTGGTTCATCGAGCAGGTGCAGATGTGCTTCCAGAGGCTGAACAAGGTTCTGAGGAAAGCGTAGTGGCGGTTTGGAAGAGCTTCTCAACCTTTATGGAACAAGTAAAGCAAGACATTTATAAACCTACAATTAAAACCAACGCAGATACCGGCAAGTCCTTTTTCTCTGTCACTGAGCTTACGCATATCGATGGAGAAGAAACGGTATTTCCAGACATTAGTGCCTGCCTTGAAGGTTTCTACGGCAATAAGGCTGAACGCGATACCGTTAAGCAGCGCGCTGCTGACCTCATCCGATTCGTTCAAAATGAAAAAGCCAAAAACGTTACAAAAATTAAAAAGCTTGAGGACACGCTCGTTGAAGCGAAGGATGCTGAAAAATATCGGGTGCTTGGCGAGCTCCTTACTGCCTATATGCATCAGATGAAGCGCGGCGACACAACGATTGAGCTCGTCAACTTCTATGATGAGGAGCAAGCTGTAATAAAGATTGATCTTGATCCGCATCTTACTCCTTCTGACAACGCTCAGCGTTATTTCCGGCGTTACACGAAGCACAAAAACAGTCTATCCATCGTGGCCGAGCAAATGGAGCTCGCTCGTACAGAAATTCAATATTTTGAAACCTTGCTTCAGCAGGTCGATAACGCCTCTCTTGGCGATATAAGCGAAATTCGTGACGAGCTCGTGGAACAAGGCTATATGAAGGAACGTGGACGCCGCGGTCCAAAGAAGAAAAAAACGCTTAAACCAACCTTGCTTTGTTATACCTCTTCCGAGGGGGTAACGATGTATGTCGGCAAAAACAATACACAAAACGAATATTTGACGAACCGTCTTGCTTCACCTTCTGACACATGGCTGCACACAAAGGATATTCCTGGTTCTCATGTCGTTATAAAAGGCGGAGACTTTGGCAATGCAACACTTGAAGAAGCCGCTATGCTCTCTGCACATTATAGCCAGGCTCGCGACTCCAGCTCGATTCCAGTAGACTACACAACGATACGTCATGTACGTAAGCCTAGCGGTGCTAAGCCGGGGTTTGTTATCTATGACAATCAGAAAACATTGTTTATTACACCGGACGAGCGACGTATCAAATCGCTGGCATGCCAGCTGAAATAGACAGCTTTAGCGGTACTGCAACATACTCCGTTGCTGCCTGCATTTTCTTGATTTGCAGCATTTGGAAATTATGATCAAACAAAAGGGAACTTCTATGGATAAGAAGTTCCCTTTTGTTATATTCGTTTAAAGCTTCCTGCCTCGCTTATTCTTCTATTTAATCCTCTGTGCCTAGCTCCTTGTTCAAGTTATCCGACAAATATTGAATGATTCCATTCTCTGCATCCTGTGCATATTCCCATACCATCGCACCTGCTAGATCTTTTTGCTTGATGTATTTGACCTTTTCTCGCAAAGCTTCCTTGTCTTCATAACTAATGAAGGTACTGCCGTTAAAGAGGTAAGCTGCTTTTGCTTGATCGTCAAAATAACGCTTAAATCCATTTTTGTCCAAATAGTTATCCTCAACATTTCGATAATGAATATTTACTTTCTCGATATCGATTGGCTTACCCTTGGCAAAAAAACCATCTTCATCACTGTCCACATCTGTCCAGCCATATGAATAAGCTGGGATGCCAAGCAGCAGCTTCTTGCCATCAACTCCGTGATCTAGAAAAGCTCGCACGATCTGATCCACGCTTTGAGTCGCTTTATTCCCTTTATCTTTGTAAAGATTAGCATTAAATCCTGTCGTTTCGGACCATCTGCCAGTCAGATCGTAGCTCATGACATTGATGAAGTCGACATACTTTTCTACGGCCTTCACTTCTACATTTTTAAAATACCAATCTTGTGTACCTGCTGCAAAAGTAAGAATATACTTTTTGTTTCCTTTATGCGGCAGCAGGTTTAACTGCTCTCTTAGCTCTCGCATTAAGCTTGTGAAGTTTTTTGTATCCTTTGGACTCGCCTTTACGGTTCCCCATGCGTCAAAGGCCGGAAACTCCCAGTCAATATCGACACCATCGAGATCGAGCTCCTTGACCAAATCAATAATATTTTTCGTAAATACATATCGATTGCCGTCGAGTGAAGCGTCTGAGAAGCCATCTACGCCGTAACCCCCAACGGCAAGAACAAATTTTGTCTTCGGATTATTGGCTTTGAGCTGCATAATGTTTTGTTTGATCTGCTTGTTCCCTTCTTCTTTTTCATGAAAGAACAAGCCAGTACCGGAAATTTTGGCGAAGGCAACAAAGGCGATATCTACGCCCTGCTCCGATAATCTTACATCCTTCGGGTCGCGCCAGGCTTCGATATATACCGTTGACAACTTCCGATCCTCTGCGTTTACGCTTTGGTAGAAGTAAATGCCCATACCAACAAGAAGCACAGCCACAAGCGCTTTGGTCAAAAAATTTACTTTTAGCGCTTTCGTTCCTTTTCGCGCAGTTATCGTTTTTTTCCCTTTTACCGTCTTCTTCACATTCACCCCGCTACCCCCTTCCACCAAATAAAATATGCGTTACCCACCGATTCAAATTAAACACTTTGACAACGATATAACTAATCGAGAAAATCGCAACGATATTAAACAGAAGGCTTAATGTCGTCTCAAGGAATGTTGCATCGATAGCCACATCCCTTGAAACCATCGTATCCACCAAGAGATGGATTAAATAAATGCTGAAGCTTGCCGTAGAGACGGAGCCTATTACTTTTTTAACCTTATAATTTGTTTTCCGGCTAATCATCGTATCTTTTTCCTTAAAAAACAGAAACACGCCGACCGCCATTAAGAAGCTTGTAATGGAATAGTTGCCATAAAACATCTCGTCCAGCACCCCGCCGTATGAGGACACTACATAAGTCAATATTGGAGTTAGGAAAAAGGACAAGATGCCAAGATTAAACAATGTGTGCTTAATAACGGGACGGAGCTCGACATTAAAGAGATAGTAGCCAAGCATAAAATAACCTAAATTGCCCATAAAAAATGGAATATTCATACTAGGTACATAAAGGTGCTGATCGGTTAGGCGTAAGAAGATGTCGGATACTAACCGGTACAAGATACTGACGATAAACCATAAGATTAGAAAATATCTTAGATCCTTCTCACTGCATGAGCGTACGAGCTTGCCAATTAGCGGAACGGTCATATAAATGGCAATAATAGCGTACAAAAACCACAAATGAACGTAGTTTCCGTCTGTTACTAATTTCTTGCCAAAATCGAGTATGAACTCGTACGCGCTCATTTGGCTTTTGAGTATGTAATACTCCTTGTAATAGCCATAAATTAATGACCATGTAAGCAAAGGAATAATCAGAGGCAGTATTCTTTTCTTATAAAATCCTTTATAGGACTTCACTTCGATTCTCAAAATCATTGCACCGCTGATCATAAAAAATACTGGAACTGCAAAGCGGCAAATTGAGTTGAATACATTGCTGACCCACCATGAGGTTGTCGTAAAATCATTCGTTCGGGTCAGCAAGGATGCAGTAATATGAAGCACGATAACGGCTACTATGGAGAGAATCCTTAATAAATCAATATATATAATTCGATTATTTTGAACATGGGCTGTGCTGCTCATAATGTCCCTCCAATATTATCTCGAACTTGCCACTGAATTTTGGCTAATGGATGCGACGCCCTTGCGTTCGACAAAACCCCATCCTTCATCATTGTCGAAATATTTGAATGTTCCAATGATGTTAATGTAGAGGAGCACAAATCGGTAAGTGAACAATTCCAACTGACTAAATCCGAACATTTTAATATAATCCAGCAACGAATAATTACTGCCATATTTTTTGCACAAATAGAGTGATATCACGATTTGAATTGCATTCACTAACAACGTGACAAGGAATAGTACAATCGCTGCCCATATGCCGCTGCCCGATGTAATGGCGTGCGCCATGTGAAAAATCGTCGTAAATGCGGTTAACGTACCGAGTACGAAGCCGTCTATTGCAAAAAACAAGCTGACGCCGATACTGAAGCTCCGAGATAATTTCGACCAATAAATGAGGATACAATCCACAAACGCTTTCTGCCAACGAATACGCTGCTTGTAGAAGTTTTTCATATTTTCCGGACATTCGGTGTAGCATACCGCCTCAGGCGCGTAGACTAGCCTTTTTTTGAGTTTATTTGCTTTCATGTACTCGTGGATTTTTAAAGTGATGTCGATATCCTCGCCAACCGTGCTTCTGAACCCGTTCACATCAAACATGAGTTCTTTGTAGAAAGCTCCGAATGCCCCTGAGATAACGACGATGGAGTTAAATAGCGATTGTGTTAATTTGCGTACGTAGAAGCTGTGGATATAACTAATGACTTGGCTTTTTATAATGCCTTTTCCTATAAATTTCTCCATAATGACGCCGTCTTGTCGTTCTGCGCCTTGTACGATTTTGACGGTTCCCCCTAGGGCAATAATGTCGCTTTCGTGAAAATATTGGTTTACGTATTTTAAGGAGTTTACTTCCAGCATACTGTCAGCATCAAGCGTAATAACAATTTCGCCATTCGCATAATCGATGCCAGCATTGAGTGAATCGGCTTTGCCGCCATTCATTTTGTCCATGACGTAGATGTTGGGAAATTTGCTTGAACGGTAAAAACCTCTAATTCTTTTATATTTCAGTTTTTGACTAGCCTTTCTGTAATCATTCCGAAGGTCCAATAGCTCTTGCAGCTTGTTAAAGGTACGATCTTTAGAGCCGTCATTTACGATAATGATCTCATGATTCTGATAATGCAGACCCTGCATCGCATCGATGCAATTTTTGATCGTAAGCTCCTCGTTATACGCAGGAACCAGGACCGATAACGACTTCTCATCAAGCTCGTTATTGAGCTTTCGCACCTTGCTGAAGAACAACGGAATAACCGTATACAGCAGTTGAAAGATGAGAAAAACAACGGTTGTCGCATACAGCATGTACTGAATAACTATCCACTCCTTCATTTAGCAATGGCGATTACGAACCATTGCTACGTTTCTTTTTCTACTTTCAACCTATCTCATCATTATCAGAATTGTAAAATCTCACCAGTTTTCAATAAAACGAATACATCTGCTATTATCTATCGTTTTCTATCATTTGCTTCGGTTTTCTTGCTAAAAGCCAAATGTTTAACTCCCAATAATTTGCAGATCTTGTCGAATCAAGGGTGTTGATGGAGGAATGAGCTAATAGTCCATTTTTTTGAAAGCGTATAATCAACCTCCCTAGTGGGTTTTTTCTTGGCAGCTTCTATTAAATAAAAATCGACAAAATCTATAATTTTCACTTTGTAAATGATTTATGAAATTTATGTTTGCTCGTTTTCGTCACCATTTTGCCATATTTATATTCAATTATGGTGTTTAAAACCATATTTATGATTTATTAATTCAAAAATTGCATAATAACTACAAATATCTATACCGCCATTTTCCAAATGCAAAAAATTCGCCCGAAACCGAAAAAAAGAGGCAGTCCAAAGGTTATAAGCCCTTAAGATTGCCTCTTTCAATAACAATTCGTTTCATTGCAAAGTAAAGCGTTTACTTCAAGTCCTCAGATGGCTAAGGTCATCATCCTGAAGGCTGAAGCTGCTTTAGCACACTTGCATTTACGGTACGGCTGCCCACCTCGCCATGAAATACAACGCCTTGACGCGATCCATGGAAATCCGATCCACCTGTAACGATCAGCTTGAAGTCCGCTGCAAGCTGCCCGTATCTTTGCTCTTCTTCCGGTCCATGATCCGAATGGAACACCTCGATGCCCTGCACGCCATAGCGTACCAGTTCTTCGACTAAAAAATCATTGTTGTATAAACCAGGATGCGCAATAACACTTGTGCCTCCCGCTTCTCTAATCCAGTCAATCGCCTCAAATGGAGTCAATCTCGGTGGATTGACATACGCCGCGGCTCCGGCAGCCAAATAACGACCGAAAGCTTCCTTCATATTTTGAACGAAACCTTTTTGAATAAGTGCAGCAGCAATATGCGGGCGACCAATACTTACTTCGGCTGCTTGGAGCTCTTCCTTCGAGCTTTCACCATGAGCCGCAGCGATAACATCATCCATGGACAGCACAACGCCAAGCTCATTTAATTTAGTTATAATCATTTCATTCCGTTGATCTCTTAGCCCGCGCAAACTCGAAAGACGCGATAACCACTTCTCGTCGTCATTATTCGTGTAATAACCGAGAATATGAATATCCGTTCCTTCTGCCACCGTGCTCACCTCAACACCGGGAACAACCGTAATGTTTAATCGTTTGCCTTCAAGCAATGCTTCAGCTACACCAGCCACCGTATCGTGATCTGTAATAGCAATCGCAGCAAGCCCTGCCTCTTTGGCTAGACGAACATTATCCGCGGGGCTTTGCATGCCATCAGAAGCCGTCGTGTGCGTATGCAAATCAGCAAGTCCGTTCATTAGAGCCATTGCTGCAAATCCCTCTCTCTCAAAAAACTTAGAAAAGTAACAGCTGATATCGGCAATATAGCCGATTTTAAGTATATCGAATAAAACTGTCGTTGGAACTTGGAATCCGACACTTTAATCATCCGAATTAAATCAAGCGCAACTTCATGTTTTACAGAGGAAGATGAAATAAAAGATATGCCAAGGCCTGCTTCAACAGCAGATTTGACAGCTCCAGTGCTGCCCAGCTCCATTACGATCTTCATCGATGCAGGATCTATATTTTTTTTCCTCAGCTGCTCCTCCATGACAAGTCTTGTCCCCGAGCCTTGCTCACGCAGAACAAACGGATATTCCATCGCTTCTTCCAATGTAACCGATTCTCGATCGGCTAATGGATGCGATTGCGATACGATCAATCTAAGCTCATCGCTCATTACCGCCTCCATATGCATATCGGGATGATTAACAGGAGCTTCAATTAATCCGAAATTAAGCTGATGATTCAAAATATCCTCCATAATTTGCGATGTATTCATAACTTTCATACTAATCGAAATATGCGGATATTCCTGTCCAAAAGGACCAAGCAGGCGCGGCAAAATATATTCACCTATCGTTAAGCTCGAACCGAGCTGCAATCTTCCCTTAAGCTGCTTCGTGAATGCTGACATCGCCTGATCTGTATCTCGTATAAGATCGATGCTCCTCTGCGCGTAAGGCATAAGAGCCCGTCCAGCTTCTGTAAGCTCGATTCGCTTCGTTGATCGCTGAAGCAGCTTCGTGCCAAAATAATCTTCCAGTGACTGTACTTGCATCGTAACGGCTGGCTGAGTCATATGTAATGATTGCGCTGCAGCTGAAAAACTGCCGCGTTCCGCAACCGTGCAAAATATGTGCAGTTGATGAAAATTAAGCGCCATCGTCCAATCATCCTTTCTTCTGGTGCTTATTATACTATAAACCTTGTACAGAATCTTACAACACGCACAAAAAAAGCGTGCAATCTGTTTTAGGATTGGACGCTCCACTCTTTGATATATAGGTACAAAGTCTCATTTTCTTTTTCTGCTGCTTTTGACGAGAGTCATGCGCCGTGAATGGCGAAGCCACGAATAGTAGGACTTTAGATCCCTTAGCTCGATTGTTTCTGACATGCGCCCAAGGAAAGTTACTATGATCATTTTATGTAGCGGAGTTCCGGTTATATCCGTTTCTGTCATCGAATCTGCAAATTCAGCAACAAATACGAGATCGTCGTCAATTAAATAAACGTCCTGCTCATTGCGGTAATAAGGCTCGATGCGGCCTTGTTTCAAGCATTCCCATAAATATTCAGCTATATCTTCATAACCGGTTTTCTCACTTTCTATCCGGTCAAGCCAACGACTTTTGGCATGGTTTGTAATAACGATATCCGCTACTTTTTTGTCACCTAGATCAATATAAAACGACTCATATGTGTTCCATCTTCTCGTCATTCTATCTTTCACTTCGCAACCCACTCCTTCCAAAGAACCAGGGCTTTTATACTATGAATTTAATTCCATTCTATCACGATTGTCCGAGATTACAACAAAAAATTAAAGTCCGACCATTTTTGTAAGTTTCTGGCTATTAGAATAAAAAAAAGACGTTTCTCAGTGTTATTGCACACCGTGAAACGTCTTTTAGTGCATTTTTTGAAGTTTTTACCAATATTTCCTTCGTTATGCGATTGATTAGCTTTACGAACAACGTCATCAGACGAGTGTTTTCGACTAAACCTTTACAAACTATAAAATCTAGTTTTATCTTCGCTGTCTTTGCTGTACTCTGTCTTAATCTCGTTTCGATACGATCGTTCAATCTTCCGTACGTACGAGAGCTTCCCCATCTGCCGCACAGCCTCTTCAGAGCGTTCCGCATTCATATACATCACAACGTAATGCATCTTCCGCGACATATAATGAACCGTCCCGAACCTCTCCAGTGATCTTGCCGCTTTCAAATCACTTACCCAAACGATATAACCTGTTCGATCCGGTAGCATCTTTTCCCTCCTAAAAGGTTTGCGTAGCAAACCTCACTTCGTAAGCATTTACCTGGGTTTGCGGAGCAAACCTCACTTCGTAAGCATCTACTTAGGTTTGCGGAGCAAACCTCACTTCGTAAGCATTTACCTAGGTTTGCGTAGCAAACCTCACTTCGTAAGCCTATGCTTCTTCCTTGTTCGCTCTTATGGCTTATAACTTAACCGCAACCGCCGCTTCCACAGCTGCATGAGCCGCCGCTTCCACAGCTACCGCCGCCGGCAGCTTTTTCATTGCCAGGCACTTTAATATTGTCCGAAACGGACTCCGCTATCGTGCGGGATACATCATAAAGCATTTCATCGACGATCTGCTCGGCTAGCTTGAAGCGGCGAACGCTTTCAATTTCGCTTAGCTCTCGTTCGATTTGCTTCACTTTGTCTTTCGCTTCGTTGTAGTCAGGATGAAAGCGCCCGAATCGTTGGCATTCCTCAAACAGTATCTTCGCTTTATCGAACCGTTTGGTAATTTGCTTCACTTCTTCATCTTCATTCACAGCTGACTTCCAATATAAATATTCGGCAACTTCCGCCGATTGATTAATCGAATCACCTAAATCATAGGCGCAAAGCAGCAGCGACGCCATATCGAGAGAAGAAACGCCGCCTTGCGGTTGCTCCAACTGAATAGCCGTTAAACCTTCAGCAGTTGGCATTTATCCACCTCTTTCCCATTCGCTAAATTCTACACTATCATATCATATTTAATTAGCCAATAGATAGAGATTATATTGGGCTGCCTTGGCCTGGTATCACTAAGCACATCTCTTCCCACATATCAGGAGTCAGCCTGATCTGCTCTCGCTGCGGGTCATCACGCAGCAGCCCGACGACGGCCCATCCGTCGCCTTGCTGCTCAAGCTTCTCAGGCACAAACGAACGAAGCTCTCGTTCCATGCGAAGCTGAACAGGCGTTTGCCATTGCAATGCCTTCTCGATTAATTCTTTTCTTGTCGAATGATGGTATGCACGCAGCTGCTTTGTCCACATGGAAGGCACAAGCTCCATTTCAGAGAACAATAGCGGTTTTTTCCTAGCGGCTAAATCACTGAGTTCATAATGATGAAGCGGAAAAGATTCATAAATATAAGATGGAGCGGGTATTTTTGATTCCTCCTTCGGCAGAAGTTCAAGTAAGCGCGATCCGTCTATCTCGAAACTAACGAATGGGTATTTATATTCGTCATTCGCAAATTCTGTCTGAACCATTTTGCGTGCGGGATATCCTGCTTTTTGCAAACATGATCGAATCTCACTTATATGAGACTTTTCAACAATGAAATCCAAGTGACCAAGCTTCTCCATCAATAAAGGGGCTACACCAGAATCATTTTCCACTATTGCCGCCATCTCTTCACTATCGCAGCGCAGCAGCGCAACTTCTGCGAAAAAAGTACGGCTAGCACGGCTCGTCCATACTTCCAACAAAGCGATTACCGTAGAAGGCAAATGATCTCCGCCTGATGCCTGCTCAAGAAAGCTTTGAATGGAGGCTCTTGATCTTCCTTGCTCCAGCGCCCTTGTAATTGATGCTGCTTCAAGACGGTAAACAGAAACCTGCTCATCTGATTTGCGTTCAGCTATCAGCTCCAGCTCCCACCTTATCCAGAAGGGACATTCTCGCTGTACAATCAATTCCCCATTCGGTTGAACAGTAACAACTGCATCAAGCTCCTGCACCTGCATCGGAGGCTCTTTACGTAATGGAGCAGCTGCTTTCCATCTGAAAAAAAACTCATTGTCCGCTGCTTGCTGACAATCTACCAGCTCCATCCAGCCTAGATTATGCCATAAACCAAACCAGCTTGGCCTTGGTTGACTTCGATTTATGTTTTGCTCCTGGCCTATATCGGCAACGATACGATTCTCATGAAGCCACGTATCCACACGCTGATTAGAATACCATTCACCTGCTTGAAGACTCGTCAACGAGGCAGCCAAATGGGCGTTTCCACCCGCGGCTGGAAGCAGCAGCGCCAAGCACCAATTCATTAATTGATATTCTCTCACTGCCTCATCAAGCATTAGCCATTTTCTAAGCTGGTCATCATTCCATTTCAATGCCCCATTCACTGCTGTTAACAGCCCAAACGCAAAACCTGCTTCCAAAATGAAGGCAACCTGTACAGGATAAATATCTGAGTAGGACCATTTCAGATCAAATGATTTAAGCCAGCACTCCTCCAAATCTGCAGCCTGCAGCAGCTTAGCAATCGTCTTCTTGGGAAGCGTGCCGTTTGTCGTAAGAGATAAGCCGCTTCTCCCCAATAACGAAAAGGCACTGAGCAGCTGTCTGCCAAGCGGCCTGCAATAAGGTCGCATGACACCATTCATTAGTCTTTCCCTCTGAAGCTCAGTCAGCGCCTCAGCTTTGTATGGGAATAACATCCTCTGCCACACTGCGAAACATTCTACAGGCATAAAATACAGACTCTCTCCCCATACTTTATGTACCGTGAATAATACGCCCCATTCCTCAAGCTCTGCCAATGCGAGCTGACATTCCGCCCCTGAGAGGCTTGTGTTGTTCCGAAGAACTTTAAGGAGCCGTTCTCCGTCTGCGGGAGCAGCTGCAAAATAACGCAGCATTTCCGTCAATACTTCCGCTGCATACGGCGAGAGCATAGATACAGCTTCTCGAATTGTCTCATCGTCTACCGCTGCTTCACCCCATGTCAGGCCTCTTTGACCAGCTGTCTTCCATAGCGGTCCCTGCATCATATGATCCAAGCGCTCAGCAGTTAACTTGCCTAGCAGCTGTTTCATTTTCATAGAGCAGCAGCCTCCTCAAGCTTGTCCTCATCATGCGGCAAACTAAGTCTCTCGTAGTGATACCCTTGCTCCAGCATAAAAAGCTGTCTTTTCATCGCAAATTCCGTTTCCTTCGTCTGATCCGTTACAATGGTATAAAACCATGCGCAATTGTTAATCGCTTTTGGCCGCAGCAATCTCCCAATCCGCTGAGCTTCCTCCTGCCGTGAGCCAAAGCTGCCGGATAATTGAATGGCTACGGATGCATCAGGCAAATCCACTGCAAAATTAGCTACCTTGGATACGATTAACACCGATATGTCGCCTGCTTTAAAGCTGTCATAAAGCATTTGTCTCTCGAGCTGCGGCACCTCTCCCGTCAGCAAGGGAGCGCCAATAACTGCGGACAGCTCATGCAGCTGGTGCAAATACTGGCCAATAATTAAAGTCGGTTTGCCTGCATGCTCCCGCAATAGCTGCTCTACAACTTTGATTTTTGCAGGATTTTCCGCAGCCAATCTGAGCTTGGAACGCGCAGAGGCCTGTGCATACAAAGTCGCTTTACTTATATGTAGTGGAACCCTAATCTCTGTGCAAGCTACTGCCGCTATATACTCGCCAGCCTCGGCTGTCTTCCATTGCATGTCGAACTGCTTCGGACCTATTAATGAATATACATCCTCAGCACAGCCATCCTCACGTACGAGTGTCGCGGTTAAGCCAAGCCGTCTTGTCGCTTGTATATCTGCAGTCATCCGGAAGACTGGAGCTGGCAGCAAATGCACCTCATCGTAAATAATTAGCCCCCAATCCCGTTGGGAGAACAGCTTCATATGGGTAAAAGGGGACTCCTTGGATTTGCGATGCGTCAAAATATTGTAAGTTGCTATCGTAACAGGGCGTACCTGCTTCAATGTGCCGCAATATTGACCAACATCCGCATTCAACAGCGACGTTTTATCCAGCAGCTCGTCTTTCCATTGTTTTACGGAGGTAGAATTAGAAGTAAGTATAAGTGTTGCTCTGCCCAAACGAGCCAATGCGGTTATGCCCACAATGGTTTTACCCGCTCCGCAAGGCAACACGATTACGCCGCTCCCGCCTTCCACTTTGCCTTCCTTATAAAAAAGCTCGACAGCAGCCTGCTGATAGTCCCTTAAATCAAACAAACGATTTCGCAGCGTATGCTTCCTCAGCTTTACCGGGAGCTCCTCGCCCACATGATATCCTGCTAGATCAATGACAGGATATCCAAGTCGTGTCAGCTCCTGCTTCAAGGCGCCTCTACAGCCTTCATCAAGCTCCCAAGCGGCATTAAGCCGTGCTTTTACCCAGCTTGTTATTGACGATTGTTCCGAAAGCTCATCCAAAATAGCTTGTTCTCCGTGCAGCATCAGTTTGTTCGATTCCGTAGACAACCAAAGCTTGCCATATCTGCTCATCAGTTTGCGAATCATTGCCTCCGCTTGAAATGGCAGCTCGTATCTGCTGTAATCTGTTAGCCAACCTATGATTTCTTCGCCAGTAATCCCAGCTGCTGCTGCATTCCAGAGAGTCAAAGGTGTCATTCGATAAGTATGGATCGCTCCAGCTCTTCTAATTGCATCCATGAAGAGAACGAGCTTATCTCTAGCTTGCTGTGCATGTGGCTTGCGTTCATCAAGCAGAACCATTAAGTCTGATTGCACAATTAATGGCCGATCGTTTGGATGCTGCATCATTCTCCTCCTTCAAAAATTCATCAAAACGGCCTCTCAAAAAAACAGCCTAGATCTTGCTCTTCCTCACAGTATGAAGAAATTAACACCATTTTATGCTTTAAGTATCTGGACAACTGCGCGATTTTTATGTTCAAGATGTGTTATAGTAATAAGAAGATTGTATATAAACTGCAAATTGGGGTGGAGGTACCGCATCTATGAAAAGAATTATAATCATTCTCCTCATGCTCATTTGCATGCCGCTTGCCGGCTGTACGGCCATTTCCGAGCTTTCTTCGAACGTTATACAAACCAACCAATGGTATCAGGTAGCTGGCTTTATAGATGGTGATACTTTCAAAATCAAAACAGGTTCTAGTGAAACGACGATTCGACTGCTTTATGTGGATACGCCGGAGACCAAGAAACAAGATAGTCCAGCCGATCCATTCGGACCCGAAGCTGCTGCCTTCACTGAGACGCTTCTGACAGAGTCGCAAGAGGTTAGGCTTACTTTCGATAAGGAGCTTAAAGATCGCTACGATCGTACGCTCGCAATCGTGGAGCTGAAGGATGGACGAATATTAAACGAGGCACTTATCGAGGAAGGTCTTGCGAAGGTACTCATCATAGAGCCTAACGTCAAGATGGAAAACGCATACAAGCAGCTGGAGCAGCAAGCTGAACAAGCTAAGCAAGGTTTATGGAGCAATGACGCCGAAATTAATCACACAAGCTTCCCTGTAAAAAAAGCGGCGCGAAGCGGCATTACGATTGAGGTGGACAAACAAGCCGAGCTTGTCACCATAACGAATACGACGGATGATGCCATTCAAATGAAAGGCTGGAAGCTGGTTAGCGTTCGAGGCAATCAAACCTATCCGTTTGGCCAATATGTCCTGAATGCACAGAAAAGAGTAATCATTTCCTCAGCAGACGAGGTGCGTTCATCAGATGATGACCTGCTCCTTTGGGGAGCAACAAATATTTGGAACAACAAAGAATCGGACCCTGCGGAGCTCTATAACGAATACAATGAATTAGTAGCCGTATGGGAAGACTAATAACAAATAAGGCTGTCCAAGCGCGTTTAACAGCGCACTGAACTGCACCCCGTCAAGTAGACATTACAAATAATAAAACCTGTTAAACGGCCTTAGTCCTAAACTCCATTGGACTGAGGCCGTTTAGTTTCGCCTGTAATCGTTCGTAATTGTAAAAGTGAATGTAGGCTTCAATGTCC